>JBFRWI010000046.1:0-7719 GCA_051439505.1 Hormoscilla sp. | reverse complement strand
CGGGTGTGGTCAAAACCCGTTGATCGTTCAGGCGGCCTCCCAGTCGCCGGATCCCCCCAAACCCCCCTTAGAAAGGGGGGCTTGCCTTCGCCCCCCCTTTTGGAAGGGGGGGTTTGGGGGGGATCCTCTACAACTACTTTTGACCACACCCATTTTGAACAAGGAACTCAGCTCGGATATATTGATTAGACTAGATCGTCGGTACTCAAGGCGACTTGACAAATTATAACATCTGAGCAGAACAGGGAAAATCAATATATTCTCGCCTCCCGCTCCCTCTCCCCTGATGACAAAGCTCCAAAATCTGTTCTACTGGACCGATGCTCTAGGAGCTATCTTACCATAAGAATTACCTCCTTTACCTCGATCCTGTAGTAGCGTGCGGTCGGACTCTACTAAATGGCGTAACCTAATATAGCGGTTTTACCGTGAGGTACAGCCCTCACTTGGCACTCTTGACACAGAAGCGATCGGGCCAATTATTTTGTACCTCAGGCGAGCGCAGAATACGCGATAATAAAAATTAGAGACTTCTAAAAATCGGCGCTACCTCTAGGACAAAACCCGGGAGTACATTTTCCCCAGATATGGTTTCCGGGTTTTGGAGAACTTCTACATCTCGTCCGGTTCGGTAGATCTCTACTTCTTTATTTTTGGGATCGATCAGCCAACCCAAGCGAGTCCCATTTTCTCTATACTCTTCCATTTTTGCTCTCAGCTTCGCCATGGAATCTGTGGGCGATCGCAGTTCGACCACAAAATCCGGACATAGGGGAATAAATCTGCGTTTTTGTTCGGGAGTTAGGGCATCGATGCGATCGCGTCTTACCCAGCTGACGTCTGGAGAAACATCTGCCCCATTGGGCAACTTAAACCCCGTCGAAGAATCGAATGCCACTCCTAAAGATTCATTCTGCCTGCTCCACCCTTGTAATTGAAATGCTAGATCTATATTACGATTTCCCGTTTCTCCTCCCGTGGGTGCCATGACTATTAAATCTCCTCTAGCGGTGCGTTCTATTCTCAGATCGCGATTTTTCTGACATAACTCGTAAAACTGTTCGTCAGTTAACTGTAAAAGTTGGTGTAAGTCTAGGGTTTCAGTAGTTATCATGTTCTTTCTGGATCCTTGCTTGGCATCATGTGCGATCGCGGCTATCCATTTTCTATTATATCACAGGGTTCAAAACTGGTGTATAAATTAGCGGAGGCCATCTGAACCAGTAGCCCAGAAACCCCGTAACAGGGTTTCTTACTTATATGCGATCGCTCAATTAAGTTTGGCAATCAATTGTTCTACTCGTTCCTTAATTTCATCCCGAACCCGGTGAAAGGTTTCGATCGGTTGCCCGTCGGGGTCATCTAATTGCCAATCTGCAAACATTTCCCGCATTACCCAAGCTTCTGGCAAGTTGACACCGCAGCCGCACAGGGAAATTACGGCATCGTACTCTTCCGGGTTAAAATCACTTAAGGGCTTAGAAGTCTGGTCGCTGATATCAATGTCAATTTCATCCATGACTTGAATGGCTGTGGGATGAACTCTGCTGGCTTCTAGTCCGGAACTGGTAACGGCAATTTTGCCTTCTCCAAGTTGACGCGCAAATCCTTCTGCCATCTGAGAACGACAACTGTTTCTTTTGCACACAAACATGACTTTTTTCATTCTTTTTATGCCATTAAACGCTTATTTTATATCCCGAAATCCATGGGAAAGTTGCCGATAGACTATCACTGCTAATTGGGCTCCTAAAATGGGGGCTACCCAATAAACCCAGTGATGCTGCCACATGCTCGCAACTACAGCGGGACCGAGCGATCGGGCGGGGTTCATGCTGGCTCCCGTAATTGGCCCCATACAGGCGGCTTCTAATCCTACTGTTAGCCCGATCGCGATGCCAGCAAAACCTTGAGGAGAACGGCGATCGAGCCCACTTCCTAGGATCACAAACATGAGGATAAAGGTGAGAATTGTTTCCAGGATTAATGCTTGCCACCAGTTCCCATTTAAGGGTTGGGTTGCCCCCAGATCGGCTACGGCACCTAGGGTGAGCAGTAGCAAGGCCGAAGCCGCGATCGCCCCTAGGCATTGAGCCAAGATATAGGGTAGTACCTTGCGGGCGGGAAAAAAACCACTTGCCCAGAAACCTAGGGTAACGGCTGGGTTAATATGCGCTCCGCTGATGTGCCCTGTAGTATAAATTAAAGCGGCTATCACTGCCCCAAACACGAAGCTGATGCCCAGATGAGTCAAGACTCCATCTGCTATCCGATCTACCATCACCGCACCCGTGCCCACAAACACTAAAATGAAAGTGTCTATGGCCTCCACCACTGCTTCTTGCCAGCAATGGGCAACCGCATTCCACAGATTTCTCTTGCTTCCCATTTTTCCCCGATCGCGGTTTTATTCTTTTCCCGTCAATGAACAGCAAATTATCTACTTAAAACTCGGCTTGTTTTCTCAACACTTCTTCAATGGTTAGGTCGAACTCCGACTTGCCCCCATATACTGTTCCTACCTTCATTTGATAAAAATTCTGGTAGAGCAAGTTATAACTGCGCTGGGAGAAAGCCACGTAACCGACATCATTTACAACTCGGGCGGCGTTTTTCATGTAAAAATCCACGAAATCTACCATCGCTGGGTTGTTCTGAGCAACTTCGGCATTGACGTAGATAAACAGTGGCCGGGCTAGGGGTTGATATCGGGCCGCTTCGACTGCTTTTGCTGATGGTCCCACTGGACCTTTGCCTCGGTCGATCGCCAGGGCTTTTAATTCATCTTTGTGAGCTTCATAATAGGCATAGCCAAAGAAACCCAAGGCATTGGGGTCTTTGCTAATCTTTTCGCGGATGATTTCGTCATCCTCGCTCGGGAAATAGTCCGTGCGACTGGCTCCTGCTTTACCCACAATGGCTTCCGTGAAGTAGTCATAGGTGCCGGAATCTTTCCCCGGACCGTAGAGATTCAAGGGTTTGTTGGGCCAGGACGATCGCACCTGGTTCCAGTTAGTGATTTTCTTTTGGGCCCCTGGCTCCCAGATCTTTTTCAACTCTGCTACGGTAATATCGTTAGCCCAGTTATTTTGAGAATTCACCACTACCGTTAAGGCGTCAAAGCCTACGGGCAGTTCGATATAGGACACCTGTTGTTGTTTACAGGCTGCCATCTCCTCTCTTTTTATCGGTCGCGAGGCATTGTTAATGTCGGTTTTGCCAGCGCAGAATTTTTTGAAGCCTCCGCCAGTACCCGAGAAGCCCACCGTGACTTCTATTGGCACTTTATTGGCAGAGTTAAACTTTTCTGTAACGGCTTCGGTAATGGGATAAACTGTACTGGAACCGTCAATCGCGATCGGCTGCGGTTTTTTCGACTGGTCCGGACTGCATGCGATCAGCCACACGGGAACTATCACTGTTGCCGCGATCCTCCCAATGCTAATCAAATATTTTTTTACTTTGGTCTTCATCACTCACACCTTCCCATGGTGTAATCAGGAGTTGATATCTATCTTACATTATTTTTTTATCTGTCAAGTTAAGGCCAGTTTAAGAAATGCCTAAATATGGTTAATCTTAGGTTTATAGTAAGCACGAAGAGTCCTACTATTCGGTTAAAAACTTTAGTCCTTACTACGAACGGTAAAGGACTAAAGTCCTTACTACGAACAGCGGTCATAAATCAGTTGGGGAAACGGGGCGTTTTGTCAAGCGGACGATCGCCTGTTGCACTGCTAAAGCTAACAGACCCAAAGTCGCGATCGCAAAAACTCCAGTCCCCAGTGTACTCATCCCCACCACCAGGGTGCGCACGGCGGCACCAATATTCTGAGCAATGGGGTTGCTAGAGTGGATGGGTTTGTTCGCAAAAGTCTGGGCAATAGATGTCGTGAGAAAATAAAGTGCCGTCGCGATCGCCCCACTGATAACTGCACCAGTGATGCAGCGCCAGGGACTTATATTCTCCAGTGCTGTCGGAGATTCTGTTTTGGGATTATTCTCAGTCATAGATCGCAATTTATCTCATTGTGCCATCCGCATACCTGTAGGGGTAAACTTAGTTACCCACAGGTCTAAATTCGGGTCGGAAATTGCCTGCTTTACAGTTTCCTTTACTAATTGGCCCTGTGCAGCGGTTTCTGTCAGAGCAAACATGGTGGGACCAGACCCGGACATGATTGTTCCCAATACCCCCGCTTGCTCAAATGCTGCTTTCAACTGCATTAACTGGGGATACTCGGGAAAGACAACTCGCTCAAAATCGTTGTGCAGTAACTTGCCGATTTCGGTACTATCTTTATGGGCGATCGCCTTTACCATCGGACCCGAATGGACTTTTTCCCAGCAAGCTGCTAAACTTTCAGCATCTGTAATATAACCATCGCTGAATTTTTGCCGGTAAGTTTGATATGCCCAAGGGGTAGAGATAGTCAGGTTACGGTATTTCGCCAACACTACATAGAGATGATCTAAATCCGGTAAGGGAGAGAGTTTTTCTCCCCGTCCCGTGGCCAGCGCTGTCCCACCCATAACACAGAATGGCACGTCCGATCCTAACTGGGCTGCTAAAGTTTGTAATTCTCCTTGAGTTAGTCCCAGCTGCCACATTAAATCTATGCCCACTAGCACCGCTGCGGCATTAGTGGATCCCCCTGCCAGTCCTGCTGCTACGGGAATATGTTTGTCTATGGTAATGTCGATGCCTCCATATTTGGCAAAAGCGTCCGGGTATTCCCTTTTCATCAGTTCGGCGGCCCGGTAGGCCAGGTTCGTGCGATCGGACGGCACTTGGGGATGGTCGCAGTGGACGCGAATGCTATCGGTACTAGAGGGACGCAGTTTCAGGCGATCGGCCAGGTTGATGCTTTGGAAGATCGTCACCAGTTCGTGATAGCCGTCGGGGCGATCGCCAATAATTTCCAGATACAGATTTATCTTCGCAGCAGCTTCTAAAGAGTATGAGTGCATGATGATGATTAGTGATTGATTATAACCATTCTATTTTACGGGCTAGTTCTGGCAGTTTAGCTTCTTGTTGACCTCGATATCGCGCGTTGGCCGTAAACAGACCAATTGGCGTGTTTACTAAGTCTAGCACAGTTGCTTTGCCTAGGGTAGCCTTGACCATTGTCATTGGCAATTCTTTGAGCAACCACCGACTCAGGCGGTAGATCTCGTCTCGCCTGGTGATTTCTGGCATTAATTTTACCCCATGCAGTTCGTGCAAGTAAAGATTCGATCGACCGTACCTGCGCCATTGACTTTCCAGTTCCTTCATTGAGTGGCGATGACGGTGCCGGACAATGGCTGTGGGAGCCAATTTTAGCTGCCAGTCTGTTTCCCGGAGAATTCGCCAGCAGATGTCTGCATCCCCTCCCGTAGTCAGATATGGGCGAAATAGTCCTACTTGCTCTAAGGCCCGACGCCGTATTGCTAGGTTCGCCGTTTGACCGTAAGCACAGAAGGGATGGGCTAGAGTATGTTTTTGGGATAGGGTATTCTGGCGATCGGCATATTTTTCTAGAATAGTTTTCCCTGGCAGGGCCACTATCTCTCCGGCGACAATTCCGATACTGGGGTCGCTAAAGGGGACAATTAGATTTGCTAACCAATCAGGTTGGGGGCGACAATCGGCATCGGTAAATGCTAATATATCACCAGTGGCTGCTTTGATGCCCCGATTCCGAGCTGCATAGGAGCTTTGAATTTCCTTTTCGCTCAGGTGTTTAATTGCTGGTGTCTCCTCCGATGCCGCTTCCAAGATATCGGGAGTGCGATCGCCACTCTTATTGTCTACCAGCAAATACTCTACTCGCGCTGCCGGGAAGATCTGCTCTTGCAAGCATGACAGCAACTCTGGCAAGTCTGCCTCTCCATTATATACTGGCACTATAACTGAAACTTGAAATTCTTCTGCGTTCATTTTTTGGTTAACGGTCCGATTTCTGTTATGATATTTTCATAATGGGAAATAGATGCTAGCTGCTGGCACTAGGCAATAATTTCCCATTATCAAAAAAAGCGTATCAGAAAAGGTAAACTTTGGCAACACCCTTTTTTCAAGTTGTGGGAAATGGATAATCACAGGATGAAAAAGATAATTATCGGGGTCATGGGACCGGGGACTGGAGCTAAGACCCAGGATCTAGAAAATGCCTATGAACTGGGCAGGCTAATTGCTCAACAGGGATGGGTACTGCTGACTGGCGGCAGGAATGTCGGGGTCATGGATGCTGCCAGTCGCGGGGCGAAGGCGGCTAATGGTCTGACGATCGGCATTCTGCCCACCAGGGATAAAACAGGTATTTCCCCAGCAGTAGATATTCCCATTATCACGGATTTGGGCAATGCTCGCAACAATATTAACGTGCTTTCCTCCGATGTGGTAATTGCCTGCGGCATGGGTGTGGGGACAGCTTCGGAAATTGCTTTAGCCCTGAAAAGCGATAAGAAAGTAATTCTCTTAACTGATAATAAAGAAGCTAAAGCATTCTTCACCCAACTGTCACCCAAGCATGTTATGCTGAGCAATAGCCCAGAAGATGCGATCGGGCTAATTTCGGCAGGTTTGTAGTAAAAACTTTAGTTTTTCCCGTTTGTAGTAAAAACTTTAGTTTTTCCCGCAGGTTTGACGGCGAGCTATTATATAAAATAGAAATACCATTATAGGAATCGTGACCAGAGTCAAAGAAATTCAAGCAGCAATTCAGTCCCTTTCCTCTGATGAATTCGCCTATTTGAGAGAATGGATAATAGGGTTAGACTGGGAACAGTGGTACAAAGAGATTGAAGCAGATTATTGTTCGGGAAAACTAGACTTTTTGATTGACGAAGCCGATTCTGAAAAAGCACAAAACCAATTACAGTCGTTGCATCAGTAGGGTGGGCACCGCCCACCAGAACCTTGTGGTACTTTTTTACAAACTGGTTTTGACCGCACCCAATACTTCTCGGTTAAGAATATAGGTATAGGTTGTCATTGCAAGGGGGGGGATTGTTTCGGGGGTTAACAAATAGTTAGTTGGGAAGACCCCCTCGCAATGACAGGTTGTTAACCGAGAAGTATTGTGACCGCACCCTATTCGACTTAGCGGAAAGTCCTTTTTCTTTAAGTTAGTGCGGGTATGCGACCTTCAACGCGCTGATATTGTCTGCTTAACAACCAAGTTTGAGTGGTTTCATAGGTATCGCCAGCAAAAGATAGTTGGTAATTTTCCCTGGGATTATAAACATAGCTTCTACCTGAAGTATCGCCGATTAAAATTAACACTTGAGGGGGAAAAACTGCGTGTTCGATCCAAAGTTCTGTAAACTTCAAATTGCTGGGTAGGTTTATTTGAGTTTCGGCTTCTGGCAAATCTTCAACATTTTGGTAGCGCTGTCGCAATTTCGTTAATATAGCTTCATCGCTGCTTTCTACATCGTAAGCGCTACTATCTACAGCCCGAACGATTATACTCGGTTCCGATCCCTTGTCCGGGTAGCATGTGAAAGTGCCCTCCGTAATTTGGGTAATGTTAGTAGCTATCTGTAATAGGATTTCTCCAGAGACTCTGGTTTGGGTATTGGCTATTTGATAGAGGCGTTCCCTATTGCTTCCGAAACATTCAAGGTCCGAGATTTCCCATTCAGTGGTGGCAAGTTGAGGGCCTAGTAGTTGGAGAATATCTGTGAGATTCACTGCTAAGATATTGCTATTCCCTTGCCGATCGCTGA
>JBFRWI010000045.1:0-6237 GCA_051439505.1 Hormoscilla sp. | reverse complement strand
CCCAGTCGCCGGATCCCCCCAAACCCCCCTTAGAAAGGGGGGCTTCCGGAACCCCCCCCTTTTGGAAGGGGGGGTTTGGGGGGGATCGGATCCAACTACTTTTGACCACACCCATTAGCCGGGGGTTTGAACCCCCGGCGGGCTGACAGCGAAGTGAGAGAACTTTCGCGCAGCCATTGTAGCAATATTTTTGACAAGTAGTATAGAGGCGATCGCCAGGAGAAAATAAAAAGCCATGACTCAAGCAATAGCGAAATCGGAACTAATGACCCTAGAGGAATTTCTGGACTGGGTTCCCGATGACGGTCAGCGCCGTTACGAACTACATCAAGGAGAGATTATAGAAAAGCAACCCACAGGCCCCCACGAACAAGTCATTGGTTTTTTAGTCGTGAAATTGGGAGTACAAATAGAAAGTCTCGAACTTCCCTACTTGCTTGCTACTCGATGCATCATCAAGTCAATTAATTCAGATTATTCTGGATTTAATCCAGATCTGACAATTCTCGATATCAAGGCTTTAGAAAACGAGCCCCTGTGGAAAAAGCGATCGACCATTACCAAGGGATCAACTGCAAAGTTAGCCATAGAAGTAGTCAGCAGCAATTGGCAAGATGATTATTTAATGAAAGTTTTTGAATATGAAACAATGGGAATCGGGGAATATTGGATAATTGATTATGTAGGTTTAGGAGGCAAACGATTTATCGGTAACCCCAAACAGCCTACTATTTTTGTTTATCAAATGGTAGAGGGGGAATATGAGGTAAAAATGTTTAGAGGGAACGATCGCATTGAATCGAGAATATTTCCCAAGTTAAATTTAACTGCCGATCGGGTGTTTGAGGCGGGCCGATAAAACCGTGGAAGAGGGGTGCGGTAGAGTCGATACACGGAGAAGTAAATTTGTCAAGTGCGATCGCCAGACCGATGTCATGGGTAAAACACCCGCCAAAAAAGCTGTCATTGAGGGAAAAATAGATATAGAATAGAAAGGAAAGCTATGGCCGTGTCCAAGGAGAGTAGTAGAATGTCTCAGATCGAAATATACACGTGGAGCCGTTGTCCCTTTTGCATTCGTGCCAAAGGTTTGCTCGATAAGAAAGGGGCCGAGTACACGGAATACTGCATTGATGGGGATGAGGAGGCCAGGGAGAAAATGGCCGATCGGGCCAATGGAGGCAGATCTTTGCCTCAGATTTTTATCAATGACCAGCATATCGGCGGTTGCAGCGAGCTCTACGAGTTAGAGTCCCAGGGTGCGCTAGACCCCCTGCTAAAATAATCGTTGGTCAATAGACGAGACGCCCCCACCCTTTAGGGTGGGGCTACACGAACCAAGCAATGTCATTGCGAGCGCAGCGCGGCAACCTTCCTGCGCGGGCTAAGATGAAGAGAAGCGTAATGAAATTATGAAATTTGCCTTTATTATCGATCCGATCGAGCTTCTGGATCCAACTCACGACACGAGTGTGGCGATGATGGAAGCTGCACAAATTCTCGGTCATGAGCTCTGGATTACTGAAGCGAATCAACTGCATGTTATTAATGGTAAGGCGTGGGCCCTTTTGCAGTCGGTGCAACTGACACCAGTGCAGTTGGCAGAGGGACGCTGGATCGCCCAGTCCCCTTGGTTTCAGGTGGGCGATCGCACTTTACAATGCCTGGAGGAGATGGATGCGGTGTTCATGCGCACGGACCCACCCGTGACCATTGCTTATCTCTATGCTACCTATATTCTCGATTACATCGACCCTGGCAAAACCTTAGTGTTTAATGCACCCAAGGGGTTGCGGAATGCTAATGAGAAAATGTATGCTCTCCAGTTTACAGGGGCAATACCCGAAACGATCGTCAGTGCGGATAAGCAGGTAATCCGAGATTTTATGGAACGGAAAGGCAAGGTGGTGCTCAAACCTCTGGGAGGAAAAGCGGGTGAGGGGATTTTATTGCTAGAAGAGGGCGATCGCAATTTCAATTCCCTGGTGGAAATCAGCACGCAGCAAGGCAGAAATCCGGTGATGGTGCAGACATTCTTACCTGCTGCCAAAGATGGAGATAAGCGGGTTATTCTTCTGAATGGCGAACCTATTGGGGCAGTAAATCGCATTCCGACAGGGGCAGAATTTCGGGGAAATATGGCAGTTGGGGGCCGGGTTGCTAAGGTGGAAATTACGGAACGAGAGCGAGAAATTTGCGCTCAGTTGGCACCGGTGCTGCAACGGGATGGTTTGTATTTCGTTGGCATTGACGTAATTGGTGGCTATCTGACAGAAGTGAATGTTACCAGTCCTACGGGGGTGCGGGAAGTTGACCGCTTGGATGGGGTGCAGTTGGGACAAAAGGTGATTGCATGGGTAGTTGAGAAACAAGGAGGATAGGGGCGATCGCCCTCCGGTTGGGTTGAAGCATGAAACCCAACCGATGGCCTGTCGGGACTATAACACTTGCTGGCAGAGATTTGGGCGATCGGCCCGAACAGCAAGAGTAAGAGGAAAACAAAATCGAGGCCAAAGCATGAGCAAGTTAACTATAGAAATTTCTGAAGATATTGCAGAATCTTTACGAGTGCCACCAGCAGAGCGAATGTCGCGCATGGGCCGGGAACTTGCCGTGAGATTATACCAAGAAGGTTTACTTTCATTTGGGAAAGCGCGCGAGTTGGCTCAGATGAGTAAATGGGAGTTTCACGAGTTATTGGGTTCAGAAGGAATCGATCGCAGCTATGATCTAGAGGAATTGGAAGCAGACTTGAAAACCCTGGAGTCTGAGAGGATAGAAGTGCTCCAAACTATACCTTGACAGTTGCAAAAAATATTTGCTATGATATATTTATTGGGTGAGATGCCCTGGAAGTGGTGATCGAACACCACTTCCAAAAATTATGCCAGAGTCAGTGAAAGTCGCACCGATAAATTTTATTAGATTAACCATGCCTTCTTTAGAAGATCCTGTTGCTCAAACAAAACACTTATCTAGTCAAATGAATTTAGAAAATCCGGAAAATTTTGAAGAAGAACAAGTTGAACAACTTAGAGTTCGACTCCTTAATTTGAAGAGAGAGTTGATAATGGGACTGTCTTCCAAAACCTACGGGATTCTCGATCCCCAATTGCGCCTAATTGAGTATTGGTATGATAACTTAGAAAAATTAGAGCGCTTAGTGGGAGAAATGGTAGATAGAGTAACAACAGCGAAACGTTATTGGCAAAGTGAAGAAGGAACCAAACAAATGCTAAAATTAGGACTAAATCCGGATTCTATTATAGAAGGTCAAGAAACAGGTCCTATAGTGGTAGGACTGTGTGAACAGCTAAACCCACTCCCAACTCTTCTCTATCCAAGTTTACCAACGAACCAAGGTAATGCCAAAGCTATATCTGAATTAGAGGGATTAATGCAGTTGATTAATTATTTACCTCCTGGATATGAGTTAAAACTTATAACTTTATGCTTTCAACAAATGTCAGATAAATCGGTTACAAACACGGCATACTTTATCGATAGTTACGGGAATAAAATTAGAATAATACCTAGCAATTTTGCAAAAAAATGTCTGGGAAATCAATGCATAATGTGTATATTAAAAGAGAAACCGTTGACAAAGCTATAAAGAGGCTTGCTAACGATAGTCCAGAAGTAGCTAAATGTTTACTTGAAGCGTCAGAAACAATTTTTACTCAGGGGAATAAAGACTGTGCAAGATATCTTGATTTTATGGAAGAGTGTAATGGTAGATATATGGATATGTTTTTAACTACTCGCATTCCATATTACTATCTGGATGAGAATGTCCCTGGTAAGATTGGTGGTTTTTTCAGATATCACGTAAATGACCCAAGAAAGTTTTTTAACTTCTTAGATCGTGAAGGTATAGTTAAAGAAAAACAGCCAACGGTAAGAATTTTACAAAACAATGGTAAGTTTGAAAGATATTATTGGGATGGTGACAGCAATAGTTTCATAATTTATGATGAATCCAACTTAAAACCAGATACATTAAAAGTTGTAAAATGGAAAGAGATAAAAACAAATGAAGACATATTGATCCTACCTCTCATGCTAATCGAGTACCTTTTGATGTATTCTGGCCTGCTTTGTAATATTTATCCGATTGATGATGGTACATTTACCAAATTCAAGTTTCGCCTCAGATCAAATATTAGAAAATTCAGCGGTAATAAAAACCTACAACCGCTTATAACAACCGTCTATGAAATAACTAGCGAATATTGGCGATACTAAAGCTCAAGAATACTGGAGGGACTATGAAAGACGTGAAAGCGCCGACGAGTAGAAGTTATCATGAGTTTCTGATCGAATCTCTCCAAGACCCCGAAGAGGCGGCGGGTTATATAGAGGTGATATTGGAGGAAGGAAGCGACGAACCATTATTGCTGCGAAATGCGCTCAAAAACCTGATCTTAGCCCATGGAAAAAGGAACAAACTTTCGGAGTTAGTCAAGCAGCACCACGAGAAACTGGATAAAATGCTCTCAGAAAGCGGATGTGCTGAAATTTATGGTCTCGTAGAACTACTAGATGTACTGGGGTTTCACTTAGCTGTGATTGTTAAGGAAGATTATGAACAAAATGGTTCGATATAAGTGCGATCGCCTATATTGTCGTCTATATTGTAGCTTCAACCCAACCGATGGCCAGTGTCTAACACTTGCTGGCAGAGAATATTGGCGATCGCCCTTGAGATCCATATTCTTGACAACTTGCCGTGAATTAGGTAAACCAGTAGTGCAGCGCGGCAGAAATAATCAACCAGCCGGAAGTGGCTTCTTACCTTGCTCCGATATCGTACCAGATCGGGTAGCGGCGGCGGCGGAGTTGAGTCAGTGGGGTGAGGTTTATGGGATGGCCGGACTATGCAAAGGCATTTATGCTAATTCGGGAGGTGAATTAATGTCTCCAGAAGCTTAGGAGGGCACGCTAAAGTGGCGATCGAGATTCTTCAACAATTAAATATTTATACTGGTATGAACTTTTATGTTCGCAAAATCACAAAGCGCTTGTAATTATTCCGTAATACATTTTGTAGTGGTAAATGTAGGATAGAAGCAAATATAATTGAAATGCACCCGTTGTTAAAAACCAAACAATGAATCAAATTGAGCATGTTTTAGCCATCAAAAATACCTTGGGGGAAGGACCAATCTGGCAGCCCGAAGAGCAAGTCTTGTATTGGGTGGATATTGATGGCCAATGTTTTTTCAAATTTGACCCTGCTACAGGGAAGCACGAACGCTTTGAAGTGGGACTACCGGTAGGAGTAGTAGCCTTTCGCGCTGATGGTGGTATCATCATGGCGACTCAAAAAGGGTTTGCTTTTTGGGATTTCGATGCACTCGGGGAGCGCTACTCGCACTACCCCTCGCGCATCGATACCATATCCTCACTACAACTCATTGCCGATCCAGAAGCCCATAAACCCCAAACACGCTTTAATGATGGCAAAGTAGATAGTCATGGGCGTTTTTGGGCGGGAACCTTAGGGGATAGTTATCACAATGCTTTATACCGATTTGACCCCGATGGTTCCGTACAGATGATGGAAGATGGCATCGGCCTGGCCAATGGTATTGGGTGGAGTCCTGACAATCAAACCCTGTATTTTACCGATAGCCTGCGACATAGCATTTATGCCTACGATTATGATGCAGTCTCGGGCACGATCGCGAACCGGCGGGTTTTTGTACATGATGATAGCGCTGGTTTACCTGATGGCTTAACCGTAGACAGGGAGGGTTTTATTTGGAGTGCATGGTGGGGTGGTTGGCGCATCACGCGCTACGATCCCGAAGGCAAACTAGAACGCCAAGTTGAAATGCCTGTCGAATGCCCTACCAGTTGTACCTTCGGGGGAGCTTCCTTGGATGAATTATACATTACATCTGCTTGTGCGGCGTTGGGTGAAGCAGGCAAGCATAAGCAACCGTTGGCGGGGGATTTGTTTCGCTTAAAGACAACTGTGCCTGGTTTGACTACCTACCAATTTGCTGGATAAATGATCGTTTTGAATTGAATGCGATCGGATGAATGAGATAAATGTTCGATACGGGTTAAGCGATCGCCCCACTTGAGGCAATTAGGTAGTGAGTGGGGTGTGGTCAAAAACAGTTGATCGTTCGGGCGGCCCTCCCAGTCGCCGGATCCCCCCAAACCCCCCTTACAAAGGGGGGCTTCCGGAGCCCCCCCTTTTGGAAGGGGGGGTTTGGGGGGGATCCT
>JBFRWI010000044.1:0-40177 GCA_051439505.1 Hormoscilla sp. | reverse complement strand
GCAACTATTACGATCGCAGATGTCGGAGTTGACGAACCAGATCTGACAGTTAGCATCTCTGACATGCCAGACCAAGTCACGGAAGCAGAACCCCTGACTTACACTCTGACAGTGACTAATTCCGGAGAGGGGCCAGCAACGGATATCGTAGTAGAGCATGCTTTGCCCTTTAGTTTCATTCCGACCGCTGTAGATGATGGTGACTTCACTCACAGTCTCACTGGTAATGTGATTACTTTCTCTGGTGGTAGCCTGGATGGTGGAGAAAGTGCAGAGCTGACAATTATAGGTGATGCTCCCACTGTGGGCCCGCGCGATCGCCTGGTGGTGAATAGCACGGCGGTGGTTGACCCGGATAATGCGATCGCGGAAAGCGACGAAACCAACAACCTGGTGATCGAAGACACGACGGTGACGCCAGCACCTAATGTGATTGAGCGCTTGGGAACTGACGGAGATGATACTCTACGGGGTACTCCTGTTCGCGATCGCCTGGATGGTCTGGGAGGGGACGATTTGCTGATCGGCAGGCCCAGTGGGGACTTGCTAGAAGGCGGTGAAGGCGCTGACAGTCTCTTTGGCGGTCCGGGTAATGACGTTCTCTATGGCGGTCCAGGAGATGACATTCTCAATGGGGGCGAAAACAGCGATACCCTATACGGCGGACTGGGTAAAGATTTCCTTGAAGGTGGTATGGGAAGCGATGTCTTCGTACTGGCAAGTGACGAGGGAACCACTGACGTTAATCAGGCAGATGTGATCTTGGCCTACCAGGTGGGTATTGATAAGATTGGGCTTACAGATGGATTAACATCCGACGATCTGCGTCTGGAGCAAACAGAGATTACCATAGAATTCCAAGGTCTGACTTTCACAGCAGACAGTACGGCCATCATCAATACGACGTCGAATGACATCTTAGGCGTTGTTTTCGAGGTGACACCGGACCGGCTAATGGGCGATGGCAATTTCGTTCCCGTAGAAGTCGGACTATTCTAAGCGACTCTCCATCCTTTGATAAAGGCGATCGCTGACAAACGGGCGATCGCCTACCAGAAACCGGGTTTATCGTCCAAACCCGGTTTTTCGGCGTTCATGACTCATTTGGGGGCGCTATGATAAAATCAAAATATACGATCGAGAGGGTGGTCCGATGGCAATACTTTTCGGTTAAGCATTTTTATTGTCATTGCGAGGGGGAAACGTAGTGATTAATTTATGCTTTATGAATTGACCCCCCGAAGCAATCCCCCCGAGATCGATAGTTGTCCGGCATCGTCGGGGAGATTGCTTCGGGGGGGGATCCTCACGACGCATCCCTACAATATCGATTTAAGCCCCCCTCGCAATGACAGGTTATTAACCGAGAAGTATTGGGTCCGATGGGAACGTAGGGAAAATTGATTGCTAAAAAAACAAATTAATGAAATTTACGTCCCGATCCTAAGAGAGAAGATGAGGATATTTCTCTAAGAGGGAAAAACCACATTGATGGTGGCACTAGAGAGCAGGGAGTTAAAAATGGTAGATATTAACGGTACTGATATATCTGATGTTCTCACTGGCACGACAGCAGGAGATCTAATTAGAACTTTTGCTGGCAATGACCGGGTCGAGGGTCAAGCAGGAGACGACTCGATCCTGGGGAACGAGGGTAATGACTATCTGCATGGAGATGCTGGGAATGACTCGGTTTATGGTGGCAAAGATAGAGATATATTACATGGAGGTGATGGGGACGATCGGGTATGGGGCGATCGGGGGAATGATCTCCTCTATGGCAACCAAGGCCGAGATACCTTAACTGGCGGTTCCGGTTCCGATATATTTGTACTCAGTGCGGGCAGAGATTTGATTACTGACTTTGAACCGGGTCGAGATTTGATAGGACTCGATGGGGGTTTAACATTCGATCGACTAAGAATCTCACCCGGCACCAAGGGTAACACGGGCAATACTATTATTGCCAATGGACGTCAGGTATTAGCAATATTGCAAGGTGTTGACAGTAGCAGTATAGACGCGGGGGATTTTACTGGCAATCTGACACCGTTGCCCTCCAATAGCACCGACCTAAAGTTTAATATTGAATTCGACTATCGGTTCGATCGCACGGGATTTTTCAATAACCCTCTACATAGGAATGCCTTAGAAGCAGCAGCAGATATTTGGGAGAATTTGATTCAAGATGAGTTTGACAATATTCCTGCCGGGATTGAATTTACCGTGGAAAATCAGACCTTATCAGGCAGGTTGGAAACTATTGTCTTAAACTCGGAAATTGACGATCTCCTAATTTTTGTCGGGACGACGGGTCAGGGGAATGCTTTGGCCTTGGCAAGATTCGATGGCATTGATGCTGCTGGAGATGTTTTCCAGGCCCGCATTAGCGAGAATTTCAGAGGGACAGGACCAGTTACTAATTTTGAACCCTGGGTCGGCACTCTCTCATTCAATCCAAATCCGAGTTTTGATTGGTTTTTCGATCCTACGCCCGCTACGGATGACGATATTCCGAATGGGCAGATCGATTTTATTACGGTCGCCTTGCATGAAATCGGACATATTTTAGGAATTGGAACTGCCCCAATTTTCCAAGCAATTGGTGCGGGTGCTGCTTTTACGGGCCCCAATACTGTTAATGTCAATGGCGGTGTTCCTCTGCCTCTGGAACCCGATCTAATTCACGTCGGGGAAGGTGCTACTATTGACGGTCAACCAGTCCTTATGGACCCGATCGCGGACTTCGAGCGCATTTTGCCCTCCAGAATAGACTTAGCACTCTTAGCAGATATAGGTTATGAAATTGCAGGCTTTACAGCACAAGGAAACACCCCACCAATTGCCACCTCTGGGGATGACATTACCATCTTCGGCACGATCTTAGCAGACAGGATTAGTGGCGAGACGGGCAACGACCAGATTAGAGGCAATGAAGGTGATGACGTAATCAATGGCGGTGCTGGTAACGATAATATATTGGGTCAAGCAGGTGACGATATCCTGAATGGCGACGCTGACAGCGACCAAGTTCAGGGAAACGAAGGGGATGATGTTGTCAATGGTGGCGCCGGGAATGATACTCTCTTCGGTCAAGCAGGTGACGATATTCTCACTGGCGGTGCTGGTGACGACCTTCTCCAGGCAGGTGCAGGCAATAATGTCCTCTATGGTAACTCGGGTAATGATACCCTGTTCGGCGATGCAGACCGGGATACTCTCATTGGCGGTGCAGGCAATGATGTTCTCAGTGCAGGTGCGGGAGATGATTTGCTTGTTGGCGGTTCGGGGGACGATCGCATGATCGCTGGTCCAGGTAGAGATCGCTTTTTCTTTAGTGGCAACAGCGGTGCAGACATCTTGAGCGATTTTAATATCTCTGATGATATAATATTGGTGTCAGCTAGTTTGGGATTTACTTCCACAACAGAAATTCTCTCTACATTATCCCGCACTGCTGCTAATGTTTCTACCTTCACCCTTAGTCCTGGGAACAGGATCGATGTCTTTCACGAGCAAATCTTTGATGTCAATATTACTCCCCTGACCGCTGCCAATTTCACGATCGTCTAAGGAATGGCAATTATAGCAGTTCTCAGATTAATGTGATATGCGGTTGGTGAGATTGCTAGCCCTCCTACGTCGGGCCGCTGCGCTAGCGGGGGGTTAACTCTATGAAAGCATAAGTTGATCGCGGTTATCCCCCCTCGCAATGACAAATATGCGATATAAAATATACCACATCAATTTGAGAAACGCAATAAATAAGCAATATATCAGGAGTTTGCGAGCTAATTTGCTCAATATATTGAATGATTATTCCTTCGTCATCGTCAATTCGCAAATAAGGAAAGATCGAGACAAAAGTAAGTTTGATGGTTTGCGAAAAAGGGAGGGATGCAGGTGAATCTCTAAATAAGGTCCCCGATCGCAGACTAGATGGAAAGAAGTCCATATACTCATTTAGATATCCTCAAAACCCCCTCAAGATCTCCAGTGAGGGGTCGGACGCTGGCGGTTAATAATACTGCGGGCGAGAGCAGTAATTTGGACATAGACCAAAATGGAATAGTAGATGCCTTAACAGACGGCATCCTAATTATTCGCTATCTGTTTGGGATCGCAGGTGATGCCCTGACGGAAAATGCGATCGGTGATAGTGCTATCCGTGATGCAACTGATATTGTAGCACACTTGGATGGGTTGCGGGATAGCTTGCTGGATGTGGATGGCAATGGGTTGGCAGATGCCCTGACGGACGGTATCCTAATTATCCGTTATCTGTTTGGAATTAGAGATGATGCTCTGGTTGATGGCGCGATCGGCCCAAATGCTACCCGGACGACGGGAGAGGCGATCGCATCTTTTCTGGAACAATCGGAGAGTAGCGGCTTTAACATAGAATTAGACTATCGGTTTGATAGCACGGGATTTTTCGATGACCCCGATCGCCGGGCGGCATTAGCAGCGGTAGCCCAGATCTGGGAGAGTTTTATCCAAGATGATTTTACCAACGTGCCAGCGGAAATCTCCTTTGCGGTGGAAAATCCCACCACAGAGGAGACGGAAATGCTGGTCTTGGATGCGGAAATTGACGATCTGCTGATCTTTGTCGGGGCCCGATCGCTCCCTGGCAATACTCTAGCCCAAGCGGGACCGGATGGCGTGAATGCTGCCGGGAGTATTTTCTCCAACAGACTCGAAGGCAGCAATTTTGAACCTTGGGTGGGAAGTATAACCTTCGATACCGATGCGAATTGGTTTTTCGACCCCACCCCCGATACAGATGATGACATTCCTTTCGGACAAAGCGACTTTATTACTACCGCTTTGCACGAGATCGGACATATTTTGGGCATTGGCACTGCTGATATTTTCCGAGAAATAGCTGCGGGAGCAGCTTTTGATGGTTTTAATGCTTTAGCTGTTAATGGAGGCGATCCCATTCCTCTAGAAAGTGATTTATTTCACGTCCAAGAGGGGTTTGAGAATAATACCGTGCTGATGGACCCCACAAGCACTACGGGAACGCGCAAATTACCAACTCAGGTTGACTTGGCCCTGTTGGCGGATATTGGCTATGAAATATCGGGCTTTACAACCCAAGGGGAAACGCCCCCGATCGCCACTCCCGGAGATGACGTTACCATCTTCGGCAGCATTATAGCCGATACGATCGACGGTTTAGCTGGCAACGACCAAATTCAAGGCGATCGGGGGGACGATCTGCTCAATGGTGGGGAGGGTAACGATCTGATCTTTGGCGAAGAAGGTAACGATACTCTCAATGGTGGTCTCGGCGATGACATCCTCATCGGTGGGGAGGGAATAGATACATTTTTCTTTGCTGCCAACAATGGCGCAGACAGTATTAATGACTTTAATAGCGCTGAAGATGCGATCGCCCTAGCAGGTGAGCTAGGTTTTACTACCGGAGAAGAGGCCATAGAAGCAATTACGACACAAGGTAATATTATTGGCGGAGGGCGGTTTGCAGTCGTCACCCTCAGCCCTGGAAACCAGATCAAAATTTTTGCTAATACCGACCTGACAGCCGCTAATTTTATTATTGTCTGAGAAGCACTAACAATAGTAAAAATTGACAACAGAACTGGTGGGCGGCAAGGCGACTGACAAGAGTAATTATCAATTAAAGATAGAAAAAGCTGTATTAATAACTACTGGAGTAAAAAAATGGATGATATAATTTATGGCACATCTGGAAATGACGCGATCACAGGTACAGGAGAGAATGACATCATAGTCGCTAGAGCTGGAAATGACCTCGTGTTTCCCTTTCAGGGAGATGACCTGGTGATTGCTAGCGCGGGTAATGACTCGATCGATGGTGGCGACGGTGATGATATAATTAGGGCGGGTCCGGGTAATGACCAGCTTGATGGTGAAAGCGGTAACGATCTTCTGGATGGAGACCAAAACAGAGATACATTAACAGGAGGTCCGGGCAGAGATATCTTTGTGCTCAGTTCGGGAGAAGATATTATTACTGACTTTACTAAGGGAGAAGATTTGCTCGGGCTATCAGATAACTTAACATTTAATCAGCTACAGATATCTGGTGTTAATGCAGGAGACACCATTATTCGGCGCAACGGTCAAGTATTGGCAAGATTAGAAAATGTTAACCCTTGGGAGATCGATCGCAATGATTTCACCACGAACCTGACACCAATATCGACACCGACCCCGCCACCATCAAACCCAGGCACATTGGCATTCTCTCAAGCAACCTACAATGTCAGCGAGAATGGAGTCAGTGCGACAATTACAGTCAGGCGATCGGGCGGTAGCGATGGTGCAGTTAGCGCCAATTATAGCACTTTCAATGGCACGGCTAGAGCAGGATCGGATTATTTGTCGGCATCAGGACTCGTAAATTTTGCTGATGGAGAAACGAGCAAAACGTTCACTATCTCCATCCGGGATGATAATGCAGTTGAGGGGAACGAGACTGTCAACTTGCGTTTGAGTAACCCTAGGGGTCGGGCAGGTCTGGGGACGCAAAATACTGCTACTTTGACAATTGTAGATGCCCAACCCATCAGTTCTGGCATCAGCATGGGGCCGCCGACGTCACAACAGCAGGAAATGCTGGAGTTGCTCAACCGCATGCGCATGAACCCTGCCGGAGAGTTGAATAGGTTGGTAAATTCAGGAGATGCTGATGTCAACAGGGCGCTCAATTTCTTCAATGTTGATGTTAATCTATTGGCATCCCAGTGGAGCAATCTTACTTCAGCTGCGCCACTTGCTTGGTCTCCAGAACTGCAAAATGCTGCTAGGGGTCACGGTCAGCAGATAATTGCTTGGGACCAACAGTCCCACCAACTCCCTGGGGAGCCGGATCTAGGTCAGCGAATTGCTAATGCTGGGTATAATAATGTTTCTGGCTATGCTGAGAATATCTTTGCTTTCTCAGAGTCTGTCTTCTACGGTCACGCGGGGTTGGCGATCGACTGGGATGACAGCGTGACGGGGATCCAAAACCCGCCCAGTCACCGCAATATTATGATGAGCAGGAATTACCGGGAAGTGGGTATTGATGTCCGACCTGAAAATAACCCCAATACTAGCGTCGGTCCCCTGGTGGTCGTCCAGAATTTTGGCTCCCGCTTCAACTTTGGCAACCCCTGGTTGTTGGGAGTAGCATTTGCAGATGCTGACTTTGACAATTTCTACGACAGCGGCGAAGGACTCGGAAACGTGAATGTCAACATCAGCGGTTCTAATGGTTCCTTTTCTACCAGGACGATGACTGCTGGTGGCTATCAGGTGCAGGTGCCACCTGGGAACTATACAGTTACCTTCTCTGGTGACGGACTGGATGGGGTTATTACTGAATTCGTGAATGTCGGGTTCGATAATACTAAACTTGACCTCATTGTTTAGGATGCCCACGATAAACGGAAAAGACTAAAGTCTTTACTACAAACCTATCTGTTGAGGCGGATCGCGACGGGTGCATCTCAATGCACGCAAAGCTACATTGATAATAGATGTAATTTAGCCCGCGCAGGCGGGCTTTGTTCATGTAGCTGGACCCTTTAGGGTTCGGGCAACGCTTGCGATGAGATGCACCCATCGCGACAAACGGAAAAGACTAAAGTCTTTACTACAAACCTATATGATGGAGAAGCATTCTTTGCTGTCTTAGGTAATACTCGCCGTGCAACCCGTTGACTTTACTACCCTAATTGCTGCTTGTGCCGAACTGCGCGATCGCCTGGTGCCCGCCAGACTAGAAACAGTCTATCAGCGCGATCGGCACAATATCGCCCTAGCATTGCGAACCCTGAAGGGGCGAAGTTGGCTAAATATCTGCTGGCATCCCCAAGCGGCACATATATGCATCGGCGACCCACCGCCGAAAATACCCGATACCTTTACCTTTAGCGACCAACTGCGACATCAACTGAATGGTCTCGCCTGGGTGGCCATCGAACCGGTTGCACCTTGGGAAAGGGCCCTAGACCTGCAATTTGCCAAGCGTCCGGGAGAACCAGCCCTCTGGCACCTGTACGTAGAGATCATGGGCAAATACAGTAACGTCATTTTAACCAATCAGCAAAACCAGATCGTCACCGTTGCCCACCAGGTAAGCGAAGAAAAATCCAGCGTCCGTCCTATTCTCACCGGTCAGCCCTACTCACTACCACCAGCCCTGACCAATGCTATTCCCAGTTTGAACGAATCTTTCGGTCGCTGGCAAGAGCGAGTGGCATTAGTTCCCGGACCGCTGTGGCGTCAACTGCTCAAATGCTATCGCGGACTGAGTCCAACCCTGGTAAAATCAATGGTCGCAGCAGCTCTTTTAGAGCCAAATAAACCTACAGATACTCTCACAGATGGAGACTGGCAGCAATTGTGGAAATGCTGGCAATTCTGGTTGCAGGCCCTAGAAACAGGGCAATTTCATCCGGCCTGGACTCAAGAGGGATATACAGTTATGGGTTGGGGCGCAGGGGTGTGGTCAAAACCCGTTGATAGTTCTAGGGCCTCCTCAGCCGCCGGATCCCCCCCAAACCCCCCCTTCCAAAAGGGGGGGCTTCCGGAAGCCCCCCTTTTTAAGGGGGGTTTGGGGGGATCCTCTACAACTACTTTTGACCACACCCCGGCACCAGTCCCTTCTACCCAGGAATTGCTCGCCCAGTACTATACCAGCAAGTTGAACAGCCAGGAATTCACCCAACTGCGCCAGCAACTGCTGCAAAAACTCGCGCATATCTTAGAAAAGCAGACCTCAAAAGCCCTGAAATTCTCGGAACGGTTACAACAGTCGGACAACGCCGACGAGTATCGTCAACAAGCTGACCTGCTGATGGCCTATTTGCACGAGTGGCAACCGGGAATGACATCCATTTCCCTGTGCGACTTCCAAACCAACCAACCCATTACCATTCCCCTAGATCCCGAAAAGAATGCCGTCGGTAATGCCCAATCTCTTTACAAGCGTCACCAGAAGCTGAAACGGGCCCGCAGTGCCGTTGAACCATTATTCAACCAAGTGCAGGCAGAAATGGAGTATCTGGAACTGGTGAAAGCTACCCTCTGGCAACTGGATAGCTACCAGACCAAGGAAGATTTGCAAACTCTCACAGAAATTCGCGAGGAATTAATGGATCAGGGATATCTGGACAAGGGTAACCTGCCCCGTCGCCGCCAGACTGATACCTCTGTTCCTTATCGTTTCCAGACACCCAGCGGTTTTGAACTGTTGATCGGTCGCAACAACCGGCAGAATGACCAGCTTTCTTTTCGGATCGCCAATGACTATGACCTCTGGTTTCACACCCAAGAAATTCCCGGCAGTCACGTGCTGATGCGCTTAGAACCTGGTAAACTGCCTGATGAAGCAGATTTACAATTTGCTGCCGACCTGGCAGGGTATTATAGTCAAGGACGCCAAAGCGACCAGGTGCCGGTGATATACACAACCCCCAAGCATGTTTATAAGCCCAAGGGCGCTAAACCTGGTATGGTGATCTATAAGCAAGAGACTGTCCTCTGGGGGCGGCCCCAACAGGCGATCGCTGACCGCAAGCTCTCATAGAGCTGATTTATGCTTTAGCTAGCATCAGATAAAATTTATTTATGTAAAGTCTGTCAAATGCATCTAAATTTTTACGATCGAAAAATAGTGTAGGTTGCTACAATATATAGAAGAGAAACAAAAGATAACACTTGACCGGCCTACGCCTTGGGAACGCGCAGTTCGGGTTTCCTCTAGACAACTGATGGACAATTTTGACCAAGACCAGCGATATAGCTGGTCTTGGTTTATTGTGCTTGAAATTAGGCGGTTGGTATTTCGATGAGGGCGTTGCACAATAAGGGGGTGATGCGAGTTCGGAGTTCTCCGTTGGCGGGGAGAGGGTGTGGTCAAAAGTAGTTGATCGCCCGATCCCCCCCAAACCCCCCCTTCCAAAAGGGGGGGCTCCGGAAGCCCCCCTTTTTATGGGGGGTTTGGGGGGATCGGGGCAACTGGGAGGGCCCTAGAACTATCAACGGGTTTTGACCACACCCGCGGGGAGACGATCCGACCAAGGCTCTCAGACGATCCGACTGCGGCTCTCAGACGATCCGACTGCGGCTCTCAGACGATCCGACCAAGGCTCTCAGACGATCCGACCAAGGCTCTCAGACGATCCGACTGCGGCGGGGAAACAAGGGTAGAACCCTTGCTATATGGTAATTTGAAGCTCTCTCCGACAAACGAAGAACTGCTTATAAATGCGTTGAGGAGATTGCGATCGCCCTTCATACTGTTATAATGGCTACAGTTGCGGCGCTACTGGTCAAAATACCTATGTTGACCGAGCAACAACAGCTGTAACGAGCAAGAAGCGTTAGTCGATCTAGAGAGTAAAATGATCAATCAATATACAAAGATTACTGAGTATTACGACTTGTGGGTAAGTTCGGGTTACTACGACTACCAAATCCTCGCTTCCGAAGCACACTCAATTGTGGGGAATGGTCGTGAGGTGCTTGAGTTAGGAGTAGGAACGGGACTATTGGTAGAAAAGTACATGGAGATTGACCCAACATGCGAGTTTACGGGAGTTGATTTTACTGCATCCATGCTGGAGATTGCCAAGAAACGGTTGGGAGACAAAGTTAAATTGATTGAAGCAGATGCTGTAACAATGGACTTAAACGCAACCTTCGATGCAGCGATATCTAATGGAGGAGTGTGGGGAATTCTTGATTTGGGCGATCGCGATAGATGGGAATTTGGAGGCCACGTTCCCGGCATTGAAGCCAACCGGAAAGGGTTGGCAAATTTAGCTCGCCATTTACGAGCAGGAGGATTATTATTGTTACACCTGCAAAAACCACACGAGGACTTTGAAAAAACATTGGCTGGGGGAATTGTCTATTCCCAGTTGCTAGAGGAAGGGGAAGAAACGAGTGAATATCATACTTTCCAGAAGAGTTATTTCTTTAAGAAAGATGGAAAAATATTAGCTCAAGAACAGCTATTAATTACCTGTTTTAAACCCGAGATTTCTCGGACAATGTTAAGTGAAGCAGGATTTGATTTCCAAGACACCAGTAATGGCGATCGCTTTGCAATTTATAAAAAGCGGTAATATTCGATGACTATTTCGATTCAGCAGGTCAGCATCTCTGACCAATTAAACCTTTGCAACCAGATGCAAATAGACATCTTTCATCACGAACTACAGCTGTTTGGTATGAAGATACCTGATGACTATGACCAGTTTTCAGTATATATGCAAGTTCAGGATTCTGACGCTGTTGTCGGAACTTACCGAATTGTTCTTCCTAACCCCTCTCTCGGACTACCCATAGAGGAAAGTGGGTTTGACCTCAAGCAGTTCGATCCTCACAAGGTCTGCGAAATGTCACGTCTCGTCCTGCTTAAAGAAAAGCGAGGTAAAATTCCCTTTAGCAAAATTTTCTCTTCTGCTTGTAGGGTCGCCAAACAGCATGACGCTTCCATTCTATTGGTGGCGATTCTCCCTCGGAATTTCCTCCTATTTAAAAGGTATGGCTTCTCACAAGTGGGGCCACCACTCTCGGATCCTTCTGTTGAGTCTAATGACACAGAAGAAGCAGTCGTTATCCCAATGGAAATGCATCTTTGATGTGCATCTCAGAAAGGCAGGCTAGTAGTTAGCAGACAACTGACGTGGTGGGCAGTGCCCACCCTACCAACTGACCAAATATTAATGTAGGTCTGATTGCCAGATGCCGATGTAGATGCGATCGCGCTGAGTTTCCCACTCAATGATGCCTTCAAGGGGACCGAGGGTAAAGGAGTAGCGGGGTGACTGGCGAGTCCAAACCTGTTGGAGTCCGAGTTTGATTTCCCGATCGATCTGACAACCTGACATGGCATCGAGGGTTTTCAGCACCTCCTGAAAATCAAACTCAGTCGCAAAGGAAGCTTCGGTTTGGCGAAGCACTCCAGAATTTCGATCGAACAGGAAGCCCAAACTGACGCGATCGCGAATCAGTTCATAGAAAACAGCATCGGTATGGGGCCAATAGCCTTCCTCAGTCCCAGTGGGAACGCCAAACATGTGCAGGACATAACTTTTGTGAATTCCTGGTTGAAATCCGGGAATTCCTAGGCCGATAGGCATTTGACGACAGACCTGTTCGTGCATCTGCCAAGGAGTTGGTTGCAGTAATGAAGTTTCTTCTAGAGGAACTCCTGCTAGAAAGAAACTGATTAGAACTGATATCACTTTGATAGCACCCCATTTTAGCTTTCACCAATCACCAATCACCCCTCACCTACCTGCAATACTTCAATGTTTTGCTATTATCCTGCTGTCTGACGCTGCTGTTTGAGATAGGCAAAAACCGACTTATCGCCAATGTCAGGGGGGATAGCTTGCAGGGCCTTGCGCAGGGCAAACACTACAAACCCCACTGCCCAGGTAGCTAGCAAGACTCGTTCTGTCATGACTGGTAAGATGCCAGTCAGATGTCCTAACAGCAGTATTGGTACTAAGGGAGTCAGCAACTTGGTTTCCAGACGATTGAAGCAAAAGGCTTCCTTAAAGTAAATTCCTGTCAAGGCGGCGAAAGTGAAGCCGATGCCAAATAAAGTGGTTGGGTGGTTGTAGACCGTTAATGCCAAAGGTTCGCTGTAGAAAAGACTAAATCCGATCGCGGCCAGGACCCCGATCGCCCAAAACAACTGTAATGCGCGGTGCAGCACTGCCAAATAGATGTGAATGGTAAGTAAGCTGACCCCTAGGGCTAAACAAAACACTGCATATAAAGGAGTGAGGGCGTTAATAACAGCTGGGGTGCCTCCTTGCCACAACACTAGGGTACTGCCGAGGGCAAAGCAGAAGGCCGCTATGTTTAAGCCCGTGCGATAGATAATTACGCCCGATCGATCGGCCTCTGTAATAGTAAAGGAACCAAACTGTCCTTGATATATTTCCGGTTCAGATGCTTGCAATTGAGTCATAGCTTGCTAGTTAAATGTCATGAAAATTTACTTCTATTTTATCTTGCCAGTCCATCTGAAGTTGAGATTGAGCATTCCCGCCATTGACAGCAATTTCTACCCAACCATGACTTCCTACTAAGGCGATCGCCGACCGTGGCGGGCTGTCTGCATAAGTATTGCTCCCGTTAATCACCTGGTTATCTAATTTAATATACCACTGTTTTCCCCGAACGCTGCTGCCGGGAATATTGGTAATCAAATTGCCAAAGTGGTCGATATACTGAATGCAGCCAGTGATGCTAGTTTCTGTATGGATGCATGCGGGTAGGGGTAACTGGACTAAAGTTTCTGGGTCGATCGGGTTTCCCAGGTCAGCTAGAGGACACGCTTCGCTGCTGGCCAGATGGGCCCCTACTGGCGCAAAGATATCTCTACCGTGAAAGGTGCTGCTGGGTGTGGGTGTATGCCAATATTCTGGGTTGTCCAGTTCGACCGCTGCCAGCACGGGATTTTCCGCCAAAATGCCGCTGAATATGCCGTTATCGGGTCCGACCAGATAACAGTCCGACAGATGGAGGGCGATCGCCCTCCTGGGACTCCCGACTCCGGGATCGACAACGGCGACATGAACGGTCCCAGGGGGAAAATAGGGCAGGGCCTCTCTCAGGCAGAAACTAGCAGCAAGAATGTTCTGGGGCGGAATGTTGTGGGTGATATCCACTACTGTTAAACTGGGGTTAATCCGGGCAATTACCCCCTTCATCACCCCCACATAGATGTCACTCAAACCGAAATCACTCAGCAAAGTTAAGAGGTGGCGATCGTCCATTAACTTATGTTCCCTCAAACAAAAGACTATTTTACAGCAATTTTATCTAATAGGGCGAAACTAAAGTTTGCGAAATGACAGCCGTGCCCAATGTAGATTTACTTAAACAAAAACCGCAAGGTTCTCAATCGATCATATGAGGCATCTACTATGAATTACCAATTTATCAAGAATTTAACCCCTAATGGTCGCAAAATTGCCGCGATCGCGGTCGGTTTAGCCTCTACTGTCACCTGCTTGACACTTGCTTGGCCAACCCTGTCCCTAGCAGAATCTGGTCTACCAGCAGTCGATGGCATGCCAGGAAGACGAGAAGGGGGTGGTACCCGCAGTATTTGCGTTGGCGGCGAGCAGCGGATGACTGCGCTGATCCCGATGACCAATTTGGGCAAAACAATATCCCTATATCCTACCTTCTTTGTTTATATTCCTCCCAATACGGCCCAGGGCGCAGAGATTGGTTTGATGGACGAACAGGGCAAGCAGATCTACAGCACTATTATCGAGCAGAATATTGATTCCGGTGTGGTGGGCTTCAAACTGCCAGTCGAACTCCCACCCCTGGAGATGGGTAAAAATTACCAGTGGTACTTTCAGTTTATTTGCGATGATGAGCTTGGTGCTTTTGTAGAAGGGTGGGTGCAACGAGTAGAAGTGAGCGATCGCCTGATTAGACAGTTGCAACAGGCGGACTCACGCCAACGGGCCGAGATTTATATGCAAGAGGGCCTTTGGTACGAGGCCCTGAAAACTCTGGCCGAGTTGCGCCGCTTGCATCCGGACGACTCAACCCTAGAGGCCCAATGGGAAAAACTCCTCGCACGAGTTAAGCTAGAACATTTGGCCCAACAGCCTGTTGTCAATACCGCTCTCTAAGTGCCGCAGTTATAGTATATGCTACACTCCGATCCTGCTGAAGCAACCAGCGAGCGCTGGTTGCTGATTTAACTTTTGTGGCGATCGCTCTACAGGCCGACGAACAATGGTCATTGCTATGGCGCTGCGATCGCATTACGCACTCTTCGCTGCAAACTCTCCCACTCTATCAGAGCTTGTCTAGGAGATAACTTGCCTTTTTCTAGCAACACCACTCCATCTTTTACTTCCATTATCCCATACAAACCGGCAGCTAAACTATTGTCAATTGCTATCATTGTAGCTGACATTTGGGGACCGAAAAACTTGAAGGCAGGTAGGTATTGCAGGAAATGCTGGAAGTCCGCGATCGCATAGTCCACCCACACCACCTCAGCAGAATCATTCCGCAGTTGCAAAGCAGGCAAACGTAAAACTTCCCGGCGTCCGGACAAATGAGGCACCAGGAAAGTAGTTGCCGAAACGGAAGCATCAGGGGGAATTTTCTGCATCAAACTGCGGATATGACCCACATGTTCCCAACGCTGACTGAGAGTAGTATAGGCTAAAGGTTCCCGAGAATCAGGTATCAGAAAATAAAATACCTGATGGGGACTAGATGATAGGGTAAAGGTTAAGGCGATCGCCCAGCAAGCGATCCAGAAGCGACGCAGCATCGGGGTAAACTTATCCCCATGGGATCTCCTAGTCGCCGGATCCCCCCAAACCCCCCTTAAGAAGGGGGGCTTTTGAAGCCCCCCCCTTTGCAAGGGGGGGTTTGGGGGGGATCCCGCCCTGTCCCCATGGGCGGACCACCATAAAATGGTACCATAAAACATGCCGGGGACAACAGTAATAGCATAACGCCAATTCAAGCGCAGGGCAAAACTGCCATCTTGAAGCATCAGTTGCAGCATCGGAAAACCCCCGATCGCCCAGGAAGCGGGAGAAAAAGCGGGAACAAAAGCCAAAGGCAACCATTGTCCGGCCAAGAAATTCAGAGTCTTGCCAAAGGGAGAGAAAAGATCTATAATCACCTTATGAGGTTGAGAGATCATGCCCCAGAGAATATCCAGAGTGGAAGCTTCATTGCCCCGGGCATACTGACCGAAATGTTCGATCATAAACCGGCGAGAGACATCCTCAGAAAACATTGCCATCAGCACATTGGTCGCCAACATTACATAGCCAAAGCTGAGAGTGCATAGTGCCAACCCCGCCCCAGGAAACCTGCGACTGCCCACCATATAGACTCCCACTCCAAACAATACCACGCCGCTATCTTCCCGAATCGCCAGGGTCCCAACTGCCAGCAACCAAAATAGCCACCAAACTCGTTTTTCCAGGGCTAGCAGCAACCCAAAGATAAATAGGGGAATCTGACACAAATCGTTAAAATTAGAAAAGGCCGGTCCGACTACCCCATTGCCACAGTAATAACTAGCAGTAATCATCAAAGCCAGTCGAGGAGAGAGATAAACTCTGGCCAAAACATAGAGTAGCACGCCAGCAGCCGCAATCAGCGTCACCTGGATCGCCAAGAGAGTAGCGGGGGAAGGAAACAGGGCATAGATAGGCAGCCACAGCAGCAAAGCGGGAGTAAAATGCTGTCCCAAGCGGCGATAACCCACTTCGGGAAATGAGTTATCGTGAACGACATTAGTAGAAAGGGCGGAAGAGAGAGAACTTTCAAACCAGCGTCCGTGGAGATTATTCCAGAAAACCTGGTTAAAAATCCCTTGATCGTAACTGGTAAAGAAGCTATAATGACGATGGAGAGAAAACCCCAGCACGAAGCAGAAAAATATGCCCGCTATAACTAAAACTGTACGGAAGCTAGTTTTGTCTCTTGTAAATTGTCGATCGTTCATAGTAAATTGTAAATTGTCATAGCCCGCGCAGGCGGGGTCTGTGTTCCTTTAGCCGCACCCTTGAGGGTGCGGGCGTCCGATGCGGGCAGGGGGAGTCCGTTGGGTTCGGTAGACACAGAATATGGTACAAATATGATATAAACTCCTACAGGTTATACCATTTTCTCAAAAAATGCTCAATTAGTTTAACATTATGCTATTAGTCGGTTTAAACCGACTTTAGCTATTAGCCGGGGGTTTGAACCCCCGGCGGGATGACAACGAAGCGAACAATTCGCCATCAACAATTGACAATTAACAATTCGCAATTAACAATTGACAACATGAACAGAGACCTATTTGCCAAAGAGGCCCTAGCGCAAATTCCCAAAATCCTGACATTGTGCGATCGCAACCCCCACAGTCCGACCTACGGATGCTGCGATCGCAACTTTTGGCAATACAAGATTATCGACTTTCCCAGCGGCATGGCCCAAGAGTTCCTGTATCCCCTAGCCCTGGCGTACTACACCAACATCAGCAGCAATCCATTTTACCAGCAAGCCGCCATCCGAGATTGGGTCGAAGCAGGAATTCTCTTTGCCGCCAAAACCGCCCATAAAGACGGTTCCTGCGACGATTATTTTCCCTTTGAACGGGCGGGGGGTGCAGCAGCATTTTCCCTGCTAGCATGTATTGAAAGCTACTCACTATTAGGATTAGACAACCCCGAAATTCTGAGGTTTTTTGAGCTGCGGGCATCTTGGCTGGCCCATCACCAGGAAAGCGGACGCCTGACCAATCACCAAGCCCTCATAGTCCTCTGTCTGGAGTTACTCAGTCAGATGTTATGCACTCCCCGCTGGGACAGAGCAAAAACCCAACGCTTAGAACAAGTGTTAGATTGGCAACATGAGGAGGGTTGGTTTATTGAATACGAAGGCTGCGACCCAGGCTATCATACACTGACGATATCATGTTTAGCCAGAATTTACCAACTCCAACCAGATAATATTAGACTCAAAACCGCCCTCAAGAAAGCAGTCGAACTAGCAGGCCATTTCCTGCATCCCGACGGTTCCTACGGCGGCGAATATACCAGTCGCAATACCTATAATTTCTTCCCCCACGGCTTTGAATTGATCGGGCAATGGCTGCCAGGGGCCTTACGCATTAATGACTGTTTCCTACAGGGACTTGCAGGAGGTTTGGCACCCTGCTATGCTGACGACCATATCATCGGACATCATACCTGGAATTATCTCCTCACCTGGCGAGATTTTGTCGATCGCACCCCTCTAGCAGTCCCCCACAAGTCCGGCAGAATATGGATCAAATCAGCCCAAATATTGATTGACAGGCGTGAAAATGTCGAACTCTATATGGCCCTGAATAAAGGCGGGGCGTTCAAGCTGTTTCGCGACCATAAACTGGTGGCATCAGATACCCAGTTCTCCCTGCAAGTGCGATCGGGAGGTAAACTCAAAAATGCCGTCGGTCATTTGATCGATAACTACGAGGTGCAAGTAAATGCCGACGAAATTACCATTAGCGGTCAACTGGGGTGGGCCAAGCAAAAGCAGATGACCCCAGTCAACTTATTAATTTTGCGGGTAGTGATGTTAACATTCGGACGGTTTTTTCCTAACCTAATTCGCAAACTCCTGCAAAAAATGCTAATTACAGGCAAACAAGATGCACCCTTCTATTTCACCCGCAGGCTGCGATGGCAAAATCACCAGTGGCAAGTAACAGATGAATTGCAGACCCGATCGTGGCAGGCCGTGGAGGCAGCAGGGATCGGTGGCGACCAGACATCCATATATGTAGTCATGAGTCGCACCTTTCAACTGGGACAATTACAACCTTGGCTAGACTTGACAGAGGAAGTGAAAAAACTTGCCCCCCGTCAACCCCTCAAATTAGACCGCTACCTTTAAGGGGATAGGACAAGCGAGGGGATAGCCAGGCACCATATTATTTAACTTACAAGGTAAGGGAAGGGGTTTAGCAATTGAGTAACCCTGGGCATAATCAACTCCCAGGGATCTGAGTTTTTCCAGAGTAGCTTCATTTTCCACTCCCTCAGCAATAGTTTGCAAACCCATTATATGCCCGATCCGATTAATTGCTTCGATCATGGCAGCATTAATCGGATCTTCGACAATGTTCTTGACAAAGTGCCGATCGATCTTCAGGTAATCCACCGACAGATTTTTCAGATAAGCTAGAGAGGACATGCCACTGCCGAAATCATCCAAGGCAAAGCAACAACCGAGTTCCTTTAATGTACTCATTAAATGAGCAGCTTTGTTCAGGTTAGTAATGGCCGAGGTTTCCGTAATCTCAAAGCAGATCTGCTGGGGATCGATCGGATGGAGTGCAAACTGCTCCGTCAGAAAACCCAAAAACTGGTCGTCGTTCAGACTCACTCCCGAAAGGTTGACAGCATAGAGATGTTTTCCTTTGCTCTTGGTTAAGGACAAATGAGTAAACAGAGTCCGCACTACCCACCGGTCGATCGCAGGCATGAGATTATACCGTTCTGCCGCCGGGATAAACGCCATCGGCGGCACTAGCTGACCGTCGGTATCGTACATCCTCAGCAACAGCTCATGATGATAGCCAGTATCTGCCTGGATTGGAGCAATTACTTGAGAATACAAGCAGAACCGATTTTCCTCCAGAGCACTAACGATCTGCGACACCCATTCCATGTCTCCGCACCGCTGTGCCAAATCCCGATCGTCCGTTTGGTAGACATGTACCCGGTTGCGACCGCCATCCTTAGCCGCATACATCGCCGTATCCGCCGCACTTAATACCACAGCACCGCTTGCCACCTTGGCATCAATCGCTACGACACCAATGCTGACCCCAATAGTAAAAGTTTTCTCTTCCCACACAAACCGAAAAGCTGCAATGCTATCCAGCAGCTGGGTTGCCACTGCTCGTCCCTCTTCCAGGGAGCATTGGTACAGCAGCAGGCCAAATTCATCACCCCCCAGACGGGCCAGGATGTCCGTTTTGCGCACCCGGTTTTGCAACAGGGCGGTCACATGGCGCAACAGCCGATCGCCAGCAGCATGACCGCAGGTATCGTTAACAATCTTGAATTGATCCAAATCCAAATAGCAGAGGGCATGATATTTGCCAGATCGTTTAGCATCTGTGACAGCTTCTTGCAAACAGCGCTCGAATTCGCGTCGGTTTGCCAAACCCGTCAGGGGGTCGTGACTGGCCTGCCAAGACAATTCCCGGGCGAGTTCATAAGCGTGAGTCATATCCCGGGCCACCAGGACCGTACCCCGCATCTGACCATTGGTCAGATAAATTGGGGCTGCTGAATGGGAGATCACAAATTCTTTGCCGTCGCGGCTCTTTAATAGGGTCTGGGGTTCGCGCTGGCCATGATTGGCGAGGGGATTTTCGGCGGACTTTCCTATACTTTTGCAGATCTGAAATACCTCTTGTAGGGGGCGACCTTTAGCCGTTACCGCTTTCCAGCCCGTCAGGTTTTCCGCCACTGGATTGATCGACTCAATCCGCCCCTGGGCATCCGTGGCGATCACCGCATCGCCAATCGAGTGCAACGTAACTTGGGCCAGTTCTTTCTCTTGCAGCAGCGCTTGTTCTATCTGCTGGCGATCGCGAATTTCTTGGAGGAGTTGCTCGTTGGTTGCTGCCAGTTCCGCAGTTCGTTCCGCAACCCGTACCTCCAACTCCTCCTTCGCTTGGCGCAACTCCTCGGAAGCCTGCTTGCGCCCGATCGCATAATGGAGCGATCGCACTAGCAGTTCCGTATTCACCTGTCGCTTCACCAGATAATCTTGGGCCCCGCCCCGAACTGCCTGGGTCGCCAGTTCATCATCATCTTTATTAGTTAGCACCACAATTGGTAAACTAGGAGCTTGCTTACTCAGGGGTGACAGGGATGCTAGCCCCATCGAATCTGGCAGTGTCAGATCCAACAAGATAATATCAAAGACTTCCTCTGTGGCCAGCAGGTCCAGCCCTGCCTGCAAGCGCTTGACATGCACCACCGTAAACTGCTTGTACTTAGCGGCCCTGAGATACTCTTGCAGCAATCTCGCTTCTGCGAGGCTGTCCTCGATCAACAAAATTTTTACAGAGTCTTCCTCCATAAGTCTAAAAATATTGTTATATTAAACTGCTTTTTGGTCTTATGGCTTATCCTAACCTATCCGGGATCGAAAAAATTAAATTACTATACAAAACTTTACTTTAACCGGCGTTGCAGATTGAGGGGATGATACCAGCCAATGGTTGCAAATTGCAAATTGCAACTTGAAAATTTTTTTTCCCTCTATTGTCACACAACCGGGGTGTGGTCACCGCCGGATCACTCTTACTGCCGCTCTCTGGTTGCAGCCTGCCGCACTAACGTTACTGACTGCATTCACGCAAGACTTGGACAATGGTCTCCAGTCGAACTGGTTTGCTGATGTAGTGATTCATCCCCGCTGCCAAGCATTTCTCTCGGTCCTCTGGCATGGCATTGGCGGTCATGGCAATAATGTGAGGCCGTTCCGACTCTGGCCAGTGCTGACAAATGTGACGAGTAGCTTCCAGTCCGTCCATTTCCGGCATTTGTATGTCCATAAACACCACGTCATAAGACTGGCGGCGCATCATTTCTAGGGCTTCTTTGCCGTTTTTGGCAAGTTCGGCCTTATACCCCAACTTCTCAAACATCATCAGCGCTACCCTCTGGTTAATGCGAGCATCGTCCACTAGCAGAATGCGCAAGGGGTACTTTTGACCAAAGGATTCATCCAGTTCTATTTTTTGCACGGTTCCCGATAAATCGGAGTTGGCAAGGGATGGATGAGACTGGGGTAAGCCGGCGACTACTGGCAAATCCAAATCCATCCAAAAAATGCTTCCCTCCCCAAGCTGACTCTTCACCTTTAAGCTACTGCCCATCATTTGGACAATTTTTTGACTAATTGCTAATCCTAACCCAGTTCCCTCGGCTTTGTGTTGAGCGTTCCCTACCTGCTCAAAGGGTAAAAATATCTTTTCCAATTGAGCTGCCGCTATGCCAATGCCAGTGTCGGCGATCTCAAATCTAATGGAGGCTTCTGGGTATGGCGATGACTCTTTGACCTGCTTCATCTCTACCTTAAAGGTCACGCCGCCCTTTTCAGTAAATTTAACGGCATTGCCCAGCAAGTTAATTAACACTTGTCGCAAGCGTTTTTCATCTGCACGGATGACTGCCGGGAGTTCAGAGGTTGGTTTATATCTTAATAAAATCCCCTTTTCTTCGGCTTTGATCTGCAAGATTTCTACTACCATTTCCAAAAATTCAGGCAAATGCAAATCTTTCGGAGTAAGCTGCATTTTACCGGCTTCGATTTTCGAGAGGTCGAGGATGTCGTTAATCATGGTCAGTAGGTGATTTCCCGACTGGTAGATGATGTCGATGCTTTCTTTCTGCTCGGTTATTAAGTTGTCGGCCCGTTGCAGCACTTGAGTAAAGCCTAAAATGCTGTTGAGAGGGGTGCGGAGTTCGTGAGACATGTTGGTGAGGAATTCGCTTTTGGCTTTGTTGGCTGCTTTCAGTTCCTCATTGCTTTTTGCTAACTGGGCCGTTCGTTCTGCTACCCTGATCTCTAATTCATCGTTGGCTTTGCGTAATGCTTCTGCTGCCTGCTGGCGCTCGATCGCATAGCTGACAGCACGAACTAGCAATTCCCGGTTGAGATGTCGCTTCACTAGATAATCTTGGGCCCCCCGCCGCACCAAGGAAACCGCCAGTTCGTCGTCTTCGGTGTGGGTGAGCACGACAATGGGTAAGCTAGGGGCAATAGCATTCATCGCTTCTAAGGTCTCCAACCCTTCGCTGTCTGGTAATGTCAGATCTAATAAGATGATATCAAAGCTTTCGGATATTGCGCGATCGCGTGCTGCGGCCAAGCGCTTGACATGCACCAGACTAAACTGCTTATACTTGACTCCCTTTAAGTACTCTTGCAGTAGTCTAGCTTCGGCGGCGTTGTCCTCGACTAATAATAGCTTTATTGATTTATCCTGCATAAAATTCTCTAACTCAATTCAATGCTAACAGTTGCGCTGTTGACGCAACTACTAACTGTCAATCTTATGACGGCAGAGTGACGGTGTCCAGCCAAAACTCTTCAATTCTCTTTACTATTGTCAATAACTGCTTCAGGTTTCTTGATTTGTTAATGTAGCAATTGGCATGCAGGTCGTAGCTGCTAGCAATGTCATCGGCATTTCTGGAACTTGTCACCACTAGCACGGGAATGCGCTTCAGCTGCGGGTCGGTTTTCAATTCGGCGAGTACCTCTCTACCATTCTTTCTGGGTAAATTCAAGTCTAGCAGGATGATGTCTGGCCGCCCTACCCCAGTATAGGGTTCTTCCTGGCGCAGATAGGCCATTGCTTCTACGCCATCGTTGACCGCAGTCATCTGGTGGGAGGTGGAACTCTGCTTCAATGCTTCTTTAATTAAGCGGATCTGGGCAGGGTTGTCCTCCACTACCAGGATTTTGCGGTTGCTTGTGGCTGTTTGCATGTTTACCGTAGGCTGGATTGTAAATGTGAATGGGATTAAAAAGGATATTTGTAACATAACTTTACCCTATTTAACATCTTATCACAATTCTGACTGGATTGGAAGCGTAAAGTAGAAGGTCGATCCCTGCCCCAGTTCTGATTCTACCCAGATGCGCCCGCCGTGGCGATCGACTATTTTCTTGCAGACCGCTAGACCGATGCCGGTGCCGGGATACTCGTCCCGGGCGTGCAGGCGCTGAAAGATCGTGAAGATGCGATCGGCGAACTGGGGATCTATACCAATGCCATTATCCCGGACGGAGAATAGCCACTCGTGGGACTGCTGTTTTGCGCCTATGTGAATTTGCGGAGGTTGGTCGCTGCGGAACTTGATGGCATTGCCGATCAGGTTCTGGAACAGTTGGATCAGTTGGGTGCTATCACCGTTGAGTGTGGGCAAGGGGTCGGTGGTAATGACTGCCCCACTTTCGGCGATCCGGATCTGCAAATTGGTGAGGGCGCGATCTAATACTGTCTCAACGACAATGGGCGCAAACTCCTTGCCTCTGGTCCCCACCCGCGAGTAAGCTAATAAGTCATCTATCAATTTCTGCATGTGGGTAACTCCCTCCACGGCAAAGCCGATGAACTCCTTGGCATCTCGATCGAGTCGATCTTCGTAGCGCATCTCCAACAGCTGCACGTAGCTAGACACGAGATTTAATGGTTCTTGTAAGTCATGGGAGGCCACATAGGCAAATTTTTCTAATTCGGCATTGGAACGTTCTAGTTCCCGCGCTAATGAGGCCAGTTCGTCGGCTTGACGCAGGACAATATTCACGATCGCACTTTTGAGTTCCCTTACCCCCTCTATTTCACAGGGTTTCCAGGGTAAGGACTTGCAGCGGACAATTTCTTTCCATTCTTCAAAGGATCCCCGAGGAGTCAGACGCACAGTTCCTCGGGCATCCACTTTTTTGATAATGGCCTGATTGGGATCTCCGGCCCAATTTACCGTTTGAATCACTTCCGGTCGAAACCAGAGTATATAATTGCGATCGGGGATAGAAATGGCGAGTAACCCACTAGCTATATCTTTATACTTTTCTGCTGCCGGATAAATGCGAGGCAGCTCATCTGTATAAAAAACTTTTTCGTCAACCTTTTCATCTCCCTGCTGTTCTAGCCAGGCAATTAATTCCTGGATATCTGCATCTTCAGGAGTTATGCCTAGCTTCGTACAATCTTCGCCCCACCACACCACTGCGCTTTCAGCCCGCACCAAATCTAGTAAATTCGGTTTATGCTTAACTAAGCCATCAATAAAATTATCTTCGGCAGACATATATTCTACCAATTTTCCTTGCCGTTCTTTCACTTCCACGCGATATTCATAGTTTTCATCCTTTTCTTTGACCGTCAGTTCTACGGAGATCACTTGTCCGAGGAATTCACAAGCTTCCCGCACTTCATAAGCAACCTGCTTGGCAGAGTAGTGATGACAAGCGATTAGTCCCCAGAGTTTCTGGTCTCTAATTAAAGATATAGACATGCTCGCACCTACCCCCATATTTTGCAAGTATTCTATATGGCAGGATGACACGCCTCTGAGCACGGAAAATGTCAGGTCCAGGGGATTATTTGTGACCGGATTCTGGCTGGGGATAAGTTTCACCGGTTCTGCATTCATATCGGGAATTACCCTCACCCAGTTTAAGGTAAATAGTTCTCGGGGTGGTTGCGTATCTGCCGCTGGGTAATGTAATCCTAGAAATGCTTCCAGGTCCGCTCTTTTATCTTCGGCGATCACGTGACCGTGCCAATCTCGATCGTATTTATATAGCATGACTCGGTCAAATTCGGTTATTTTTCGCACTTCTTTGACCAGGAGTTGACACATTTGGGAGAAGCTGGATGTTTTTTGCAGTTTATTGGCAGAACATTTTACTACATGATAAAATTCCATGAAGTTGTTATTTCCGGTTGAATGAGCTTGTTCTAATTCCAGGATAATCAATTCATTTTGACTGCGATTTACTATCCCATTGATGAGTTTTTCTTGTTGGGCTAATTTAATTTTTACCAGATTCAGACAAGCAAAATCATCATTATCAATGATTTGCTTTAATCTCTCGATCTCAGATGCCGAGAAAAAGTTTTGCAGGGGTTTTCCTAGCATCTGTTCGGGGGGAACGCCGAACCAATCGTAGGTGTTATTACTCACTTGTAAGATGGTCAGGTGGGGTTCTGCTAGGGCTAGCAGGAGGCCGTGGGGTTGAATGTAGTCATAGAGGTGAATGGGTTCGCGATCGAACTGGCTCAAATCAACTGTTTGTAAATTCATGCTATTATCAATTGTGATTTTGTCGGGTGGGCATTGTCCACCATGTCAGCTATGGTAGGGTGGGCATTGCCTACCATGTCAGTTGTGATTTGATTATCTTAACAGATTGGCAATAAAATGAACAGGCACGCTTATGCGATCGGACCCTTGCGAGTAGAAAATCAGACTCCGGCCCTACATCAGATGAACCCGCTGGATCGATTCTCCGATCGGGCAGCCGATTATGTCAAGTATAGACCGAGTTATCCAGCCGGGGCCATAGACAGGATCTTGCAGGGGTTGGACCGACCGGTAGCCGCTGATATCGGTGCCGGTACCGGGATCGCCTCCCGTTTGCTGGCCGATCGGGGGGTGCGCGTCCTGGCGATCGAGCCCAACGGGGCCATGAGAACAGCCGCAGCAGCGTATCCCTTGGTAGAATTCCGGGATGGGACGGCGGAAGCAACTCTCCTACCAGATGCCTCTGCGGATCTGGTAGTTTGCTGTCAAGCGTTTCACTGGTTTAACCCGGAACTGTGCTTGCCAGAGTTCCGCCGCATTCTCAAAGAGACGGGACGACTAGCTTTAATGTGGTACGATTTAGATCGATCGGACCCCTTTACCCGCAGCTACAGGGAGTCGATCCGAGTAGCATCAAGCGATCATCCTGCTGAGAAGCGAGTCTTTTCGGCGGCAGCGCTACTTAATAGTCCCCTGTTCGGGAATTGCCGTTGCCACAACTTTAGCTACAAGCAGGAGTTGGATCTAGGGGGATTAATTGGCAGAACCCAGAGTATATCTTATCTACCGCGCACTGGAACGGTATATAAACAATTAGTTTCCGATTTGCAGCGGTTGCATGGGAACTGGGTCGATGCACGGGGTATGATTTATTTATTGTATCGCACTATGCTATATCTGGCAGATCCAATATGAAACGAATAATTTCCCTAGCTGTTAGCTTAGTAATTCTGGCATTTATTTATTGGAATATTGATTTTCAGGCCCTGCTGCAAGTCTTCCGGGACTGCGATCGCCTGTGGATGGCGGTTAGTCTGAGTATGGTAATTCCCCTCACCATGCTGACATCCTGGCGACTGCAACAATTGACACCGTCTCAAGCTAACTTGGGATTTGCGGAAGCCAATAAGCTGATTCTGGCTGCTAGCAGCTTAAATATGATTTTACCATCGAAGATGGGAGATATTGCTAAAGCCTATTTTCTCCGCGAACGGGGAAATTTGAGCGGTTCTTTATCCTTGTCCTTGGTGGTGTTTGAAAAAGCCTGTGACATGTCCTCGCTGCTGTTGTGGTGTGCCTTTGGCTTGACATTGTATCCTCGCAAAGATTGGTTATTTGGGGTGATGACGGTCAGCGTTGCTAGCGGACTGGCTTTTTGTACGCTGCTGCTGGCCTCGGGAAAGTTTGCCCAAGGATTCTTTTCCCTGGCCTCTAAGGTGGCGCCCGGCAAAATGCGGTCTAAGTTAGCAACTTTGAGAACCGCTTGGGAGGAAATGCACGGCTACTTTTGGCGCGATCGGGGCCAGTTAGCCCTCATTTCCTTCACTTCTATTTTCCTTTGGTTCGGACATTTAATGCAAATCTGGTTTTTCATTCTGGCCCTGAAAGCTTGGACGCCGTTTTTGGCGAATCTGGCCCTTTCTCCTCTGGCCATTTTAGCAGGATTACTGCCCTTAACCTTTGCGGGGGTTGGCACCCGGGATGCGGCCCTGATTCTATTTTATCAACCTTATTTTACCGCATCAACTGCTGCGGCCCTAGGACTATTATGTACTTCCCGGTACCTGATTCCCGCGATCGGGGGTTTGCCCTTTTTGGGGAAATACATGACTGGCATTCGTCGTCAAGATCTTCGTTAAACTGTTAGATAAAGTCCGGTTATGCGATCGCCTGACATAAAAGTTAACATTTCTTCACCCAAAAAGCTGCCGACCTGTGGTAGGGTAAAAAAATGATGTGACGATCTGAAGATAGCAGAAAAATTTTTGTTCGCCAATGATGTAAGATGATTAGAGATCGGAAATTAGACCTCAAAACTACTGAGTCTCAGTGGAAATATGAGGATGTTTTTTACCAAGGTCTTAGAAAATGAACACAGAAAAAACGATGAAGGGTGCATCCGAAGGGCTGCTAATTCACCAATCAGTCTATGCCAAAACCCTGCGTCCATTGCTGCCAGCGGAAGCATTTCAGCCAGATGCGAGTAAGGTGGTAATCCTGTTAATCAATCTGGCCATTTTAATGCTAGGATGGGGAATTGCCGCTCATTTAGATCGTTGGCCGGTCTATCTTTTATGGCTTTATCTACCTCTAGCATCAATCATGGGAAATAGCATCATAGTTTTGCTATTTAGTTCCCACGATATGATGCACGGTAGCGTACAGAAAAAGTCTCGACTGACTTATCTGATTAGCTTTATCGGGTTAAGCATGTGGTTTATGCCGCCGACCCAGTGGAAATCTCTCCATAATCTCGTACATCACAACAAGACAAATTCCTTAGAGGATCCAGACCGCAATTACCTTCACCAACAGCCCTTAACTTGGGGAAAATGGATCCAAAATCTCTTTGTCCCCTCCCTGGAAGTCCATCCATTTTGGCTGACTGTAGGCATGGCGGGCTCCTGGATAGTGCATAATTTCCGCAATCTGACATCGGTGCTATTATTTAATAATAAATCCGTTGATTATGTGCCCGCAGCTTTTACGGTTAGCCCTAATGACCGGTGGGCGATCGCCTGTGAATGTCTGGGAATTTTCGCCATTCATTTGAGCATCCTATTTTATCTAGGGTTTCACCCGCTGAAACTGGCGCTCGGCTATTTTCTCCCCCTGGCAATTGGTCATGCTGGCGGGATGTTCTATATCTTCACCAATCACATGTTTTGCCGGATGACTGAGGTGAACGATCCCTTGATTAATAGCGTTTCCCTACGGATGCCCAAACTCTTCGATTTGCTGCATTTTAACTTTTCTTATCACACGGAACATCATATCTTTCCGAGTCTGAACTCGGACTATTATCCGGTGGTGCAAGAGTTGTTAGAAATCCACTATCCAGGTCGAATGAATTTAGTTGACGCTGGGGAAGCTTGGCGGTTGCTAATGAAAACTCCCCGCCATTACAAGGATGAAGTGACGTTCACTGATTTTCAGGGCAAACTTTCGGTAATTTGTCCTCTGGAACGTTCGGCGATCGCTGCCGATTAATACTATAGCAATCCTATTTGAGTTGTGGCAAGTTTCCGAGTGTGATCTAGACTCCAAAGGTATCTCACTCGGGAATTTGCTCTTCAGCTAAGATACCAGTTAAACTGCTATAGAAAGCCAGTGTAGCCCGGGAAACAATTAAAATTTATTAAGAAAAATAGGTCAAGACCGTGGTAAGGTAGAAATGGGATTAACCCCAGACTGGCTGTACCAAATGGAGGAAGGTAAACAATGCTCACAGAACTGCAAAGGAGAAAGTGGACGCGGCTGTTTCACGTCTATGATGCCAATGGAAACGGCGTGGTGGAAAAAGAGGATTATGAGGAAATATTTCAAAATGTTGTCGCATCTCGTAATTTAATCCCGGGTACCCCGGAATATGATCGGCTGCATGCTGAGTTTATGGAAGACTGGGAAGATCTGCGAAAAGATGCGGATAAAAATAATAATGGTAAAATAGAGCTATCCGAATGGCTCGAACATGGCGATCGGCGCATCAATAACACGGAGATGTACCAAACGGTTCTGGATCTGGCCAGTCATATATTCGAGCTATTAGACCTGAATGGAGATGGGGTGATTAGTCTGGAAGAATACAAAACATTTTATCGGAGTTGGCGGATTCCCGAGGAATTAGCAGTGGAAATATTTCCCAAGTTAGACCTAGATGATGACGGCGGTATCAGCAAAAAGGAATTTATGGTGCTGATCTGGCAATTCCATCACAGCGATGACCCAGATGCTCCCGGAAACTTATTTTTTGGTCCCTATTAATACCAAATGTGTACTTCGCTGTCAGCCCGCCGGGGGTTAAAACCCCCGGCTAATAGCTAAAGTCGGTTAAAACCGACTAATAGCATAATGCTTAAAAATTGTCGATTATTTTTGAGAAAATGGTATAAGCAATTTGGAAATGAAAAATTGATAATTGGGAAATTAATAAAGAAAAAACCGGTGACAGACGAAACGGTGACAGGCGAGACAGTCCTAGGAAGCAGAACAATGATAACGTCGATATCGATAGCCCGCCACTCGGGCAATGGATTTTTTGTCTTTAATGCAACCTTGGGCTTTAATCTTGACAGAAGCGGAGAAATTCACCACCCACAATTCTAAAGGTTTGGGCAGTTTATCCAGGGTTTGCTGAAGAGTTTGGGTCGCAACTAGGGGGTCATCCTCTTTGTGTGCTAGGAGAAAATTAATCCGGGTGCGGTCAAAAGTTGTTGCATTCGTAGGGTGGGCACCGCCCACCAGAAGTGGGTTACGATCCAGGTGAGTCAGTTCCCAAGCTAACCCCATCATTTCTCCAGTTTGTTCGTGGGTTTTGTGAACGGTGGCAATGAGGACGGGAACTTCTAAGTTGCTAGTTTCCAGAATGTCTGCAACCACCAGGTCCGGTCGATCGGGCTTTTGATAGGCGAGGTTAGTAACTACCATCAGCCCCCCTATGAGTCCCGCCAGCAAAATTATTGCTACCCCTCGCCTCTGGGTATGGTCAAAACCAGTTGATCGTTCATGGATCTTCCCAGTCGTGGGATCCCCCCAAACCCCCCTTAAAAAGGGGGGCTTCCGGAAGCCCCCCCTTTTGCAAGGGGGGGTTTGGGGGGGATCCGCCGCAACTACTTTTGACCGCACCCCTCGCCTCTGGGTGGGGTCGTGCCAAAAGCTGGCAAAGCTACCGGCGCAGAGGGCGATCGCGGCGGGGAAGTAGACAAATTGGTAGCGGGCCACTAGAGTTAAATCAATGCCCAGACCGTAAGTAAGTCCGAAGATGAGGGCGATCGCCCCTAGCAGGAAGCCGCCCAAAACCGCGATCGGGAAACCATGGGGACTAATTTTGATCCCTTGAATAAGAAGTCTGACTGTGAAGAACAGCAAAAATATAATTGCCAATGCCGAGATGAGGATAACAGGTAAAGTTTGTCCTTCCACGGGCACCACGAACAGCATAGTAGTTGTCCAAGCCAAAATTCTGGCCACGGGTGCGAGAAAATCCCCGAAAGAATGGCTATGATAAATCCATCTTGTCAGCTGGCTACCGGGAATGTTCTGCCACACCGGTAACCAGACCAAAACCCCGATCGCGGTGCCCGCAGCAGTTGCGCCAAGTCGCCCCCAATGTGGGTAGTTTCGATGTCTAATTAGCAGATAAAATATGACCAAACTTTCAGCAGCGATGACGAGGATAAAGAAGTAATGGACCGCCATACCCAAGCTATTAATGTTAACCCAGATGAAGATTGACCAAATGGGACATGTTCTGTGCAATTTAACAGCTTGGGTGGCGAGGATCAGGCAACTGAGGGAGGCGATAATTAACAAAATTGCCAGAGTATAATGGCGGGCGTCTTGTGCTAAATATATGCCATAGGGGGAAACGGCCATTAATACTGCTGCCAGGTGACAAACTTTAACTGAACGAAAGGTTAACCAACTAAAGCCGAAGATGGCCGGAATGGAAATTATCCCCAGCAGGGCACTCAGCGATCGGGCCCCCCAGAGGGATACCAATTCTCCAGGAAACAGTTGCAACCAGAGATGATTGAGCATAAAATATACTGGGGGATGATTCGTTTCACTCATCAGGTGACGAACCACTGCGCTGACATCGGTAACTGGGTTGGGTTTTAATGGTGCCAAAAGAGTATCTGAGGTAATTACTTGGTCCAGGTGTACAGTTCTGAAACCGCGACCGAGACTGAAAACTAGGGTGGAAAATTCATCGGCCCAAGGGGGTTTTTCTCCTAAATTTGTCAAGCGTAAAATAGCCGCGATCGCCATCCACCCCAGCAGCACAAGTAAATGAAATTGGACTTTTTCTTGATGCTTCATTTTGAATTATTTATCGTTCATAACTTACCCATAACCACCATCTGTAGGGTGGGCAATGCCCACCTTACTGACCCATAACTACCTCTTCTCAATTAGCCATTAGCCATTAGCAATTAGCCATTATCCATTAGCAATTAGCCATTAGCAATTAGCCATTATCCAATTCGCGTAACTTTCCAGAGTCTAATCTTACGTCTTTTATAAGACATGTCCCAGAGATGTAACAATTCTACATGATAATTTTCATGTTGCATCAGGATCCCTGGTAAAGGTTCCTGTCGCCTCACCGTCAGTAAAAAGATATCGCTGAACCCCCGACCGTCGAATTGATGCAGGTTTTCCGGCAGAAATCCCTGAATTCGCGCCTCCGGTTTCAGCAAATAACTCAAGGACATTAGGCGACTTTGAGTTGTATTTAAGGTAACATCTCCAATTAACAGCGGTGACGGTGCTTGGTTGACTATGGTCGCTATGCGATCGTTATAATAGTCAGCATACTTAGTCCAAGCAGTCTGGGAGTGAGAAATTAACACCCCCGAAGTTACTCCCGAAGCAATGACAAGCAACATCACCAACTGCCAGAATTTACGTGTTATCCTAGATCGATCGGCGATCTTAGAGGCGAAGAGATAAGCAACTGCTAACTGAATGGATAAATAACAGGGAATCAGATATCTGCCAATACTGGTGCGCTGTCCTCCGAAGATAATATCTGGAAGTAAAAGGGGAAACACCGTTCCGGCCATCAACATTAAGACAAATGTCCAAATTCGCTTTTGCCGACATAGCCAATAGATGGCATAGCCCACTAGGGCGAGGATGAAAATAATATAGTATGTCAGGGGTCGGTCTAAGTCCATTCTAAAGGTAAAGGGATCTTCCGGATCTCGAAACTCGACAAAGTTACTCACCAAGTTTAAGATCCAGAAGCGGATGACATACATATTTTTGGCCTTTTTTCCCGTCCAGTCCATCGCTGACTGGATATCACCGAAATTGATTAAGATTACCAAACCCCAAGGCAGAAACATCAAGATACCTGCTACCAGGGCTAGTAGATATTGTTTCACGGTTTGGGTGAGGCGCAACCCTTCGGTGTAAATTAGATAAATCCCTTGGGCCCCTGCCACCAATGCCGAAAACATAAATGTATAGAAACCTATTGCTAAACTGAAGGAGTAAATCACCCAACTGACCTTAGTTTTGCGGGTCATGGCAGATAAGAGGGCGGCGCTGGAGAACACGATCGTCAGAGTCCACAAACTATATTGTCGCACTTCCTGGGCGTATAATATCTGAAAAGGGGAAATCGCCAGCAGACCAGCAGCTATTCCTGCCGCCCTGTGGGAAGCAAACAATAAGTAGCCCAGCCAATAGATAGCCGGAATGGCTAGCAAGTTAATCAGGACAGGCAAACTTCTTCTGACAAACAGGGAATCCCCAAATAGTTGCTGCCAAAACCGCCCGATGGTAAAATAAAGCGGCGCATGTTCTGGGGCTTCTACCACTAAAGAATCCAGGGTATCGGATAGGTTTCTCTCGGGAGTAAGGTGCTGAAAATGCTGAAAATAGGCCGGACTGTGGATTTCCCCGTTAAAAAGCTGCCGATCGACCTCTTCTTGAGTGTAACCGGCCATGCGGAACGAACTAATAATCTCGTCACCCCAGCAAACCTTCTGGTCGAGATTGGCAAACCGAAACCAAACTCCTAGAATCAATAGTACGACGATCGCAAACCCCAAGGGGGAGATTCTCCCATTCTGCTTGTGAATCCACTTCCAGTTCATAGATGTCAAATCAAAGAGATTGCTTTGTAGCTTCCCCTAGCTTACAATTAAATGTGATTCTTGTCTATACCACTAATGTAGTACATTACCATGTTATTGACGCGCCTGCACGAGTTGATTACTACCCCAACTGCGAAAACCTCTCGCGGCCAGATGATCTTTTGGTTCTGCCTCAGCTTGACATTTGCTCTTATTTATGCATGGTTGGGGTTACGCAAAGCTTTTGACGGCGAGTATGTAGTGCAGGATGACGCGCGACAACATGTATTTTGGATGGTACGATTTCTGGACCCGCAGTTATTTCCCAATGATTTGATTGCCGATTATTTTCAGTCAGTGGCCCCAGCAGGATATACTAGCATTTACCGCCTGGCCGCCGCTGCGGGCATCAATCCCTTATTTTTCAATAAACTGCTGCCCCCGGTGCTGGGTATAATCATTACTGGTTATTGCTTTGGTCTCTGCTTGGAGATTTTTCCCATCCCCGCTGCTGGGTTTATTGCCACATTGCTGTTCAACCAACATATGGGCTTTAAGGATGATATAATTTCCGCAACTCCCAGGGCTTTTGCCTATCCACTGCTGCTGGCGTTTCTCTACTATCTATTACGAGGAAAATTATGGCCCACTTTAGGGGCGATCGCCCTGTTAGGACTATTCTACCCTCAAGTCTTGCTACTCTGTGCCGCTATCCTGGTGCTGCGCTTGCTAGACTGGGAAAATGGCAAACTGAAGTTTTCTCAACGACGGTCCGATTATATCTTCTGTGCTGCGGGGTTAGGAGTAACTTTCTTGATATTATTGCCCTTCGCCTTAAATACCTCTGAATATGGACCGGCGATCGCCGTAGCTGAAGCTAAAACATTACCAGAATTTTGGCCCAAAGGACGCAGTAGCTTCTTCAATGAAAACCCTTGGGATTTTTTCCTATTTGGCGGTCGCAGCGGCATGTTTCCCAAAGCTATACTAACCCCAGTTACCCTCTGTGTGGGATTATTATTACCCTTGCTGCTGGCCTTTAGCAGTCGTTTTCCCTTGGGAAAGCAGCTGCGCAGTGGCATCAAAATTTTACCGCAAATGCTGCTGGCCTCGATCGCCCTTTTTTGTGCTGCCCACGCCCTGCTGTTCAAGCTGCATTTACCCAGTCGCTACACCGGTTATAGCTTTCGAGTTGTCATCGTCTTGGCAAGTGCGATCGCCTTCACCCTGATCCTGGACGCCCTGTTAAGCTGGGCCCAGCAGGGAAATTTTCCTCGTCAAATAATAGCATGGGTAACAGTGGCGATCGTCAGTATTAGCCTGCTGTGCTATCCCAGCTTTGTCAAAAGCTTCCCCAAAGCTTCTTACAAACATGGTGAATTACCAGAATTATACCAATTCTTCAGGCAGCAACCCAAAGACATTTTAATTGCTTCGGTCGCCGAAGAAGCCGATCGCCTACCCAGCTTTACCCAGCGATCGGTTTTGGTAGCCAGAGAATATGCCATTCCCTATCAACTGGGCTACTACCGCCAATTTCGCCAGCGCCTGCTTGACTTAGTCCAGGCACAATACAGTCCCGACTTAGCAGAAGTTAAAAAATTCATTCAGACCTATGGAGTAGACTTCATTTTACTAGATCCTGGAGCCCTAACACCAGAATATATCTCTTCTAGGGGACAACGCTGGATTAGAAAACTGCAACCTGCTCAAGCGGCGATCGATAATATGAAACAGGGAAAAACCCCAGCTTTAGCCAAAGTAATAAATAGCTGTCAGGCTTTCCAAACCCGGGGAATGGTTGTCCTTGATGCCAACTGTATACTCAAGCAATCGTAGGGTGGGCATCGCCCACCATGTCGGGTGCATCTCAATTAGTCAATTAGTCTCCTGGCCCGCCGTGGGTTCAAACCCACGGCTAATAGCTAAAGTCGGTTGAAAACCGACTCTTTACCTTATCGTGCAATATCTGAGTTGAAACCGATTGAAAACAGCCTAGAGAAATGGTTTATTTAGTTATCGTGAATTTTCAGTACAATTAACTCTCAACGGCATAATTTAATTATCCCTCTACCCAAAGGAAATTTCAACTCCTGAAAGCGAAAATTTATCCCCAGGATCGTCCCTCCCAAAAAATTTAGTTCCAGGTCTTCTGTTAAGGAAAGATTAACACCAATTAGCGGCGTCTGACAAATTAAACGGAAGGGAGCGCGTGAAAACTTAAAATTTAAAATGCCATCCCAATCTTTCCCGATCGCGGTTCCGGGAAAAGAAGCAGGAACGCCAGCAGAATTAATAATTCTGGCAACATAGGTATTGGAGTTCGGTCCGGGCCAAAGGAAATATCTACGAGAAATATAATTTTCCGCCTGTTCGTGGAGAACCGCAATAATTTTTGCCGCCGTTTCTCCATCCCAGGTTTGCACCATAAAACTGGGACCGCCACCTATTCCACTCAAAGGAGCCATCAGATTAACATGCAGATGACCGTAAGCTTTTTGTCTGGGATTTTTCCGCTCCCGAAAAAGATTTCGCCATTGCCAGACTTCCCACCTTTCCCAGGGACGATCAGGACCGCTGGAGACCACAAAATACAGGTGAACCGCCAGCAGTCCGATCGCCGGTAGAGGTGCCGCTCTCAGATGTACCGTTGGCAGAGCAGGAGGTTGCTTGTAAAGATCGTTCTCTTGTCGATCGTTCATTTTCTAGCCTTTTTTGAGGAGGTATTCTAAGCCCAAGACAATAGCAGCGATCGTGCCAGATACACAAATTTCGCCTTTGAATATCCGCTGCATTACTTCTGCTACTGGAATTAATACTACTTCAATGTCTTCGGTGATGTCAAGCTGTTGTTCGCCAAACTTAGCAGCATTTTCTGCCAAAAAAACATGGATGAGATTGGTGTCCTTGACGGGATTATCATAGAGAGTGGCCAGTTTAATCAGTTGCGGGGCGACATAACCAGTTTCTTCTCGAAGCTCTCTGGCAGCAGCAGATGCACCGGTTTCCCGCTCTGGGTAAAAATGGCCAGCGGGAAGCTCTAACAAGATTTCCCCGACCCCATGTCGGTATTGGCGGACGAAAACAATTTCCTGGGCCTGGGTAATGGGAAGCACGAGAGCAACATCTGGTCGAATGGTGATAAAATAGTCATCGATAACCTGGCCATTGGGTAACTGGATTTCATCCTGCCTGACTTGGCACCACGGGTTGTCAAAAACCAGGCGGGATTGCAAAATATTCCACTTTTTGATTTCTTTCATAAAAGAACTGCCCCCTCGTCGTCAGCCATTGTGGCACGAAAGGTGACATAATACTAGAGGGACTTGGCAGTCTTGCCTGCATACCGCTATGATCGGAGAGACCCTGTATAAGGGAAATCGGCTCCAAACAGGGAGAGTACTTCCGCCCAGGTAGTCCGAAATGCGAAAAACTCACCGAAGTGAAAAGAAAACTCCTGCTGTGTTAGAAGAGATTTTGTTAGTTATTTCCCTAGGTCTGATGCCCTCTACTGCACTTTCAGTGTGGATGATGTATAAAGTAGAGGGGTCCAAGCAACAGCGGGTGGTATCTCAGATGGAAATATCGACCCAGGCGATGATGCGATCGCCCGCCGTCGAGCAGCCAAGCCTGGAAATGCCACCGCCAGTACCTCAGCTCCCCTCGGAGCATCATTATATAGAGGGTATAGGTCTACTGATTGGAGATGTCAGTTGCTACTATAATGCCCGTTCTGCTTACATCCGCTGTGCAGTAAATCCCGAAGGGCCATGTGAAAATTGCCCCCATTACGAACCCACTGAGGAGAAAGACTGGAAGGATTGAAAAGTTTTCCACCCCAAGTCAGTATTTTAGCAGCGGGTCGCTGCTTATCCCAAATTGGCAATGGATTTACCCGATTCTACGCCCCCATCTTGTTCGTAAATCAGCTGGGTTTATCAGCGGCGGCGGTGGGAATAGGCATCGGTAGCGGTGCCATCTCTGGAGTGATGGGTCGCTTCTGGGGAGGAACCTTCGCTGACTCTCCATTGGTGGGACGGCGAGGCACGCTTTTGCTTTCGGCAGCAATTTCTGCATTAGCAGATCTGGTGTTTATCTTCACCAATAACTTGCCCATCTTTATAATTGGTAACTTGTTGATGGGTTTGGGAATTGGTCTTTACTGGCCAGCGACAGAAGCAGCAGTAGCAGATCTGACAACTGACGGGCAGCGTAACGAAACATTTGCCATCATGCGGCTGGCAGATAATCTGGGCTTGTCGATCGGAGTGGTTTTGGGAGGGGCCTTGATGGCAGCATCTGTCAATTATCGAGTTTTATTTGCGATCGATGGTATCTCATTTGTGATTTTCTTTGGCATAGTGTATAAAGCGATCGCGGAAACAGGTGACTTCAGCAAGCATGACAGCAACCAGAGGCGACCGGGTTGGATGGTGGCATGGCGCGATCGGCCTCTAATGATATTCTTTGTAGTGAATATCATGTTTACCACCTACCTGTCTCAATTACAAAGTACCCTACCCCTGTATCTGAGCAATTTTGTCAGGGGATTCGATCCCAAAATTATCAGCGGTTTGTTCACCTGGTATATTGTCTTTGTCGCCCTCTGTCAATTACCCCTTGCCCGCTGGCTGAATCGTTTTAGCCGTCCTCAAGCCTTAGGTATTTCTTTGCTACTATGGGAAATAGGCTTTGGGTTAATTTGGGTAACAGGAGTGATGGATGGGGTAATTTGGGCAATTTTGGCACTGTCAATTATGGCCTTAGCTACTGCTGCCTATACGCCCTCTGCATCTGCCTTCGTCGCCGACTTAGCCCCTCCATCCCTGCGGGGAATATATATGTCTCTCAACGCTCAATGTTGGGCGATCGGGTATTTCATCGGTCCTACCCTGGGGGGATGGGCCTTAGATCGATCGCGTTACATTGCCGATAGTTTCTGGTTAGTTGCCGCAGTCAGCGTCGGCATTGGCATGTTGATTTTACAATATCTCCAGGGCCAACTACAGAAAAATTAAAATTTCACCGATCGCCCAGCTATTTCTCAGGCTTTACTCATTTATGTTATCTTTAATCGTAGATAGTCGAAGAGAAAACCTAGCCCATAGCCCATGAAAATCAAATCCTTGGCCATCCTGGCCAGCCTCTCAATGCTGAGTATCGGACTAACTAGAGGCTTGGACAACCGCGCCAATATAAATGCTGATGCAGCCACTCCGGTGATGCTAGCCCAGGGGAGTAGCCCCTTCTTTTACCAAGAAAATGGCATCGCGATCGGGGGCACGGATCCGGTGGCCTATTTCCGACAAGGTCAACCTGTTGCTGGTAGCCGTGAATTTACCCATCGCTGGGGAAATGCCACCTGGCAATTTTCCAGTGCTGAAAATCGGGATTTGTTTGCAAACAACCCGGAAAGATACGCGCCCCAATATGGTGGTTACTGTGCATGGGCAGTCAGTCAAGGGTACACGGCACCTATAGATCCAAATGCCTGGAAAATTGTCAATGGCAAACTGTATCTCAACTATAATAGAAGGGTACAGAGAAGTTGGGAAAGAGACATTCCCGGTCATATCGATCGGGCGAACCGGAACTGGCCCGGAGTTCTCAACCGTTCGTAGTGTTTGCGGGTTCGTAGTAAACACTTTAGTGTTTCGGGGTTCGTAGTAAACACTTTAGTGTTTCGGGGTTCGTAGTAAACACTTTAGTGTTTCGGGGTTCGTAGTAAACACTTTAGTGTTTCGGGGTTCGTAGTAAACACGAAGCGTAAAGTAATGGTGGGCGGTGCCCACCCTACGCATAGGTCGGTCGAACTACTTTCCCAATTTTGAATTCTGAATTTTGAATTTTGAATTGCTTAGGTGCCCACCCTACGAATGTAATATATAGGTGATCGTTTAATTCTCAATTATCAAGGAAAATGAAACAGAGAATAATGGCGATCGCGACCAGGTTAGCGACCTTTGCTTGCACGGGTACAAATAAACAAACTCAACCGACTCAACCGAGTATTCCAATTATCGGAGATTGTACATGCTTGCGAAGAAGTCTTAAATCAGGTGCGATCGCGGTTCCCCGATCCCGTCAACAAATACGCAGCAGACTGCCAGGGTAAGCAAATATTAGGATTATCAGTATTCGATCGCGCGGGGGAAGGGAAAAGAGTCAATTTCGCCTGCTGGAGTGGGAAAGGGACCGATGGATCCAGGACAGGAGAATGGTTAGGCGTATTGCCCTTTCCCGGGGAGGAAGCGGGGTTTGCCAGTTCTTGGAATTGTAGCGGTCCCAATTGCGAAAAAATCCTAACAAAATTGCGAAAAAAATACCCGGAGAAAAGCCAAAAAGCTGAATTTGAATGCGCCACAAAAAGCGGGAATTTAGATTTTGATGTTGCCAATTCCGGGGTAAATAAAATTGAGGTAGAATGCCAGTTTTTTGTCTAGCAGTTGTGGGATGAGAATGGGGATGGGGTCATGGAGGGAGATAATGGAACCGGTGTTAGCTATCCCATTGCCACCTTTGAGTTGCCCGAATAATTCTATCACAATACTTCTCGGTTAAGGATATAGTAAGGATTAGGATGTCATTGCGAGGGGGGGTACGTAGCGATTAACTTATGGGAAATTGAGTTACCCCCCCCCGAAGCAATCCCCGCGTCCTATGAGATTGCTTCGGGGGGGGATCCTGGTGGTGCTTCCTAAAATGTTGGTTTGTGTCCCCCCCTCGCAATGACAAGTTGTTAACCGAGAAGTATTGAATCCCATCATCTCAAATGCTAATTATCTGATATTTTTTGAAATCAGATAACGGATAATCGTGCCTCAATTTGTTTCCGAATTTTGAATTTTGAATTTTGAATTTTGAATTTATTATGATTCATGCTGTAAAATTTTACATTTACTCAAAGCTTGGAAAAGGGAATCAAATTGCAAGGGCTTGGTGAGGTAATCATTCATACCTGCTGCCAGACACTTTTCCTTTTCCTCT
>JBFRWI010000043.1:0-48260 GCA_051439505.1 Hormoscilla sp. | reverse complement strand
AGTGCGACGGGTCTGTTTTCTCTTGCGAGAGCCAGTTGAGCTTTCCCGTACCAAGGGTCTGGGGATTTAGGTTCCCCCATTCTCGCCTGGTTGATTTTTTCTTCAGCCCTGTCATAATCTCCATTCTGCAAAAACTCGTATCCCTCAACAAGAACCGAGTTTGACCGATGGCTCGTAGTTGGGTGCAAACTGGCAGTCTCTTGTCTACCAGTATATAATTCTTTGATTGAGATGTTGATATTCGTTGTAAATGATAAGGTAATTCCTACCATTGTCATCGTCATCCCTAACAAGATATTTTTTATCCCCACAGACAGGATCGTCTGATTGAGCCAATTCACTGGCTTCGGGTCCTCACTACTGGTGCTGTCACCACTGCCTCCTCTCAACTTCTCCCAACTGACAGGTTCGTCCGCCAGATTTTGACAAATGACAGGCAATGCAGTTACCCCCGGTAGTTGCTCCTCAATCTCAGGTTCGAGTTCTCGTAACTTGTCCCTCGCTTCCCGCACCGACCGATATAGAGACTTACCCCCAGCAAAGGAAGTCAGAAAATATTTCAGAAACTTTTGCGCCACTAAATCTGGCACTGGTTCCCGCCAAACAACGATTTGGGGGATGTTTAAGTCCGCCAGTTGCCGCGCCAAACCTAGTCCATCACAGGAGTTGAATATTGCTAACTTCAAACCCTGCTGCTGGGCAGCCATGAGAGTCTTTCTGATTTCCTCAATGTTCAGCCGATCGTCGGGATTAATATAGAGCAAGCCAGTTTGACCGTCCCCTTCCGTCTCGCTATGACCTGCGAAGAACAGGATGTCCCAGCGATCGTCCCAAAGTCTGGCAAAATCTGCTCGTTTTGGCTCGATCAGAAACTCAGGCGAGGCCCCTGGTAACTGGCTAATTGCTTGTTTGTCAGCCTCGACATCAATGCCCTCACTATCCCCCAGGATGCCTAAGATTTTGACATCTCTCATTCTACCAGATTCAGGGGAACTGTGGGAATTCTGAAAACTCGCTTCCCCATCCCGGAAACCGATCGCAGTCTCCACTTGCCAGTTTTCCGGAAACAAATCCCGCCCATGCCAGGGCAGTCGGTGTAAGATGTCCTTGGTGGCATCCCAGGCGATCGCATCCGTTTGGATAACGAAACGAATTTCCGGCGGCTGTTCCTGACTGAGAGATGCTGCTAACAGTTTCTTGGTCGAGCGAAATTCCTCCGAGTCAAGCCACCGGTTGAGACTGGCGCGTAAGGTTTGGAAGCAATATTCGCATTCGGAAACCGAAACCTGAGTGACTTGAGCTTTTTTGAAGCCTTCCCTAGCAGAACGAAGCAAACCTCTATATTGTGTCTGCCAATTCTGATAAAGGCCAGTCAATTCTGGGCATGGGGGTAACTGGCCATGGAATTTCTGAATTTCATGCCGTCCATTTTTTCCCAACTGATGAATTTCGATGGCCACTGGTAACCCGCCATCAAAATCACCATCTCCCAGCTTCGCGATCGCCAGTTTTTCCATTGCCATCCTCACCCTTGCCCGATGCCACGCCAGCGGTTCTACTTTACATCTTACATCAATTTACATCTTACATCAATCTGACATCAAATTTCATCTTGCCTCATTGTCAATTATCCCGCCATCCTGCCATCCCGCCACCGGCAGAGGTTTTGAATCTCCGGCGGTGGTTCTGGACTGAAAACCCTTGTCTGTTAAGCAGCCCTAGCGCCTTCAACAGCAAACTCTTCAGTAATTATGGCATCCCCCAGGGAAACTTGAACATTAAACCTTCTCCCAGGTCGCTGACTAAATTCCAATTGAATGTAATTGTCAGCCTCCCTCGCCTCAACTTCCGCACTGTCTGACTCAAGATTAACCTGTAGCTTCAGGCCCGGTGGCAGATGTTGTCGATCGCCCATAGGCTGAACTTGTACCAGGATACCAAATTCATTGTTAGCTTCATGCTGGAGATTCACCACTAAAGCCACAGTTTCGCCATTGAGGAGTAACCCCAAGTCAATAACTTTAGCCCGTTTGACCGTGAAGCCACTCGCACCTCTAGCATAACCTAGCTTACTTCTGGGTGCCCATAATTCCTCAACTGCTTGCCAACCGGGATCGAAAAGTCCCTCAAACCATTGTAGTAACCTTACCACAGTTGGAACGGGTTCTGGTTCGGGAAATTTATAAATCAAAGCTTCCAGGGAGTCCAACTGACTAATTTTCAGTTCCCCCGCCGGTGCAGATTCCGCAAATCCCAACAAAGTCGCTCGATTATTTTCCTCGTTAATTTCCACCACCACATAGCCAACCCGATCGGACCTCACTTCTCCGGGCACGTGACAAGATTGCTCCCCTGGCAAAACAGGACGACACTCCAACTTACCCAGATCTTTAATTACCAGATCCGCCACATCCATCAGAGTGCGTGGAGAAAGATTCCAGCTATCACTTGCGGGCAAATCAGTTTCCACTTCCATACATTGACAGTAGAACTCAACAGCCAAAACCGCCAAAGTATTCAGATAAACCTGTCGGGCTTTTTCGGGGTGCTTTTGTTCCCGACTAAAGTGAGTCCCCTGGTGATAAACATCCCTGGTAATGGGAACCGTGAAAGTCAAAGGTTCAGTTGTTAGGCAACTCATTACTCGTCCTCCATCTTCTGCAAATATTCCCGAAAGTTGGGAGCAAACTTCTGGCACGATCGCCAGTAAAAACTCTGAACAGTAGACCATTTCCGATCGGGCATCCCCACCGCTACGGCTACATCTTTCCAGCAGTGACCCTCCAGGACTAAGAGGGCGATCGAGCGATAGTTCGCCCGGGGATGACCCTTAACGTGTTTTTGTGCAAAGAGACCATCAGGATCGTTGAAAATATAGTCCCAGACGCGATCGGAAAGAATAGACTTACCATCAGGTTGGGCGATCGTCTCGGAGAGGGGCGTGTCAAAATCGTTACGGACAGGGGCATCCAAAGACAGTTCCTTAATTGCCCTTTCCCGCCTCTTCTTGTATTTCTTAATCGCCTCCTTAAACTTATACTCCAAGATGCGATTAACCCAAGTCATCACCTTGGCTTTATTCGGGTCGTACTCATCAATCTTGTGACTAATATACAGCAAAGTTTCCCAGAGGGCCTCATCGTATACCCCAGTCTCCTTGGGATAGTTAAATCTCCCCTGACAGAAAAGCTTGTCTGATTTCTCAATGTCGTTAATCACCCGATTGAGGGCGATGCGACGCTTATTGCTCCCACTAGGAAGCTTTTGAATCTCCAGAACGCGCTGTTCCAATGCATCCATCTGTACTCCTCATTGCTTAACCTCTCGGCATCTGGTCACTTATTAGCAGGTCACCTCAGCATCTATGCAAAACTGCAAAAAAATATTTTTCCCTCCTTCCCCGCCCGATCGCCGGTTCCCCCGCGATCGCCGGTACCCCCGCGATCGCCGGTACCCCCTAGGGGAGGGACTGGCGATCGCGCAGATCGCTTTTGTGACGAAACGTCGGTATAAATAAATAAATACCGACAAAATAACACAATGAATCAGAGCAGCAAAAAGCCATCAAAGGCCGATCGGGTACTGGCGATCGCCCGTAAAAGGGGAGTAATTTCGGCGCGGAAGCTATCAGCAAAAGGCATTCATAGAGAATATCTGCGACGTTTATAAAAAAATGGTAGCAATTTTTATAAATGTTATTAGTCGGTTTTAACCTACTTTAGCTATTAGCCTGGGGTGGGATACCCCAGGCGGGCTGACAGCGAAGAGAAGGAGTTGTGAAGGACAGAATTATGCTAAAATCAGAATAACCAACAAGTTCCGAACTTGACACGGAAGACATGGATGAAGTAAGGCGATCGCGAAATAGTTTCAGAATTATAATTAGCGATAACCGTACAAAGATGCTATAATCAGAGGCAACGGATATTACGGAGGAGACAGCATGGAAAAGATAGAACTAGAACTGGACGAACGAACCCTGGAGAAAGCACAGTGGATGGCAAAGTGGCACGAGTGTAGTTTAGCAGAACTGGTTACCAAAGCGATTGAAAAGTTTGCAGTGACAGAAGCGGAAAATTACCCCTTGCTAGGAGGATGGGAAGATGAAGCCGAATTGGTCGATGAAATACTTGCAGATATTATGAGAGACCGGGCAGCACATCCATTAAATCAAAAGTTTGGCTGGAGTCAGAACCTTGAATAAAGTAATACTTGACACGGATATTTTTTCGGAAAGCCGCAAGCGCAGAAATCAGCAGGTTGTAACTAGGGGCGCGGCTTATCTAGCGGCTTTCAGTTACTACACAATCTCCGTTATCACAGTCACGGAAATTGTCAAAGGTTGGCAGAAGCTGCAACGAGAAGACCGCATTCAGCAGTTTCTAGCTGAGATTAGTAAGACGGAGATTTTGACACTCGACCATAAAGGCGCTGAATTAGCAGGACGCATCTGTGGCGGTCTCGAACGTATAGGACAACCAATAGGTTTGGCTGATTCCATGATCGCCGCTACTGCCTTACAATATAACTTGACTTTAGTCACTGGCAATTTATCACATTATCAGCGGATTCAGGCGATCGGTTACGAATTGCAGTTGGATAACTGGCGAACCTAACACATCCCTTACCTGACGATTGGTGGGCGGTGCCCACCCTACATCTAACATTAATTATCTTAAATGGATCGCCGAGATGAAAAATATTAATAACATGCTGGTCACGTTTTGACAACAGATAATTCTGCCTGATGCCGCACGGGAATTTCAATAAAAAACACCGTGCCCTCACCGAGTGTTGACTCGCATCTGAGGATTCCTTTATGCTTTTCCACCACAATCTTATAGCTAATTGATAGACCCAAACCAGTGCCCTTACCTACAGGTTTAGTAGTAAAAAACTCCTCAAACAGCTTCCTTTTGACCTCTTCTCTCATTCCCGCTCCATTATCAGCAATTTGAATCACTACAGAGCGATCATTAACCAGTTCCGTCCTAATTGAAATGGTGGGGGTTTCTAAATGCCGATCGCCCTGATGGTGCTGGGAAGCATTTTTCATTTTCCATTTACCATGACTTTCTGACAAGGCATCGATAGCATTGCTGAGGATATTCATAAATACCTGATTCAACTGCCCCGGATAGCAGTCCACCTGTGGGATAAGGCCGTATTCTTTAAATACTTTAATTTCCGGGCGATCGCCAGTTCCTTTTAGCTTATTCTTTAAGATTACCAGGGTACCATCTAGCCCTTCATGAATATTAACCCTTTGAATTTGGGCCTGGTCGCGGCGGGATAAATTGCGCAAAGACTGGACTATTTCGCGGATGCGATCGGCACCTACTTGCATGGAAGAGAGTATTTCCGGCAAATCTTCTACCAGGAAATCAAACTCGATCGCTTGAGCATATTTCTGGATCGCCTTGACGGGATTGGGGTAATATTTTTGGTAGAGTTTGACCATTCCCAACAGGTCTAATGCGTATTCTTTGATAAAAGTAATGTTGCCGTGAATAAAGCTAACAGGATTGTTAATTTCATGAGCAACGCCCGCCAGTAACTGTCCCAGAACCGACAACTTTTCCGTTTGCACCAGATGATCTTGAGTCTGCTGTAAATTATCTAAAGCCTGTTGCAGTTGTTCCGCCTGTGCCGTGGCCAACGCCGCCTGGATGCGCTGCTGTTCGTAAAGCTTTGCCTGGTCGATCGCCAGTCCCAGTTGGTCCGCCACGGCACTCAACAGTTCCACTTCGCTTTCACTCCAAGGGTGATCGTCACTTTCCTGTTCGCAGACGATCGCCCCTATTTCACCAGAACGGGTATGCACGGTCGTTGCCAGTATTGACTTCCAACCCAGCAACATCAGTAGTTCCCGACTATCATCATCCAGGATATCAGTAGTCGCAACAGCATCTATCTGTAGCAGATTAAACTCTATCAACTTCTCCCCCAGTCCCGACACAATTTGCAACGGGTTTGGGCTGATCGTTTCTAATCTCGGATCGCAATTTTCCTGGCAGAGTTCAAAATATAATTGAGAATTAGTAAACTTTTGCATTTCTGGAATCCCCGTGCGGCACCAGAAAAACTTGCAATAGTCAATTGAGAGCATTTCCCGAATTTCTCTAACTGCTGTAGACAAAATCGTCTCCAGATCCAGGGAGTCCCTGATTTGGCTGGAAAGACGACGTTTCAGCAGTTCTGCCTGCTGGACTATTTTCTTAAACTGGGCAGTGCGTTGCTGCAATTGTGCTTGCGTCTCTTGCAGGCGTTCATTCGCAGCCCGCAATTGGGCATTAGCTATTTCCACCTCGCGGGACTTTTGCTCTAGTTTGCAGTTGTAGGATATTGATTGAGAAACCTCAGCTAGCATATCCACGATCACGGGCGATACCCGATTCTGTAAATCTTCAATTCCCAACCAAGGCTGAGGTTTAATCAAACCTTCACTGCTATAGACCACCTGAAATTGACCACTTGCCAAAATCTTGCCAATATAACAGGGTTTCCATAAATGATGGTTTTTTTCAATCTTAACTATACCTCCAGGGGCCTCGAAAGTCTGACCGTAAGCCGCCTGACGCACCCGATCGACCTCGAAAGACCGGGCACGTTCAACTGCCTTTTTCCAGAGATATATTTGAGTGTAAGCCGCTTGCATGGGGTCGCTAGTAACTCGATCGGGACCGTACATCGCCCGAAAAGACTCCACAAATTTTCTATTGCTCGGCCTATCCAGACTTTGGAAATAGCTCCAGGCAGCATAGTGACCAGCAGCTATTTCACCGCCAATACCCTGAAGTTCTGCTTCCGCGACGCTGACCGCCACGATCGGAATATCCTCGGCGCTAATTCCCGCCTCTTTATACTGTTGATAAAAAGCGATATTGCTGTCTCCATTCAGGGTACTGAAGACAACAGATGCTTGAGCTTGCTTGATGCTGGTAATTATTTTCTGAAAATCAGTCGCCCCCAAGGAGCTGTATTCTTCCCCACTCAGAGTACCACCCATGTATTTGAGATGAGCTTTAATCAGCTTGTTTACCGTCCGGGGGAACACGTAATCAGAACCCAACAGATAAAACCTTTTGCCCTTGTTTTGCAGCAACCAATGCATTGCTGGCTCCACCTGCTGATTGGGGCAAGCCCCGCTATAGAAAATATTCCTAGAGCTTTCTAGGCCCTCGTACTCCACTGGATACCATAGCAGCCCGTTCAATTCTTCAAGTACGGGCAAGACTGCCTTGCGACATGCAGAAGTCCAGCCTCCAAAAATCGTCGCCACTTGCTCTTTGACTATCAACTGCCTCGTTTTCTGGGCGAAAATGGCGGGGTCAGAGGAGCCATATTCTACTACAGGTTCTATTGTTTTTCCCAGGACTCCACCTTCTTGGTTTATTTCGGCGATCGCCATCATGCCTGCATCCAGGAGGGATACTTCAGATATTGCCATCGTTCCACTCAAAGAGTGCAACATTCCCACCCTAATCGTTTCCCCTTGTATCATCATTTATTCTCTCATTTTTTCAATCTACTTTTTATTTTAAGATTTTTTTGATTTTTACCTGTAGCTTATGTCACATAATTACTTCCCTCTTGTTGGTAAGTGACCCCATCCGGGAGTGGGTTCGGAGCAGTTTCTCAGTATTTTCGCTATACTAGCATGACCCTACGACAGGAGTCACCCATCGCGGACTAGCCTCACGGACTGCAAGGAGTGCATGTTGCCCACCAACAACTGAAACTTGATTACCCTATCGCTATCGATAGATTAACTGCTAAAATTTGGGCTAAATGGTGTGAGAGTCAGATGGGTATGGAACCAAAGGAGCAGATCTCCCAAGAAGTCGTCCAACAAGTGGCCGAGTATTTCAGTATCTTAGCTGAGCCGATGCGGCTGCGGATTTTGAGTTTGCTCCGCAACGGCGAAAAATGCGTACAAGAATTGGTGGAGGCCACACAAACCAGTCAGGCTAATGTTTCTAAACACCTGAAGGTGATGTTACAAGCTGGGATCCTCAGCCGGCGGACCGAAGGGACATCTGCCTATTACAGCGTTAAGGACGACCTCATATTTCAGCTGTGTAATCTGGTTTGCGATCGCCTAGCGGAGCGCATCGAGCAACAAGCCCGTCATTTTCGAGATTTTAGTATGACAGGCAAGCGTTGAGAGGCCGCCTCTTGCTACAGGGCCAATTCCTTTTGGAAGCGTTGACGAGTGAGGGGGCCTTCGACCTCCAAGCCTCCACCTCCTAAATACTCCAAAGGCTTACCTTCCACATAGAGCCAGACTTGAGCATCTGGTTGAAGAGTGGTGGCCGTGTAAATAATCTGTCCCAGCCGACCGCTCATAGAAGCAGTGCCACCACCAGTGGTAAACTCGCGGGAGAGATCGACGTGGACGCCATTGTTTTTGATCTGTACGCTCCGCAGTCGCGTCCCCGCTGGAATAGTGGTGCCAAAAGTCGGGTCATCTGGTCCAGCTAGTAAACGATGGAAGGCAGCTTCTAAGGGTTCCCCCAGATCGGACTTCAGCTGAATTGAACTGCCAACCAACTCTATATCCAAACCGTTGTTACTGTCCTTGAGCCAATAAACTTGAACTGTCTGGAAAGCTACGGTCGGCTCCGGTGTCGTTGGTATGACTGGTGGCGATGGCGCGATCGCGGGTCGGGAGTCCGTGACTGGCGGCACGGACGGTTCCGTTACCACGGATGTGGGGTGGTCGAGTCGTGAATTCAATTGCCACCAAGTTAGGCCGCCACCAATTGCCATGCCCATCAAGGCGGAAATACTGGCAACGACGGCTATCGGCATGTTGCGACTTGATTTTTGCTCTTGCATAATGACCTTGTTGATGATTTAATAGAGCATCACGCCCGTGACGGCGAGGTTCGTGAATAATCCCGACAATCAATACATCTAGACTAGCTATCTGCCAGGAAGACTGGCCTGTGGTTGCAAATGTACAAACGCTGCTATCTCTAGAAGTTCCGGGCTTACTTCTAATTTTAAGAGCGCGATTTTGATTTTGTTAGCTTCTAGACGGCGCAGATCGGCTCTGCGACTAAAGCCTGCCGCGATCGCATTGACCAAAATTGGCGGCACTGGGTTACCATTGACTTCTAAACGCGGTGCCACCAGTTCTATTCGTCGTCCGGCTACCACCCGAAAACCGGACTCTGCTAGGAGCGCCAGCTTAAACCCGGCATCTAACCCATGCCTTTGTTCTTGTAATTCTAGCTGGAAACGCAGTCGGTTATTATCTAAAAATTCTACTCGCGGATTGACAAACTCATAGCGTTCCATCTGGTCGGCGGCAGCAGATGGAACGCTGTTAATGCTGAATTGGCGCAACCGGGCCGCGATCGGGGGGGACTGCAATGCTCTATTTATATCCACTTGAGTTAACACCAACCGCACTCCCCCTTGTAAGGGTTGTTCTATAAATTGGATATTTTCCTGGTTCTGGGATAGCTGCTTTCTATCAATATCGATCGGGTCTGTTTCCAATTCCAGAGCTGCTATTCTTACTTCTGGTCCTATCCATATTCCTCGCCCCGCAATTCTTACCCGTTCTGCCTTTCCTTGCAGTAGCCTGTGAGTGGGGGCGTTATCTACTCGCACTTGCAATTCTTCCACCCGTTCTACTTGAGTCCTGATGCTATTTCCGATCGCCCTATCTGCTATCAATCCTGCTGGCGACACTAGCAATAACAAACCCGAGAGCAATATACTCAAAAATTCCATTATATTCTCAATTTTTATTGGTTCTCCGGAAATAATGTTGCTAGGGCGATCGCCTGGGCCTCTGGCATCTGTCCGTAGGTAAATACGTAAGGCACTTCTGGCGGTAATTCGGGAATAGATTTATCGAGAATATAAGGACTGCCATAGATAATTAACCCTTGCAGCTTTTTCGCTTTTACTAATGCTTGAAAACCAGCGAATATCCTCCCATCCAAACCAGCATTTCCGCGCCAAGGCTTGCCGCGAGCAAAGATTTGCAGGAGGGTAGGTTGATCTGTTCCCAGAGTATTTCTTGGGGTGTAGCTGTCAACTAGCTGTAGCTGATAGCCTAACTTCTGGGGAAGGGCGATCGCGGGAGTATGCTTGCCCAAAAACTTGCAATTCAGGGCGCTATCTACGACAATTAAATTGCGGAAATTTTCAGGACATACTGACAAGCAACCCCTGGCATGCTGGGCATCCCGTAAAATATTTTCAGCGGTAGAAACGGCATCTGCTTGGGCTAAGTCAGAGGGAAAATTTACCTGATATGTAGAAGAAAATACCTTCCCTTTAGCTTGCCAGATCCTCTTGACAGATTCGGTAATTCGTGCTTTGTCAATGCGCCCCTCTTCGACAGCTGCACTGACTGCCTCGATCGCCTCAATTGGGTTTTGGGGCATGAGGATAATATCAGCACCCGCTTCGACAGCTTTTACTGCTGCTTCATTAGCACCGTAGCGGTTGGCGATCGCCCCCATAACCAGGGCATCGGTAACAATTAATCCCGTAAAGGAGAGCTGGTTGCGCAGCTTACCTGTTAAAATAGGATAAGATAGAGTAGCGGGTTGGTCGGCATCCCAAGCAGGGATTAACAGATGGGCAGTCATTACCGCATCCACACCATAGGCGATCGCGCTTTGGAAAGGGGGTAATTCAATCTCCGCCAATCTCGCATCATTATGGGGTAAAATAGGTAAATCCAGGTGAGAATCAACAGCCGTATCCCCATGTCCGGGAAAATGCTTCGCGGTGGTCAAAACAGGATAACCCTCCGTACCCTGAATAAAAGCAGATGAGAGCATAGACACTGCTTCTGGGTTTTCTCCAAAGGCCCTGACATTAATCACCGGGTTGCTAGGATTGTTGTTGACATCCACCACGGGTGCTAAGATCCAGTTCAGGCCCAGAGCGATCGCCTCCCGGGCAGTAACAGCACCCATTTGGAAAGCATAAGTTCGTGCAGCAGAGGGTTGTGTTCGCGCCACAGCACTCAAGGCCATTGGTGGGGGAAACCAGGTCGCCCCAGCAAACCGCTGACCGACCCCTTCTTCGATATCCGCTGCTATTAGCAAAGGGATATTTGCCCAGTCTTGCAGCTGTTGACAGCGGAGCGCAATTTCTGCGGCACTTCCTCCCAGCAAGATCGCCCCACCTACCCCATAGCGGTATACAAGCTGCTGGAGAGTTGCAGCGGGCGGTTCCCATTCAGGATAAAGTCTTTGGCGATCGAATAGGTAACCAGAGGCCCGGACCACCACCATCTGGGCTACCTGTTGAGAGACCGAAAGGCTATTTATATCTGGTAAGGAGCTGTTAATCATTATAAATTATGGTAAGGTAGGCAGGGGTGCGGCTCCGAAGTTGTTGCCTGAGTAGGGTGGGCTGCACCCACTGTCATTTGCGGGTTTGGGCAACAACAGCCAACTGACGCATGACCAAGGTAGGCAGTGCTTTTGGCACAGTCAGCTTATTTTCAAGTTGGTGATTGTCAGCTGGGCAGTGCCCACCCTACTATTTTAAGGTTGGTAATGGTAAGGTGGGCGGTGCGGTGGGCAGTGCCCACCCTACGCTTACTATGGCGCCACATCATCCGTATTGGGCAGATCGTGGTTGAGTTGGTTGAGCAGATGCAGGATGCGATCGCCCCTTTCTAGGGAGCGGTCTTCCACGAAAACCACTTCTGGGGTGCGACGCAGACGAATGCGATCGCCCAATTGAGAGCGCACAAAGGGTGCAGCGGACTGCAAACCTGCCATTGTTTCCTTTTTAGCCTCCTCAGTCCCGTAGATACTGACAAATATTTTGGCATGTTGGAGGTCGCCAGAGACATCCACATCTGTGATACTGACCATCCCTGCGCCCACACGATCGTCTTTGATACCGTGGAGCAACATCTGGCTAACTTCGCGCTTGATCAGGGAGGACACGCGAGCCATACGACGACTTGTAGCCATAGGACTTCTCTACCATGTTAAGGTAGGGGCTAATCTTGTACAATTTTAGTTTACACTGGAGTTAACCCCAGCATCGCACGGAGGGTCAAAATCACGAAGATCGCGCTACTCACCAGCAAACCGAGCAGGGCGAGCGCCGTCACTGGCCTCTTCAGCAGCGGTTTGAGCTGCTGGAACAAGAAAAAGAATATCCCCAGAGTAAAGGAGATAAAGTAGCGGAAGTAGCTAGATACTTTATTCAAGAAGTCTTCCATAGTCAGTTCCCTCCTCACGTCAACTGTATAGCTTGTCAGGTTTAATATCAACCACAATCGACCATAGCATAATTTCGCTCCCTAGTGCAATCATATTACATCTTGAGGTAAATGTCAACTTCTGTTCTTCAACAAGTTCCAACTCGTCCCTTTCTGAAATGGGCAGGTGGCAAAAATCGGCTAATTCCGCAATATAAACCTTATTTTCCCAAGTTCAAAAATTACTATGAGCCTTTTTTGGGTGGAGGTGCAGTTTTCTTTCATCTCCAACCCCAGGATGCTGTTTTGACAGATATTAATCCGGACTTGATTAATACCTATTGCTGTGTTAAAGAACAGGTTGAAGAAGTGATTGACCTCCTGCAAAAACATCAGCGGCAGCATAGTAAAGATTACTATTATGAGATGCGATCGCTGACCCCCTTGACAGAACTGGAAAGGGCGGCACGTTTTATTTATCTGAATAGGACTTGTTTTAATGGTCTTTACCGAGAAAACTCTAAAGGAGAATTTAATGTCCCGATCGGCAAATACCAAAATCCCCAAATCTGCAATCAGGAATTACTCCGTTCCGCATCAACTGCTCTGAGAAATGTTAAGATTGAGGAAAAATCCTTTCAACATGTCTTAGAATATGCTAATAGCAGCGATGATTTCGTCTATTTTGACCCGCCATATTATCCAGTTAGTTCTACCAGTAATTTCACAGCCTACAGTCGCGATTTCTTTAGTAAGAATGACCAAACTAAACTCAGAGAAATTTTTGGAGAACTAGCTGGACGCGGTGTCAAAGTGCTGCTGTCTAATTCGGATTGTGATTTTATTCGAGACTTATACAGTCAGTTCAAAATTCACAAAATATCAGCAGCAAGAGCGATTAATTCTCATATTAAAAAACGGGGAAGTATAGCGGAGGTTTTAGTCACATCATATTGAGTTAACTGCATAAGTAACCTTCTACCTACAGTTCAATAGTTTACTGTTATCGCTTGTAAATGGCACCTGATGTCCAAGATTTTTCCGTCCAGGATTTTTCCTTTGATATCCAGGATTTTTTATTAGCCTTAAACGTTACGTCTACTCTAAATAAAGGATTCTTGGAAAAGGAAATTGAATGATTTAAAACAAGGGCAATTTCTTCACGGGTCTCTTCATTTGGTTCAATTGGTTGTCGATCCTTGAATATTGGCTGGGGGAATACTCTGTTTTCGCGGTCTACTTTATCGACTTCATTTACTTCATCTACTTCGTTTACTTTAATAGGTTCTGTGCCAATAGTGTATATTCGCTCCCTTGGATCGATTGAGTCAGTAATTACCCCAGCATTGATATAGCACTCTCCCAGATCTACTTCCCTCCGCCCAATGTTTTTGACTCTGACCTCAATAATTGCTATAGAGACCTCCTCCTCCTCAAGAGTAATCACCTCTTTAAGAGTTTGGGTGATGATTAGGCTACCAGCGAAAGTTCGACTGCGATAAAATACCCAAAATGTCCAGATGCCACCTGCAATTATACCTAATGCAGTGGTAATGTTACGAGCAATTTCTGAAAAAGTATAAAAGGTCATAGTTTAACCATTAATTAGGTTGGTAAAATTAAACATCAAATGGCTAGCGGCTGAAAACAGGGTTTCGTTCCGTCCCTTCCTTTATTGGAACAAATTCGGCGCCAAGACGAAGGCCCTAAAAAAGGGCCTTGTTTTTCGTCACCTTACATGGTAGCTGGTTCGCGCTGGCTTAACTGAACTTCCGTGAGGCTATCATCCGCATCGTTGAAAGTGCGTTTCCTCTGCCCACTTAACGGAACTTGGTTGAGGGCGTACTTTACCTTATTCAAGAGATCCGACAGATCTTGGTCAGGGGGCAGATCTTGGTCATATTTACCTAAATCAATGTAGGCTTTTTTGGTCTGGCGTTTCATTTTCTGAAAATCGGCAATCAATTGTTCTGCTTTATGCTCAGAAATGTACTTATTTGCAGAACTTGTTTCGATTTTAAAGAGAATGCGATCGATATCTTCAATAGTGCTAACCAAATTTTCGGAAAATTTTGGTGGAAGCTGGTCTTTGAGGTCACTGTTTTTAATTGTAAATTGCAGACCTTCCAACTGAGTCAATAAATCAGTTAGATAAAGACCAACTTTTCGCAGACTAACTTTTCGCAATCGTTTGAAGAGATTAGAAATATCCATTTCCAGCTCCTTAACTAATTGTGGATCGGTGATTATAGCGTTTCTCAAATAGATGTGGATCGGCAAAAAGCAGACAGCATAAAGGTTTCAGCGATTTTCCGCAGCTCACACTAATAAGAGCAACTGCTATATCCTAATATGATAGCACAGTCACAGTAACTACGAACGGCGGAAGGACTAAAGTCCTTACTACGAACGGTTATTCTGCGATCGCCGGTGCAGTTACCAAGCCAGATAGGGAGCACCGGTGGGGTGATGGAAGGAAAGCCAGAAGACAGTAGCAGCAAAAATAATGATAAATTAGGGAGATGTTTTAGCCAGTTTACCAGATATGTCACAAAAACCACCAAACAATGAGATTGACGATCTGCGGGATGCCAAAGAATCTCAACCAGTCCTGAAAAATCAGGCGATCGCCCTTCTGCGCTTTTTCATTAGGCTACTAGAAGGAACTGTAGACAAACTGGAAGCAGAACTGCCACCAGAAGATCTGCCAATAACAACGCCGACCAGCAGTGGTTGGTGGAATGCAGTGTTAAGAAACATTCGCGCTGTGCTGCCAAGATTCCTCAACCAGGTCTTATCTGATTTTGCCTTGACCCTGGGTATTTCGGTGGCTATTTTAACTCTACTCTTGTGGATAACTATTTTGATATCTCCAACCTCAGTGGAAGAATCTGCTACTGTCGAACCAGAAACACCCACAACTGAGGTTGTAGAATCTCCCACTGTCGAACCAGAAACACCTGCAACTGAGGTTGTAGAATCTGCTACTGTCGAACCAGAAACACCTGCAACTGAGGTTGTAGAATCTCCGACTGTCGAACCAGAAGCACCCACAACTGAGGTTGTAGAATCTCCTAAGATTCCTAGGGGTCCAGTGCCAGTGGAGATAGCACCAGCCCCAGTATTAATGTCAGAAGAAAATCTGGTTGCAATAATTCAAAATCAAGTCGCAGACTCCCTCCCAGAAGCAGAATATGCTGAGGGGTTAATTGAGTCTTTGAAAGCCGACTTTAACAATAATATTTTGATAGTTAAAGTCAGCGATAATTGGTATTATATTAGTCCCGAAAACCAGAACGAGTTTGCCCAGTCAATGCGGCAACTATCTCAAGAACTTGACTTCTATAAACTGGAAATCGCTGATGCTCAAAATACCCTGCTAGCCCGTTCTCCAGTGGTGGGCTCGAAGATGGTGATTTTTCAGCGACGGTTAGTCGTTAGTCGCTAACAATTGTTGATAAGCTTGAACTTTCCGATCGATGCCAGTGATATCGGTGCCAACAACTACAGCAGCAGCTCCCAAATCTAGAGCTGTTTTCGCCATTGCTGGTGAGGCAATGCCCCCTTCACAGATAATGGGGATATCTAAATGACTGACCAGTTGGCTGAGAAGTTCAAAACCTGGAGGAGAAAGATCTTGGGTTTGCTTAGTATAGCCGTAGAGAGTTGTCGCGATCGCATCAGCACCAGCTTGCGCCGCATTAGTTCCTGCTGCTAAACTATCTACATCTGCCAAGACAGGCTTACCCAAGCGATCGTGAATTTCGGAAATGAGTATTTCTAGGGTTTCGCCGTTTGGTCGCACTCTAGGAGTGGCATCAATAGCGATGAGATCGGCACCTGCTATCCCAACAGCAGCAGCGTGATGAAACTGGGGAGTAATATAAACTTCCGAGCCAGGTAACTGTTGCTTCCACAGGCCAATTATCGGAACTGAGATCCGCTGTCGCACTGCTTTTATATGAGCTGGGGTGTCGATCCGGACGCCAGCGGCACCCCGATCGATCGCAGCTTCAGCCATTGCAGCAATTACCACCGGATCGTGCAGGGGCGAGGAAGCGGGGGCCTGACAGGAAACTATGAGTCCTTTGATGTTCGGCATGTTTTTCTAGCGCTAACGGGCAGTTCCTATAAATGAATAATCAACAATCAACCAGCAAACTGTTAAGTTTTTCTAATAACTGCTCTGGTTGGACGGGTTTAGTTAAATAATCATCAGCCGATGTGCGATGGGTATTACTCATAGCACGCCCAGAGTACATCGGAGGGGAGTCGGGATATGGGTCTATAGAGTTGTCCCGGAGAATCAGAGTTTTGATCTGTTTAGTTGTCGGTTCCGATCGCAGTTGGCGGATGACTTCCCTGCCATCTATCCCTGGTAGCTGCCCGGCGACGATCGCCACTAGGGGTTGTAAAATCTCAATTTGCTTGACTGCTGTAGTACCTTCAACCAGCCAGACAACCTGATAGCCAGCGGCGGTGAGCAGGTCGCAGATCGTCCAAGCAGTTTCCTCGTCGTTCTCAATTAATATTATACGCCCGCCAGGAGTAGCTGATTTCTGCCCTGCTGGTGCTGAAGCTGAGGGTAGGGGCTGGGCGGGCAACCGCACGGTAAAAACTGAACCAATATCGACAGTTGATTCCACAGAGATCGTGCCGCCTTGGAGTTCTACTAACTGTTTGGTTAAGGCTAAACCCAAACCCGCGCCTTGGTAGTTGCGATCGTATGAGGTATCCAATTGCTGAAATTTCTCAAACAGGAGCGCGATCTGCTCAGAGGGAATGCCGATACCAGTATCTTTTACCTGAAACACGGCCGTATTGCTTTCGGAGGAAACTCGTAGAGTCACCCGTCCCCCAGAGGGAGTAAATTTAATCGCATTGCTCAACAGATTCCCGAGAATTCGTTGGATGCGGCCTTGGTCTCCTCGGAAGCGATCGCCCTTGCGGTCTATCTGGATATATAGAATCAGTTTCACTCCCTTTTCTTCTGCTATTTGCTGCATGCTTTGCCGACAATTATAAGCCATTTTATTCAGAGAAAACTCCCTCACCTTCAATACGGCTTTCCCCGCTTCCACCTGAGACAATTCCAGAATGTCGTTAATCAAGTCTAGCAAATGCTTGCCGTTATCGTGGATGGTTTGCAAATAAGAACGCTGTTTTTCTATAGTCAGGACTCGCTTAGCTTTTTCCAGATCTAAAGACAACAAACGTAACAGGGTAGCAGACATGCCAATAACGCAAGTAAGGGGCGTGCGTAACTCGTGGCTCATGACGGCGAGAAACTCACTTTTGGTGCGGTTGGCAGATTGGGCACTCAGCAAGGCGTCGTGGAGTTCGCTGGTCCGATCGCTCACCCGCTGCTCCAGGTTTTCTTTTTGCAATTGTAGCTGACTATACAGTTGAGCTTGGTAAATGGCAATGGCTAGATGTTCGGCAATCTTACCGAGAAAACTTTTTTCACTTTCCGACCATTGACGCGGTTCAAAACATTGCTGGGCGATCAGCAACCCCCAGAGTTGGTCTTGAACCACAATTGGCGCTATTAACTTGGCTCGGACTTGCATCCGGCGCAATAACTCTAAAAAGCAGGGAAAAGATGCATAAGCGATTTCGATATCTTCCACCTCCTGAATAAATCCTTGACGATATTTATGCTCGATATTGGGTGTATCGAAAAAGCATTTTTCTCCTTCCCGCAAGTGTAGCACGGAAACTATTTGTTCTTTTGCCTTTGCTTCGTAAGTAACACAACTTTTGCTAGCTGCTAGTGATGAATTCCTAAGTTCTTTTGAATTTTGGTCAAACTGATAAATTAACAATCTGTCTACTTGCAAAAAATGTCTGACCTGCTCCACAGCGGTTGACAAAATAACTGGCAATTCCAAACTCTGACGAATCTGGGTAGCTACCCGATCGATCAGCCGTTCCTGTTCCAACTGTTGCTGCAAAGCTGCTGCTACTGGTTCGCAAACATGGGGATAATTCTCTTCTCCTGGCGACTCATTATCGTCGGTGGCAATAATTTTCATTAGCGCTAGGGTAAACTCACTCTGAAGCTTCGGAGCGTTAGGTTTGAGAATGGCACCCGCTCGTGCTAAGATACTTTTGACTTGCGGCTTGCTTGTCAGGCGATCGGCCAGTTGCTTGATGAATGAGGCGATCGCCTCTGGGTCGAAGCTGATATTCACAAACACTTTCTCAGGGGTGTGGTCAAAACCCGTCGATCGTTCAGGGGCCGCCCTCCCAGTCGTTGGATCCCCCCAAACCCCCCTTGAAAAGGGGGGCTGTCTGAGCCCCCCAATTGCCACGGGGGGGGTTGGGGGGGATCCCGCTACAACTACTTGTGACCACACCCCTTTCGGAGCGACTATGTTTGTAGATTCTCTGTTTTCATCTGGGGCTAATTCCCCCAATAGCAAGGCATTAAATTCCTCTGACACTAACAGGGAGAACCGTTCAATATGAACATTTGTGCTATTTTCAACGGGGTCAAGGATATCTTCTGTAAGCAGAATATATCCCGGAGCAAAGCTGGCGGCGGCTTGCTGCTGTAGTAGTGCGCCCAGCCTAGCAAAAGTTCTCACATTCAAGCTGAGAGGTTCTGTTGTCAAACTCCGCATTTTTTTCATCTTGCAATTGCTCATTGTTAATTGTTCATCATTGTTCTTTGCCACGATCCATAGGGTGTAGCCCATGCATGGTTAAGCCACGCTCGGCCATGAGACAAGACCTTACAGATAGCTGCGGCTACTAAATTAATCATCGTAATTGTACTTTTACCCCAACCTCAGCTAATATAGGAAAACTTTTATATTTTCTCTGGAAATCGCTTTATATTGATAGAAGTGGTAATTAAATCGCAAGATATTATACGATATGCATCGAATTTCGGCAACCCCTGGAGGGTGGAATTTTCAAGACATAGGCACGATCGTGATTCAGCAGACCTCCGCACCGATCGTCTTATTGAGTGCGGCTGATACAGACATTCAAACCCTGGCAGGGGCTGTGAAGCAGTTGCCAGTTGAGTTTCCATCCGTGCGAGTGGTGAATCTCTTGCAATTGCAGCAACAGTTGAGTATTGATATTTATGCAGAAGAGGTGCTGGGGTCTGCCCGGGTAATTATTTTGCGGCTGCTGGGAGGGCGGGCCTACTGGTCCTATGGGTTGGAAGTCTTAAAAGAAACGGTAGAAAACACGAGTGCTGCCTTAATTGTGTTACCAGGAGACGATCGCCCGGATCCGGATTTAATCGGTCACTCGACTATTCAGTTGGCAGTTGCGAACCAGTTGTGGCGCTACTTCACTGAAGGTGGGATTGTCAATTTTACTAATGCACTCAAATTTGTTGCGGATCGCTGTTTGGGATCTAGCTACAACCCACCACCTCCCCAAACAGTACCCCTTGTGGGACTTATTCGCTGGCATAATAACAGAGTAGGGGCGAAGCATTCGGGGGATAACCTATCTGCTTTGCCGAAAGATTACTCACCGAATGCTTCGCCCTTACACAGCGTAGGTATTTTATTTTATCGCGCTCATTATCTGGCTGGCAATATTGCACCGATCGATGCTTTATGTGCGGCTTTGGCTGAACGGCAATTAGAACCATTACCCTTGTTTGTCTCTTCTCTGCGCGATCGCGAGGTCCAAGGCGAAGTGCTATCTTATTTCCAGTCAGGTAAAATTGATTTGTTGCTGAATACGACGAGTTTTTCTATTGCAAAGTTGGAGTCAGAATTACCCCAACTGGATTTGTGGAAAAGTCTAGACGTGCCAGTGTTGCAGGTAATTTTCAGCGGCGGCACGATCGCACAATGGCAGTCGGGAACTGGGGGGTTGACCCCACGGGATGTGGCCATGAATGTGGCCCTACCAGAGGTGGATGGGCGCATTATTAGCCGTGCGGTTTCTTTTAAGGCGGTGCAACACCACGATCGGGATTTGGAAACGGATGTGGTAGTTTATCAACCAGAGCGATCGCGGATTAATTTCGTTGCCGATCTAGCTGCTAATTGGGTGCGACTGGGGCAAACCCCAGCAGGGTCAAGGAAAATTGCCCTGATTTTGGCTAATTATCCCACTCGTGACGGACGTTTGGCTAATGGGGTTGGCTTAGATACCCCCGCTAGTTGTGTGGAAATTCTCCAAGCTTTGTCAGCAGCGGGATATCATTTGGAGAATATTCCTGCTACGGGGGACGAACTGATTCAACGCCTGACTGCTGGAGTGACGAACGACCCGGAAGGAAAAGATTTGCGATCGATCGCCCATTGCTTGTCCCTGGAGGAATATCGAAAATATTTTGCCAACTTGCCCCCCAAAGTGCAGCGGGAAATCGGCGATCGCTGGGGAGATTGTACTGAGAAAAGCATCCCCATTCCTGGTATCATGTTGGGGAATATATTTGTGGGCATTCAACCAGCGCGAGGCTACGATATTGACCCCGCTTTGAATTATCATGCCCCAGATTTAGAACCGACTCATGCTTATTTAGCTTTCTACTATTGGTTGCGCCAAGGGTTTGGGGCCCATGGGATCGTGCATCTGGGGAAACACGGAAATTTAGAATGGTTGCCCGGTAAAAGTGTGGCCCTGTCCGATAGTTGTTATCCCGAGATCGCCCTGGGGGCCATGCCCCATTTTTATCCTTTTATTGTCAATGACCCCGGGGAAGGTTCTCAAGCTAAGCGGCGATCGCAGGCAGTAATTATCGACCACCTGACGCCCCCCATGACTCGGGCGGAACTTTACGGTCCTTTGCAGCAGTTGGAACGTTTTATTGATGAGTATTACGAGGCCCAAATGCTCGACCCTTCCCGCTTGCCTGCCATTCGCGATCGCATTACGGCTCTTTTCCAGGAAGAGAACTTACACCAAGATTTAGCATTTGTCAAGTCAGAAGAATTTACGGAATTGCTGAAGACTGCGGATGGTTATTTATGCGAGTTAAAAGAAGCTCAAATTCGGGATGGTTTGCATATCTTTGGCCAATGTCCTCAAGGGCGTCAGTTGCGGGATTTGATGGTGGCCATTTCCCGTGGCCGCACCACCGGCATTACCCGCAGTTTAGCAGTTGATTGGGGTCTGGACTTCGACCCCCTGACCGCAGACCCAGCTCAAATTTTCCCAGACCAAAGGGCGATCGCATATTTATCCAAACCCTGTTTCACGGTCGGGGATGTGATTGCGGAATTAGAAGAAAAAGCCGCTGAATTAGTCCAACAGCTAATTGAAAGTCCTCAAGGTACAATCGTAAGGTGGGCATCGCCCACCCCACCCACTAAAACCCAGGAAGAATTAAATTGGATCGGCAAGAAACTGCTGCCGGCATTGCAAGAAACTCGGGAGGAAATTACCCAACTGTTGCGGGGACTAGATGGGGGATATGTACCCAGCGGTCCGGCGGGGGCACCCACAAGGGGGCGTCCGGAAGTTTTACCCACGGGTCGCAATTTCTATTCTGTAGATATCCGGGCAATTCCGACAGAAACTGCCTGGGATATTGGACGCAAGGCCGCTGAGGCATTGATTGAAAGTTACACTCAGGAACATGGAGAATATCCTCGCACTTTGGGACTCTCTGTCTGGGGCACTTCTACCATGCGATCGGGGGGGGACGATATGGCAGAAGCGTTAGCATTGCTAGGGGTGCAACCGGTGTGGGATGGTCCCGGACGGCGGGTGGTAGATTTTGAAATTCTGCCCATCTCCTTTTTAGGACGCCCCCGGGTAGATGTGACCTTGAGGATTTCGGGATTTTTCCGGGATGCTTTTCCTAATTTAATCGATTTATTTGACCAAGCAGTGGCAGCAGTTGCCGCTTTAGACGAACCCCCAGCAGACAATCCTTTGGCATCCCAAGTGCAGCAGGAAACTCAGTTTTGGTTGGCAGCAGGGTTGACTCAGTCCCAGGCAGAGACCCGATCGCGCTATCGGGTGTTTGGTTCTAAACCCGGTGCCTACGGTGCTGGTTTACAAGGTTTAATTGAAGCCCAAAACTGGACTGACGATCGGGATTTAGCGCGGGCTTACATTAACTGGAGTAGCTACGCTTATACTAAGAATAACATGGGTGCTGCTGCGCCGGAAGCCTTCCAGCAGCGCCTGGAACAGATGCAGATCGTTTTGCACAATCAGGACAACCGGGAACACGATTTGTTGGACTCCGATGATTATTACCAATTCCAGGGGGGGTTAACGGCAGCAGTGCGATCGCTTACAGGCAAAAATCCTCAAACTTATTTTGGAGATAATTCGGTGCCCCAAAATCCCCGAGTGCGGCAGTTGCGGTCGGAAATCGCCCGAGTCTATCGTTCGCGGGTGGTAAATCCCAAATGGATAGCGGGGGTGATGCGTCACGGTTATAAAGGTGCCTTTGAAATAGCCGCAACGGTGGATTATTTGTTCGCCTACGATGCGACAGCTAACTGCGTGGAAGATTACATGTATCGGGGAGTAGCTGATGCCTATTTGCTGGACCCAGCAGTACGAGATTTTATCCACGAAAAGAATCCTTGGGCCTTGCGGGATATGGCAGAACGGTTGTTAGAAGCCCATCAGCGGGGTTTCTGGCAAAATGTCGATGGCAAAATGGTCGATCGGTTGCGCGCGATCGCCCATCTTGCGGAAGGGGCGATCGAAGATACTCTCCCGATCGGGAAATCCTAGCAACAATGAAGAAACCAGGTTCGTAGTAAGCACTTTAGTGCTTCCCAGGCGCTTTCGCGTCCAGCAGTTTAATTAAGAAACCCGGTTTCTCGGAGAAACCGGGTTTCTGGGTTACTGTAGTGGCAGCGATCGCCTTGACATCGATCGGATTAATATGTAGATTAGTATAGTGAGCTTAGAGAGGATCGGTTGACAATGATTCAAGAATATCTACAAAAAGCAATGCAGGCAGCAAAATATGAGATCCTTGAGGAGGAAGAAGGTTTTTACGGGTCGATTCCTGGTGCTACTGGGGTATGGGCAACCGGCAGCACTCTAGAAGAATGTCGCCAGGAATTATTGGAAGTTTTAGAGGAGTGGATACTTATTGGTATCGCCATGGGTCACGAACTCCCAGAATTAGATGGTTTTAATTTGAAAGCGGGCTAAAAGCGAAGTGAGGAAATTACTTTTTCACAAATGGTATAATAGAGAGTGAGAACGAAGAGAGGAGATAAATGTCAGATCGGAATGAACCACGAGCAGAATATGATAGTCCCTGGAAAGATATCATAGGTAAATATTTCCCCGAATTTCTGGAGTTCTTTTTCCCCGCAGCCCATGGGCAGATCGACTGGTCGAAAAAATACGAATTTCAGGAGACCGAACTCCAGTCGAGACTGAAAATCAGAGTCAACTTGATAGCAAGCCTAAATAGTTGTGCTTGCTGTGATTACACCATTGGCATTTCCCAACTACCGCGATCGATAATCAATTTGTGCTGGAGACTAGATAATGCTCGTTCCCGATGACAGGCGATCGCGCCAGAGGACGAGCACAACTAAATTTAAGCGCATTTTTATCATGCACAAGCAGTAAGGGAAAAACACCCACGAACATTTTACCAATAACTGTCGTCCTCTAAAGGGAAGATGCGGATTCTGCATGATAACATAAAAATCTAGGTAGGGCCAGCATTCTCGATGGTGCTAGAATTGGTAAAGTCTCTCAAAAGTGTTGTTTCAGGAGTAAGTAAATCATGTGTTTTGGCTGTCTCATGTTCTCAACTCTCACCCTGTTCATCCCCGCACCGGAACCAGCACCGATGACCACCGGTGCTGCGGTAGTCTCAGAAGCAGGGTATAGCCAAGTCGAGCAGTATGACCAAGTGGATAGCATAACTGCCGGAGACGTGCAAAAGGCGATCGCCGCTATGCTCAAGGAAATACCTAATACAGAAGAAATGAGCTTTCTGCGTCAGGAACTCAAGTCACTGCAAGCAGAAATGGCGACACTCGATCGGGACACCGACGTCGAAGACATGCTGGACGACAAATTGCAGGAGATCCAAGATCGGGTACTCAGCGCACCCGGATCGGAGCAAGTCATGGAAGTGCTCATGTCAATGCTGATTATAGATGATGGCGATCCTGGTGTGAAAGCATTAGGAAAGAGAATGCTCTCGTTACCCAAAAACAAGCTTCATCTAACCAGCACATCTCCAAGCTGGGGATGGTTAAACTAAAAACTAAAAAGATCAAAAGCGAGACTGTCGGAATTTGTGCAAGCAGCAAATTTCGACAGCGAGTAAGATTTAGATATTAGTGAGACCCCAAAAAATTGCCTCATTAATACAGACCTCAATGCTATGGACTGTACAACGAGCGATAGCGGCTACGACGAATTTGCCGAATTCGCCACAAACAGATAAAATAACTGACAACGGCACAAACTACACCCACAGCCAAGGAGCCCACAAACATAATCGCGAATAACTCGCCCTTTAAGTGCATCAGCTCCTGCGGTGACTGCCACATCTGCTCGGACAAAGACAGATTCTCCTTACCTAGCAGCCATTTACCCACCTTCAAGTTAAAGCCATAGATAGGAACATAAGTCAAGGGATTGCTCACCCAAGTCCCAGCAACGGCCATGAATTTATGTCCGCGCACGAGAGTTGCCAGGGCAATGGCCAGCAATAATTGTAGTCCAAAGAGGGGAAACATGCCAGCGAAAACCCCAACAGCTAAACCAAGGGCGATCGATTCTGGGGTGCCACGGAGGCGGACCAAGCGCCAGTAATAGTAACGCAAGCGCCGCCGCCATTGGGGGTGGAGTCTAGAGATTAGAGTGGCAACAGTCTGGTAAAGACGAGATCCGATCGCACCCGTGGGATCGAGCAAACGCTGGGGCCTACTCCTGGGGGAGTTTCTCGACCTGGAAGTTGACAGGACAACAGGTTTGGTGCGTACTTTTAAGTTAACTAATCTGTTCATCTGCATGCATACTGCTACATTGAGAGTTTCTCACGATCCCCAATTACGATCCTAAAGCCTAATTAATACTGGTCGCAACTCTAGGAACTCTCCTAAGAGTAAGGTATTCGTTAACTGGCCTAGATTGCGAGGGAACTGACGCCACAGGATCGGGCGCAATTTTTTCCGGACCGCTTCAAGCTTGGTGGGATTAATAAGCAGTAGATGCACCCTGAAAAATTACCCTCAGCCCCCCCGCTGAGGTTTTTTTATCTGTCATAGTCGGAGGGAGAGCCCAAAGAACCTTTTTTTCGGGATCTGTTCGGACCTTCCCAGGATGAATTAAAGGTAGATGCACCCTGATAATAATCCCCTCAGCCCCCGGGCTGGGGGTTTTTTGTTTGGGACTGTCCTTGCTGGCCATATATTAATTCATAACTATAAATTGATAACAATAAATCTAATTTTATACCGAACAGCTGACAAGCAAGTTGCTAAAGTTGCTGTTTTAGGATCACAATTAACACCAGGAGTGACCCTTGTGAGGTAGTAATGGAGCTAGACTATCCCGATATTGATATTGCCGAGTATATCGAGCACTCGCTGCTGCATCCTACCGCTACCCCCCAACAGGTAGTACAGTGGTGTGAAGAAGCAGAGCAGATGAATTTTATTACAGTCTGTGTAGCTCCTGCCTATGTGCGTCAAGCAGCCGATATCCTCCACGGTAAAGCACCCAAAGTCTGTACAGTCATTGGCTTTCCCACTGGCGCTACTACCGCAGCAGTCAAGCTATACGAAGCTATGGAGGCTGTAGAACATGGGGCAGTTGAGCTAGATGTCATGCTCAACCTCGGACTGTTGAAAGCCGGGAAAACTGAAGCCGTCCACCGGGAAATTGCCCAAATCTGTGAGGAAACTGGTCAAACTGTCAAGGCCATTTTGGAAACAACTTTGCTGACAGAGGCGGAAAAACGACTGGCAGCGGAAATTTGTTTAGATGCTGGCGTGGCTTTCTTGAAAACCTGCACTGGCTGGAATAAAGGGGCCACAGTGGCCGATGTGCGACTTCTCCAGCAATTAACTAAGGGACAAGTAGGGATTAAAGCATCTGGGGGTATTCGGAATCTAGAGCAAGCCTATGATTTAGTTATGGCCGGTGCTACCCGATTGGGAACCTCACGCGGCCCAGATTTGCTGCGTCAGGGCGATCGACTCGCTTGGGAGGCTGATGACTAATGGCCATGTCAATAACTAACCATTGGTAATAGCTAACATGAGTCGCACTTACAAAGCAACTGGAATCAATCTCAAGGGCATGCCCCTGGGAGAGTATGACCGGCTGTTGACGATTTTGACCCCTGAGTTTGGCGTAATTCGGGCGGTGGCACCGGGGGCCCGGAAGCACAAATCCCAGTTTGCTGGCCGGAGTGGGCTATTTGTGGTCAATCAACTGCTGATTGCTCGGGGGCGCAATCTCGATAAAATTACTCAAGCTCAAACCCTGGAATCTTATCCAGGTTTGTCTGTGAATCTGACAAAGTTGACCGCCAGTCAATACTTGGCAGAACTGGTGCTGCTGCAAGCTTTGAGCGACCAGCCCCAAGGGGAACTCTATGAGTTACTCAGCGAACATCTCCGACGCTTGGAGACGGCACCACTACCTACCGTCATGGGCCACTTAACCCAGGCGGTCTTTCACCTACTGGTGCTCGCCGGGCTCGCTCCCCAAGTGCAGCTGTGCTGCATTACCCAACAGCCCCTCATCCCAGATTTTGCTAACCCTAACTGGTACGTTGGCTTTAGCGTGCCAGCGGGTGGCACGGTCATGGCTGAGGTGCTTTCTCCTCAGGCCAATGGTGCTGGTCGGAAGGTGGTGATCGCGCGACCATCGGGAGAGTCCCACAAAAGGCAATCTAGTTCAGAGTCATCAGCAGAAGTAGGGTATGATCGCCAAAGTGACAAAAAAATGTCTTGTCAAAGAGCGCTACAGGCACGCATCAACGCCACCGAATTAGCCTTGCTCCAGCAACTGGCTGCTCCGGAATTGCCCAAGCTCAAGAACGCAACCAGCCTTACATGGCGCAGGTTAGAACAAATTCTGCGCCAGTATGCCGAATATCATTTCGATCGACAGTTGCGTGCCGCCGCCTTGATAGATACTTGTTTTCCAATATCGCCTACTTAATAGCGTTTGCGATCATGTCTAATTATGAGACCGAAGAAATAGTAACACCTCTGGGCAACCAGCCGCCCGATGTGAGGGAAGCACAACTCACACCACCCACTCTGGAATTGAACTGTGACGAGCAAAAACAGGATCTACCTCAAGATCTCGATCCACAGGTTGGGTTCTCTGTTGTATTGCAAAACCGGAATTTCCTCACACTCTGGAGCGGTCAAGTATTTTCCCAGCTTGCAGATAAAGTGTATCTGGTGCTGATGATTGCGATCATTGCGAGTCGCTTTCAAAACGAAAATCAGACCATCAGCGGCTGGGTCTCAGCCATTATGATTGCTTTTACTATCCCAGCGGTGCTGTTTGGTTCGATCGCCGGAGTTTTTGTCGATCGCTGGTCAAAAAAGGGAATGCTGGTATTGACAAATATCCTGCGAGGGCTCTTGGTGTTGGTAGTGCCACTGTTGCTATGGTTTTCTCAGGGAGCAACAGGGGCTTTCGGACTGCCAGTGGGATTCTATCTTCTGCTTTCGATCACCTTTTTGGTTTCTACCCTGACACAGTTTTTTGCACCGGCAGAACAGTCGGCAATTCCATTGATCGTAGAGCGCCGTCACTTGCTGCCAGCAAACTCTCTGTACACTACCACCATGATGGCCTCCGTCATCGTTGGCTTTGCCCTGGGAGAACCAGTCCTGGCGATCGCCGATACTGTCATGGACAAAATTATTGGCAACAGCGATATTGGTAAAGAACTGGTGGTGGGAGGTTCTTATTGTCTGGCAGGTCTGCTGCTGTTGCTGCTGAAGACGGGGGAAAAACCAGCTGCAAATGAAGAGGAACATCCCCATGTTTGGCAAGATATCCGCGAGGGCCTGCGCTATTTGGGAGAAAACCAGCGCGTCCGCAACGCCATACTCCAACTGGTTATTTTGTTTTCAGTGTTTGCGGCCTTAGCAGTTTTAGCAGTGCGGATGGCAGAGGTAATCCCGGATCTGAAAGCCGAACAGTTTGGCTTCTTGCTAGCAGCTGCTGGGGTCGGGATCGCCCTCGGTGCGGCCATACTCGGTAATTTTGGTCAGCGCATCGGGTCTAACGCCCAGCTGAGTCTGATTGGTTCGGTAGGCATGGCAGGATCCTTAATTATCCTCTCTGTCTGTACCCAGCTGCTGTGGGCGGCTTTGCTGCTAATTACTTGTTTGGGAGTCTTTGCGGCGATGGTGGGCGTCCCGATGCAAACCACGATCCAGGCACAAACCCCCGAAGCTATGCGGGGGAAAGTATTCGGACTTCAGAATAATGCTGTCAATATCGCCTTGAGTCTGCCCTTAGCTCTAGCCGGCGTGGCAGAAACCTGGTTGGGTTTAACTGTGGTATTGTTGTCTTTGGCGGCCCTGGTACTCGCAGGAGGGCTCTCAACCTCTTGCATAAAATCCGGTAATTTCTGACCAATGTCAGGAATTATCTCCCTCGGGAAGATGCAAGATGCAGGTCCAGGATCAGACCTACGTTAGGGGGGTCATGACACCTACGGGTGAGCGCCAGCTCGGAGCACAGTCGTCTAGCTTTAAGGAACGGAACGAATGGATTTAGTGGTCCCTTGTGAGTTAGATGTAAAAAGCTCCTTTAACTTGACCGAGGCAAACTTTACCCCTTTTTTGGGAGAGCCGAAAGGCAGCAAAATAGTCACTGGCCACGCAGATGGTGGCTTTTTTGCGTCCCTTCGGCTTCGCTCAGGGACCGCGCGGTCGGTGAGCGTGGCCCCTGAGCGTAGCCGAAGGGGAGCCGAACCGCGTCAACCGCCTAAGGATCGGGATTTTCCGGAAATTACCAGTTTTTTAGTATGCTGGTATATTGCCCGTAAAGTAGTTAATAATCCACAGTCCGCTGTTTAATTTAGCAATTGAGCGCTTCTATCGTCCCTTCGGCTGCGCTCAGGGACCACGCGCAGTACATATTAGCAATTAGCGCAACCGGCAAGACCTGAATGCATATCGCTTGGCTTGGAAAAAAATCACCTTTCTGTGGCAACGTTACCTATTCGCGAGAGGTAACCAATGCGTTGCTAGACCGGGGCTATCAGGTGAGCTTTCTTCATTTTGCTCAGTCAGAATCCTCTAATGGGAATACTAAGAGCAGGTATACTTACGATCGCTCTCCTGACAGTCAGCTGCCCAAAACTGCCTCATACAACGGTAACGGTCGTTCCCACCGCGAGAAAAAGGAAGTCCCCGGATGGCCAGACTGGATGGTGGAGGTTTCTCTTCCCTGTTTGTACAAATCGACGATTTACACTATTCCTACTCTCAAATCGAGCCAAGTGTTGGCCCGATCGCTCTGGCAGTTGCAGCCCGATTTAGTGCATGCTTCCCTGACCTTGTCTCCTCTGGATTTCCTGCTACCGGAAATCTGTCAAGAACTTTCTTTGCCCCTAGTGGCGACGTTTCACCCGCCCTTTGGCCCCAATATGCTCAATCTGACTTCGGGAACTCAATATCTGACTTATCAGCTATATGCTCCCTGTCTGGCGAACTATGATTGTGTAATCGTCTTTTCTGAGATTCAGCGGACCCTCTTGGTGCGTTTGGGTGTCCCCGCCGAGAAGGTGGCAGTGATTCCCAATGGGGTAGATGAACAGAAATACTCCCCCGGACCTGCTGATGTGAAGCATTCGATATCTGCCTCCCGTCTGTTTGTCTACCAGGGCAGAATCGCTGCAGAAAAGAATGTCGAGTCCTTACTTAAGGCTTGGAAGCTCTCAAATATGCCAGATGAATGCAAGCTCTTAATTATCGGCAATGGACCTTTGGCAGCTTCTTTGAAATTGGCTTATGGTCCAGAACATGGGATTATTTGGTTGGGCTTCATTGGTGACGAACAACGGCGGATAGAAATCTTGCGGGGTGCAGATGTATTTATTTTGCCTTCATTTGTAGAAGGGCTTTCCCTGTCTCTCCTGGAAGCAATGGCTTGTGGTCTGGCCTGCATCGCTACAGATGCTGGGGCTGATGGTGAAGTCTTGGAGGGGGGCGCTGGTGTGATCTTAAATACTAATCGCGTTACTTCTGAGCTGCGAACCCTTCTGCCTCTGTTTCGCGACCACCCGGAGTTGACTATGCTATTGGGGCAAAAAGCCCGACGCCGCGTGCTGGAACGCTATACTCTCACTCGCAATATCTCTCAGGTGGAAAAGCTTTATGCCCAGATATTGCAGCAGCAGCAATTACAACTGACTGGTACTTAAGGTCCAGCAAATTAAAGGTTAATAGTTAATGGTTGATTTTCCCGATCGACCATTCTATAGATGTTAGAGTATGCATTAAAAGAGATAGAGAAGAGACAAATAAATACGGGGGGCATCTTGGAAGTTAGAATGTCAATCATACCCAGGATAGATGACAGAAAATAATGTTCTGTAGAAATATGACCGATCGGTTGACGGGGGATGCAAAAAAGCTGCCGCTACGGCTGATACTCGTAGTGCCATTTGTAGTGCAAATAGTCGGTGCTGTGGGGCTAACGGGGTGGCTCTCCTGGCGTAACGGGCAGGCGGCTGTTAATGAACTTGTTCGCCAGTTAATGGCAGAAGTGGCGGCTGACGTTGAACAGCATGTCCAAACTTTTGCAGACACGCCCCATCTCTTTTTGCAAATAAACCGGGTGGCGATCGAGACGGGTCACTTAGATCTAGAGGACTTTCCAGCACTGGAACGCTACTTCTGGCATCAGATTCAACTGTCTGAGGCAGTGCCTTACATTTACTTTGGCAATGAACGGGGAGAATTCATTGGGGTACGACAGGAACCCGATGGTACAACTACTCTGCGAATTAAAGACAAGTCTACAGCTCCGAACAGAAATATATATCAGCTCGATCGCCTGGGGAATCGAATTGATTTAATTAATTCTTTTGAGTACGATCCTCGCCCTCGACCTTGGTACGAGGCGGCGGTGGCAGCAGGTAAAGCTACTTGGTCTCCAATCTACGTGTTTGCAGCCTCACAAACCCTGGGGATTACTCCAGTTATGCCTATATACAAGGATACGGGAGAACTACAGGGGGTGCTAGCTACAGATTTGACTCTATCGGAAATCAGTGGATTTCTCAAGAAACTGAAAATCAGTTCGTCCGCAGAGGTATTTATTATAGAACAGTCAGGAGAGATTGTTGCTAGTTCTGCTTCTGAGCCACCTTTTGTGATAACTGAGGCGGCAGCAAAACGACTGACTGCTGGGGCCAGCGTTGAACCTTTAATCAGAGAAGCTGTAGGTAATTTACTGGCAAGGTTTGAGAGCTTAAATGAGATTGAAGCTAAAGCTCAGTTTACTTTCGAGATTGATGGCGATCGGCAATTTGTGCAGGTGACTCCGTTCGGAGACGATCGGGGTCTGAATTGGCTGATGGTGGTGGTGATTCCCGAGGCGGATTTCATGGAGGAAATTAACAGCAACACTCGGACTACCATTCTGCTGTGTATGGCAGCTTTGGCCTTGGCTATTCTGCTGGGTTTAATCACTTCCCGCTGGATTAGTAAGCCGATTGTGCAGTTAATAGAAGCTGCTCGGGCGATCGCGAGCGGGCAACTGGACCAATCGGTGGCGGGCTCTAGGGTGGAGGAACTGGCGATTCTGGCTGAATCTTTTAACTATATGGCTGGGAAAATGCGATCGGACTTCGAGCAATTAGCAGAGTATTCTCACTTGCAGGAGGAGAAGGTAGAAGAGAGAACTCAAGCACTCGAACGGGAAATTCGCGATCGCCAGTTAATGGAGGAGCAGCTGCACAGTTCTGAGAGTAAAATGCGGGCAGTATTTGCAGCGATGACTGATATCGTACTCCTCCTGGATACTGAAGGCGGTATGGAAGTTTTGCCGACGAATACGGCTCTCTTGTACGAGCCGGAATCGGATATCATCGGTCAGACTATAGAACAATTTTTTCTGGATGAAACTGCCGAGAATTGGTCTGAGAAAATTAAGCGGGCAGTCGATACACAGCAGACGATTACTTTTGATTACAGCGTACCCTTTGACTCCGGGGAGTCTTGGTTCGCGGCCCGGATATCGCCGATGTCAGAGAATTCGGTCATTTGGGTCGCTCGCGATATCACCGATCGCAAGCGGACTGAGTTGGCCCTCCGCATCGCCAAGCAAAAGTCAGAGGCGCTATTATTGAATATATTGCCTAAGCCGATCGCGGAAAAGTTGAAAATTTCTCAGGATTCCCTAGCTGAGAGTTTCGACGAGGCGACGATTCTGTTTTCCGATATCGTTGGCTTCACTCCCCTCTCGGCCCGCATGTCTCCCCTAGAACTGGTCAATTTACTCAATCAGATGTTTTCTACCTTTGACAAACTGGCCCAGAAGTATGGTTTGGAGAAAATTAAAACTATTGGGGATGCTTATATGGTGGCAGGTGGTTTGCCAATACCGAGGGATGACCATGCAGAGTCGGTCGCCCAAATGGCTCTAGATATGCAAGAGGCAATTAAACAGTTCCAAGCCGATCTGGGGGAGCCTTTCCAAATTAGAATTGGCATTAATACTGGACCAGTGATAGCTGGCGTGATTGGCATTAAAAAGTTTATCTATGACCTGTGGGGGGATACTGTGAATGTGGCTTCTCGGATGGAATCGTCGGGCCTCCCGGGCAAGATTCAAGTTAGTGCTGCAAGTTACGATATTTTACAAGATAAGTTTTTGTTTGAAGAACGAGGCCCGATCGCGGTCAAGGGCAAGGGCGAAATGATTACCTATTGGCTGACAGGCAGAAAACCCTTGCCCATTGTTAATTGCTAATTGTTAATTGCTAATGGCTAAGTGAGATGCACCCCTTGCCATCTTCCGCCCATTCCCCATACAGTCTGATTCCTACTTCTACCCATCCTACTGCTAGCAGTCTATTTCTGACTGAGTCGCGACCGTTTAGCCAATAAATGTAAGTATCGGTATCGAGTAAATATTTCACGGGTTGTTTTCACCACTGCTAATAGTACGACTGGCATATATTTCCGCAATTATCTCTTCTGTACTGCGCGTGTCTTCCCAACTTCCAAAAGTTGATAACAATGCTGATGGTGGATCTTCTGTCGCGCTTCCGCTTTCCCTGTTGCTTCTTTCCTCTCGGATAGTTTTCCTGACGATTTCGACAATTATTGCTTCTAACTCAGCCACTGTCAGATTACTAATGGACTGATTTGACTTTGACTTGATGAGATCTATTCCTGTAGTCATAATACCTGCCGTAATTTGTAGTACATGTGCAGATTATCGGTTCCCGAGGTGGACATAGCCCCATACCCCCTATCTATAGTATAATCGGGTAAGCAAGTTTTGGGCTGAGAAAATTTCCGAGTTCTCCGGCGATCGGGTGCCAGTTGAGAAACCGGGTTTTTTTGACTATCTCGGTGGGAATGGGAAAACCTCCGCAGAAACCCGGTTTCTGGTCTGAACGGGACCGGGTGGCGATCCCATGGGAGTTATGCAGTTCGGTGACTGTTCGGAGTATATTTGGGCAATTATCTATTCACCGACTGCGCCTGTCTTCCCAACTGTAGCACCTACCAAACCCCGATCGCCCCCCGATCGCAAAAAACATTTGTGGGATATGAGAAACCCGGTGACTCTTAACTTACCGAGTTTCTGGGATCTTTCGAGTCAGGGCTACATGACTACCTATTGGCTGACAGGCAGAAAAAGAGCAGAGGGCTACTGGTAATTACTCTCGAACTCGAAGGCGGTTACAGTCGCTTACTTTTATGCTAAGATTATACAGTTGGATGCTATAATCTCAACAGACCACTTGAATTCTCAAAAGTTGCTCAATGAACAAAATCGTAGTTACGCCAGAGGAAATTAATAATTTTCGTTCTCAATTGGCAGATTATCCAGAGGCTTTGGCTGCGCTCAAAATGATAGAAGATAAAAAAGGAGATTTGGAGCGTCCAACTGAACTAATCGCTTTGGAAGAGGGAATCGAAAAAGATCGAGGAGAGAGTTGGTTGGAAGATTTATCCAAGCAATGTCGCAATATAATTTGTCAAGATGAATTTCGAGACGATTTACTCACGGGAGTGGTTACTGCTTTAGTTGCATCTCTGGCTGCGTCTGGTAATTTGCCCGTGGCATTGGCAACTCCGGTAGCTATTTATATAGTTAAGATTGGGGTCAAGAGTTTCTGCAATGCCACAGATGATGAATCCTAAAATCCGGTAGCAGTGAAAGCTGCCCAATAGTAGGGATTAGCAAAAGGATAGGGGGGACGTTTGAGCATTCGCTTGCGTGCCCCTTTTATTGCGGCTGTAACTCGCTCTCCTTCTTCTTCTGGTAGGTTGGCAATAACAAGCTTCCATTGTGGTTCGATAAAGTCTAGAAATTCTTCACCATCTTTGCAGGTTAAATTGCGCAACCATTTCTGGGCTTGGTTGAGGGCGAGGGCAACCGTTCCATTTTCTCGTTGGGGAAACAGTTGCAAGTTTTCGTAGAATTTCATCATCAGCAAAGATGTAGAAAAATCATCTGCTTTCCACTGACTACAGACAACGCTGGGACTCCCGGCAAACAAGAAGCCACTGGGCAAACTAACATATTCATCGATGGGCTTGCTGACATCTACAATGCCTGTTTCGCAAGCGGAGAGGGTGACCAGACGGGATTGAGTCAGGTTGAGGGCAAAGATTTCTGCTAAGGTGAGATATCCATCTTCTGAGGATCCCGAGTCTGACTGCTTGATTTCTGCTAAACGCAATGCCGATTCTAGGGGAGATTCTAGGTTGAACTCTCCATGACAGGAGAAGTGATTGCAGTGGGCAAGGGATAATTCTGGATGGGTTTTGACATCTTCTTCCCGGGCAGCTTTGGTTGCCAAAACTGTTGCGGGTGAGAAGAACGAACGGATGGTTTCAACTTCCAGGATGCTGTAAGCTAAGTTCTCTTCAGGGTCTTGAATAGCAAACAAGCGTTGAAAATCAGGGCGTTGTTGGGTTTGAGTTAGTTGCAGCAATTGACAACTGGGGGCATACCCGACATCAAAGCGATCGCACAGTAAACCGCCCTTCTCCAGGGGCATAGCATGGAGTGGCAGCAGGTGTAGAAAACGATGGGGAACGAGGATGAGGCGATCGCATTTAATCCCTTGGGGAGCAAAAATGCTGTCAACCTCGGCAAGGGTTTGGTCAATGTTGAGAATTTCGGCAAGTTCGGCAAGATCAGAGGACAGATCGTTTTTCCATTGCTCGTTTCGTTTTTCTTTGTATTGCTTGTATGCACCCAGATACTTGCTTACCCAGTCAACAAAGGCTTCTCGTTCTTCTGCTGAAGAGCTAACAATAGTTGGTTGCGAACTGTGGCGGGTAATAATTGAAGTGATGATGGAATCATCTGTGACGTACCACTCAATCATCGCAGTTTGTTCGCCAACAAGACTTTGAATTTCCTCAAACCGAATGGTTCCCTCATTTTGAGTCAAGCTGAAACTGGGATCGAAGGGTTTGATTTGATTCAATACCTCATCTAACTGCTGCCGCGAGTCCTGCCATTCTTGCTGTAACTGTTGTCGTGACTCTTCTAGCGCTTGTCGCTGCAGTTCTTCTAATCCACTCGTATTTGTGGATAGTCGATCTATAGCTACTTGTAACTGTCTTTCCAATGAGGAAATGCTTCGTTGCAGTTCGTCCAACTGGGCGCTTATCTCTTGGGGAACGCCTTTAGGCTTGAGGTTCTGCTTGGCAAGGAGTTCCACTAGGTTGCGGGCTTTGCTGCGTTCCACTGTTTCTATGGCTTTATCCCACTGGTTGGTATTGATATAGGCTTGCACCAGGTTTTGATAAACGTCTATGGCCTCTGCTATAATCTCTTCGCGACGTTTATAGTTGATTGCCCAACTGCGACTGAGTTCGACTGCGGCTATGGCATTTTCGTAGGCAGCGATCGCGGGTTGCCAGTTGCCTTCGGTGAAGTGGAGGTTGCCTAAGTTGCGGGAAGTTGCCAGACATTTAATGGGATCGGCTTCCGGAGTGTAAATATGCAAAGCCAGTTGGTAGGCTGCTATGGCCAACTCCAGATTTTCGCCCCTGTTTCCTTTGATTCTGTCACTGTAGGCAGTGCCCAAATTATTCTGAGTCATTGCCCAGTCCGTGGGGAAAGCTTCTTGAGTGCGGATCTGCAAAGCCAGTTGGTAGGCTGCTATGGCCAACTCCAGATTTTCGTCCCTGTCTCCTTTTATCCTGTTCCGGTAGGCATTGCCCAAATTATTCTGAGTCATTGCCCAGTCCGTGGGGAAAACGCCATGTGCAACTTTTCGGTGTCCACCGCATTGAGGGAGTTTTGAGAACAACATTTTCAGCCACTTGAACTCCAAACAGTTGTTCTTCCGTAGAAAGTTGCACATCGCGTTGGGGAAAGCTTCTTGAGTGTAAATATGCAAAGCCAGTTGGTAGGCTGCTATGGCCAACTCCAGATTTTCGCCCCTGTCTCCTTTTATCCTGTAAAGGTAGGCATTGCCCAAATTATTCTGAATCGTTGCCCAGTAGGTGGGGAAAGATTCTTGAGTGTAAATCTCCAAAGCCTGTTGGAAGGCTGCTATGGCCAACTCCAGATTTTCGCCCCTGTCTCCTTTTATCCTGTTACCGTAGACATTGCCCAAACTATTCTGAATCGTTGCCCAGTAGGTGGGGAAAGCGGATGAAGTGTAAATATCCAAAGCCTGTTGGAAGGCTGCTATGGCCAACTCCAGATTTTCGCCCCTATCTCCTTTTATCCTGTTCCAGTAGGCATTGCCCAAATTATTCTGAGTCGTTGCCCAGGTTGCTATGGCCAACTCCAGATTTTCGCCCCTGTCTCCTTTTATGCTGTCAAGATAGGCATTGCCCAAATTATTCTGAGTCACTGCCGAGTTGGTGGGGAAAGCTTGTTGAGTGAAAATCTCCAAAGCCTGTTGGTAGGCTGCTATGGCCAACTCCAGATTTTCGCCCCTGTCTCCTTTTATCCTGTCAAGATAGGCATAGCCCAAACTGTTTTGAATAGTCGCCCAAATTTCTGAGTGACTATCGCGGGTGAAGACTGTCAGCACGATATCGTAACTGGCAAGGCTAATCTCCACGTTCGCTGCCTTGTTGCCGAGAGGAAACTGCCGGATGAGGTCGCCGAAAGAGCCGATAAGTAAGGCGATGCCCTCTGCCGCTAAAGATTCCACCTCTGAAAATGTCGCCTCCGCCCAGTTTTGCAAGACGGCGATCAAGTTGTCATCGAGTTTGTTAAGGTTTGCTTGCAGTAGACGGTAGACGTCATCAGGGTTGCCATCGCTGTAGGCAGTTGCCTGCAATACTTCCTTTAAGAATTGCAGATAATCTTGGGACGAGGGATTAGCCGAAGTAGGAGTTTCGTCTCTGCCCAGGGCGTTGGCAAGCAGACTGCCGAGGTGGCGTATAAAATTACAAGTTAGCAGTTTCTTGACTGAATTAAGCCATGCTTTAATACGTTTTTTGTCCATTCTTTTAGGACCTCGTCTATGGTTAATCAAATTTATATCATAAGAATCGCTCAAGTGTCAAGGCCCGGCAATTTTGACTGCCTTTGACCAGGAAGAGTACGAGAGGCGATCGCCCCTTCACCGTTGCGCGGTCTTCACTGGCGGGCGAGGGATGTCCGCTAACAGATATTATAACTTACATCCTCCTCCCCCATCCTACATACTTCCCTAATTTTTCCGAAGTTTCCGGCGCGATCGCCGGTCAAACTACCAGATCGTCCACAACTTCAGTCTATCCCAATTAAAGGAAAAATGAACCAACTACAAGCACCCCGAAAGGAGCGATCGCAACTCTTACAATCTTTATTAAAGCGCGATCGCGATTGCATCCTACCCCCTGTTGTGAAAAAAATCGTATATCAGGCATTCCCGTCTCTTCTACACCAGGCTATCGCGCCAGGGAAAAAGTGCGATCGGCCCACTTCCAGAAAAAAAAGATGTGGAGGCAACCCCAGGAGAGTTACCCCCACAAAATCGCGCTTTAGTTTTGCTCTGACGTTAACAACTTTTCAAATTCGGAAAGGGAAGGAATCACAACAGCTTGAATGTGAAGCCGATCCAAAAAGTCCACGTGTTCAATGCTATTAATCGTATCGGCGATCGCCTCTGGCACTTCCTGGAACCGCACTTCCAAGACCCGCAGCACTGATTGGCGGCCACTTCGTAATACCCCCTGTTGGACCCCCTGTTGGACCCCCTGTTGGACCCCCAGTTCCGTTCCCCTTCGCATGGCCCGTGTTTCAATCTGACTCAGTAAAGGCATTTTGTTTTCCTCCTGATAACGTTCGAGTTGTTGTTCAAATGCAGTTTGCAACTTTTCTGGTAGAGTCATCATCCAATCGATTAACCGGAAAAGCTCCAAGATGTCCTCCTTATTATAGCCTCGTTCGTAAAGTCCGCGAACGATGGTCCATTTCCACTGCCGCCGCTGTTCCAGATCGTCCTTCGTGGACTTGGTTTTGAGATGGGCCATTATGATCACGGCGAAGGGGTTGGTACTTTGCTCTAAAGCCTCCCAATTATCCTCGTAGTCCAGCAGCTTGACGATGGGAAATTTGAACTTGATTTTAAAACCACCCAATTTGTATTTGTAAGATGAGGGTCGCCATTTTTTACCATCATCTCCCAATACTACCAAGCTAATTACCGGTTGACCAAAGCGATCGAAAGACCGATAGTTATAAACGTATATCCGCCTTTCAATATTTGACTCGTACTGACTCTGAACTTCAACGTGGATGAGGATCCAAGTCTCGGTTCCATCCAGCAGCCAAACCTTAAAAAGTTTATCTGCCAGCCGTTTGCCAAATTCCGCGTCTCGCACCACTTCTTCAAACTCTTTGTCCATCGATTCGTACTTGCGCTTCCAGTCAATCTTGGCGTAGATGTCGGGAAAGCAATATTCGACAAACTGCTCGAAATATTTCTCCAGTCCCTCCTTCCAGGGACTGTCATATTCTGCTGGAAAATCTGTCATGTTTAATATCTTGAACTTCGTCTATTTTATTATAACTTATTTATGGCTATATCAACATCTAAAATAACAAATTATCGCAAATGTTTTTTAGATTGTGACCGACGGAATTTCGATATACTTGCTCAACAATAAGGGGAGAATGAGTAATGGATAAAAGTAGTATTGGCGATCGCCGCCATCATGGAGCGATCGTCTGCTTAATTATCGCCCAAACAAACTAGAATCAACCTTAAAAAACTTTCCCAAAGCTTTAGCCAATTCGTCGCTAATCTCACCCCCACCATTAACCAACTCAAGGGCAATATCCTCGTCACCAACAACTTCCACCAAATCTTCTGGTTGTACCTGCTGCTGTTCCATCAAAAACAGTAACATTGAATGAGGAGTCGATGCGGAACCAGGACGATAAAAATCGCCCTCAAATTTTTCAATTAAAACAATCAATAGCTCATAGAGAGCCTCTTCTTCTGGAGTGCGATTATGCACGTGCATTAACTCCTCTACTACTGCCAGTGCTCGTTCGTTTTCTTCCTCAGTTTTAATGGGCTTTGGCTGGTATTTTACCAACAAATTGCTATATTTTTGTGAGCTAAAAGTAAGGGTCATTTTTCCAATACTCCTTGTCGTATTCCGCGTGGGTAAGAACGTATTTAATGTAAATTAATTGTCGTTGGTAATCTATGCTAACAATTAAGCGATATTGATTACCCTTAATATTAAAGACTGTAAAATTACCAACAGCCTCCGCCGTGGGAAAAACGGATTGCACCTCGATTAAATTTGACCAATTAGCCTTGGTAGCAACTTTATACCAGTTATCCAAAGGGTCGTTGCAATCGTTATGGTTGCGAGCATATTCCCTTAAACGTCGATAGCTAATAATGTGCATTTGTCATAGACCATTATTGAGTTAACTTTACACAATACATTATAACTCATATCTTACACCATTCGCAACTAGAGGCTCCGCCTCCATAGCTCGTTCCCCGGCGGAGCCAGGGAACGAGGGTACTTATTTTAACTTGGCAGTTGCCATCCCCTGCCAACTTTATGCGATCGCTCCTTGGGCCCTCGCCGTTCCTCGTCAAGTCCAGCCAAAATATAAGTTTTATTTCCTACTCTTCCTAGATATAATCACTCCTTAATTCCTAGCCTAGCATATTCGCAACTGTTTTTTGTAAACTTTTATTAACATTTCACTCTTAGGGGAGAAAACCCTTGCCAAAAGCCTAAAGCTTTGCTACAGTAAAAAAAAGATGCTTTGAAGGGCGATCGCCTGCAAATACGTCAAAAGAGGGATGACAAAACGGGAGGAGATTAAAGAAAATAAAAATTAGGGGTTGACAAAATCACCTCTCACGGGGACGATCCTGACAACATCCTGACAGGCGGGACGCCTGTCCTACGTTAAGGACAAGATAAATGAAACAACTGTTAAGTAAAATCAAATATTACCTGCTGGCCTTTATCGTGCTAGAGACCGTAACGGTACTGGGTTTGTCCAAAAACCAAGCGACAAAAGAAGAGATATTATTATCCAAGCATGTTGCCGAACTGCAAACCGCTTATCGCGTCATTGTCGAGACCTACCAGTTGGTCTCCCAAACCATCTACGACGAAGTGGTGAATCAACCGGAAATTATCGATATATTTACAGGGGCATATCAAGCAGATGCAACAGCACAAACCCAGAAGCGCGATCGCCTGTTTGCGGCCTTAAACCCCACCTATCAAAATCTGAGGAAGAAAAATCTCAAGCAACTGCACTTTCACCTGCCCGATAGCACCAGTTTTTTACGGTTTCATCGCCCGCCAAAATTTGGCGACAACCTATCGGATGTCAGATATTCCGTGAATTTAACAAATCAGGAAAAAAGATTTGTCAAAGGGTTTGAGGAAGGCAGAATTTACAACGGGTTCAGATATGTATTCCCTCTGTTTGCTCGGGATAAAAGCCACATTGGCAGCGTGGAAACCAGCGTATCCTTTCAGGCCATTCGCCTGGAAATGGATAAGTTGTTTTCCGGAGTACATACCTTTATGCTCAAAAAGGCAGTTGTCTCGGCGAAAGTATTTGCCGACGAGCAAAGCAATTACGTCCAAAGCGATATTAGCGACGATTATCTCTACGAAAAAAGCAGTTTAGAGTCGAAAAAACAAACGATCGCTCCCGATATCCTGGCGCAAGTCAATCAGCAGTTGCAACCCCAAATTAGCGACCGGTTGAATCAGGGGGAAGCATTTGCAGTTTCCGGATCGCTAGGTACAGAAACTTATGTGGTCACTTTTGCCCCCATAGACAATGTGGAAGGAGATTTGGTCGCTTATATCATCTCCCACGAGCAAGATGTGACGATCGGAAGTTATCGCCAGGAATTTTACGTGCAGCTGGTGGCGATGACTTTATTAAGTATCTTATTTCTCCTGTTCGTATTTTACGTGAATCGGAGTAAGAAAATAGTCGAGGAGAGGAAAAACGAGTTATCCCAAAGTAATCAACAATTGGAACAGGAAATAGTCCAGCGCACCAAAATAGAAGCGGAACTGGTCAATGCGAAAGAGGCGGCGGAAGCAGCAAATAAAACCAAAAGTGCCTTCCTGGCCAATATGTCTCACGAACTCCGCACTCCCATGAATGCGATCCTCGGTTTTACTCAACTGATGACTCGCAGCCAAAATCTCAGCCCGGAAAACCAGGAAAATCTGGGCATCATTAGTCGTAGCGGCGAACATTTACTCACCCTGATCAATAACGTGTTAGACTTGTCCAAGATCGAGGCGGGACGCACTACTCTCAATGAAAGCAACTTTGACCTCTATCGCCTGATGGATGATCTCGAAGAAATGTTTCAGTTTAAGGCTGACGATCAGCGGTTGCAGTTGCTGTTCGATCGCACGGATGAAGTCCCCCAATATGTGCGCACTGATAAGGTGAAGTTGCGTCAAGTATTGATTAATCTGTTGAATAATGCAATTAAGTTTACGGAGTCAGGGGGAGTGTCAGTGCGAATGGGTATTGCTAATAGTCAATCCCTCGTCGCGAATGGCGATGGGCAAGGCCCGATCGCCTTTGAAGTGGAAGACACGGGACCGGGGATCGCCCCGGAAGAACTAGACAGCCTGTTTACAGCCTTCGTGCAAACGGAAAGCGGGAAAGCCTCCCAGGAAGGGACCGGTTTGGGCTTGCCCATTAGTCGGAAATTTGTAGAATTGATGGGTGGTAACATAACTGTCAGCAGTAAACTGGGGCATGGTACGATATTTAGGTTTGATATTCAAGCCACTGTAGTTGATGCCGCCGACATCGAAACTCCCCGATCGACTCATCGAGTGATTGCCTTAGAACCAGACCAACCCCGCTATCGACTGCTGATTGTAGATGACAAATGGAACAATCGTCAACTGCTAATTAAACTACTCAACCCCCTGGGTTTTGAACTGCGAGAAGCCAACAACGGTCAAGAGGCGATCGACATCTGGGGAAGTTGGGAACCGGACCTGATCTGGATGGATATGCGCATGCCCGTGATGAATGGGTACGAAGCCACCAAGCACATCAAAGAGACCACCAAAGGTCAGGCTACCGCGATCGTCGCCTTAACTGCTAGTGTATTAGAAGAAGAACGGGCAGTCATTATCTCTGCGGGATGCGATGATTTCTTGCGCAAACCCTTTCGGGAAGCAGATATATTTGACGCCATGCATAAGCATATCGGGGTGCGCTATGTTTATGCCGACCCAAATGAGGCCAAGTCAGAGGCCACAGCAGATGCCGCACAACTCACCACTGCTGCTTTTGCGGCCCTACCTCCGGAATTGCTTGCCAAGCTCAAACAGGCCCTAGTTAATGTAGACTTAGACTTAATTGACAGTCTGAGTTCCCAAATTAGCAAACATAATCCCGCCCTAGCTCAGGCCCTGGCTGATGCTATTGATAATTTTGAGTACGATAAAATTTTGAATCTGCTGCCCGAAGAGATCTAAAATTATAATTCATACCATTTTGTCAAAACCATGCTACAATTGGTCGATTAGCCTCCGGGCCCGCCGTGGGTTAAAACCCACGGCTAATAGCTCAAGTGGGTTTTAACCCACTAAAAGCATTGTCGAGAAAGTGTTTTACCCTCGTTTCCTGCCTCCGCCGGGGAACGATTTATGGAGACTCCGCCTCTAGTTGTGAATGGTGCAAGATCTGAGTTAAAACCTACTCCTACCGAGTTACCTGGCGGGAGCCAGGACACGAGGGGGTTTGAACGGCGTATAATACAATTTTCAAAAAAAAATGCTACACATCTTAAGCATTATTCTATTAGTCGGTTTTAACCGACTTTAGCTATTAGCCGGGGGTTTGAACCCCCGGCGGGTGAAGTGCGAAGAGAGAAAATTATTTTTGACAAATGGTATGAGATGAATAATGAGCAAGCAAAGGCACCTAAAGGAAATATATTAGTGGTTGATGACGAACCCGCTAACTTACGCCTGTTAATGGGAATGTTGAGCAAACAGGGATACAAGGTACGCCCGGTCCCCAATGGCAAGTTGGCACTCTCCGGGGCGCGGACGATCGCCCCGGACTTAATATTGCTAGACATCATGATGCCAGAAATGAATGGCTATGAAGTTTGCGAACAGTTGAAAGCGGACGAACGAACTCGCGACGTTCCAGTTATCTTTATCAGTGCTTTAGATGAAATTCTCGATAAAGTGAAAGCTTTTGAAGTCGGCGGCGTTGACTATATCACCAAACCATTTCATTTGGAAGAAGTTTTAGCCAGAGTAAAAAATCAATTGCGCCTGCGACAGATGCAAGCAGAAATTACTCGCCTGAATGAACAGTTGCAAGCGGAAAATCTGCGCATGAGTGCGGAACTAGAGGTGACGCGCCGCTTGCAAGAAATTATCTTGCCACGGGATAGCGAACTAAATAAAATTAAAGATTTAGAAATAGCAGGTTTTATGGAACCAGCTGATGAGGTGGGGGGCGACTACTATGACGTACTGCAACAGGATGATGGTAGAGTTAAAATAGGCATTGGCGATGTCACGGGACATGGGTTAGAAAGCGGCATCTTAATGCTGATGGTGCAAACGGCAGTCAGAACATTATTGGAAAGTAACGAAACAGATCCCGTGAGATTTTTAGATGCCCTCAACCGGACAATTTACAAAAATGTCGAACGGATGAATTCTGATAAAAATTTGACTCTCGTCTTGCTAGATTATCAGGATGGAGTTTTGACTTTGAGCGGACAGCATGAAGAAATAATTGTCGTGCGATCGGGGGGCCGAGTCGAGTTAATAGATACCCTAGATTTAGGCTTTCCCATCGGACTAGAAGATGATATAGTATATTTACTGGCAAAAACCGAAGTAAAGTTAAACCCAGGTGATGGGGTAGTATTATACACCGATGGCATTACGGAAGCGGAAAATCAACAAAAAAAACAATACGGATTAGAAAGACTAACAAAGGTGGTAAGCTTGAATTGGCAACTATCAGCGGCAGAAATGAGACAGGCGATAATTACAGACCTGCGGCAGCATATAGGCCAACAAAAAGTTTATGATGATATCACATTGGTAGTGCTAAAGCAGAAATTATCTTCTAGGTAGCTCAATAGCATTATTCGGTGGTAAGATGAGATAGATTAGACATTGAGGAGAAATATGGCTCATCAGTCCCAAACAGAACTAGCCCGATCGCCCCTATATGCAGTTTGTCAAGAACTCAAAGCCCGGATGACAGAATTTGCAGGCTGGGAAATGCCAGTACAGTTTACAGGCATTCGTGCGGAACACGAAGCAGTGCGCAGCAACTGCGGCATGTTTGATATCTCCCACATGGGCAAATTTGCCGTGCTAGGTAAGCAGGCAGTTGAGCAACTGCAACAGCTGGTGCCTTCTGACTTGGGACGACTGCAACCAGGTGAAGCTCAGTATACGGTACTGCTCAATCCGGAAGCTGGCATTTTGGACGACATCATTTTTTATTACCAAGGTCAGGAGGCTACCGACGAGCAACGGGGCATGATAATTGTTAATGCTGGGACCAAAGTCAAGGATTTTGACTGGTTGCAAGCACATCTTGACTCCAACCAGGCACAATTACAAGACCTCTCGGCAGATAAAGCCCTGATTGCAGTGCAAGGTCCGGCAGCAGTAAACTATCTACAGCCATTGGTAGAAGCTGAATTATCGAAAGTGGGGCGCTTCGGCCATCTAGAAGCATTAGTGCTGGGCCAGCCAGCTTTTCTGGCTCGTACCGGATACACTGGGGAAGATGGCTTTGAGGTAATGGTAGATCCAGCAGTTGGGGAGCAACTTTGGCGTACTCTTTTAGATGCTGGCGTCACTCCTTGCGGTCTGGGGGCCAGAGATACCCTGCGCCTAGAAGCAGCGATGGCCCTCTACGGCCAAGATATTGACGAGACTACCACCCCCCTGGAAGCTGGTTTAAGCTGGTTAGTCCACCTAGATAGCAAAGGCGACTTTATCGGGCGCAAAGTCCTAGAACAGCAAAAGGCAAACGGCACGTCCCGACGCCTAGTGGGACTGCAAATGCAAGGGCGTCACATTGCCCGTCACGACTACCCGGTGCTATCTGAGGGTCAAGCTGTAGGAGTTGTCACCAGTGGCACCCTGTCACCTACCTTGGGCAAACCGATCGCCTTAGCATACGTTCCCAGGCAGCTAGCAAAGGTCGGTACCGAACTGTTCGTAGAAATTCGCGGCAAAGCACATCCAGCTATAGTGGTCAAAAAACCTTTTTACAAGGCAAAAAGCCGTTGATCTTCGAGCGTGGTACTAACGTAAACTCTCATGGGAAACAGGGTCGGGTGCGGCTCCGAAGCCCTTGCCTGAGTAGGGTGGGCACCGCCCACCATCTGCGAGTCTAACCCAGTTGAGTAGGGTGGGCACCGCCCACCATCTGCGAGTCTAACCCAGTTTCTGCGTAAGTCACGAGCAAATGGCAACGCGCAGCACCCGGGAAGTTGTAAACTTATGGCTGTCTGTAAGTTAGCTTTGTTGCAAGTGGGAGAACTGGAAATGGACTTAGAATATCCTGAGGACCTGAAATACCTGGAAAGCCACGAGTATGTCCGGATCGAAGGCGAGATAGGGACGATCGGCATCAGCGCTTTTGCCGTTGACCAGCTAGGGGAGATTGTATTTGTGGAGTTACCAGAGGTAGGGGAGGCCGTAGAGAAAGGGGAAACCTTTGGAAATGTTGAATCAGTGAAGGCAGCGGAAGACCTCTACTCGCCGGTTACTGGTACAGTTCTAGAATGCAATACAGAGATTGAAGAGGCTCCAGAAAAACTGAACCAAGACCCCTACGGCGAAGGCTGGTTGATGAAGGTGCAGCTTAAGAACCCCGGTGAATGGGAAGATGACGACCTGATGGCAGCAGCTAAATATCGCGAAAAGGTCTCCGGAGAGTAGGGTTTTGTCCTTATTGGCCGGGGAAATGTCAAGAAATATGTGAGTAAGGGACAGGTTCACCGGATGGGGTGCGATCGCGCCAAAAGCCCACCCGAGAAGCGATCGGGTGGGCTCTGTACTAATTAAATCTATTGATACTGGCTGACACGACTAGAGAATGAGATCGAAACCGGGTTGGGAGTCAGTAATAGCACTAAGATCTACGTATGTTAAATCACTACCCGGTAACATGAGCCGATGCTTCTACTTGGAGTAGTTTGCTTCCGCCTCTAGCATCCGAATCAAGTTTTCATCTCCTTTGGATCTGGCCACTTCTAACCGGTGCTGTAAGTTCTTTTGCAGGTTGTCCCGATGGACTTGGGCTAGTTTTTGCCGAGTTTGACGATTCATGTTCATGGTGGACCTTTTTTTATACGAAATTCAATTACCGCTCATACTTCTAAGATAGCCCTTTCTGGGAAAAACGGTAACAATCGTTACAAAACTTTACAAAGCCACCGGTGATAACTGGTTCCTTCAGGAGCATCAAAGCCAAAAAAGACTCCGGATCTACCCGATCGCCGGTCACTCGGCAGGGCACGCGATCGCCCCCCTGACGCCAAGACCAAGAAACCGGGTTTCTGCGATAATTTTGGCTTCTCAACCAGATTTAGTAAAAGAAACCCGGTTTCTGGCAATAGCGCGATCGCCCTCGCGACTCAACCAATGCGCGATCGCACCGGCGTTCTGGGAGTCCCAGTGGTTCGGTGAGAGGTCGCCTCTCTAATAGCATTTTGTCAAAACAATGCTACACATCTTAAGCATTATTCTCTTAGTCGGTTTTAACCGACTTTAGCTATTAGCCGGGGGTTTGAACCCCCGGCGGGTGAGGTGCGAAGCGAGAAGATTTTCGCGCAATAATTGTAGCATTATTGAATCAAAATGGTATAACAGCAGTACCGGGTTTCGTAACTAGAATGTAACATTGTTACGAAAAATATGACAAAATCTTAAGTTTTATAACAGTAGTGGGATGGGTCGGACAGATGGTGGGTAGGATGAGTTTAATCACACTTTGTGGCGGTGGCACCGAGTTTACCGAAAAACCCACAGCCTACCGGTGCAAGCGCTAAAGCGCTTACTACGAACCTAGAGGAGGATATAATGATCGAAAATCCCGAATCATTTCTGTCTACAGGCCCGCTAGAACTGCTAGATGAGACTCTGTTGGGAATGTTGGGCATTGCCGGAGATACTATAGTACCCCAAAGTCTGGAAGGGCGATCGCCCGGAGTGGGAAGTCTGCCAGATCTGGTGCTGCTAGAGGATAGTCCCGATGTGATGGAGGAAATACCAGGTGTAGACCTGTTGACGGGGATGCCGGCGACGGGTGGCACCCAGAATACTTTCAATATCACAATTGCTAATAATTCCGACATTGAGGGGATTGAAAATCTTCTGGATCTGGATGGCGATGGCTTCGCGAGGGCTTTTTCCGATGGGATCATGGCAGCGCGTTTGAACTCGGGACTAAGGGGTGAGGCGGT
>JBFRWI010000042.1:0-43503 GCA_051439505.1 Hormoscilla sp. | reverse complement strand
TCATCGGCGGCATTCCCATAATGGGCGGTTTGAGCTACATTACAGGAAATCCTGCCATAGCAGCGGGGATGGCGATCTCCGCCGCCCTGTCCCTGTGGTGGGTACTGAAAGCAATTAAAAATTCAAGCCGATGACAAAAAGACCATTTCCAACAGTAGAAAAAGTAGCAGAACCGGAAGAAGAACATCTATTTGATTACTACTACGACGAACAGGGTAGCTTACCGGGGACACTCAGCATAGAGGAAGACGCCACCCCATCCCAGATCATCTTAATAGACTACAACGACAGAACAGCGACTCTCGTGGAACTAGAGACGCCGGAAGCATGCATTTCCTATCTGAAGGCAGAAACAGTTTCTTGGGTAGACGTGCGGGGTTTAGGGAGTGAAGAGATCTTAAAACGCCTGGGAAAGGTATTTAACCTGCATCCCCTAGTGCTGGAAGATGTAGTGAACGTGCCTCAGCGTCCCAAAGTGGAGGATTATCAAGACCAGTTAGTGGTGATTAGCCAGATGGTAATCCCCAAGGAAAAAGGGGATGGCTTCTCCATCGAGCAAGTTGGTTTTATTTTAGGGAAATCCTATCTGCTGACAATACAGGAAAATCCAGAACATGATTGCTTTGGGGCCGTGCGCGATCGGATTAGAACTGGCAAAGGCATCATCCGCACCCGCAGTGCCGACTTTTTGAGCTACGCCCTCATAGATGCAATTATCGATGGCTTTTTTCCTGTATTAGAAGATTACGGCGAACGCATTGAAGAGTTAGAAGATGAAGTAGTGCTCGACCCCAGTCGTCAGACTTTAGAAAAAATTTATCACGTCAGACGGGAATTGCTAGCCCTGCGCCGCAGCATTTGGCCCCAGCGAGTGGCAATTAATAAGATTATCCGGGATGGCAGCGATCTGATCGGTCCCGACGTGATTGTTTATCTGCGAGACTGTTACGATCATGCAATTCAGGTGATGGATATTGTCGAAACTTATCGGGAACTGACTTCCGGTTTAATGGATGTCTATCTGTCATCAGTCAGTAACAAAATGAATGAGATAATGAAGCTGCTGACCGTGATTTCGACAATTTTTATCCCCTTGACTTTTGTGGCGGGAATCTATGGAATGAATTTTAATCCCGAAGCTTCCCCCCTGAATATGCCCGAACTGAACTGGTATTGGGGCTATCCCGCTTGCTGGACCCTGATGATCGCGATCGCCTCGGGACTGGTTTTCTTCTTCTGGCGGCGAGGCTGGTTTGAAAATACTTCCGCTTTTAAGGACGATTGACCCAGCAGGGATTATACTAGATCTAGGGAAGAGTAGGGGAGGTGGTTGCAGATGGATTTTTTGTAGGTCTGTCTGAGGAAAGTCCGGGCTCCCGAAAGACCAGACTTGCTGGGTAACGCCCAGTGCGAGCGATCGTGAGGATAGTGCCACAGAAAAATACCGCCATTTATGGTAAGGGTGCAAAGGTGCGGTAAGAGCGCACCAGCAGCATCGAGAGGTGCTGGCTCGGTAAACCCCGGTTGGGTGCAAGGTCGAAGGAACCACGGTTGGTCTTTTACCAGTTCCGCAGAAAGAACCGCTTGAGGCGTCTGGTAACAGGCGTCCCAGATAGATAACCGCCATCAAGAGTTGCACCGCAGCCCTTGACAACAGAACCCGGCTTACGACTTACTCTTCCCTTTTTCCACCACTATCTTAATTGATAATTGACAATTGAGTAATGGGCGATCGCCCCCGTAACACACCGGCCAAAAGCATTAGTGACTAGCACTCAACTGGCAGGCGAGTCTTGCTAGGAGATGCCAGTTTTTATCCGTATATATCCGCAAAAATCGCTAAACTGTATTACCTACTGCTGTGGAAGCACTGAGGAAACAATGCTGTAAACACTGAGATTACATATGTAATCTTACTTACTTAGCCGGGAGAACCCCAGCTAGGAGGCAGAATATGCGCTTAAAGTTAAAAAATGTATAAAAGTAAGTGAGTAGATAAGAAGATTATGTAAAGTGTTCTGCTGAAAATACGCAGGCTCCCGACTGTGATGTAGGCTTGATTAAGTAGAAAATTAATAATCACGAGGCTCACAGCAGCATAGGGAGGTAAACCGTGCAGAGACAAGTTATAAATTTAGATCGGGAAAATGGCTGCTATATACAATCATCAGATGAGATTTTAGTTTTGGGCGAACAGAAAAAAAGTGGTCTGATAGTTTGTAAGACCCATTACGCCGAATTTGTTGGTCCTGGTGCGGCGGTTTTCTCTCCAGCCGACACAGACTTTGTAGGGACGATCGCGATCGGGGAACCAGTGCTGAAGCGGGTTAAAACCTCTCAAGCACGCCAAAAGGCTTATAATATCAGGGTTCAATGGATGCGGTGGCTACAGAAAATTACAGAATCGCCAAAAAATCCCATCAAGCGCTCGGAAAAACTACTGTTCAGTTTGAAAGAATTTTTTGGCCCATCCATTGTCAGGCAATTACCGGACGAGGCTTTAGCACTGCTGATTGGGGTTCTACCCCGGACCATGCACGAGGTTCGACAGCAACAGCATCTGGCGAAAAATCAGGGCTCGGGATCGGACTGGCAACCGCTGACTTTAAGGCCGATCGCCACTTATAATTTAAATGCCCCCCGTGTCGGTGTCCATCTGGACGATGACTTGGTGCAGCCTTCCCGCGATCTGGTGCTCTCCCTTTCCGCATAAGCTTTAGTTACTACCCTTGATTCTATCTGCTGACAGAGTAGAAAGATAGAGGTGTATGACCCCTAGGGAATATAACCCCACATGTATAATCGAATTGAATTCAATGCTCAGAAAGCAGATGGTAGAAGAGAAAGTAGCTTATCCGCGCAGACAGCGGGAGTTAGAAAGTTTAGTGCAGAAGTTGGGATTGCCCTCGCGAGTGCAACCTTTATGGCCTTTACTGGACAAGGCGCTCACCCATCCGACATTTTCACCCGTCAAAAACTACGAACAGTTGGAGTTCCTAGGAGATGCGGTGGTGCGGATGGCAGCGTCTGAGTTGCTATTAGAAATATATCCAGACTGTTCTGTAGGAGAGTTTTCGGCGATCAGAAAAGTCCTAGTGAGCGATCGGGTGCTGGCCCAGCTAGCGGATATATATGGTATGGAGCGATATCTGCTGATCGAGCGCAATGCGGCCAGAGACGAAATGGGGCGTCAATCACGGGTAGCAGATGCCTTTGAAGCGGTGTTAGGAGCCCTCTACCTGAGCACCCACACCCTAGAATTAATCCGACCTTGGTTAGACCCCCACTTCCAAAGGTTAGCAGCAGAAATTATCGCCGATCCCGCCTATCTGGACTATAAATCAGCATTGCAAGAATGGACTCAAGCCAGCTACAAAATATTGCCAGAATATCGCACTAGCGCCACCCAGGATACCGGGAAGGATAAATTTACAGCGGAAGTCTGGCTGTTCGGCCAGCGGTACGGTGCCGGAAGGGGCCGATCGCGCAAAGCTGCGGAACAAGCAGCGGCCAAAGAGGCTTTATTATGGGTGCATGAAAACAAAAAAAAGACCAAAAAAGCATGACAAATCAAACAACAATTGCCGTACTGGGGGCTGGTCGTTGGGGAAAGCATTTAGTGCGGAATTTCCACCAACATTCCCAAGCCCGTTTGCAAGCTGTGGTAGACCCCAACTCGGAACGCTTGGCAGCAGTTAAACAGCGTTACAATTTAGATGCAAGGGTCACCCTCACCTCAGATTGGCAGTCAGTTTTGCCGCAAGTAGAAGCAGTGGCGATCGCCACTCCAGCCTCTACCCATTATAGCTTAATTAAGGCGGCTCTCGAACATAAATGTCACGTTTTAGCAGAAAAACCTTTAACTCTCGAACCAAATCAATGTTGGGAACTATACCATTTTGCGGAACAACAGCAGCGGCAATTAGTTGTTGACCACACCTATCTATTTAATCCAGCAGTAGTGCGAGGCAAAGAGGTGGTATCATCGGGATGCTTGGGAGAATTGCGCTATGGTTACGCCGCCCGCACCAACCTGGGACCGGTCCGCCAGGATGTTGACGCCATGTGGGATTTAGCCATTCACGATATTACCATTTTTAATAGTTGGTTGGGAGAAATTCCCGTCAGGGTTAGAGCATGGGGAACTACTTGGTTGCAAGCAGGTAATCGTGATGTTGTCTGGGCGGAATTGACTTATCCTAGTGGCTTTCAAGCAACTATTCACGTCAGTTGGAATAACCCGGATAAACAGCGCCGTCTCGGTGTTGTGGGGAGTCAGGGAACTTTAATTTTTGATGAAATGTTGACAGAAACTCCCCTGAGAATAGAGTATGGTAGCTTTGCTCAAAAGGGCGATCGCTTTATGCCGGTGGATGTGAGAAGAGAAGTGGTGCAGCTAGAAGCTGCGGAACCCTTGGGAAAGGTTTGCGACCATTTTCTGGCCTGCGTTCGCGAAAATAGGCGATCGGGCATTTCTTCCGGACAGGTGGGTGCTGAACTGGTAGCCATTCTCCGGGCGATCGCTGAATCACTCAAGCAGCAAGGGCAAGCAATGGAGATCTCGGATTGTTAGATGAGGGTTCTTGTGCTAAGATAAGTACAGTATCAAAGGGAGGGTCCGATCGTGCAATACCTGTTACTCTAATTGCCTTATTCCTGTTGTGGAAAGTAATTGCTTTTCTAGTTATCTTTGGGCAAATTGAAAAGATGGCGATATCAGATAAATCTGTAGGGGCGTAGCGAAGGGCGCCCGTGCGCAAGTGAGATGCACCCTAGCCTAATTTTATACCTTCATAAACTTTTCAAGCAGCCTCTTAAGACTGACGGCGATTTTGATGACGATTTTGACGCATCAACTGCAATTGTTCCCGCTGCTGTGGAGTGAAAACAGCATCGATCTTTTCCTTAGATTCCTGGCGAATGCGATCTATTTTTGCTTGTTGCTCTGGAGTAAGATTAAGCTGTTCCCAAATGTGAACACCACCCCGTCCTCGTCCCCGTCCTCGTCCCCGTCCCCGTCCCCGTCCCCGTCCTTCTTCACGGGCAGCGTTCAATTGCTCTTTCTGTGCGGGTGTCAGGACACTTTCAATCTGAGCGTGAGTAGATGAGCGAATTTGGTTCATTTGTGCTTCTTGCTCCGGAGTCAGATTCAGCGCTGCATGGCCTCGTCCTGCCATCATCTGAGGTTGACCGCCATTGAATGACGGTTTAGCAGATACCTCAGTGACAAAACCTGTGGATAAAACCAATGCCGCGATCGCACCAGCAAACAATTTTTTGGTGTTCATGGTTAAAACCTGAATGATTCACAACTGCACTTTTAGACTTGGAGAGTTGCTCTCAGGTTCAAAATTATTTACTCTGATATCTCCCAGCCGGAACTACAGGACGTGGGTTTGAGCATCCGTCGAACTCACGTCCAGGAGAAGAGGTCAAAGTGTTCAACCACATCTTTGACCTTTTAGGCCATGACCAATGACTAACTTCTGAGGCTGACGCTGAATTTGGAGACTAGGGCATCTCGGACCTTTTGATGGACCGGTTCCACCTCAGCATCAGTGAGAGTGCGATCGCCCGCCCGATAGAGCAACCGAAAGGCCAAACTCCGCTGTCCAGCTGGTACATTGTCACCGCGATATTCATCAAACAACTCCACCGAGGCCAGTAAACTGCCACTAGCTTTACATATCTCCCTGGAGATATCAGCCACCGAAACCTCTAGAGGAGCGAACAAAGCCAGATCGCGATCGCTCCCGGGGTAAGTAGAATAGCTGGAAAACGTCGGTGTGACGCGAGAATCATTACTAAGGTAATCTACCATCACATCGAAATCCAGCTCAAAGCCGTAGACCGCATCGGGTAACTCCAGTTGCTGGCGCAGTTGGGGATGCAGTTGACCAAACACCCCCAGGCGTTCCCCTTGTAACCATAAAGAAGCAGTACGTCCCGGGTGCAGGCGCGCGTCAGACCGGTCCGGTTGATACTCTACCGGACAACCCAACCTTTCAAATACAGTTTCCAAAACCCCCTTCGCCTCGTACCAAGTCATCGGTTGAGACCGTCCGCCCCGGGGCCACTTACCCACAGTGCGATCGCCCCCCATAATACCCGCGATCGACTCAGCTTCCATTAACCCATCTTCCGATCGCCAGAATATCCGACCAATCTCAAAGCCATGCAGCAAGCCATTTCCCTGTTCCAGATTATACTGACAACTCTTAATCAGACCAGACAGCAGTTCCGTCCGCAGGCTAGAATATTCTGTAAATAGGGGATTAGCAATATTTACCAGGCGATCGTCGGACGATAGATTCACCGAGTAAGAATAATGCATTAACTCCGTCAGACCCGCAGCCCGAAAAGCCGCACGACACTGCCTGATGACCATTTCTTCAATAGGCAGATAACCCAGTTCCGCCTGAGTCGGCAAAGTAGAACAGAAATTATCGTAGCCGTAGACACGAGCAATTTCCTCAATCAAATCAATTTCCCGTTCCAAGTCCCGATAGCGATAGGGTGGCACTGTCACCGTCCAGACCCCCTCCGTTTTCAGAGTCAGCTGACATCCCAGGGCCTTCAGGATCCGCTCAATTTCCCCAGGCGGAATTTCCCCGATCGTTTCTTCTGAGAGTTCTACCTCTCCTAAAACCTGGTATACTATCGCCTGGCGCAACTCAATGTTCCGAGACCAAGCTGATTTTTCCGGACGACTGTCAGCCATTGCTTGGGCTACAGGTAATGCCTTGGCCAACTCTGTCAACAGCTGCACCGCACGACTACAAGCTACTTCCAACTCCGCCTGATTTACCCCTCGTTCATATCGGGCCGATGCTTCCGTCCGCAACCCTTGAGTCCGGGCCGATCTGCGAATCGCCGCTGAATCAAACAGCGCTGCTTCCAATACTATAGCTGTCGTCTCGCCATGGACCTCTGTTTCGGCACCCCCCATAATCCCAGCTAAAGCCACTGCCTTGTCATTAGCAGTAATCAGTAGATTCTGTGTTTGTAGAGTCCGCTTCTCATCATCCAAAGTAGCAAGCGATTCTCCCTTGTTAGCATAACGAACCCCAATTATCAAGTTATCTCCTCCCGCTACTGCTTGCAGGCGGTCGAGATCGAAGGCATGGAGAGGCTGACCCCATTCCAACATAATATAATTGGTCACATCCACCACATTGTTAATCGGTCGCACTCCAGCACTCAGCAGACGCTGCTGCAACCAAGTAGGGGCAGGGCCAATTTCAATCCCGGACATCACCGTTCCTATGTAGGCCGGGCAGGCTTGGGATTGGGATATTTTTATTCCTAAACTAGATGTATCCTCTGGGATAGAAATATCAACAGTCGCTGGTAACTTTAAGGTGCCTCCTGTCAAAGCCGCTACTTCCCGGGCCACCCCTACCATACTCAGGGCATCAGCCCGGTTGGCAGTGGAAGTCAGGTCTAGAACCACATCATCCAAGCCCAGCAACGGTCGCGCATCGCTACCCAGCTGGAGATCTTGTTGCTCAAAAATATGAATTCCGGCTGATTTCTTTTCTAAGCCCAGTTCTGCCAAGGAGCAAATCATCCCCTCGGAAGCCACGCCACGCAGTTTAGCGCGTTTAATCTTCAAATCGATTTTCGGCAGATAGGTGCCCGCAGTTGCCACCGGTACATAGATATCTGCCCTAGCATTGGCCGCTCCACAGACGATATTTAATGGTTCTTGCCCACCTACGTCCACCTGAGTGACCTGTAGCTTGTCAGCATTGGGGTGGCGTGTGGCATCAATTATCTTTCCTACCACCACCCCATCCGCCCAACTGCGGCGGTCTTCGATCTCTTCCACCTCAAACCCTGCCATTGTCAGGGTTTCCGCCAACTCTTCGGGTTCGCGCGTCAACTCTACCAGTTCTCCCAGCCAGTTCAGTGATATCCGCATGTTTTTGCTTGTTGTCAGTTGTATGTTGTCAGTATTTTAATTTTCCACCGCAGGAAATCTGCTTCACGCCGTTGTTGATTTTGTGCTATCATATATTCAATAGCAATAGTTTTCCGATCGCATCCGCCGAATCGCAGATCGGAGCAATGCTGAACCTGCTATAATCTCAATCGAGGTGGGATTCTATCCTAGCCTAAGTTACTTGAGCCTGACGATAGCCGACAACGGCTCGACGGCCCTGACATCGGCTATGGTAGGCGCTCAATCTGGTGGTAGGGAACGCGGGTATGAAATCATGCCGATCGACCGAGTAGATTGCCGGAAACCTCAAGGGGGGTAGAGTAGCTCCGTATGGGCCGGCCTCGCTAGGGAAATCGGCACCAAGTCGTTCAGATTGACTACAATACAAGTGATTCCCGGCGGGGCTTGTCTGGGGTCGCTCTCGCAGAGTATAGCCACTTGTCAAGGGTTTTACCGCAATCCCCGCAATCGGAGAAAAAAGTACCTGCAAGCGACCGTAAATCTAGGGTGGCAATATACCGGCGATGTTGAAGCGAGTGATGCATGAGCTACTGCGTAAATCCTGATTGTTCCAATCCTGAAAATCCTCCCAAAAGCACAGTCTGCTTGGCCTGTGGCTCGAAACTGCTGCTGCGCGATCGCTATAGATCGGTCAAATCTTTAGGACAAGGGGGGTTTGGGGCGACCTTTTTAGCCAGGAACGAATCCTTACCTGGACAACCCTATTGTGTCATCAAGCAACTGCGCCCCGCGTCCAGCACGCCGCAGGTCCTCCAAATGGCGCGGGAACTATTTCGGCGAGAAGCAAAAACCCTGGGGAAGATTGGCAATCATCCTCAACTGCCCGGACTGCTAGACTACTTTGAAACTGAGCAGGAATTTTATTTAGTCCAAGAGTATATTAGCGGCTCGACGTTGCATCGAGAGGTGAAACGGGGGGGACCATTCACCGAAGCAGGGATCAAGCAGTTTCTGAGTGAATTGTTGCCGGTCATAGAATATATCCACTCTCAGCAAGTGATTCACCGGGATATTAAACCAGCTAATCTGATTCGTCGGAACCAGGATAAAAAGCTAGTTCTGATTGATTTTGGGGCTGTTAAAGACCAGGTAAACCCAACGGCGAGTGCCAATTCTGACCAGACAGCCCTGACAGCCTTTGCCATTGGCACCCCAGGCTATGCGCCACCAGAACAGATGGCACTGCGACCCGTCTATGCGAGTGATATCTATGCGATCGGAGTTACCTGCTTATATCTGCTGACGGGGAAATCCCCTAAAGATCTGGACTATGACCCCGCGACGGGTGAAATGCTGTGGCAGCGAAATGTGAGGGTAAGCGATCATCTGGCCAGCGTGTTGAAGAAAATGCTGGAGGTTTCTGTCCGTCATCGCTTCCAGTCGGCTAGAGAGATCCTCCGCGCTCTGGATTTAGAGCCTTACCTAGATAGTTTAGCCCAGAGTATGATCGCGAATCCGACGTCGTCGTCCCAACCAGGGTCTAATCACCCAGGTAACGCTGATTCTGGTAGATTTAATCCTGGTTCGTCAGGGTCCAACCAATCAGGCCGGATGGGGACGCGGATTCGACGCCGAAACACTAAGTTGGGGGGAAGTCATAATGACAGTGGGGGAATAGCAAGGCGTGGGACGACTCCTCCTCCAGCTACTTCGGTAAATTCTGGCGATCGCCAGCGCGGCGGTCCCAATAATAAGATCAAAATTCCCACTAGGCTGAAATCAGAGGATTTATTAACTTACTATGCTAAGGGCAGACGGGATTTTGTAGACCACGATTTGAGTAACCTGAACCTGCAACAAGCAGATTTTACTGAAGCGATTTTCCGCGAGTCTAAGTTCGTGAAAACTGACTTTCGAGGAGCTAATCTATTTAGGACTGACTTTGGAAAGGCGCGGTTAAAGCAGACTAATCTGCGGGATGCTAATTTAAGTCGTGCTTATTTTAACTATGCTAATTTGGAAGGGGCGGACCTGCGAGGGGCAAATCTGAGCTATGCCTATCTCAGCAATGCTAATCTACGGGGAGCTAATCTCTGTGGAGCTAATCTGACTGGTGCTAAAATCACCGAGCAACAGTTGAAGATGGCCCGGACTAATTGGGCGACAGTGCTGCCTAACGGTAAACGGGGATTCTGGTAAGTTGTTAGTTGTTAGTTGTAATTTGTTAGTATCTCCATTACCAGTTGTAGGTGACAGACGTGAAGACGAGATCCCCAAGCACTGTCCGGGAAGGGGCCTATAGCAATAATATTTGACTTACACCCCTCAAATTGAGAAACCCGGTTTCGCAAAAGTTGCCGGGTTTCTCAAGAAGCACGAGGGTATGTTTGACCAGGAACAATTTACCCCGAGCAATTAACAAGTGGGACTATTCTAGACATCGTAAGGCATTTTGCCGCTGAACTTGAGGGTGGCAGGTTCTGGGTTGCTGCCGATATTGCGATCGATCTTGCCGTTATATTCACGCCCTTCGTTCACCTTTTCAGGGGCGACGCCGTCTGCTGGATGCAGGTACTCGGTTTCACCGTTGGGAAAAATACGGTAAATTTTGTAGTCGTTGATTTTGAATTTGGGGCGTAGCTGCCGGTAGGCGAGGGCGATGCATTGTTCTTTGCGGGCCAGGTACAGCAGATTTTCGCCTTCCTGCATGATGGCAGCGCCACCTGTGGGCATCTCAAAGACTTGCTGTTTGGGGCTAGTCCAGGTGATGGCGTACTTTTCTTCCACAAGAGCTTTGGTTAGCAAGCCGCCGGTGCTGCCACCGAAAATAGGGGGTTGTCCAGTCAGAGTCTCACTCATGAATCGTTAAATGTAAGGGTTTTAGCCATACTATCACTACGATGACCTTTGAATAAAGTTTTTGTAACAGTTCTTCAAATTAACGAGGTGCCCGCCGCCGGGAACTGCTCCTCTTGGTGGGGCGACGCTGAGAACTCTTTTGGGTCGGAGTGTTGGACTTGCGATCGGCAGTTGTTTCTGTGATGGGAAGGGTGAAATGGAACTGACTGCCTCGGTCTTTGCCAGCCGATCGGGCCCATATTTGCCCTCCCCAATTCTGAACTACCTGACGGCAAATGGCTAATCCTAAACCGGTGCCGCCGGTGGTGCGTCGCAATGCCCCTTCTTCCTGGTAGAAGCGATCGAAGACGGCCTCCAAGCGATCGCTTTCAATGCCGCGTCCGGTATCGCAGATGCAGACTTCCACCATCTGCTCGGCATTCCTATGGGCAGCAATGGTCACTTGGCCCGCAGGCGGGGTGAACTTAAAGGCATTGTCGATCAGTTTACAGAGCACTTGTACTAACCATTCACCATCGACCTCTACTAGGGGTAGTTCTGGGGGCAGTTCGATGGTAATCTGAGGTAGCTGTGGGGCGATCTGACGGCTGCGGGCGTTGCTGATGGCTAAGTCGATGCATTCTTGCAGGGGTAGGGGTTCTGGGTTCCATTCGACGCTACCGCTTTCTAAACGGGAAAGGGTAAGAAAGTCGCCGATCACTTCTCGCAGGCGTTCGGCGTCTCCTAGGGCGGTGTTGAGCATAACTTGCCGCATGTCTAGGGGCATGTCGGGTTCGCTGGCCAGACTTTCTAGGCAAACTTGAATGGTGGATAGGGGGGTTCGCAGTTCGTGACCGGTGATGGCGATCAGGTTGCGCGTGGTGCGATCGAGGGCTTCTAGTTGTTGATTGAGGTCTTCTAGGTTAGCGTAGGCTTGTGCTTGCATGAGGGCGACTCCTACTTGGGTGGCGATCGCTGTTGCTAATTCTAGTTCATCTTTTTCCCAAGAGTGGCAGTTTTGGTGGTGTAACTCGATCGCGCCCAGCAACTGGTCTTTATATAGTACGGGTATGAACAGCCAGGACTTAATTTTCCACTTGGCGATCGCAGATGCTATTTGTTGATTGCTTGCCAGGCGGGGGTCGGTCGCAGTATCTTCTACATATACTGGGGAGTGCTGCTGTAGCACTTCTGTAAATAGGGGAGAAGCTTGCAACTGCCAAGTCTGTCCCACTAGGGAGGGAAGGTCGTCAAGGCCAACATATTCATGTCTGATAGTGGCTACTTTGTCTGATGCTTTACAGCGGTAAATCAGACAGCGGCTAGTAGAGAGTGCTGTCCCTAGTTCGCTGACTGCTACTTGCAAGATTTCTGCGGGATTGAGCGATCGCCTGATGGCATCTGTAATCGAGTTTACCAGACGTTCTTTCTGTTCCTGGGCTGCTATAGCATTATAAGCTTGAAGTAATTTGTACTGACCCGCTTGCAGGTAAGTCATTAAACGTTCGGCAAATGGTCCCGGATCGATGTTCGTCCAGTCCGATCTCACCGTGGTATTTTCCAGCATACTTCGGGCCATGGATATTTTAGCTGCTAATTCTGGTCGGTATGTCAAGATCCGATCGAGCAATAGCTCTGCTGCCGTGCAACTAACTGCACGGTTAAAGGTCCATACTCCTTCAAAGCGGCGGTATTGGTCGCCATCTAGTAGGGAGACTTTCTCGGGGACGGAAGTTTCTCGTTCCCTGCACAGTAGACAACTGGCATATTGCTGTCCGACAACTACCAGATGCCACTCATTTGACAGCTCATCTTTGGGGGCAAAAGCTACTGTTTCGCAAGTCCCGGATACGTCGTTAAATTTCGTTTCCGCTGCTGCTAACACGTATACCTGTGGTGTTATCTTCCCAATGCGTCCATAGCGCTGGGCTTCTTGACGATAATACCGTTCTTGTTGGAAGTTGGCAATTACCAATGGCTGGTCTGACCCCGCAAGCACCTGGTCTTCCATTGCATGGGAAAGTGCGGTTAAGGAAGGTTTAAAGTAAATTTGGGGTCGCAGTTCGGGTTGGGCTTGCAACAATTCTGACAATACCGAAGTAGAAATACTCATTAATTTTTGTTGGCGTCCAGTCAGGATTTGTTCATATATGATTATTTTATTCTATCGGGAATCCCCGCCCTCAAGGGTCGGGCTACAAGTACGAAGTGCTCTCTGCTCTCGGAGGAGCATGCGCTGATGGCGCGAGTGGGACGGGATGCGCTGCTTAAGCGCGAGTGGGACGGGATGCGCTGCCTGCGCGGGCTTCCCTGTGATGCCCATGCTTTCGCTAATTGTAAAGTTTTATAACAATTATCTCTGGGATCGATCGGGCTTCCCCTGATGCCCATGTAGATTGCCAATTGTGAATATTTGTAACAATTATCCCTGCGATCGATCGGGCTTCTCTGTGATGCCCATGATTTCCCTAATTGTAAAGATTTGTAACAATTACTGCTTGCCTGGGAATGAGGACGCCTTAAGGGGGCGATCGCCAAAAATAAGAGCGTGTTTATCGCCTTTATCCTCGACTTATCTGTGGAACGGCCTAAATCATTTGTGCAAATATTTCGGGGGGAGGGCCTGCGGCTTAAAGCATTGCATGGTAAGGGTTTGAGCGTCAAATGGCTTATTACACAACTCATGGCTGGCTTGCTATAGTTACAGATAAATTATGTATACTTGCTATGTCTGAGGATCTTAAATCTGCACAAAATCATGAATCTCAAAGATACACGCTCGATTTACACTGCTTTCAAAAAAATTGATTTAGCTGTATCTCCCGAATAAAGGAAGAGTTTAAAAACTGTCCTATTGATGATTTATGCAAGTATCATTTTGATTTTGTACTTGGGATTGATGCACCATTAACATCCAACAACTTACCACTATTTCTGTTAATTATTTTGTAATCAGATATTTGGGTTTCGCCGATTCCCCAAGCGTATTGTACAGGTTCCAAGCCCGAAGAATTGGTCAAGGTCATTGTTCCAGAATTATGGGTATAAAGCGAATAGGAATCGCCATCACGAAGACCTGGCCAGTAAACACTCGCAACATTATTTTTGTTGGAATATCTTGTAATTCCTTTTAGGAAAGCAATCTCATAATCTCCGTCGATCGATCCAGAATAATTTTTACCAGTAGTCATTGTCACACCAAATTCAGTAATTACAGTTCTACTGGCATAGTCCCCAATTCGTCCTGCAATCTCGCTTTCCCAAGCCGATGTGCTTGTATGCTGTCCCCACCATGCATAAATATGCTGCGAAAGTAAGCAATCGGGGAATACCCCTCCTACTTCAGAAACTCTTTCCGAATAACCAGTTCCTCCAAGCATAATTCTACCGCGAGGTACAGATGGATAACGGTTTAGCCAGTCGCTATACAGAGCAATTAGGTCGTTCTTGCTATAGCCATGTGGTTCGTTGAACACTTCAAAATGAACACCAGAGTCTCCGTTGTAATCACTAACTACTTGATCCCACATTTCCCAGAATAAGTTAAGATCATCTACAAGGCCATCTTTAGACGATGCAGCTTCCCAATAGCAAAGAATAACCATCATTCCCATGCTACGGGCTTCATCAATTGCTCCTTTGTAGTTTGCCCACCACGAATCGCTAACGCTCGATGGGTTGATCGGAAGTCTTACTGTATTTGCCCCAACATTCTGAAATGCAGATAAAATGTCGTTGGCAATGTTACGAACAGTAGCATAATTATCGTCAGATGTTAGTCCTGATGGAATTACCCAACCATCAACAAAATTATCACGTGCATCTGCCCAATTGAAGCCTCTCATGTTGTTCACACCTTTTTGACGTTCAACCTTTGTTTGTTCAAGCTTTTCAGGGATAAATGTCTCTGTGTTTTGATAACAAGAAAACAGGAATAATAGCACTGCGAATAGGTACAGTTTAGTTTTCATAGTAAATAATGTTTTTAACTAGACTCGGCGTTGTTCTTGGGAGAAATACTTGTCACTATACGGGTTTGAGACTGCTCGACCTTTCGGGGGCAATTACCGGGCGACTACGGGCCTCCAGCCTCTCACGACCGTCGCGTGCCATTGATACGTGCCATCAAACACCTCCTCTGGATAATGTCTACTGCTTTTAGAGTATATCCTGGGATTTACGCGCTCTATGGATCTTCAAAATCTTTTAAGATTTGCCCGTGACCTGGTTTTCCCTTACATTTGCTGATTGAGCTTAGGGGCGGCGAAGCACGCTTCGTGCTTACTACAAACGGCGATCGCCCCTTGACCGAACATCTGCGATCGGCTATAATCAAGATAGTATCTGTTAAATTAGTTATGGCATCAGAGACTTTGCATCAGTTAATCGAACAAGCACCGTTCCGGAAAAATCAGAGGCTGACATCTTCCGAACAGCAGCATCGGGTGGCGCATTTGGATAAAATGATTCACTAGCAAGAGCCTCGGTTATGATTTGTACGTGACAGTTTCCGGAGGCTTAAAGGGTGAATATCGGGAACGAGTTTTGCAAGAGGCCGTGGCACTGTCAGAAGCGATCGGGACCGGTTAAAGGATATCTTAAAGGCGATCGAAGATATTGAACAGTTCACAACGGTCGGAAAGCAAACTTTTGAGCAAGACAAATTAACTCAAAGTGGGGTTTTGTACCAAATTATGATTATCGGTGAGTCTGCCCGGGCGATGTCGGCTCCATTGCGAGCACAAAATCCTGAGATCCCTTGGTCTTTGATGGTGGGAATGCGAAATATCTTGGTTCATCAACACTTCTAGGTCGATCTAAACACTGTTTGGTCGGTAGTAGAGATAAATTTGCCAGACCTCAAGGACAAGATCGAGTCAATTTTGCAAGCGTTGGGATGAATCATTAGATCTTATCCTTGACACCCATCTATCCCTCTCTTCGATGTACTCCGGGCGCACTACTCGTACTGCCCGTCGCACATCGCTGCCAAATATTCATGGTCATGTCCTGGGCACCACTCACTGGCGATCGCCCCTTGACAGAACAGGTGCGATCGGCTATCATCAAGATAGTCACTTCGCTGTTATCCCGCCGGGGGTTTGCAACCCACGGCGGACTGACAGCGAAGTTTATTAATTATTCTCTTATATTTGACATCCATCTATCATCTATCCATCTCGCTGCCAAATCTTCATGGTCATGTCCTGGGCACCACTCACTAAGGTTTTGCCATCGGAACTAAAGGCAATTGTTCTTACTCCCCCGGTATGCCCTGATAATGTATCTACTATTTCCCCTGTCTCTAAATTCCAAATCTTGATCTTCTCGTCACCACTGCCACTCGCTAACAGTTTACCATCCGGACTAATGGCGATCGCATATACTTTTCCTGCATGTCCGCTAAGAGTCTGGACTAATCCACTGGTAGCGGGATTCCAGATTTTAATGGTATTATCGCTACAACCGCCCACAACCATTTGCCCGTCGGCAGTGATGGCAACGGCATAAATTGTGACTGCCGGTTCTAAATTGCACAGAGGTTTATCACTGTTGACATGCCACAGCTGGAGGATGCCCTTTTCCTTCTCAGGATTTCCGCCCCCAACCGCTAGCATCTGTCCGTCGTTACTGAAGGCCAGGGCATAAATCTCCCGTTCCACGCAATAACTGGTGCGTATTACTTCCCTGGCGGCAAAATTCCACAGCTGTACCGAACCATTTTGATCTACTGGATCTGCACCCCCACTGGCCATCTTCTGGCCATCGGGACCGATCGCGACTACCGTTGTCCAATCTTCCGTTTCTAAGGTCCCGACCCCTTCTCCCGTTCCTAAATCCCAAATCTCTACCTCTCCGGTGGCACCCACTACTGTCTTGCCATCGGGACTCAGGGCGATCGCGCTTACGGATATTTCTGCGGCATCTAGCTTCAGGGTTTGCCGCAATTGTCCCGTACTGACATCCCAAACCCCGATCGCCTCATAATCACCGCTGACAATTGTCTTGCCATCCGGACTGAGGGCGATACTCCTGACTACACTGGCGCTTCCCGTCAGAGTCCGGACGCATTTCCAGTCCCTATTTTCATCTTCAGATCTTGGAGTTGCGGGTGCAACTGCTGGCGCTTCCTCTTCTGCGATCTCTTCATCGTCAAAGAAATCATCATCATCTTCCAAATCTTCCAATTCTATTTCTGGGGTTGACTTACTTGGTTTTCTCCCCTCAATCCCCTGGATCACGTTCCCCAGCCATTTTTCCGCCTTATCTGATAAGCTGCTACTCTCAGGCGTTTGCAGTGCCGGAGTCTTGGCCTGTAAACTTGACAGAGTTGACTGCAAAGACTCATACTGATGAGTCAATATCTCCATCTGCGATCGCAGCCATTGGGACTCTTTTTCTCTTGCACTCTCCCCGAGTCCACGGGATTCCCAGGCAGCATACATATTTTTTAACTGGGATATTTCTGCTATGATTGGCTCAAAATTAGGACTTTGATTCACCTCCCGCTGTCGTAAATCTCCATCGAGCTTGTTGATTTTTTTGTCAAGTTCCCCGATCGCACTTGCAAACATTTCCGGGGTAACAGATGATGAGGGAAGGGGCAAATTCTCTAGACGCTGAGTGACATTAACAATGTTATTCAGCAGATTTGCAGATTCAGATGACAGTTGGGCTATCTGCTCTCCCATGCCATCCAATTGGCTAGATGTTGTCTGTAAACTTTCAATATTCAAGTCAGCGAAACGAGTTTGCATCTCTGTTTGGAGGGCGGTAATTCTTTCTGCCAGATTACTGAGGTCGCTTTGAGTATAATTGCTGCTATAACTGATGACATTCTCTAGCTGATGCTTGACAGTTTCCAGAGATAATTGTAACCGCTCTCCTTGCGATCGCAGCTGTTCGTAATCCTTGCGCATCGCCTCCAGATGCATCGATTCTGCGGTCGTCATTTCTGTAATTATCCGGGTCAACCTACTTTCGGCAGAGTCGATCTTCTCTGTTGCGGGCAAATTATCCAGGCGCTGGAGCACATTAGCGAGAGATTCCAGCAAGTAGCTAGATTGGTTGCGCAACTGGACAATTTCTGCTTGAATCTGATTAATATCGATCGCCTCTAAGCCATCCATCCGCTGAATCAATTTTTTTTGGCTAGTAGTGATTTCTGCTGCCAGTTCTTCGATCGATTCTTCTATTCTATTAAAAGCTACATCAGCTGCCATTGCCAAAACAGAAGAACGGAGAGCCTCAATATCCTCTGATAGTTGCTGAGTTACTGGAGAAATTCCCCCTGTATTTCTTTCCCTGTATTCCCGCTCTAACCTTTGTCGATTTAAGAGATTCAAGAATAGGGAGAGAGAAACCGGTGCTGCTACATAGACTACATGTTCCAATATTACAGCTAAACCTGCACCTACAGCCGAGCCAATAATCGATATATATTCAGCAACTTCTAGCCACTTGCGGTTATTTTCCATTGTCAGTTATTATTTGTCAGTTGTTATTTGTTGGCAGTGCGGGTTAGCCGTGCTGCCAGTGGGCAGCTTCTACCCATAGGGAACGGCGCTAATCACGGGCATCCAATAGCCAACGGAGCGTCAGTTGTTACATGACCAAAATCAGCCTAGCAATATTAAAATAGATTAGCACTCCCAACACATCAACGGCTGTGGTGATAAACGGTGCTGACATCAGCGCCGGATCTAACCCCAGGTAACGAAACAAAAAGGGCAAACTGGAACCGGCAACAGACGCCAGTAGGGAAATTGCCATCAGGGAACTTCCTACCGCTAGGGCAACAGAGAGATTCCCGTCCAGCCAATAGGCCCAAATTGTCGCGAGTATACCTAGTGTAGCGCCAAGTAAGGCTCCCGCGATCGCCTCTCGCCCAATCACCTGGGCCACGCCCAGGGAACGAATCTCATCGGTATTCAACCCGCGAATTACCACTGTAGAGGACTGGGCGCCTACATTTCCACCCGTACCAGTCAGCAAGGGGATAAAGGCCGCCAGCACCGCCAAGCGAGTTAGCAGATCCTCTTGAGACTTGATAATTGAGCCGGTCACCGTATTGGTTAGTAGCAAAATCAACAGCCACATCACCCGTCGGCGGGCTACTGTGAGCAAATTTGTCTGAAAATAGTTATCACCGTCCGACTGCACGCCGCTGAGAGCATAAATATCTTCGGTAGCTTCCTGTTCGATAATGTCAATCACGTCATCGACGGTGATAATGCCCACCAGACGCTGTTCTCTGTCGGTGACTGGCACTGCCAGAAAATCATAGCGCTGAATCAGCCGGGCCACTTCTTCCTGGTCCGTGTCAGTATGGACACATACTGGGTCGCGGGTCATGATCTCGCCAATGGGACTCTCGGGCCCGGAAGTGACTAAATCTCGCAAAGACAGAGTCCCCGTCAGGCGTCGCGCGGCGTCGGTGATGTACAGGTAATAGATGGTTTCGCTGACGTGGGATGAACTGCGAATGCGATCTAGGGTTTCGCTGACGGTAAAGTTTTCTTTGAGGGAGATATACTCTGGGGTCATGATCCGTCCAGCAGTATCTGCTTCATATCCCAACAGCAGGTTAGTCGCTTGGCGTTCTTCTGAACTCAGTTGGGCCAGTAAACGCTTCACGACTTTGGCTGGTAACTCGTCAAATAGCCGGGCCCGGTCATCTGGCGACATTTTCTCGACAATATCGATCGCTTCGGTACGCTGAAATTTTTCCAGCAGGGTCTGCTGGGCTGTCGAGTCGAGATTTTCATATACTTCGATCGCCTCTGCTTTCGAGAGCAAGCGGAAGGCGATCGCCTGCTGGGTTTCGGGCAATCCTTCGATCGCCTCGGCAATATCAGCCGGTTGCACTGGTTTGAGGATCGCCTTAGCGCCCTGGAAGTCTGCGACTTCTAGCAGTGCTTGCAACTGCGATCGGACTAATTCGCACAGTTCGCGGCGCGAGATCGTCTGGAGGGAAGAAGTATTGTTCTGTGTCAAGTTAAACCCTCCTAGTTCCATCTATATTGTCTGCTGCCCTTTAGTCTAGGATGTTGCTCGCAGCTACGCAAGGTTTGTAGTAAGCGCAAAGCGCGCTTAGTTGCCGAGCATTATTTTTACCAGACTGTATCTAATCTAAAATTACGGGGATTTTGCAGCAGCAAGTTTTTCTCTTCTTTGATTAAATCCCCATTACATCTGACTGGCAGGCGTTTATGATAAGCTTTCCATGCTATATGATAGTCTGATGAGGTTAATGCCATCTGGATTTTACGCAGCTTATTATGACAACTCCCATTCTCGTCACTATAGCAGTTTATCCTCCCAATTATATCACTATTCCTTGAATCTCGATATCGTTAACTGGGCGGGAATAGCTGCGATCGCTTTTATACTTTTGACATGGTGGCGATCGGGTGCTGCAAAAAATAGTTTGGGAAAAAAGATAACACCAGCAGCTGGTGGGCGGTGCCCACCCTACTTGCAACTGTGACGATTTAGGATCCTAAGCGGGCAACTATCGCCCCCAACTGCACGCTGACTATTCCCAGCATAGCACTGCCAGCCCAGTACAACAGGGCAGCAACTAAAGGGCGATCGCGCAGCATGGTAAATGATTCTAAGCCATAGGTAGAGAAAGTAGTGTAAGCGCCGAGGAAACCCGTGGTAATCAATAATTGCACTTCTGGGGGCAGTATAAATACTCTCTGTGATATAAGAGTAATGAATAATCCCATGGCAAAGCAACCCGTAAGGTTAATGAAAAAGGTGCCGTAGGGAAAAGCAGTGCCCAAGCGCTGGACAAACCATAAGGTGAGATAATAGCGACAAAGGGCACCTGCGATCGCGCCAAAACTGATAGCAATAGGATTGCGAATAGTGGGGTCTTGGAGCATGGGCCTGATAATTGATTAAAATACTACTTTAGCAAGCCTAAATAATAGCGTATCCCGTGCAAATTTTGGGTAGTGGGTACCGATCTTTTAATAACTATAATTTGTCATTGCGAGGGGCGATACCAACCGACATTTTAATAATCCCCGTAAAGATACCCCGAAGCAATCTCACCGCCTGATAATAATTTCAACCCCACCTCAGTTACATAAGTCCTGTACGACTTACTATATAGCAAGACAGGTGGGTTAACCCGCACCTGGCCAGGGGAGGATCCCGGATCGCAGACTGAGAATTAGAGCGATATAATGAGGGAAATCGGCAATAGCTCCTATAATAGATGATATCAGCTATTGCTTAAAGGAGATCGGGTGCAATGAATCAATTCAAAACAGCCGCTTTGCTAGGTCTGCTGAGTGGTCTGCTGATCGCAGTCAGCTATTGGGCGATCGGGGGCACTTCTGGGGCATTTATTGGCCTGGTAATAGCCGCCGGGATGAACCTGGGTTCCTGGTTTTTCTCGGATAAGATTGCCCTTGGTGCTTATAATGCCCAACAAGTCGATGCCAGTCAAGCCCCAGAATTGTATGCGATGGTGGAACGACTGAGTAACCGCGCTAGTTTACCGATGCCCGGAGTATACATTGTACCGAGTTCCGCAGCGAACGCCTTTGCCACGGGACGGGATCCCGAACATGCAGCAGTTGCAGTTACCGAAGGTATTTTAAGTATTTTACCACCAGATGAAGTGGAAGGGGTGCTCGCTCACGAACTCAGCCATATTGCTAACCGGGATACTTTAACTCAAGCTGTGGCAGCTACCGTTGCTAGTGCCATCTCGTTCCTGGCAGAAATGGCGAGGTACGCTATGTGGTTTGGAGGTTCGCGAGATAACGATCGCGGTCCCAACCCTTTGGCCATGGTGTTGATCGCCATCTTGACCCCGATCGCGGCGACAGTCATTCAAATGGCCATTTCCCGGACCCGGGAATTTTCCGCCGATGCGGGTGCGGCGAGATTGACTGGTAACCCTCGCGCTTTGGCAAATGCTTTGCAGCGGTTACAAGCAAATGCCAGACAGATGCCAATAGCTGCCAACCCAGCTTTTGAACCGTTGTTGATTATGAACTCCTTCTCTGGAGACTTTTTCAGGAATCTGTTTTCCACCCACCCCTCGACTGAGGCGCGGATTGAGAAATTGTTAGAGTTAGAACGAGAATTGTAGATCGTGAAATAATAATCAGGAGAAATGAACGTGACTGAACCTAATATGCCCAAGGAGTCTGGAATGGTAGAAGTGAGTCCAGAAACAGAAGCCCTCGTCAAGAAAGAGATGCCGAATGCTTCCGAGGTTCTCCAGCAGGAGACCATGAAACTGTTTGAAGCGCTGAAGATGCGGGCCCAGTCAGAGGCCCAAGCAGCGGGTGAGTTTACTCGCGAAGCCTATCTGAAAGCGGTAACGCAAGCTAGAGAAGCGGTGGAAAAAGAGAAATTGTTCGATCCTACAGAAATTGAACGGTCAATGAATCTGCTGCAAAAGGATTTAGATAAGAATTGGAATGATATGGTCAAGCAGGTGACAGACTTGGGCGATCGCCTTTCCTCTGCTGCTGATGCGGCCTGGAAAGCCCTCACAGAACCCGTTTCCGGTTCTGATGACCGGAAGTAATGCTGCAATACCCCGCAATACCCGCAATACCCCCAGCCTAAAGACTGGGGCTACAGGAACAAAGCCCGCCTGCGCGGGCTTTAGTTTTATAATGGATAAGAAGCTTGAAGGATCTGTAGGTTGGGTTGACGGCAGTTACCCCAACACCCACCGTGACAAATTCCTATTGCGCTTATGGAAATTGAACTGAAAAATCGTACCTGTAACGTCTGGTGGGCGGTGCCCACCCTACTAAAATTTAACGTCTTATTGCCATAGATTTAGTGAGGTGGTCACCATGATTAAAGATTCTCACCAGTATAACATTACTAAATATTGGGTAGAGAGATTTACCCAAGCGCTCGTCACCCTGCGGGAAAATGAAGAAAAGAAACTTAAAGACCCTGATGGTTGGCAACTGTTACAAGATTCTTATCACTGTCGGATCATGCGTCTCAGGGGAGAAATCGTCGAATATGAAATTTTGCTGGCACACGATCGCGATCGCCCCATCAGTCTGAGTATTACCGAAATTCAGGGCATATCAGACGCAATGATTAAAGCGAGAATTGCTTTTAAGCTCAGTCAAAAGGAACTGGGTATGCTCTGCAGTCGCACGGAGGAGCAAATTAAACAGTATGAAGCGAAGGATTATCAAAATGCCAGTTTTGTGGACGTATTAGCTGTTAGTTACGCTTTGGGAATTGAGTTTCACTCCGGGATGTTAATAGCATCATTAGATGATTACTATAAAAGGAAGCTGGAGGCAATTCGGAATTCACCAGAAATCGAGATGAAAACGGCATCCCCTGTATAATTCAGACAGTCTCAGAAACCGGGTTTCTGCGACAAAGTCAGGCGCACAAAGGGGGTAGGAATTAAGAAACCCGGTTTCAGGCCCCCACGCGATCGCCCCCCGAATAAGGGCGATCGCATGACATCGGGAAACATAATTGTTGGGCGATCGCATGTTGCCGGGGCACGGCGAGACAAACATTTTCATCTTCCCCGATAATCTGTTGATGCCGTGCCCCTACATGATTTTTGTGTACCTATTGCCACAGTTGAGAAGCGATCGTCTGACATCAAGATATAAATAGACCAGTATGGTAGGGGCACGGCATCCATAACTTTTCGGGATAAACTAAAAGATATCTATTGCCGTGCCCCGGCGCCCAGACCAGATCTCAAGAATGCATGTTAAAGGGCGATCGCATAACATCAGAATACAGCGATTAAAAGACGATCGCATTGCATCAGTATACAGCAATTAAAAGGCGATCGCCTGTTGCCGGGGCACGGCGAGACAAACATTTTCATCCTCACCGATAATCTATTGATACGCTGGCGCTGTGCCCCTACATAATTTTGCGGGAAATGCTCTTATCGGCCACAGTGCTCCCACAACCTGGGATACACCGGTTGGCGATCGCCCTTCGGTTTCATCCCCTCCTCGCGTACTCTTTTCGTGTTACAATCGTACCACAAAATTCCCGGGGATGACCGAGCGGGATAACCGGTGGAGAAAGAGCCATAGGACCGGTTGGTCGGGGCGGGGGCCGAACCCTCCAAGTTTTCTCGGTCATGGGCGATCTACAAGCTACAACCTGGTGGGCGGTGCCCACCCTACTATAATGAAAAGCTGTCAATGAACTATAGCAAACGTAACAAAAGAGCGAAAACCACCATGCGAACTCATTACTGCGGCGAACTGCGCGCAAACCACGTTGGCGAAACTGTTACCCTCTGCGGTTGGGTGGACCGTCGCCGCGATCATGGTGGCGTGATTTTTCTCGATCTCCGCGATCGCTCCGGTGTTGTCCAAATTGTCAGCGATCCGGAACGCACGCCGGACTCCTACTCCTTGGCCGAACGCCTGCGCAGCGAATATGTCGTGCAGATCTCGGGCCGAGTAACCAACCGTCCCGAGGAGTCTCTCAACCCCAAACTGCCTACCGGGGAAGTGGAAATCTATGCCGACCGGATCGAACTGCTGAATGGGGTTAACAAGCAGATGCCTTTTCAAGTGGCCGCTACGGAGGCGGAGTCCGTGCGAGAAGACTTGCGCTTGAAATATCGGTATTTGGACTTGCGGCGCGATCGCATGACGCGGAATCTCCAGTTGCGCCACGGGGTAGTGAAAGCGATCCGCCGCTACCTGGAAGACGAACAAAACTTCATTGAAATCGAAACCCCGATCCTGACCAAGTCTACTCCAGAAGGGGCGCGGGACTATCTGGTCCCCAGTCGCGTTAATCCCAGCGAGTGGTATGCTTTGCCCCAATCACCCCAGATCTTCAAGCAGTTGCTGATGGTATCGGGGTTCGATCGCTATTACCAGATCGCCCGTTGCTTCCGGGATGAAGACTTGCGGGCCGACAGACAACCGGAGTTCACCCAGTTGGATATGGAAATGAGTTTTATGTCCCAAGAGGATATCCTCCAGTTGAATGAAGGGTTAGTCTGTCATATCTTCAAAACTATTAAAGGGATAGATGTACCCCGTCCTTTCCCCCGCATGACCTATGCCGAAGCCATGGCCCGTTACGGATCCGATAAACCCGATACTCGCTTTGGTTTGGAACTGGCCGATGTCTCTGACGTGGTCAAAGATTCGGGGTTTAAAGTGTTTGCGGGGGCGATCGCCAAAGGGGGGATAGTGAAAATACTGCCCATTCCCGGGGGGGACAAACTCATCTCCAACGTGCGGATCAAACCCGGTGGGGACTTGTTCAAGGAAGCTAGCGAAGCAGGTGCCAAAGGTTTAGCCTACATCCGGGTGCGGGAAGGGGGCCAGTTGGACACCATTGGCGCCATAAAAGATAATCTCAGCCCAGCACAAAAAGAGGAAATTGTCAAGCGATCGGGGGCCCAACCGGGACATTTGCTATTATTTGCCGCCGATGCCGCCGATGTGGTCAACAAAACTCTGGATCGACTGCGGTTGGCGATCGGGAAAGAATTAGGGTTAATAGAGGAAAGCAAGATCGACCTGCTGTGGGTAACGGACTTCCCGATGTTTGAATGGAATGCCGACGAGAAGCGGTTAGAAGCATTACATCACCCCTTTACGGCCCCCCATCCCGAGGATATAGAGGACTTGAAAACTGCCAGAGCCTGCGCCTACGATTTAGTGTATAATGGCATGGAGATAGGCGGCGGCAGTCTGCGTATCTACCAGCGGGAAATCCAGGAAAGAGTCTTTGACGCGATCGGCTTATCGACGGAGGAAGCCTATAGCAAATTTGGCTTTTTGCTAGAAGCCTTTGAATATGGGACGCCGCCCCACGGAGGGATAGCCTTTGGTTTAGACCGAATGGTAATGTTATTAGCAGGAGAAGAGTCAATAAGGGATGTGATTGCTTTTCCGAAAACCCAGCAGGCGCGGTGTTTGTTAACAGACGCACCGGCGGGAGTGGACAAGAAACAATTGAAAGAATTGCAGGTAGCTTCCACCTATAAACCCAAGAGTTAGTGAATGAAAACTATGGATAATTTGACTATCCATAGTTTCCGGGGGCTGCAAAATATATAAACTTGCAGTCCTTGGGGCAAATAAACCTCGTTACCTGGCTCCGGTGCGGTTGTGAGGTATGCTATGGGATATGTCATCTATCTTGTATGGTGCTAATATGATGAAAAATCTGGAAAATTTAACTATCCATAGTTTCCGGGGACTGCAAGAGATCGGCTTAGAGTCCTTGGGGCAAATAAACCTGTTTGTGGGAGTCAACAACTCCGGCAAAACCAGCGTGTTAGAGGCGATATCAACATACTGTCGTCCCTTAGACCCCCTAGCATGGCTAAATACTGCCTGGCGTCGAGAGATCAAGTCATCTCGCAAACCCCAGTTGGAAGCCCTCAAGTGGCTGTTTCCCCAGAAGAGTACAGTCCCCGTCGGGGAGTTTTATCAGGGAGAAACCCATATCTCTGGAGATGGAAACTTTTCGGTGAGGGAGTCGAAAGCAATCTACCGAGAGTTTGAAGGAACAGATCCATACCCCGATAAGATTGAGTCGGACATTGAATACGAGGAAGCGAAAACTGTTAGAGGTGCCGAATTAGAGATGAAGGCTACGCTTTCAGAAGATCAACTCAGCTTGTTCGACAAGCATGAAGAATTATCGAAAACTGTCCAAATTTGGGAAAATGAGCGTTTTGTTAATCGTGGAAAGCGCTCTAAATTAGATCTGCCAGTCGATACAGTGACTCCTGTTTCTCACCGCAGTGAAAAGTTCCAAGTGGAATTGTTATCAGAAGCGACTTTGGATGGATTTAAACCAGATGTAATCAAATTACTCCAGGTAATGGACGAGGGAATCATCGACTTAGATGTTTTATCTGTTCGTGGAGGTACTCCGAGACTTTATATCAACCACAAACAGATAGGGCGATCGCCGTTAAGTGCTTTCGGTGATGGTGTCCGCCGTCTGCTGTACATAGCCTCAAGTTTGGTCAAAGTGCGAGGGGGAGTTCTGCTGATTGACGAACTAGAAACAGCCATTCATACTGAAGTGCTCAAACCCTCATTTTCCTGGCTAGTTCAATGGTGTCAGCAGATGGACGTGCAGCTATTTGCAACAACTCACAGCTTGGAAACCGTTGACGAACTCTTGAGTGCTTCTAAGATAGCACCAGATTTGGTGCTATATCGATTATATCCACGGGAGTCGCGGACTAAATTGCTCAGAATAGATCGCGATCGACTGCAACGGGTGCGGCAAGATTTGGGTATGGAGGTGCGCTGGTGAAGTATGCTATAATTGGGGTTGAGGGACCGCAAGACCAAGCATTTGTTGGCAAGGTACTCAAGCAGCTACTGGGTTTCAAAGATTTTAGAAAGGAGTTGGGAGGATTAGAGGATAATTTGGACAAGTTCTGGCGCAAGTTTAAACCCAACTATCCCAAAGACGGAGATTTGTACAAGCGTCTGGATATGCCATCGATCCTGTATAATGATTCAGTTTCGGTGGCCATATACGCAGGAGAGGGGAGTAACTTAGTGAATAGTTTGGATGAGTTTATCCGAAATAATCCTCCCTATCAAGAAGAACTGGTGGCATTTGGAATTGTAGCAGATGCCGATCGCAAAGCCCCAGATGCGGTTGTGGAACCCTACTGTAATTGCTTTCGCAGGTATTTTCCTAATTTTCCCGATCGGGCGGGGGTTGTCGATACCAGCGTTCCGCGCACGGGAATATACGTGTTACCAGATAATGTTAACCCAGGAGTGTTGGAGACTTTGCTATGTCTTTGTGGAGAAATTGCTTATCCCGAGTACCTGGAAAGGGCCCAAGAGTATCTTGACAAGTTCTCCCCAGAGGAGAGAAAATCTCGCTCAGTGGAAACCGTTCGATCGGGAGAAGGCCCTAGTTGCTACTGTAGTCAGCGTGCTGAAACCGGGGAAAACCAATACCGTGAGTATAGCAGATAATAATTGGGTGAGTGGGCAAACTGAAACAGAGGTGACAGCGCTAGCTAATTTCACAGAGTTTTTGCGGCAACTTGTGAGTGTAGATGGATGAAAAAAGATAAACTAAAAGCTGTGTGATTTTTGGCTGGCATTGGCGATATTTGGACAGTTGGTTTTCCGTGCAAATGACTTTAGCAATTTAACATAGAGAGTCGCATAAGATGCAAGTCCTGACCCTACCTTGACTAAAGACTGAGGCAGGAAATTTTGTGCTTCAATTGAGTGCTATGCCGATTTCCGAGTTGTATGGTATCACGGATGGCAAGGCAGTAGGAACCTACGTTGAACAAGCATTCAATCGATATCTGACAGCCAAGTATTCATATACAGCAGGGAGTGCTGCTAGCGGTATTGATTTTCCCGAGTTAGAAGTTGACATTAAGGTAACATCGATCGAACAACCCCAGTCATATTGTCCATTTCGGGATGCTAGTCAGAAAGTTTATGGACTGGGTTATCATATAATTGAGTTCGCTTATGAGAAGATCGACAATCATGAATCACGTGCTGCCGTTTTGAATTTCCAATATGCTATTTTTGTGGAACGCGATCGCACAGGAGATTACCAAACGACCCATTGGTTGAGAGAAATCATACGTCGTAATGGTAACAAAGATGATGTGGTTGCATTCCTAGAAGATCGTAACCTACCTCTAGACGAGATTGGACGTGAGACCCTGGCCGATCGCATAATGCTCCAACCTCCGGAACAAGGTTACATCACCATTTCTAATGCCCTGCAATGGAGGTTACAATACCGAAGGATTATAGAACTGGCGATCGCGGGGACAACCCCTGGAGTGGAGAATATTCACCGGTAGCGCTCTGGCGCCAAGGGGTTGCCAAAAATCCACTTCTAATGCGCTGTAACTTCTGTTACAATACCGAAAGATTATAGATCGGGCGAGGGACAACCCCTGGGGTGGAGAATCTGCACCGGTAGCGCTTTGGCGTGAAGGGGTTGCCAAAAATCCGCCCCGTGCTATAATGCCCTAGGCTGTGCAATAAAAATTTGTCACAGCTTGACGCGAGTGGGTTTTTGCCCTACAATCTCAAGTCAGACAAGTAACATTACCCTTAGGAGATAGGTTTTACATGGCAAGGATCACAATTGACAGCCAGAAAAATTGCGTGGAAGTCAGCAACGAATGGATGGACAACCTGCAAAAGACAGCTGCCGCCGCAACTTTGGAGCCTGGGACTTACGTGCTGCGGCTCAATAGTGGCAACTTTAGCTATGGACCGGAAGATAAAGGAGAGCCATTTGTCTTGCTGTGGATATATGGAGGCAAATTCACCGACCTCCAGACTGGTAACGAAACCATCGCGACTTGGGAGAGTTTGAACGGATATTCTGACTCGGTCACATTAACAGTAAAGGAGACCGTGACCGTTAATGCTTTATTCCTCGATACCAACAAGTCTGACAATAGCGGTCAAGTGAGTCTTTCGATCTTGCCTGACAATGAGTCTGAAGAGGGATAGCCTGATATGGGTCAGGACTGATATCAGTCTGAAGAAATAGTACAGCCGATCGCCTGCCGTCACGGGGAGGCGATCGTTTTTTGACTAATTGTGAATTGCTATTGGCCCAGAATGGCCAGGCTGATGCGTTTAGAGTTATTTTCAATAGATCGGATGAGGGACGACAGTAGCGATCGGGCGCGACAGTTGATTACATTTGACGCGAGTGGGTTTTTGCCCTACAATCTCACGTCAGACAAGTTACATGAGGAAAAGGAGATAGGAAAACATGCCAAGGATCACAATTGACAGCCAGGAAAATTGCGTGGAAGTCAGCACCGAATGGATGGACAACCTGCAAAAGATAGCGGCGGCTGCAACTTTAGAGCCTGGGACTTACGTGCTGCGGCTCAATAGTGGCAACTTTAGCTATGGACCGGATGATAAAGGAGAGCCATTTGTCTTGCTGTGGATATACGGAGGCAAATTCACCGACCTCCAGACTGGTAACGAAACCATAGCGACTTGGGAGAGTTTGAACGGATATTCTGATACGGTCACGTTAGAAGTGAAAGAGACCGTGACTGTTAATGCTTTATTTATCGATACCAACAAGTCTGACAACACCGGTCAAGTAAGTCTTTCGATCTTGCCTGACAATGAGTCTTAACAGGGATAGTCCGATCTGGCCCATGACTGATATCAGTCTGAGGAAATAGCATAGCCGATCGCCTGCCGTCACGGGGAGGCGATCGGCTGTGCTATTGTGAATTGCAGCGTCCAAGGGGCGATCGCCCTTCAATCATAATTTAATATTCAACTCTTGCAGTTGCGCGAAATGATCTTGCAGCAAATCATGCCTGAATTGATAGCGTCCGCCCCATCTTTGCAACAATAATCTGCTCGTGGCATAATTGAGAAAGCGGGCGTAATTCCAGGGAATTGCTCCACTTCGATAGAGCAATAAGCGCAACATGAAATGCTGTATACAAGCTAAACCTGGATAAAGGGCGATGGCCAAGCAACTTACCAGTCCCACCACTAACCCCGCCAACCAACCATGACTCGGACCGCTAATATATCCAGTCAGCAGTCCTGCAATACCTCCAACTAGCAACCCCACAGTTGGCGCCACTACCCCAGATATAATTGCTGACTGCTTGATACCCTGATTCGCAAAAGTTCGACCCCGAATATGAGGAATAGTCAATCTCATGATCTGCCCCACAATTAGGCTTGCTAACCCCACGATCGGAACGGCCACTAACCCCGTCATTAACCCGAAACGCAACCCCAAACCCAAAACACTCCCCAAAATTAGCCCCGCGATCAGCACCATTATCCACTTGCAACCCGGCAACTTCAGGAACCGCTGCCATAGCTTCACTCCCGGCAAGATCGCCCGATCGCTCAAGACAATTCGATCCCGTTTTGACATCATCCCAGCTAGCAATCCCGCCAACAAGCCAGCAGTTATACCCGCGATCGACACTAGCATTAGATTAGCAGTTACCAGCCCCACAGATACTCCCGTAATTAGCCCGATCGTCAGCCCACTTATTACCCCTACCCCCAGCCAATAAATTTGCCTTTGTCTGGGATTTGGCAACCAAGTAGGCTGCATTTCCTCAATCAAAAACTCGCTCTTATTCTCCTGTTTCATCCTCACGGCCAGCTTCATCAGCCAATGCCTAGTCAACTCTGGGCGCGGATCTTTACCTTTAGCATACCATCGCCGATCGATCCCGACTGTCAACATCCGACGCATATAGGCATTCAACAAATATTGATGCCGTCCCACCTCAGAAGTAATGCGCCTCCAGGAATGAATTAAAATTTCTTCATCTGCTAGAGTCATCAGGTTCAGCAGCAGCGGTTTCTTTGCTAAGGCCAACAACTGCGGTTCATTGTAGATGCACTGCCAAAGTTCCCGACTTCTCGCATTTACCAAATAGTCTTTAATTTGAGTATCCCTCAGAGGTTGCAACCAAGCCGCCCCTTTTAATCGCAGCTTATTTTTGCAGCTTTTATACTCCTCCAGGCAAAAACAAGCAATCATATTTATCGGTTGGGAAGCATTCTCAAGCAGCCGCTCGATCGCCTCAAGGCATTGTTCTTGACGCTGCAACTCCAGTCGATCTAGTCCATCCAATAGCAGCAGCAACTGACCATTATCCAGCCACATTCTGCCCATATTCACTTGCAGGCTATAGTTGCATGCAAGTTGAGCCACCAACCAGTCGGCAAGATCCTCCCCTTGCCAAGTTGAAAGGTCGAATAAAACTGGCACGGGTTGGTCTTTTTGGACATTTGCGAGCAGTTCCCGAGCGAGTTCTAGCAGGGTCGTGGTTTTACCAGCTCCTGGCAACCCCAAAATCAGCCATACACCCTGATTCTGCTCGAATATTTCCCTCAGACTTGTCTGGTGCGGTAACCCGAAAGTGCGACTACCCTCAATCTTGACATTAATATCCCGTCCGGGCCGTTCTGCTTGCCCATCTCTGACTAGATCCCTGAGCACCGCGCGATGCAAGGACTGCTCTAGACGCCCTTGCACTTGATTTTTCATGGCTTCTAATAGCTGATGCCTCCTCTGCATTAGCAGGCGATCGCTCGGGGTTAGCATTTTACCCATTAGTAGTTTTGGCGACAATGGAAACAAAATCAATAGGCTAGCACCCCGTTCCCCAACTATTGCTGGCGAAGCACCCGTGTCCCTTGACAAGTATGAGATCCTATCATGTCATGCCTGTCAAGGGACACAGCCAGTCAGTTGGATCCCAAAATCCTATCGCAATATTGCCGCAAAAATAAGGTCAATCTTAAATCCCGCTATCGGCGGTCAGTTTTATAATTTTATTTGTTGCTATATAAGGCTCGACTGTGATGACAGATGCTCAGAATGTGCTGGGAGGCCCACTCCAAGTTTGCTGCACTTCTCCCATGACTGGATTTTATCGCAATGGTAAATGTGACACGGGCGCAGGAGACTTCGGCGTGCATGTAGTCTGCGCTCAAGTAACTGAAGAGTTTCTGGCCTTTACCAAAAGGCAGGGCAACGATCTCAGTACCCCAGTTCCAGGATATAACTTCCCCGGTCTCCAACCGGGCGATCGCTGGTGTTTGTGTGCTTCTCGGTGGCAGCAGGCCCTGGATGCTGGCGTGGCGCCGCCAGTGGTCTTGTCAGCAACCCATGCAGCTGCCTTAGAACATGTGTCGCTTAACGATCTCAAGAAATACGCTATCTATGATTAACATCTGCTAGCAGTAGGGTGGGCACTGCCCACCTAGCGCTTGACAGACATGATTTAATATTTTCGGCTAAGCTAGAGTTTCTGGACAATATCCCAATCCTTGCACGAATTGCTTGCGAAATTCTTCGATCTCCCGGCGGTTGGGACTGCCGTGGGAGACTACCGCTACCTGGTAGCGCCGCATCACGTCAATGGGCGACTGTCCTGTTTCTAAGCTCCACAGAGCCATCTGCACCCGGATTTCCGGTTGGTAAGGGAACCCTACTTCGTTCAGGTAAGCCCGAAAATCTCCTTCTTCCTGGGCGTCTAGTCGCTTAGCTAGTTTGATTTTCATCACCCAGCCGTCAATCTGATGGATCACGGTCACGAATGCTACTGGTAGTCGGCGCGTAGCATGCAGATATTCAATTATTCTCAGAGTTAGACTGGCGTTGGGGAGGTAGTAAGTGTATTCCATATTCTTTTCTTGGCGACCAAGCTTAACACTATATTTATATTCTCCCTAATGACAGCTACTCCATGTTGGGGGAATCTCCCCGATCTGATATGGGGAGATTCCCCCAATTCCCCCAAATTGGGGATCGCTCGCTAGGTATGGGATACGGTCCTGTGCCCAGCCCGTTGCGGATGTGATAATAGCATATATAGTAATTTTAATGGTAGGAAATTTAGCCGGTGCTGCCCGATCGCCCTAAGAAGGACTTAACTTTAGCCAGTTACGACTACGATCTGCCGGAGGATCTGATTGCTCAGAATCCGGTGACGCCCAGGGATAGTTCTCGCTTGCTGGTGGTAGACTCCCCTACTCACCATCAGCACCGGTTCTTTCGTGATTTACCCGACCTCCTCCAACCAGGAGATTTGCTGGTTCTCAACGATACTCGCGTCCTGCCAGCTCGACTCTACGGTCACAAAGATACCGGTACTCCTGTAGAAGTTTTATTACTAGAACCCCGTCAGTCAAACTGCTGGCTAGCTTTGGTGAAACCGGGCCGACGCCTGAAACCGGGCGCTAAGATTCTGTTTACACCTTGTCTTCATAGTGACATAGAACTGAAAGCAACCGTAGTAGCTACGGATGCGGAAACTGCGGGGCGGCTGTTACAATTTGAACTTCCATCTGGAATCGATCTGGAGCAGTTGCTGCCAGATTTCGGTCACGTCCCCTTTCCACCCTATATTAAGGCATCTCAGGCCCTGCCAGAACAGTATCAGACTGTCTATGGGCGGCAAGCGGGCTCCGTGGCAGCACCGACTGCGGGGTTACATTTTACTCCGGAATTGCTGTCAAGGTTGCAACAGCGGGGCATAGAACAGCGGTATGTGACGCTACATGTGGGCGTCGGTACTTTTAGACCTGTGGAGGTAGAAGATGTGACTAGCCATCACATGCATGGAGAGTGGATCTCAGTGCCGGAAGCAACTGTAGCAGAAATTCGGAAAACCAAGGCTGCCGGCGGGCGGGTGCTGGCGGTGGGGACGACGGTGGTGCGATCGCTGGAAGCTGCTGCCCATTCAGGAGAACTGGAAGCCTATACTGGTAAGACGGATTTGTTTATCTATCCGGGCTATCGCTGGCGGGTGCTAGATGGGTTGATTACCAATTTTCATTTGCCCCGTTCTAGTTTGCTGATGCTGGTTAGCGCTATGCTGGGACGCGATCGCTTGCTGCACCTCTATCGAGAGGCGATCGGCCACCAATATCGCTTCTATTCTTTTGGCGATGCGATGTTAATTTTGCCTGATGCCTGGAAAATTATCTGAAGAACGGATTGAAAATTGCAAATTGAAAATTGCAAATTGAGCAATTATCCATCTAAGACTTCATCGGTACCTCCATTTGCCATTCACAATTTGCCATTCACAATTTGCCATTTACAATTTGCCATCAGATCGAGGATATTAAACTATGGTTAAATTTGCCCCCATCCCCACCTTGCGTTCCCAGGCAGAGCCAGGAAACGAGGGTGGGGCTACAGGAACGAAGCAATGTCATTGCGAGCGCAGCGCGGCAACCGCCTGCGCGGGCTATAGGTTGCTATCGATCTTGTTAGTTGCTAGTGCGATCGGACCATCTGCTGCTGTGGCGGCTGGTTCTGAAACTTTGGATCCTGGTATTTATTTGCGTCAAGAACAGATGCAACAGAATGCCGAACAAGCAGAAGCTTATTATAAACTGGGGGTGTTATTAGAAGAAGCGGGCCAAATTACTGAGGCGATCGACCATTATCGGATCGCGATCGATCTCAATCCCATGCTAGCGGAAGCTCATGTTAATTTGGGTGCGGCTTTGGCCAGTCAAGGAGACCTGAATGGGGCCATTGGTGTTTACCGTGGTGCCCTTCGCCTCCATCCCCGCCTTGCTGAGGCCCATTTTAATTGGGGTAATGCCCTGGTTGCTCAAGATCACATGGATGAGGCGATCGCTCATTACCAGCAGGCTATTGCTCTGCAACCCACTCACGCCCTGGCTCATTATAACTTGGCTAATGCTCTGGCGACTAAAAAGCGACTATCGGAGGCGATCGCTGCTTGGCGTCAAGCTATTATCGTTAATCCTGATTTTGCTGAGGCCCGCGCTAACCTGGGTTTGACTCTTTATCGACAAGGCGATCTCGTACTTGCACGCCAGACTCTTCAGACTGCTAGGGATTTATTTCAACAGCAGGGCAAGTCCCGACAGGTCGATCGCCTTAACCGCATTTTACAACAGCTCAACCGGGTTGAGGTCGAATGAGGAAGCGGCAGATTGGGCCTGGTAGGCCATTGCTGGTCGTTGGTCATCCTTGACTATCGGTGGGCGATGCCCACTCGACAATATAGATGCCCACCCGACAATATAGTAAGGTAAAGTAAGTGAGTATACTCTATGGTAAGTGCTGTGGGCGATCGACGACCAATTGCAATTGACTTATTTGCCGGTGCTGGTGGGATGACCCTGGGTTTTGAACAGGCGGGGTTTGACGTACCTGTGGCGGTGGAACTAGATCCAATTCATTGTGCTACTCACGAGTTCAACTTTCCTTTCTGGTCAGTCTTATGTCAGAATATCACCGATACGACAGGAGATCAAATCAGGAACTACATTGGGGATAATCAGATAGATGTTGTCTGCGGCGGACCGCCTTGCCAAGGGTTTTCGGTGATCGGAAAACGCCAATTTTACGATCCGCGCAACTGCTTAATATCTCACTTTCGGCGGGTAGTGTTAGAACTCGAACCGAAGTACTTTGTCATGGAGAACGTTCCCGGACTCACCCAGGGAATATATCGACAGCTGCTCAAAGACATTATTTCCGAATTTGCAGCGAATGGTTATCGCGTATTATCCCATAAAGTTCTGAATGCAGCTAACTATGGAGTTCCCCAGAACCGGGAAAGATTATTTCTGCTGGGGTGCCGTGAAGGAATGCCATTACCCCAATATCCTCCACAAATAACTATACCACCAAGGAGAAATCAAGCTGACAAGCAAGACTTGCCTTTGACGCCGACAGTATGGCAAGCTATAGGAGACTTACCGGAAGCAGAAAACTATTCAATATTGCGGAGAAGGGACTCCGTAGTGGCAGAGTACGGCAAGCCCAGCGATTACGGTCAACAGATGCGCGGTTTGTGTATGATGGCAGATGATTACTCCTATGGCCGCAAGTACAATCGGACATTGCTGACTTCCAGTATCACGACAAATCATGCGAAGAAATCGAGAGCAAGATTTGAAAACACGGGATTTGGTAGAATCGAACGGGTGAGTCGATTTCACAAGCTCAATCCCGAAGGTTTGTGCAATACTCTGAGGGCGGGAACGGCACGCGATCGGGGGGCGTTTACTTCCCCCAGACCGATACATCCGTACACGCCGCGTTGCATTACAGTCAGGGAAGCAGGGAGGTTACATTCCTATCCAGACTGGTTTAGATTTCACATTACCAAATGGCACGGTTTTCGGCAAATAGGGAATTCGGTGCCGCCATTATTAGCGAAAGCTATAGCAGCAGAAATTATCCGTTCTTTAGGTGTGGAACCCTGCAAACCAAGTGAAGAACAACCTTTGGGAAACAAGGAGTTACTGAAGATGACTATGTCACAAGCAACTGCATATTATGGTTCCGATCCGCTGGCGATTAGGCGCAGGAACAGGAACAGAGGCAGATAACCGGTTGGTAAACAGGTTCGTAGTAAGCACGAAGAGTGAATTAATTAGTAGGGTGGGCACCGCCCACCATATTGTGAATAAATTAGGAACAGTCGAAAGCGGATGGGATGTATTCTTGGAGGATGAATTGATAATCACCAACCCGTACTGCTTGCCCCAGTTTAACAGATTTTGACTGCATGGCTGGCAGTGTCACTTGACATGCATGATTGAATTTGTTATCATGCGTGTCAGGTGACGGGAGAGGGTGAGAATTGGGCGATCGGGGTAAACTCTGACAGTAAACTAAGGCAACATCAAAGCGACAGGATAGATCGGCATAGGCGGGATATGCTGCGAGAAATAACTCCGCCGCCTGCCAGATGAACTGCTGCTTTTTGGCGGAGATGGCCAGTTTGCCATCGGCATCCCAGTTACCGCGACTGCGAGTTTTCACCTCGACAAATGCTAACTGACGGGCCCGTTGGGCGATGATGTCCAACTCTCCAGAACGGGTACGCCAGCGCCGGTGTAAGATTGCCCAACCTTGCTGTTGCAGCCATTGTGCCACCAGTTCTTCTCCCAAAGCCCCTTTATCAGCAGATAAACTCATCAGCCTCTTGACTCAGTTAGCAGTATTATGGTACAACTATAATCGCATGTTTATTAACTTTGTTTTGTCATGAATACGAGAGGACACCGGCGGATAGCCAAAATGATCCTGAGTTTATGCCTGTTGATGCTATTGTCGATCGGGGCGGTAAGTGCGATCGCGACCCCAGCGTTAGCGGTAGACTACAGCGAAAAAAAACTTCAAGGGAAGGACTTTTCCGGTCAAGATTTGACAAAGGATAAATTTGAGAGAGCCGATATGACAAATAGTAACTTATCTCAGGCAAATTTGCGAGGGGTGAGTTTGTTTTTAGCTAACCTAGAGGGTGCTAACCTGGAGGGTGCGGATCTGACATTCTCGATCATCGACACGGCTAAGTTTTACAAGGCAAATTTAACCAATGCTATATTTGAGGATGCTTTAGGCTATAATGCCAAGTTTGACGAGGCGACGATCATTGACGGTGCCGATTTCACTGGCATGTACTTCCGGCGAACGACGGAAAAATTGCTGTGTAAGCTGGCCAAGGGTACTAATCCTGTAACCAAGAGGAATACTCGCGATACTCTTCCTTGTGATTAGGGAATCGTAAATGGTAGTTAGTAGGGCTCTTCCTAATAAGGGATGCTAAAATGATAGCTAATTTGCCTGAAATTATTTCCCAATAACACTTCCAGCGCTTGATACTTGCAGATCGGTGCAGATCGGTCTGGGTGTGGTCACGCAGACCGTTGTATTAGTGGGGGAACTGCTCTCCTCTCCACAGGCGCTGGCAGCGCCTGCTCCGGGATGCGCTTCACAGGGAACGGTGAACGGTTGCCAACGGGCGCAAGACCGACACCAGCTGAGTTGGGAGTTCTCAGTTGGGAGTTCTCAGTTGGGGTTTAAAACCCCAACCGAGAGGTTTAAAACCCCAACCGAGAGGTTTTAAACCCCGACCGAGAGGTTTTAAACCCCGACCGAGAGGTTTTAAACCCCGACCGAGAGGTTTTAAACCTCAACCGAGAGGTTTTCGACCTCAACCGAGAGGTTTTCGACCCCAACCGAGAGGTTTGAACTCCGAACTCCGAACTTTTTCCCTTACGTGGGGCACCGGTTGGGTGTGGTCAAAACCCGTTGATCGTTCGGGCGGCCCTCCCAGTCGCCGGATCCCCCCCAACTCCCCCCCCGGATGTACCGAGAACATAACGATTCGGGTGTACTTAGGCCACTGGAGGCAGATCCTCTCAGGGGCATTCCCAGCGGGACACGCTCGATCGAGAGAAATTTTTATTATGGCCTATAGATCAAACTTGATATTAATACCCTTTTATAAAAACATGATATTAGTCGGTTTTAATTGACATCTTGACAATAGTGCAAGATCTCTTTTCTAGACAATGTCGAGAGTGGGTTTTAACCCACTTAAGCCTCGTTACCTGGCTCCCGCCTGGTAACGCGGGGGTGGGATACCCCCGGCGGGCTAACAGCGAAGAGAGTGTGTTAAACATCTCCTTTCCAGGGCAGCTGCACCAAGTCTAACAGAGAAGTCTGGCGCAGTCGGTCGATTTCCTTAATTCGCTGCTTGGCCTGATATAATTTTTGGCAATAATAATGCCACCCTTCTGGATCCCGAACTCGGTCAGTATTTGTCCAACGTTCCAGACAATAGCGAGAACGACTTTCACAAATGGCCCTCTCCATACAGGCGATCGCGGCTTGAAGGATCAGAGGAGTGCGGCGGATATCCCGCTGAGTTTTCTCATCCAAATAAAATAGCGGCTGTACTTGGGCCATTTCTTGAGAAAATTGGAGACAGTGGTCCTGTAATTTAGAGAGGAGGTCGGGCGATGTCAGTTCTAGGGACTGTTGCACTAGCTTAATTTGAGACCACAAAAAGCTATGCTGCTGTCTGGTAAAGTTTAATTTTTTATCTGTGAGGGCCTGGATAATTTCACTGCGGTATGGGGGATAATGGAGGTAAACTCGCAGGAGTAAAGCTTCTGCCTGTACTAAACGTTGGTTATCGGAACTAACGGGTAACTCTAGAGACTTGTCTTGCTGCTGCTGAGATTTCTGCTTGTCGGCCCGCCGTTGTGGTTTTTTAACTTGAGTGAGTAAATCTTGCGCTAGTTTGGGCACCAGTCGGGAGTCTCCCGAGGAGAGGAGTTGGGCGCATAGATTGATATAATAGGTGCGGGATGTGCTATCTTGGATCTGCCTGAGAAGGGCGATCGTCTGCTTGGAGACTTGTTGAAATTGATCTGCTTTTTGCAGATCTTTGCCCTTGAGGATTTGTTGAATTTGCCAATCGATCCAGAGGGGGGCATCTGCTAACAGCTGTTGGTAAGGTTCAGGAGAACCAGAAAGCTTGAGAAAGTCGTCGGCATCTTTGCCATCGGGAAGGTTGAGAATGCGCAGTTGCACCTGTCCTTTATAGGCCAGATCGGCAACTTCGCCAATGGCCCTTTGGGTAGCAGTGGTGCCCGCCGCATCGGCGTCAAAATTCAGCACCAGGCGTTTAGAAGCACTGTAACGCAAGAGTTGCCGCACTTGGGTGGCACTCAAAGCAGTGCCCAGAGAGGCGACAACATTGGTGATGCCAGCAGCATGGAGGGCGATCGCATCAAAATATCCTTCTACTACCACAGCCTGGTCTTGTTTAGCAATAGCATTTTTAGCTCGATCCAAAGCAAAGAGAGTTTTGCCTTTATCGAAGACAGGAGTTTCCGGAGAATTGAGATATTTAGGTTTGTCATCCCCAAGGGTGCGGCCCCCAAAACCGACGATCCGTCCTTGGATGTCACGGATGGGAATTATCAGGCGATCGCGGAATCGATCGTAATAACCGCTAGCATTCTTGCGGGGCAAGATCAACCCTGCCAGTTCCACCAACTTGACAGAATATCCCTTGAACTCTACTAAATAATTGTATAGGGTTTCCCAGCCCGGTGGGGCGTAACCCAGTTGAAACTGTTGAATGGTCTGGGTACTCAACTGGCGGTGAGATTTGAGATAGTCTAGGGCCATTTCTCCCACCCCAGATTTGTTCAGGGCATGTTGATAAAAACTTGACGCCAAAGCCAAAACTTGATATAACTGTTCTTGGAGAGTGATTTGGCGTTGGAGTTCCTGGCGTTCTTCCGGTGCCATGGTCTTGATCTGCAACTGGTGCGATCGGGCCAGGTCCAGAACGACATCAGAGAAAGAACGCTTATCCAGTTCCATCAAGAAAGTGATGGCATTGCCGCTAGCACTACAACCAAAACAATGGTAAAATTGTTTAGTAGGACTGACTGTAAAGCTGGGAGATTTTTCCTCGTGAAAAGGACAGAGTCCGACAAAATCCTTGCCTCGCTTGCGGAGGACGACTCGTTGGGAAATCACATCGACAATGTCAACATGCTGCTTGACTTCTTCAATAGTATCGGGGTGCAGGCGCGGAATGCTCATAAATATTATCCTTGAGAATGGAAAATTGCTAATTGCTAATTGCTAATTGCTAATTGCTAATTGAAATTTGAGAATGGAAAGGTATTAGCAGTCATAAATATAATGGGAATGGATTGACAATTTACAATTAGCAATTTACAATTTACAATAGTGCAGAAGAGGGAATATAGCAGATGGGAAGAATTTTTCTGTCAGCAGGTCATGGCGGGGTCGAAAGTGATGGGTTCCGGGATCCAGGGGCGATCGCCGGAAGCACCACAGAAGCAAAAGAGATGATCCAACTGCGAGACTTGATAGCGGCGGACTTGCGATCGCGGGATTTTGAAGTGCTGGTGGTGCCAGACGACCTGAGTTTGCGGCGGTCAATAGACTGGATCAACATTCGTGCCAGACGAGGGGATGTATCGACAGAACTACATGCGGATGCCTTTTCTAACCCGGCAGTCAGGGGAGCGAGTATATATTACATTGCCAACAACCAGGAGCGCAAGGAACATGCCGAGTTGCTGCTGCTGGCCCTGTTGCGTCGGTTACCTCAACTGCGGAGTCGGGGAGCCCAACCAGATACAGCTACGGGTGTGGGTAGTTTAGCATTTTGTCGCAACGTGATTACCCCCTCTTTGCTGATCCAAGTTGGCTTTCTCACCAACCCGGACGATCGGTTCCTGTTGCAAAATCGACGGCGGGAAATAGCTCTGGGATTAGCGGACGGACTGGCAGCTTGGAGCCGCACTATTGATCCCCTTGGTGCTCCCAAACCCCCCCCCACTCAGGCACCGATCTATCCCACGATTAATATCAATCTTAACGGTCAAGTCTATGGGGATCTGGGGATAATCGTCAATGGCAACGCCTATATCCCGATCGACCTAGTAGATAGCTTGGGAATTAATTTATCACAAGCAAGCGATGTCCGCCGCATCAATTATCGTAACATAGTCTATATCAAAGCAGTAGAGTTGCGGGATTTCAATATCTCTGTCGATTGGGATAACGATACCCGCGCGGTAGTTTTGCGATCGGTCTTGAAGATCTGCGGCGGTCAACTGGATCGAATTATGGGTCATGGTAACACGTCGGAGGTGCAACTGATGATGTTTCTGAAAACGAACAATCCCGAAGGTCTCGACCAGTTTCCCGACATTCCGCGACTATACCGAGAAGAGGCTTCCATCGAGGGCGTCAACTATGATATCGCTTTTTGTCAGATGTGTATAGAAACAGGATTTTTGCGGTTTGGTAGGGGAGTGCAACCCTCGCAAAATAACTTTGCCGGTTTGGGAGATGTGTGGGCGGGGTCGGGTGGTGCTGCTTTTGCCAGTGCCCGAATTGGCGTGAGAGCCCATATTCAACAATTAAAAGCCTATGCTAGTACGGAACCTTTGGTACAAGAGTTAGTTGCGCCCCGGTTTCGCTTTATTACTCGCGGCATTGCCCCCTTGGTGGAACAGCTTAGTGGTCGTTGGAATGCAGACGATCGGTATGGCGATCGCATTCTCTCCCTTCTCCGGCGTCTGTACGAGTCTGCTGGGTTATTGTAATACTCTCAATTTACATAAGCGCGTTTCTCAAATTGGTGTGGTACAGCTAAATCGTCTAACTTGAACTCATTGCGAGGGGGGGTACGTAGCGATAAACTTAGGCTTTATAAGTCGCGCAGCGTTGCGAGGCACGAAGCAATCCCCCCCCGTAGCGCTCCTGCGTCGCGCACTTCGTAAAAGCGCAGCGTTGCGAGGCACGAAGCAATCTCCCCAACAGCATATCACAGTAATTTTAGAACTGCTATAAGCGCGTTTCAACCCCTTCTCTTCGTTGTTAGCCCGCCGGGGGTTCAAACCCCCGGCTAATAGCTAAAGTCGGTTAAAACCGACTAATACTATTTTGAAAAGAATACTACAAATGAGTTCCTGCAATTACTGCCCAGAGCTGATTTTTATTTGCCGATATTTTATCTAGTGCGTCGAAATCATTTCTGCAAATTTTTGGGAGTGGGGACAGATACTTTAAAAGCTATAATTTGTCATTGCGAGGGGTGTCCCAGCCGACATGTTAATGATCCCCGTAAATATCCCCCGAAGCAATCTCACCGCCTGATAATAGTTTCAACACTACTTCAGTTGCATAACTCATTTATACTTACTATAAAAGGCTATTACAATTAGTAGGTAGTCAGGGTTTATGCTGATTTGAAAAAGCGGATAATTTCCCTCACATGATCGAGAAATTGACCGTCCGTTGTTAGCTGGGCGATCGCCTGTTCTGCCTGACGTTCCAGGCGCTGGTGTTCGGCTTGATTTGCCGCTGAATGTTCGGCTTGCGAGGCTTTCAACTTGTCAAGTTCCTTCCGGCTTTCTTGCCATTTACGCTGGTAAGTTGCGACCCAGGAGTCCGGTTTTTCTGGATCCAGTTGTGTTTCAATGGCTTTGACTTGTTGTTCTAAGGCATGAAAGCGCGATCGGTCCGCGGACGGCCCGAAAAATCGCAATTCTAGCACGTCTTCGCGAGGATACTTAACTTGTTTACGAATGGCAGCTAACCGGGCGGCCAAATACTGATAACCCCGCAGGACTGGCCGCAATAAAGTTAACAGCAAAGCCGCACCGGAACGAGTGTGGTCAAAAACAGTTGGTAGGGTCCCGAACCCTAAAGGGCCCGGCTACAGGTACAAAGCCCGCCTGCGCGGGCTAGAATACATCACCAGATACACCTGACGATCAACTACTTTTGACCACACCCCTCAACCAAGACTTCCTTGGCCTCAAAATAGATATTCCACGGCACAGTAACAATTACCAGTAGCCATTCAAAAATAGCCAGGGCAATTACCCAGTCAATAAAGCTACCAGCGG
>JBFRWI010000041.1:0-33625 GCA_051439505.1 Hormoscilla sp. | reverse complement strand
TATCGTCTAGCTTTAAGGAACGGAACGAATGGATTTTATAGGACCGCGTGAGTTAGATGTAAAAAGCTCTCTTAACATGACCGAGGCAAACTTTACCCCTTTTTAGGGAGTTGCTTAAATGCAAAATAGTGTCTTCGTTTTAGATGCCAATAAGCAACCGCTCAGTCCAACTCATCCGGCCAGAGCGAGAAAGCTTTTGAAGCAGGGAAAGGCCGCAGTGTTTAGGACTTATCCGTTTACGATTATCCTTAGAAAAACTGTTGGAGAGCCTGCCAATGAACCTCATCGGATTAAATTAGACCCGGGGGCTAAGGTAACGGGAATTGCACTGGTTAACGACAGAACGGGTACAGTTGTCTGGGCCGCTGAATTAACCCATAGAGGGGACATGATACGGCAAAAGTTAGCAGATCGTCGTACTGTTCGCGCCCGACGTCGCAATCGTAAAACCCGTTACCGCCAAGCTAGGTTTGATAATAGAAGGCGACCGTCAGGATGGCTAGCTCCTAGCCTGCAACATCGAGTAGAAACGACTATGACCTGGGTTAAGCGCTTGCGGAAGTATTGCCCGATAACAGACATTTCAATGGAGCTAGTACGGTTTGACACACAAAAGCTGCAAAACCCTGAGATATCGGGAGTTGAGTACCAACAGGGAGTCTTGTTTGGATACGAGTTGAGAGAGTACCTCTTGACCAAATGGCGACATCAATGCGCTTACTGCGGGGCCAAAGATGTCCCGTTGGAAATCGAGCATATTTATCCTAAGAGTAAGGGAGGCTCTGATAGAGTCAGCAATCTGGCTATCGCTTGCCATAAATGCAACCAGAAAAAAGCAAATAAACCTGTCGAGCAATTCTTAAAAAAGAAGCCTGAAGTTTTGAAGCGCTTGTTAGCGCAAGCAAAGGCCCCTCTAAAAGATGCAGCGGCAGTCAATTCTACCCGATGGGCATTGTTTAACCGCCTTAAGGAAACTGGATTAACTATTGAAACTGGCACGGGAGGTTTAACAAAATACAACCGGATTCTTCAAGGGCTACCTAAAACTCATTGGTTAGATGCAGCTTGTGTGGGTAAAAGTACCCCCAGGTTGAAAATCTCAACTACGCAACCACTACTAATTACTTGTAAGGGGCGTGGAGGTCGTCAAAAAGCTGCTCTTAACAAGTACGGATATCCAATCCGTCACAATCCATTAAAACCCATCAAGGGATGGCAAACTGGTGATATTGCCAAGCATAAAGTACATGGGATAGGTAGAATTACTCCTAGAAGTCGGGGTAGTTTTGTGTTGACCAAACCTGACAAAACCCAGAAGTCAGTCAAGCCAATAGACCTAAAACCTGTCTTCAGAAGAGATGGATATTCGTATAAATGGGGATAATTTTCCGGAAATTACCAGTTTTTTAGTATGCTGCATCGTGGTATCTGTGGACTATCGTCTGGCACCAGAACATAAGTTTCCCGCTGCCCCAGAAGATGCTTACGCTGCTACTCAATGGGTGGCGGAAAATGCTGCTGAAATTAAGGGCGATCGCACGCGCATCGGTGTGGGCGGAGAAAGCGCAGGGGGTAATTTAGCGGCAGTCGTGACTCTCATGGCACGCGATCGGGGCGGTCCCTCTCTAGTCTATCAACTGCTGTTCGACCCAGTCACCCAGTATGGCTTTGATACCGAGTCCTATCGAAAGTATGGTAAGGATTATCTTTGTACTAAGGATGTGATGGTTTGGTTCTGGAATCACTATCTACCTACACCCCTTGAGGGAAAAAATCCTTATGCCTCTCCCTTGCATGCAGTTGATCTGAGTAACTTGCCCCCCGCATTGATAATCACTGCTGAGTTGGACCCCCTGCGAGATGAAGCGGAAGCCTATGGCGATCGCCTTCGGCAAGCAGGCGTGCCAGTTAAGATTAGTCGCTATCAGGGCGCGATCCACGCATTTACCTGTATGGCAAAAATATTTCCCCAAGGGCGAGAGTCCCTAACTGAAGCATCAGCTGCATTGAAGGCCGCTTTTTATGGTTGAAGGTCCGAAATGCAATCATTAAGAAACCATATCTTTCCCATATACCTGGTTTCTGGGCCAAAGAGTGAAACCATTACCACAGAAAAAGGACTGAAGTCCTTACTACAAACGGGGAAGGACTGAAGTCCTTACTACAAACGGGGAAGGACTAAAGTCCTTACTACGAACGGGTAACTGGTAACTGTAAGGGTGCTTCCAGGGCCTCTACCACAGCTTCCAGAGCCCGAGCATCTCTCACCATCATAGCATGAGCAAATACAGGCAGCTTGATATTTTTGCCCACGGGCATTTGCGAACTCCTTCCCGGGACAATGATAAAATCATAGGGAGTCCAAATCGAAGTAAAATTAACCTGCTGCAAAACCTCAACATCCCCATTCAGATCCTGCAAGAATGTACTTGACGGACGCATCTGCACGCAGCCCCGACAAGGCAGCAAGTAGGCCATCCAAGTGCCATGATGGGGTGCTGATATTGTAATATAACGCTCCACGCGATCGATCCCTCCCAAGCGCTGCATGTAATAGCGCGTCACCAAACCCCCCATGCTCAAACCTACCAAATCTATCTTCTCATCTGGGGGAAAGTTGCTATCCACATAATCGGCCACCTGAAGGGCCAACTCATCTAATCCCAAGGTAGCATTATTCGGTTGCAGATTAAAGCGGTGGACCTGCCAACCCCGCCCGGTGAGATGGGCTGCCATTTTGTTAAACACGCCCAATTTTCTAAATATCCCGTGAATCAACAATACTCGATTACGCTTCATGTTTATTCCTTAAAGGTTCCATCAACGCCTGGGCTACCAACTTTAAACTCTGGGAGTCTCTCACCATCCAGGAATGAACCAAGATCGGCACTGTTAATTCCTTACCTACTGGCATAGAGGAACTATTAGCTGGCAAGATCATCAAATCAAAAGGCGTCCAGATGGAAGTGAAATTTAACCTTGCCAACATAGCCGCATCTCGATTCAAATCTTGGAGAAAATCACTATCGGGACGCAACTGCTGGCAACCTGGGTTTTGGCGTGCATAGCCCAACCAACTGCCATGATGGGGAGAAGATATAGTAATAAAGCGCTGTACCCGTGAGAGTCCTCCCAGGCGCTGGACGTAGTAGCGACTGATAATTCCTCCCATGCTAAAGCCAACCAAGTCAAAAGGCTCATCTGGCCGGAAAGTTTTCGTCACATAATCAGCCACTTGCTGTGCCAACAGGTCCAGACCACAATCACCATTACAGGGAATCAAGTCCAGACTGTAGACATCCCAACCCCGCTGCTTCAGGTATGCAGACATTGTATCGAAGACCACTACGGTGTCGTCTATGCCGTGGATCAGCAACACTCGATTGCGCTTCATAGAAGAGTTTACCGTTTTTCTCGTGTCATCTCATATCCTCGTTCTCAGGAGCTACCTGGGAACGAGGTTCCAGAGGATCCTGCCTCTAGCGCCAGATCTAAGTCTAACTGGTGTCCGACCATTGAGGACTGAAGTCCTCACTACAAACAACCCATGAAGCCTGGAACCCGAGACCTGAGTATTTGTACTCTTGATGAGATCGCAGTAAAGTTTTATAAAGAATTATCAACTTTTCTTGTCTGTGTCCCCGGTGGCACTTGATAATTGATGATGTCTGCCACCGCAGCATCTGCGGGCAGTCACCGACACCGATGAGAAAACAGCCATAGGAGCATTTGTAATATGGGACCATTGAAAAATCTGTTGGGTGGAAAAAAGGCCAAATCAGGTAAAGACACTAAGTTCTCTGTTAAATTCGACGACGCCGCACAGGGTAAGCCAGCCGAATCAGCAGCGCCAGCACCAGCGCCAGCACCAGTAGCCGCCGCAGCGCCAGCGCCAGCAGAAACAACCCCAGCAACGCCACCAGCTCCAGTATCCAAAGCGGAAGCGAAGAAAGCCAAAGCAGAGGCGGCGAAGAAAGCCAAAGCAGAGGCTCTCCAGGCGAAGAAAGCTAAACAGGAGGCGATCAAGGCTGAAAAAGCCGCAGCCAAGAAAGGCAAAGCTCAGCCAACTGCTGCTGCGTCTACGGCGGCGAAAGCTCCCGAACCGGAGATCGTTAATTTTGCTCCGACATATTTAAACCCTGCTAACTCTCTGAATGTCGGACGCCGACGCCCGGGTCCCAGCATGAACTCGTTTATGACCATGGCACGTCAGGTGAAGGTACCCAAGGTAACACCCAAGGCACCCAAAGCTAAAAAATAACTGGTCGGTGGTCAGTGGTCAGTGGGTAGGGTGGGCACTGCCCACCATGTCAGTGGTCAGTGGTCAGTGGTCAGTGGTCAGTGGTCAGTATTTCTTTAGTTTCCTGAGGAAGGCAGCTCATTTGCTCTCAAGGATCTGCCTACTCTCCGACGGTGGGCGGTGCCCACCCTACGCTTGCTTAAGGATGTTGTAGTGTCCGACGGTGGGCGGTGCCCACCCTACGCTTGCTTAAGGATTTGAGAAAGACCAGACCGCTGTATAACTGGAAGGCAGGATCCCAGTCTGTTTCAGCCCTGCGAGAGATGTAGATGTGGGAAGTAATTCCTCCTAGCAATTCTGTGGGGTCTACAAGTATTTTGGCTTGCTGGAGCGCCATCTCGCCAAAGTTGGTGAAGTCAGACCAAACGGGAGTCTCTCTTAACTGGGTGTTTAGCAGATCGATTAAGTTATTCCACTTGAGGCGGTTACTCAGTTCTTGCCTCACGTCTGCTGTGAGTGCAAGGTCTTCGTCAAACTGATAGTTAATGTTACATAAGCGTAGCAAACATTGTCTGTTAGGGAGGTGCAGGTCGCAAACCTGGACATAGTCCTGAATTTGTTCTTGGCGTTGCTGTCTGCCACGGGCGTCGAGAACTACGACTGATTCAAAGATGGGTAAGCGCCCTTCTACCCGTTGGGCTACTTCTGACCAGTGGAAGCCGATCGTCCCAAGTTCACCTGATTCATTTTCACAGATAACTGTGGGCTGGGGAGAAATTGCCTGAAAGTAGTTGACTGTGAAGACATGGATCTGCTCTATTTCTTCTAGGGATGCCCAGAAAGTGGGAATGCCAGCTTCGCGCAATTCCTGTCCGTAAACTTGCAGTTCTCCCAGGGGTCCAGTACGATGGAGACGCCAGTGGCGGCTGGGTAGCTGCATCTGGGCAGTGTAGGGATCTAGTCCCACTATCTTAGCAAACTTTTGGGCGATTTGACGCCTGTTTTCTCCGGTGACGGGCTCGATTATTAAAACTGCGCTTTTGGCATTTTCTGGCTGGCTATTGGCCTGGGCGATCGCCTGTTTGAGCCGTTGCTTTTCTCGTGTTTCCAGGCGCTGAAGGCCCGATCGGGCTTGGGCAGCAATCTTGGAATTAATAGCATTACGCAGCAGATGTCGATATATATTTTCTGCCAAGTCTCGCTTACCAGTTTGTTCGTAGAGGCGTCCTAAATAAAGCCGCCCCCAGGGATTATCTGGCTCTTGCTTGAGTAGTTTTTTGAGTAAACTAGCTGCTGTGCGATAGTCTTGGCCCTTAAAGGCGTCAGCAATTTGTTCGATCATGGGACTGGTGAGAGTCGTAATATTCCATTAATATAGTTGTAGCCCGCCCAGGTGGTGAGTAAATCAACCCACACATTCGCTTACTCAATTAACAATTCTCAAGTTTCGATTCCCAGGCGGCTGCTACTATGGATAATGCCACGATCGGGGCTGTAACGGCTCTGAGGATACGGCGTCCCAAGGACACCGGTTGGAAACCAGAGTCGATCGCCCTTACAACTTCTGCTTCAGTCCATCCCCCTTCCGGTCCCGTAGCAATGACAATTTTCTCTTGCGAACGGTCCTGCAAGCTATCCAATAAATGGGGAGAGTCGCCCCGCGCCACGCAAATATATTTTCTTTCTTTTGTCAAAAGATTATTTTCTGACGCAGCAGCAGTGAAAGATGACAATGCTGTAGTAAATGCCACTGGTTCTAAGATTCTGGGCAGGATCTGACGTTCAGACTGTTCGGCAGCTTCCGCAGCAATGCGCCGCCAGCGGGTAAGCTTTTGGGAACTGGGTTTGAGTAAAGTGCGATCGCTCACCACTGGGATAATGGAACTGACTCCCAACTCGGTACAGCAGCGCACCACATCATCAAAACCGTTACCTTTGGGCAAGGCAGCCATCAGGGTTACTGCTACTGGCAACTCTGTTTGTACGGGAATGGATTCTATAATCTTAGCAGTTTCTGTTGTGAGAAGTTCGCACAGCCACCAAGTCCCCTGTCCGTTCATCGCTATCAAGCGATCGCCCGCCTGCAAGCGCAAGACTCGCCCCAGATAATGCTGTTGCTGGTCAGTCAAGCAAACCCGATCGTCTTGTAATTGCGTTTGTACAACAACCAACCGTTGCAGTTGAGAATAATTCATATAAATTTAACAATTATTAATTATCAATTATCAATTATCGATTATCGATTAGCAATTCCCCGAGATGGGTATTTCCATGACCAACTCTGTCCCCTTTCCTGGCGCTGATATACAATAAAGTTTCCCTTTGTGTTGATCCACGACAATAGAATAGCTAATGGACATTCCCATCCCCGTCCCCGCACCAACTTTCTTGGTGGTGAAAAACGGATCGAACATGCGCGATCGCACATCTTCAGTCATGCCCGGGCCATTATCGACAAAGGCGATTTTCACCCGCTGGTCGTCCGGCATTGTAGTCCGAATAGAGATGGTCGGACTTGACGAGGAGCAAAATTCTCCTACTTCCAATTCTAAAGCATCGATCGCATTGGATAGGATATTCATAAACACCTGGTTGAGCTGCCCGGGATCGCACTTGACATCGGGCAGTTCTCCATATTCCTTCACCACAGAAATATGTTTCAGTCGGTGCTGCAAAATCATCAGGGTGCTGTCCAGACCTGTATGCAAGTCTACAGTTTTAATGCCCGTCTCGTCCAACCGAGAGAAATTCCGCAGCGATCGGACAATTTCTTTGATCCGATCGGCTCCTGTCTTAATGGAGTTTATCAGTTTCGGCAAATCTTCTGTGATATAATCTAGATCCATATCCTCAATTTGCGATTCTATCTCTGCTGTCGGTTCGGGCAATGCTTCTTGGTATAGTGCCAACAATTCCAGCAAATCATCAGTATAATCAGTTATATGGAAAAGATTGCCGTAGATGAAGCTAACCGGGTTATTAATTTCATGGGCGATACCTGCCACCAATTGACCCAGACTAGACATTTTCTCACTGTGAACCAACTGAGCTTGAGCTTGTTGTAACTGTTGCACGGCCTGGGCAAGCTGTTGGGACTTCTCCCGTTCCTTCGCTTCCGACTGCTTGAGATCGGTTATATCGTGAGAAACGCCGATGACGCCAGTTATTTCGCCGTTCTGGTCCTGCAAGGGAGATAGCCAAACCTCAAAGGTTAACCCCGCCATTTCGAGAATGGAAGTAAACTTTTCCCCCGCCAATGCCCGTCCGATCGTCTCGGAAATCTCTGGCACCTCAGAGTAGACATCTGCGATCGCCTGTCCGACAATTTCTGATGGCTGGCGTCCTAAAGCTGACAAACCTTTCCCCTTTGCTAGAGTATACTCCCCTTGGCGGTTGAGAGCAAAAAGCACGATCGGAGCATGTTCAACCACTATGCTTAAATGATCCTGCAAGCGTCCGTAGAGAATCTGCAATTCGGAACTCATGCGGTTAAAGCTATCGGCAAGCAGTCCGATCTCATCTGCCGTCTGCACCGATACAACAGTATCCAACTTTCCCAGAGCAATTTGTTCGGCGGCGACTACCAGTTTTGCCACGGGCGAGGTGAGGCGTTTAGCCAACCACCACCCCACAGCTAGGGCAACAGGTAGGGTTCCGAAAAAGTTGAGCAGGGCGATATTTCTGGCTTGGACTTCACTCTTGACGACAGCAGAAGCATCTAGTTGTATTGCTAGCACTCCCTCATGAACGCCCAGGGAGGTGATAATGGGCGCGTAACCGTAGACCACGGGTTTGCCAGCGGAGTTTTGCCGCAGTTTTTCTTCTACTACAGGCCCTTTGATGCTATTTAATCCAGCTTGAAGTAGCGGTGTCAGCGAGTCGAGTTTTTTGCCGACAGCAACCCTTTCGTAGGGCGGTGGCGCGTAGTTTATCACTACCACAATATCCCCGTCAGGTTTCTGCCGCAGGGTATAGATACGCTCGATCGCATCACTGCTTGCTTGAATCTCTTTCAGGCGCTGCTCAATAATCCGATAATAGGGGCGGTCTACATCATCGTTCGTCAGGATCAGGGCGTGATAGTCCCTATCTATTTGCGGCGCCGCGAGACTGACAATATCCTGTAGGCGGGAGCGAATTGCCTGACGCTGTGCCCGGCGCAATTGTAGATAAAGACTGGATGTCAAGCCCCCAGCGGCCAATAAAATTAAGAGTGAATAGGCTGCTGTCAGTTTAGCACTTAAACTCCAACCACTTTTCGTTTCTCTATGGGGTCCACTGCGCTGCCACATGTATATCAAGCAAGGGATTCGGAGCAGACACCAGGCAAGACGCCGGTGGATATGACGCTTTATGGTGCCAAACTCAGGCTAGCACAAGGTAAGCAGCCCTCGGAGTTCGGAGTAGCGCTGCGCGCACTTCGTAACGGAGTTCGGAGTTCTCCGTTGGCGGGGAGACGATCCGACCAACGTGAGTTCGTAGTTCGAGATTGCTTCGTACCTCGCAACGCTGCGCGGTTCGTAGTTCGTAGTTGGGGATCTCCCGAACGCAATCATGCGGGTTTGAGGCATTTTCAACCCGACGTGAAATCAGGGTTATCGCGGCTGTCGAACTCACGTTGAGCAAAAGTCCACAAAAATGGGCGCTCATCGAGTTAACGACAAGGGTTCCAGTGGGTTTTAACCCACTTAAGCTGAAAGCCTTAGGGTTTGAACCCACGGCGGGCTAGGAGGCTTATCGACTCAACCGGCCAACTACAAACGAGCACGGAGGGATTTGAACCCCCGACACCCAGAACCGGAATCTGGTGCTCTATCCACTGAGCTACGTGCCCTAACATTTTCCTACTATAGCACTCTAGGGTAAGATTGCCACAATTTTTGGTCGAGATTGACAAAAATTTAAGATTTCGGCTATTTGTGGCCATCGGGTGGGCAGGGCCCACCGACTGCAATTATTTCAGTTGGAAGCTAGTACCCCGGTAGCATCCTTGAAAAGAAGTCAGTTTAGTCCTAGTGTACTGCTCCAGTCTCTGAACGAGCAAAGGCTTGTATTCCAAGCTATTCAGCCATTTGTAGGAGAAGTGACCGGAACGAGACCGAATCCCTCTATGAATGTACTTGTCAACGGGAACCCCGTCAACCCCTGAGATGCTTTGCTGGTGATATCCATTGAGGATAATGTACTCGACTTTCACTCCCGGCTCCAGGGTGACATTCCAATGCACCGGTTCATAGGCAGACAAAGCCAGAATAATGGGTTTCTCTTGACGTTGGACCTTCACCTCCACCAGTCCCGTGGGATGATATCCCGCACGATGGTCCGATCGGGCTTCATAGACGCTAATCACGTGCAGTTCTTGAGAACCCATAGCGGGGGCAAAATAGGCCGAAAAATCTCCCGAACCACCGGTACCGCAGGCAACTAGAGGAGTTTCTGTTGCAGCTGGCTGCCGTTCCATAATTGGCTTCAACCAATACCAACCACCGATACCCACGGCAGCGAGTAAAGCGACACCGACCCCGAGAGGGATAGAATTTCTCAGGTTGCGGACACCCTCAGAGTTAGTCAAGCGTTCCCAGCTATCCTTGAGGGCATCAGCGGTTTCACTGAAGAAATTGTTGCTGCCATCCAGAGAGGCCAACAATGCCAAACTTTCCGGTGCTTCCAGCAGACTTTGCACGTCAGGCCCCAGACCTACATAGAGATTTCTGCTATACCGGTCTAACAACATCCAGTATTGGTCTGCTGCGCCCAGGTTATAGTCTTGCACCGAGGGGCTGACTTGGGGGTGTTGCAGGAAAATCTGCCAGGCGACACCATTACCGGTGCCAATATTTTCCCCATCATTGTGCATAACTTGGTTGAGTTGGGGTTCCCAGTGCCAAGCGACCCAACGACTATTAGCTTGATAGCCTAGGGTTCTTTCCAGTCGAGGATGGGCCGTAGCGTTTAAGCGTTCAACTAAATTAGACATCTTGCTACAGTGGCTGTTGACGACTTCATCTATGATAGCTTTTTTTGCTCGGAGCGGCTACAGTATTGGCAAATTGAGAATTGAGCAATTGAGAGATTGGGATGTGTTAAGACGATGGTGATGAGTCCCTGACCGTATGGGCGGTAGGAGGAAAAAAGTTGCCACATAATAAAAAATACAGTATAATGAGAAAGTACCTGGGAGGAATGCACCCGGTGATAATAGTTGTAACAGGAGAATAGCAATGAGTGAAGTAGGAGTAGAGGAATTAGCGGAGATATTGGAGAAGCATAATGATTTCATGGCAGAACATTATGATGAACTGATCGAAAAGTACCCAGGAAAAGTGGTAGCTATTGAGGATGGTCAAGTGATCGCGGTAGGAATTGATTATGGTGAGGTATACCGTCCTTTCTTGAAAGATGAACGATCGGTAATGCCGCTGGTCTTAAAAGTGCCGCACCCAGATGATTTAGCTGATGGATTTCTGATCTAGCCCTATTAATGCCATGACACAGATTCGATTTCAATACCAAAAAGTGAATGGCCGCTTACAGCCAATAATTTCTATTGGGTTGAAGCTGCAAAATAAGTGGTATCCATTTGATTTTTATGTAGATTCAGGATCTGAATATAGCATTCTCAGATCGGAAATTGCTGATATCGTTGGGTTCAATTACCGCACGGGAAACAGAATAAGTTTGCAAGTGGGAGATGGTAGCTTTATCCTAATATATTTGCATGAGTTGGAGGTGCAATTAGGAAGGGAGCGATTTACCTGTCCCCTAGGATTTTCTCAGCAACTGGGGGTGGATTTTAATGTCTTAGGAAAAATGGGTATCTTTGATAGATTCAAGATTTGCTTTCAACAGGATCCAGGACTGATTACTTTTGAATCGTGAGAATGTTACTGTAGGGTGGGCATCGCCTACCGTAACCTTTGTAACGAATTAAACCCGGTTTCTGGGCCAACTCGCCGGGAGTAGAGAAACCGGGTTTCTGGCCGCGATAGTCAGAGGGACTGGGAACGAGAAGACTCTGGAAACTAGAGAATTAATCTCCGTGGTTAGCGGGCAAAGCCTCATATTTCCTCAACCACTTCCAAGGGCAGCCCGAGGGCCTCGGCAATTTGTTCGTCCCTCAAGCCAAACCCCCGTAATTTATCAATTGTTTCAATATTAATATGGTTATTGCTGTCCTGCTGCCCGTCGGGAGTTGCAGGCTGACTTTTATCTGGGGTAGCAGGGGAGGGATCCGGGCAATTATTGATGCTGCCTATACTTATAATATTTTTAGGATTGTTTTTATTACCAAAAGTTATATTGACATTTATCTGCCGTTCTAGCACAGATTCCAAATTACTTTTCTTAACGTGTTCGCCAAACACATCAGATAGCATTTGCAAAAGCTGGTGACTGGCTTTTTTAACGTGCTTTTCGCTATATCTATTATTTTGGGCCACCTCAGCATAGGTTTGCCGCTGTAGGATGCCCGCGATAATTCTCCGCTGCAAGTCATTGAGATGTTCGCCAGTCTTGGCCCAGACAGCTTCATCCACATAGTCTAATATCTGAGGAATGTCCATAGTGGGTATGCAAGTGCGATAGAGATCTCTATCTTACCACCATATTTTTCCAACTTTTTCCAACTTTTTCCAACTTTATGGTTTCTCCTGCGGATTTTTTCCCGTAATTGGAAAAATATCCAACTTTTTCCAACTTTTTGGGATGGTCAGCTTTGAGCAGATGGAATAAGCTAGCTGTGTGGGTGATGTCACCCTACCGGTAGATGGCGGCACCATAGGACGATCTGTTGTAGGGAAAAATTAAAACAATCTCAGGAGAGAGATATGGCCGCAGATACAAATCAGCTCAACAACACAGAACGCAACAATACCATTACCTTAGAAGAAAGTCAAGGCAATACTCTGGTAGTAATCGATCCCAGGGTGGATGACTACCAAATGCTAGCAAGGGGAGTGCGTAAGGGAGTAAAGGTTCTCATCCTTGACGACAACTCAGATGGAGTCGAACAAATCACTCAGGCATTAGCAGATAATCCCACAGAATCTTTACAGGTAGTATGCCACGGGGCACCAGGTTGCTTGTATTTAGGCAAGACGCCGCTGGATAGAGAGCATTTATCACGATACAGCCAGCAACTGATGGAATGGGGAGTTGCAGATATCGGACTGTATGCCTGTAATGTAGCAGCCGATGAAGAATTTCTGTTGCGCCTGCACCAACTGACAGGTGCTAATATCGCGGCCTCAGCACAGCGGGTAGGTAATGCTGGAAAAGGTGGAAGTTGGCTGCTTGAATACATTCTCGGTCAGATGAGGGGTGGACTAGCATTTGAGCCGTCAGTGGTGCGGGAGTATCCAGGGGTTTTCGTTTCCTTTGAGGATGCTGTCAACTATCGGGTAGGAACTACTCCGAGATCTATAGCGGTGGGAGACTTGAACGGAGACGGTCAGCTAGACCTGGTGGTGGGAAACTACTTCTCAGACAATATCTCAGTGCTATTGGGTTCTGGAAATGGAGGCTTTAGAGAGACTACAAACTTGGAGGTAGGAAATGGCCCGAGATCGGTAAAGGTGACAGATATAGATGGAGACGCTCAGCTAGACTTGGTGATGGCGAACAGATTCTCGGGCAATGTCTCAGTGCTTTTGGGTTCTGGAGATGGAAGCTTTGCAGATCCTACCAATTTTGAGGTAGGGTCTGGCCCGATATCGGTAGCGGTTGGAGACTTGAACGACGACGGTCAGCTAGACTTGGCGGTGACGAACATAGACTCCGACAATGTATCAGTGTTGTTGGGCTCTGGAGATGGAAGTTTTGGAGAGGCTACCAACTTTGCGGTAGGAGATGTTCCGCAGTCGGTAGCGGTGGGAGACTTGAACGGGGACGGTCAGTTAGACCTGGCGGTAGCGAACCAATTGTCGGACAATGTCTCAGTGCTGTTGGGTTCTGGAGATGGAAACTTTGCAAATGCTACAAACTTTCAGGTAGGATCTGGTCCGTTATCAGTAGCGGTGGAAGACTTAAACGGAGACGGTCAACTAGACCTGGCGGTAGCGAACGGGGGCTCGGACAATGTCTCAGTGCTGTTGGGTTCTAGAGATGGAGGCTTTGCAAATTCTGCAAACTTTAGGGTAGGAGATGAGCCAGAATTTGTAACGGCGGGAGACTTGGATGGAGACGGTCAGCTAGACTTGGTAGTTGCGAACTTTAACTCGAACAATGTCTCAGTGCTGCTGAATACTACTGAAATTGAACCGCCGCCCCCAGCACCAACTGTAGAATTCTCCCAAGCTACCTACCAAGTCTCCGAAGATGGCAGCGTCGAAGGAGTCGCTATTACTATCTCACGCACGGGGGATACGAGCAGCACATCTAATGTAGAGGTAGAGTTAAGTAACGGCACGGCGACAGGAGATGGGATAGATTTCGATAACACGACTATTCCCATAGAATTTGCTCCCGACCAAACCAGTGCTGTTATCAACATTCCCATCAACGACGACGACTTAGTAGAAGACACCGAAAACCTCAATCTCACCTTAGTCAATGCCACCTCAGGGACGATCGGCAACCAAAACACGGCCATTGTCAACATCATCGATAATGAGACGCCCCCTGTGAATCTTGACATAGACGGCAATGGCGACACGGATGCCTTGACAGACGGGCTTTTGGCACTAAAATATCTGTTTGGTTCCACAGGTGCTGCTCTGATTAATAACTCCATCGGACCTAATGCTCAACGCACTACAGCAGCAGAGATAATAGCCTACCTGGATGAAGCCCGATCGACTATGTTAGATGTGGATGGGAATGGTAGTGCAGATGCTCTGACAGACGGGTTGTTGATTCTCAAGTATCTGTTCGGGTCTACAGGTGAGGCTCTGATTTCAGGTGCGATCGGCGATGGTGCCACCCGTAGCAATGCCTCAGATATCATCAACTACCTGCAATCATTTGATTTGTAAGGATATCCCATAGTAGGGGCGATCGGGTGTACTCGCGGGGGAGAGAAACCGGGTTTCTGAGTAACATCTTGGTCGAGATGCCAACATTCTCAAAGAAACCCGGTTTCTGGTCAAGTCCCGTGAGGGTGTCCTCGCGGGGGAGAGAAACCGGGTTTCTTAGTAACATCTTGGTGTCGATGCCAAAGTTCTCAGGAGAAACCCGGTTTCTTGTTTGTGAGGAAAAAAGGGGCGATCGCATTCCAATCCCGGATGATGGGCGTTACCCGCCGTGCCCGCCATGCGATCGCAAACGAAAAATCTGATGTAAATATTTGTTAAAGAGGCAAAAATTAGCAGAAATTATGTTAAAGTTAATAGAGGGATCTAGATAACTCCCAAAAACCGGTAATGTCGTAATTCTAGAGGAAGTGTTTATTTGAGTTTAGATCGGGATAATTTAAATGCCATTAGAAAGGAGATTGCGGCAATTGCCAGTCAATATGGAGTTTTTCGATGTGTTGAATGCAGTCAAGCAATTAAAGAATTCTTGATAAGCATAAAAGTAAAAGGGAAGCAAGTAAAGCTGGATTTAGGAAGACGGGATTTACCTTGGTCCGTGATTTACGATCTCAAAGGAGAGCAGCAAATCGCTACTAATGGCTACCATGAAGGAATATCAATTACCATTGAGGGAGAAGAAATCATTTTTGATAATATAGATGGTAGTGGTGTTAGGAGACAGGAATGGTTACAAAATTTAACATCTCCTACCATAGAAATGGGGATGGGAAATTTTCAGATTAGAGAAGAGGAATTTTAATTAAGTAGGAAACGGATGAGGTAAAATGCAGGATTTGTATGGGATAATCGAAAAAATAAAGAAAGCTCCAGCAATGTACTTGGGAAGACATTCAATAATTTGCCTTCAGGCTTTTTTGTCAGGTTACAGTGTTGCGAAATATGATTTAGGAGAACAGGAAACGGAACAAGAACGTAATTTTCGGGAGTTTCCTGAGTGGATTCGCCAAAGATATAATGTGCAAACTAGCCAATCTTGGGCTAACATTATTCTTTTTTATTCCGAGGATGAGAGGAAAGCACTAGATAATTTTTTTGACCTGTTTGAAGAATTTATTACTCGCTATTCCCTTCAGAATACCTTAAAGGAAAAAAATCTCAAATCTGAAAAAAGTGGCGATCGCTCTCATTTAAGCAGTGGTATGTTTAGTTGAGATAAGAACAGATCTGGACAGTTATGGGCACGTACTGGGGCCATAAACTGGGTTGATTTTGTAGAGGCGATCGCCCATTTTTACCCCGATCCTTCTGGCTAGAAATCAGTAATCTGTTTTATTATATTCCCAGTCGGTTTCAACCGACTTTAGCTATTAGCCGGGGGTGGGATACCCCCGGCGGGCTAACAGCGAAGAGAGTAAATTTCTCCGATCATCTCTTGTTCAGCATTCCATCTTTTCCCCGGCGCTCTAACAGCGAATAGAAAGAATTACTGGGATCAAGTCTTGTTCAGCATTCCATCCTTAAGACTCTGGCAAAAATGCCCGATCGCCTCAAGTCCCTGTTCGTTCAACATTCTGACAATAGCGCTACCAACGATCGCCGCATCGGCCCCCCATGCGATCACCTGACGAGCCTGTTCCGGTTTAGAGATGCCAAAACCCACGCCAATAGGTTTATCAGTAACGGAACGCAATTGTCCGAGTAAATCTTCCACTCGCGTTCCCAACTGCGATCGCATCCCCGTGACCCCCGTCACGCTCACCAAATAGATAAAGCCTTGAGACTGAAGGGCGATCGATTCTATTCGATCTTGAGGGCTAGTCGGTGCCACCAACAAAACCACTTCAATACCCCTTTCAGAAGCAGGTTCGAGCACCACCTGGGCCTCTTCCAAAGGCAGATCCGGGACCACCAACCCCCGCACCCCAGCAGCAGCAATGCGATCGAGGAAATCTTCTATGCCCCGATGCAAAATCGGGTTATAGTAGGTAAACAGGATCAGGGGGGAAGTCAAGGTGGGACTCACCCGTGCCACCATATCCAAAACCTGTTCTAACTTCGTTCCCTTCGCCAAAGCCCTAGTTGCCGCCGCCTGGATCGTCGGTCCATCTGCCAAGGGGTCAGAATAAGGAACTCCCAGCTCAATAATATCCGCACCATTCTTGTCTAAAACCTGCAACGCTTGTGCAGTCGTTTCTAAATCCGGATCCCCAGCTGTTATAAAAGGAATGAGAGCCGGAATATGGCGCGATCGCAGATTTTCAAAGCATTCCGATATCGAAGTCATTACTTTTCCTGTTCCAATTCCGCCTGAAATTTAGCTTTTTCTTCCGGCGTCAGAGATTCCCAGCGTTTTTCCAAAACAGCCGTTTCATAATCTTTGAGCTGTTGATTGTAAGTCATCTTCTGAGTCAGAACGCGGAACAGGTAAGTCAGCACCCAGAGTACCAACCCACCCACCAGCACCGCCTGACTCCAGATACCCGCCGACACCCCGTCCAGTCCCGCCAGCTGGAAGAGCAAATATACTATCCCCCCAGCGGCAAAAACTGCCAAACCAATGCCAATCACATCAATTCGTCGCACGATCTTGGCCTCCAAATGCTTATCCTGCGATCGGACGTCGTCTGGGTCTCAAATTCAACAACGGGGCCAACAGCAAAAGACCTGGGAAAAACAAGAACACCCCCGAGTACATCAACAGGCGCTCAATGGAACTGCATGAGTACCACCGGAGCTTCAGGTAGAAAAACAGCAGCAACGGCACCACCAGCAGGTAAGCTCCCGCCAGTCCCCCATACACCAGCAAAGTCAGCGAATTATCGTCCATATACCATAAAGCTCCTCAAATGTCAAGCAAAATCTCGCACATTGGCGATAGATGCCAGTTATCTCAACCATTTTACCCCTTGCTACCCCAAAATTTCCCCGCTAGGGTAAGATAGAAGGGTGCCGGCACATAGAGGAAAAAATTTTTTTTCAGATCCCCTTGCACAGAGTGATAAATGATGATATGATAAAAAAGTTGTGTAGATAAACCACCCAGCTTACGTGCCAAGGGGGCATGGCGGAATGGTAGACGCTACGGACTTAGAAAACTGAGCCTTGGTGGAGAAATCGGCCAAGTGGAAGCTCTCAAATTCAGGGAAACCTAAATCTGGCAACAGACAAGGCAATCCTGAGCCAAGCCGAAACAGTTGTCAATAGACAAATGATGACAAAATCGGAAGGTGCAGAGGCCCGACGGGAGCTACCCTAACGTCAAGTCGAGGGTAAAGGGAGGGTCCAATTCTCAAAGCCGGTCATGGCAGCAGCGAAAGCTGCGGGAGGATGAAAATCCGTTGACCCCAAAGGTCGTGAGGGTTCAAGTCCCTCTGCCCCCATTCTCAGATATCTGATATTTTTAATTAGGGAGAGAGTTATGGCCTATAATTCTCTCCAGTAGCAGTTTTACCCTGTATCGATAGACTGGTAGCCGGTGATTCAGGTCGAGCAACCAGGTTTCTTTTATGGATGTGCAAATGAAGTCAAGTCAGTTGAGGCTCAAGATTGCTGAGTCTCAGGAAATTATCTATGGCTTTTTCATCGAGATTGTCAAGCAGCAACCTCCCGAAAAAGTATTAGCGGAATTTAAGCAGCTATTTATTCATGAAGGCGATCGCGCCAAACAAACAAAAGCGCAACAAGCTCTAGACAATATTATCCTTGCCAACATCGAGTCAGAATTTATTAATACAATTAAGCGTTGCTGTTATATCTTAGTGAATAACTGGGAAGAGTCCAGACAGCACGAAACGATCCAGGGTTTAGTGGAAATTTTTACAGCCCCAATTATCGAACAATATAGCTACTCTCCCACAATCAAGCGACTGAGAAGCTGGCTAAAAGCATTCATCAACGGCAAAGAATATCAAGATTTAAAACTCTTCTGTGCTAAATACGGACAGCTGGACGATCGGTCGAAAGATTGGAGTCAGCGTTATGCAGCTTATCTATTAGTGCCTCAATATGTCAATTTCAACAACTCAGTAGAACAAAGGAACGCTGCCAGGGCGCGATCGCTAGAACTGAAAGAACAGTTCAAGTTCGATCTAGCGATGTATACTGCTCGTTCTGAGTCGAGAAAGGATAGCCCCAAAAACCCGACGACCTTGGGGAATGGGGTGCTGCGCTTAATTAAAATAATTTTATCCAAACGGGGCCGGCATAGCTATAATAACCTAGCCGATTTTTTCATTCAAAAAACTCAAGGAATTAGCTACAAAGAATTTAAGCAAAGTCTCCAAGAATATCTAGCTTTTGAGTTAGACAATCCCGTCTTTGTCGAGAGGATGAAGGCGAATTTATCTCCCAAGTTAGCAAAGCTTTATCACGATTATCACGAGCAAATCTTGACAAAAGCTTTACTGCTGCGAACATGTAATCGCGTCATAGAATATTTAACAACCGAAAATAGGCGATCGCCTTCTAGCTTATTCATTATTCTGCTCTCTCAAGGAAATTCACTGCATCTGGTAATTGTGATTATGAAAATAATTTTAATATGTAAGCCAGCGAGAGTACATTTAGAAGCCAAGATAGCGGACTTGCTCAATTGCTATCAAGATTATCCGGAATCAGAATGTCAATGGGTGATAAATTTCATGGAAGTATTGAATATAGCATTGACAATTTCTGCCGACAATGTCAAATACAATTTGATCGAAATGAATAATGCCAATCGGGCCGATTTATCTCTAGCTGACTTAGATAATTATCGAGTATTTTCTCAAAGCAATGAAGTAAGAAAACGAGAATATTTTCCAGAAGTAATTGCATAACACACCCCTCGATCTCCTTGGGCAGACAGCGAAGAGATCCGATCTAACATTGGCTTGGCGAAGCAGCAGCATCAGTCGCCGTCTCCAGAAGAGTCAGAGTCGTCAGTTCTGCAGGATCCCTGTCGGTAAAGTTTGAGATCTAACGTCGGACTCTGAGGAAGCAGCATTAGTCAGCCAAGAGGCCCAAATCACTCTTCATTTGCTCCCAGCATTGCAGCGCCAGTTGATGAACTTGCCGCCAAGGGAGATTATGTGTTCTAGCTAACTGGGCGCAATCTTCGTATTCTGGCTGGACATTGCTGATATCATTACCAGTCCAAGCAATCTTCACCCGCACGGGACCATAGCGTGTCTGCACTGGTTGAATTTCACGCCGCAAAATAGAGCGCTGCTGGAGCGATCGCCTGATCCCTAAAGTGGTAGTCTCGCGAAAGAGGATAGCTTCACAAGCTGACAACTTTTCTGGAGGAGAAATTACCGTTAGCAGCACCCCCAGTCGGGACTTTTTCATGACAATAGGCTGGGTAAATACGTCCACAGCACCAGCAGCAAACAGGGCGTCAAATACATAGGCTACGCCGGTGGGACTCAAATCATCAATTTGCGTTTCTAAAACCCCGATCGTTTCTAAATTAGGGCCTGGCACATCCTCTTCCCCAGGCCGGTCCGATCCAATCCACAAACGGAGGATATTAGGAAGAGGCAGTGAGTGGGAACCGGCACCTAGCCCCAGGCTATGAATAGTCATGGCAGGTGGAGGACCAAACCTAGTGGCAAGGGTAGTGGCGATCGCCGCTCCGGTAGGAGTCACCAGTTCCCGCTCTATGCCATTGCTATAAACCGGAACCTGGCCCATTTCCCATAGCTTCAGCACCGCTGGCACCGGCACCGGCAACTTACCGTGGGCCGCCCGCACCGTGCCACCACCAGTCGGTAGAGGCGAGCAATAGAGCCGGTCAATGCCCAACCAGTCCAACCCCAAACAAGTACCGACAATATCCACGATCGCATCCGTAGCACCCACCTCATGAAAATGTACCCGTTCTGGAGGAATGCCATGTACGGCCCCTTCCGCGGAGGCCAACTTCCGAAACACAGCCAAACTCCAAGTTTCTGCCTGGGTTGGCAGGCCAGCAGTATAAATCATCTGTTCGATTTCTGGCAAATGGCGTGTCGGAGCATGGGAATGGAGTTCTTCAGAGTTTGTCCCGTGAGAGCGATCCTGTTCATCATGGGAATGGTCAGATGACAATAGATCCACATAGACTTTAGTTGCCTGCTGGCCATTACGCTGGACCAGTTCTGCCCTCATCTGGTATTCATCAGAAATTCCCAGGTTCGAGAGTTTATCAATCAGGTAATCTAGGGGGACACCCGCATGCACCAGTGCCCCTAAGCACATATCACCGGCAATGCCAGTAGGACATTCCAGATAAGCTAACTTGTTCATCCTTAATAATTATCAGCAATATCAATATGGCCACCATCTACATAGTCCATCCCGAAACACCCCAAAGACGCCTGATAGAAGAGATTAGGGATGCTCTTCGGGATGGTGCCGTGATGTTATATCCCACGGACACAGTTTATGCGATCGGTTGCGATCTTAACGTGAAATCGGCAGTAGAACGAGTCAGGCGCATCAAGCAGCTGTCTAACGATAAGCCCTTGACCTTTTTATGTTCCAGCCTGTCTAATGTGGCCAGTTATGCCACCGTCAGGGATTCGGCTTATCGGATTATGAGACATCTGATTCCAGGGCCCTACACCTTCCTCTTGCCAGCCACCAAATTGGTGCCGCGACTGGTGATGGCACCGAAACGCAAAACCACCGGCATTCGCGTTCCCGCTCATCCCGTGTGCCAGGAATTACTCAAGGAATTAGGCAATCCCATTATTTCGACTTCAGCTCATTTAGTGGGTTCCGAAGAGATGGCACCAGCACCCAAGACATCAGATTATACCTCGACAGCTGAACTATTTGACAGTCTGGAAAAATTGGTAGACGTGATAGTCGATGACTCCTGCGAACTGACATATCAGGTTTCCACCATTCTGGACTTTACAAATAATGAGCTGGCGATCGTCCGGCAAGGACTGGGCTGGGAAGCAGCAGCAGCATGGATTTAGTCCCCTCCTTTAGCCAAGCTCCCCCTGATGGGTGACCTCTGCGGGAAAAGAACGGCAGGACAGTTTCTCGATTGTCACGCTACCGGGACTCACCCCCCCTGGGCTGGCGGAAACAGCCTCTAGTCTTGGAGTGGCAAGGGTTATAGCTACCAGAACTTCCTGGATCTTCATAGTCCTATATTCCCAGAACCTGTGTTCCTATCAGGAACTGTACATGCTCCTAGAGAGTGAGAGTTATGGTTGCCTACAGTCGAATTGTAGAGAGCAACAAAAACTACTCACCCAGAGGAGAAGCGATGATGAACGCCACACAAGTAAATCCTTGCAGCCAGTCCCTTGTAGATTTGCCGCCAGTCAAAGACTCTGCTAGTTATCAAGGTCAGCCTGTTTTTACCCCGACCGAGACAGCTATGGACACAATCGCCTTAGTTGAGGTACTATGGACTCAATTGCAGGCGGCGATCGGGACAACTACCAGTAAATCAGCTCGTGCAGTGATAACTCGGATAGCTACCGAAGTGCAGCGGATTTGTGACAAGAGCGATCGCATCGCTCGCTCTGGCATTATCAGTTCCTGGCAGCTGACATTAGCACGACATCGGTTGGCTCAATGTCTAGAATATTATCAACTAGGTTCTCTTCAAGGGCGCAGCGAACTACACAGCAACCTGAGCGTAATGATTTACAGCCATATAACCAATAACAGTTCTCAGTTAGGCTTCAATGCCCGGTACAATCTGATTGAAGATTTCCTGCAAAGCTTCTACGTCGAAACCCTGAAAGCCTTCCGGAGAGAACATCAACTACCAGAAGATTACACCCCCCGTACCAGACTGGAATTGGCAGAATATATGACTTTTACTGAGCATTATGCCAAGCGGAAAATAAATTTGCCACGGGGAATAACCCAGAGGTTGATCGTACTGCGGGCTCAGAATTTTGCTCGCCGCCAACCCCCAGAAATGTCCCTAGATATTGAAATGGCTGTAGAATCTGGCAAGGGAGAAGAAGCTGAAATTCACAGCCGTAACCCCGCCATTGCCCAGGTCCGGGAGAAAATGGTTGCTGCTGTGGTCGATCCATCTGAAGACATATTGCGCGATCGGGTGATCTCGGAACTGATGCAATACCTGGAATCTCAAAAACAATTTGAATGTATTGATTATCTCAATCTTAAACTCCAAGACTTCCCTGCTTCAGAGATCGATCGCGCCCTCGGTCTTTCACCGCGTCAGCGGGATTACCTGCAACAGCGATTCAAGTATCATGTAGAAAAGTTCTCCCGTTCTCACCAATGGCAGCTAGTGCATCAATGGTTGGGTGCCGATCTAGAGCAAAATCTGGGCATGACAGCTGCTAATTGGTCTAATTTTGTAGAAAAACTTTCCCCAGAACAGCAACAGATATTGCAGCTCAAAAAATCTGGTGTCAGCGAGACTGAGATTGCCTCATCTCTCCAATGTAAACCCAAACAAGTACAAAAGCACTGGCAAAAAATTTTGCAACTGGCGTCAAAATTTCGCAATCAACAGTAATAATTTACCATGCCGATGTCGAGAATGTAGCAGTTAATCGAGCGGGATATTGGTACAATTGTTTGTGGTTAGCGGTTCATGGCTTAATAGTCATGAACCATTGACTTTTACGAATTTTGCTTGAGCTTTGAGAAGAGCGAGATTTTCTTAAACTACATATCCAATGTTAAAATAGCTATCATTTGCTATAATTGCAAGAATTGTAAGAGAAGTTTTTCACCAATAGCGCCATGCGACAACAAATTAATTTTTTGCTCATTTTTGTATTTGGCTTGGCCCTGATTATATTCAGCCTGCAAAATACGGAACCTGCCACTGTTAAACTCGTCGAAGGAGTTCAAATACAAGCTCCTCTTGCTGTTGAACTGATTCTGGCAATGGGAGTAGGAGCAGTTTTAGCTTGGATTTTTAGTGTCTGGAGCCGGTTGCAAGATATGATGGTATCTCGTCAAGGTGTCAAGGCAGTTCGAGAAAGAGATAAGCAGATCGATCTCTTAGAGCAAGATCTTGAGAGCTACAAAATACAATTGCAAGATTTTCAAGCAAAGCTGCCACCTGCTGTCCAGGAGAGCGATCGGGTATAATCACAATAACAAAGTCTCAACTGTTGTTCAGATGACGGCTTCTGCATTGACAAAGTCCCAGAGAATTTGGAGATTGGCGTGAAGCGTGATACTAACGAGCTGGATTATGTTAGCAACTGTCTATTTTGTTGGGATCGAAGTCAAATGAATTCTGAGCTATCACCTGGTATAAGCGAGAACCTCGATCGGGACTACGGCATTACTAATGAAAGGGTCTCTTCTGGGAATTTCAATAGCATCGGACAGATGCAAGATTCCCAGATTTCCTATCGTCCAGAGGAGATCGGCATTGCTTTGCTGATTGATATGGCCCAGCGAGGAGAAATCGACCCCTGGGACGTACAGGTGATTGATGTGATTGACCGGGTGTTGAGTCAGTTAAGGGCACTCAATAGCAATGATGATACTATAACTGTTGAAGCTGAGTTATCCCAATCGGGGCAAATTTTTTTGTATGCATCAATGTTAGTTCTGCTGAAAGCTGATAGTCTTGCTCCAGTTCCAGAAAATTCCGAAATGTTCCCAGAGGAGTTTGAGTCCGAAGATCCATCAGATGCTTCACTCAAACAAAAGTTGCCCCTGCATCTAGAACGCCAGTTGCGACGTCGCGCCGTCGCCAGACCACCTCAGCAACGTCGAGTGACATTACAGGAATTGATCGAGCAGTTGCAACTGATGACTAAAACTATGGCACAGCAGCCTCAAAGAATTCCCACACGACGCAAAAGTTCTCTCAACCGAGCTGAAACTGCTCGTGCTATTAGCCAACTGGCTCACCAAGAAAATTTGTCTGAAGTTGCCGAGCAATTGGAACATTTTCTCAGCTTAAACTGGTCTCAAATGACTCAAGGATCTGATTGGTTGGACCTGGAACATCTGTTGGCATCGCAGCCAAAACAGGACAAAGTTGGTGTTTTTTGGGCATTACTGTTGCTGTCAGCTCAGTCTAAGGTTGAATTATCCCAAGAGGAATTCTATCAGGATTTGAAGATCCGCAGCACTCTTTAATTAACAATTTTTAACTCCTTGGGAAGGGAAATATTTAAGTGCAAATAAAAAAAAGAATATATAAATTATCACTAATTAGTAATTATATAGCAAACGCAAATGATCCTATTATGCGTAGAGAGTGATTTGGGTATTATGTCCAGAAACACCGGGGATCCTAATCAGGGCACGAGCGTTGACACCAACGGTTCCCATTAATTAGATAAAGACAACTATCACTCCATTTACTCCCGATCTGCTTCATCTCAGGGTATTATCCAGAGAGGGTGCGATCGCTTGCATTGCACGGCCCGCCCCTCCTGGGCGAAGGCTACTCTACTAAATGCATACGTGTTACGCTGGGGTGACGGCAGCGCCGATCGGCAGTAGCGTAGCCTGTAGCCTGTAGCCTGTAGCCTGTGACCTAGGATCCCTAGAGTTTGCTTGGACATTGATGTCAATTGACCGCAGTATATTCATTTAAGACATAAAAATTCATGAAAGCCATGATTCTGGCGGCTGGAAAGGGAACCCGTGTCCGGCCAATCACTCATATCGTTCCCAAACCGATGATTCCTATCCTGCAAAAACCAGTGATGGAATTTTTACTGGAACTCTTGCGCCAGCACGGTTTTGACCAAATCATGGTCAATGTCAGCCACCTGGCCGAACAAATTGAGAGTTACTTCCGTGACGGTCAACGGTTTGGCGTTCAGATCGCCTATTCCTTTGAAGGTAAGATCGAAGAAGATGGTAAATTGGTAGGTGAGGCTCTGGGTTCTGCCGGTGGTATGCGGCGCATTCAGGACCACAACCCCTTCTTTGACGATACCTTTGTGGTCTTATGTGGAGACGCCCTGATTGACCTGGATTTAACCGCCGCTGTCAATTGGCACAAATCAAAAGGGGCGATCGCCACCGTGGTAATGAAATCTGTACCCAGAGAGGAAGTGTCCAGCTACGGGGTTGTGGTGACCGATGAAACAGGGCGGATTAAAGCCTTCCAGGAAAAGCCTTCCATCGAAGCAGCCCTCAGTACCAACATTAACACTGGGATTTATATTTTTGAACCAGAAGTGTTAGAATACATCCCTTCAGGGCAAGAGTACGATATCGGTAGTGAACTGTTTCCTAAACTGGTAGAGATGGGTGCGCCCTTTTATGGGATTACCATGGACTTTCAATGGGTGGACATTGGTAAAGTACCAGACTATTGGCGGGCCGTGCGGGATGTTCTGCTAGGAAAGATCAAAAATGTGTCAATTCCCGGTATTGAAGTGGCACCCGGGATCCACACGGGTCTGAATCTGGTGGTCAACTGGGACAAAGTTGAGATTAAAGGACCGGTATACATTGGTGGCATGACTCGCATTGAAGATGGCGCTAAGATTATCGGACCAACTATGATCGGTCCCAATTGTCATATCTGTAGCGGCGCAGTGGTGGAAAATAGCATAATTTTTGAATATTCCCGTTTGAGTAAGGGTATCCGCTTGGTGGATAAGCTGGTGTTTGGGCGTTATTGTGTGGATAAAACCGGTTCCTCTATTGATATGCACTCAGCTGGTCTAGATTGGCTGATTACTGATGCCCGTAAAGTTCCACCTCCTTATACTCCCGCAGAAGGACAGGCGATCGCCGATCTGCTAGCGAATGAAGGTTAATAGTTACTGCTAATGGCTAATTGTCTTCGATCGTTAGCCATTAGCTATGATGCTAACTCGATAAATAGGTATAGCGGCTTAAACTCCGCTCGTAATTTTCCAGTAACATCTGAGATTCGGCGATTGTAATTTTTCCTTCTTGCAGTGCTGTTTCTGCCTGCTGGCGGATACTCTCGACTAAATCTTCGGCATCGTACTGGACATAACCCAATACTTCTGCGATCCGATCGCCCTTGACAACTTGTTTGATCTGGTAGCCTTTGGGAGTCAAGGCAATTTGGACTGTATTTGTGTCGCCAAACAGGTTGTGCAAATTGCCCATTATTTCCTGATAGGCACCCCCAAGGAACAGTCCCAGATAATAGGGTTCGCCTGGGTTGAGAGGATGCATTTCTAATACATGTTTAACATCCCTCAAATCTATAAATTGGTCAATCTTACCGTCGCTATCGCAGGTCAGATCGGCTAATGTCCCCCGTCGCGTGGGTTCTTCATCCAGTCGATGGATGGGCATAATGGGAAATAGCTGATTAATTGCCCAACTGTCTGGTGCTGACTGGAATACCGACATGTTCATGTAGTAAATCGATGCCATGTTTTTTTCTAAGTCTTCCAAATCATCTGGCACGTATTCCTGCTCGCGAGCGATCGCCCCAATTTTAGTACAACAAGCCCAATAAAGTCGCTCGGCCCTGGCTCGCTGAGGCAGGCTGAGATAGCCAAAGTTAAACAGACTGATGGCTTCTTCTTTGAATTGGAGGGCATCATGGTAGCTTTCCTGATAGTTATCCACGGTGATTGATTGGTAAGTTTCCCACAGATTGCGGATAATCAGATGCTCTTTATCTGTCGCTGGTTCTGGTGTTTCTGTGGGGACATCACTGGTGCCCAAAATGTCAAAAATTAGCACTGATTGATGGGCCGCGATCGCCCTGCCACTTTCCGTCACTAATACCGGCACATCCACTTGGGCCTCGGCACAGGCTTCCTTCACCTCTGCTACAATATCATTGGCATAATTTTGCATATTGTAGTTTTTCGAGGCGTAGAAATTTGTTTTTGACCCGTCGTAGTCTACTGCCAATCCACCCCCGACATCCAGATATTTCATCTTAGCTCCCAGCTTCGCCAATTCTACATAAATCTGGCTGGCTTCTCGAATGGCATCTTTGATCGCGATGATGGCAGGAATTTGAGAACCTATATGAAAGTGTAACAGCTGTAATGAAGACAGCATTTCTGCTCGGAGGAGCTGCTCTACGGCCTCGATTATCTCAGGAATTGTCAAGCCAAACTTCGCCCGATCGCCCGTTGATTTTCCCCAGCGGCCCATTCCTTGGGTACTCAGTTTAGCACGAATCCCCACAATTGGCTTAATGCCTAGTTCTCGCGATGCGGCAATGACCATCTGGACTTCCGAGAGCTGTTCGAGAACAATAATAATTTTTTTCCCCAAACGTTGAGCTAGAATTGCCTTTTCTATGTACTCCCGGTCTTTGTAGCCATTACAGATGAGCAGGGCTTCCGGACTATTTAAGGTTGCTAAGGCAATCATCAATTCTGGCTTAGAACCGGCTTCTAGACCAAATTGATGCGGTTGGCCAAATGCTACTAAATCCTCAACTAGCTGGCGATGCTGATTGCATTTGACTGGAAACACTCCCTGATAGATACCTGGATACTTGTAACGCTCGATCGCCTTAGCAAAACAAGCTTGCAACCGTTCTAGCCGATCTGCTAAAATATCAGAAAAGCGAATTAATATCGGCAGTTCCAGGTGGCGCTGCTTGAGGGCCTCAACCAGTTCATACAAGTCTAGGGAACCTCCCCGATCGCCTTTGGGCGAAACCGTCACGTGACCCGCTGCGTTAATCGAAAAATATGGTTCTCCCCAGCCATTAATCCGATATAATTCCTCAGAAGCCTCGATCGTCCACACAGATGTCTTTTCTTGTTTTACCAGTGCCGCCTCCTTGGGAATAACTTTAACCTTTGAGTCAAGATAAGTTTGATTCATTTCTACCTCTAGCTCCATTTTTGTCTTCGCCTCACGGCTTAAATCTGGAATTGCTTCTACCCGTTACCACTGGTCATCAATATGCGGCCAAACACCGAATGTGCGATCTATGGCACTCGCTCAGGCGGGGACGCCCGCGCCACAGTGGGGACGCCCGTGCCACAGATCGGAAAAAATAACTCCGCACTCTGATAATATAATATTTGTCGCGATCGAATCATGAGCATGCTCAAATGATCCCAAATCGCCGACTAGGGCGGTGTCTCCACCGGTGGAGACATCGCCACCCCATATAATGCCAAGAGGAGACTGCCATGGAACGAACTTTTTTAGCCATTAAGCCTGATGGAGTCCAGCGATCGCTCGTAGGCGATATTATCCGCCGGTTTGAGGCCAAAGGCTTTACCCTAGTGGGCTTGAAGCTAATGAACGTCAGCCGCGAACTGGCGGAAAAGCATTACGAGGTCCACAAAGAAAGACCTTTTTTTTCCAGTTTAATTGAGTTCATCACTTCTGGACCCGTCGTTGCTATGGTTTGGGAAGGTGATGGCGTCGTGGCGTCTGCCAGAAAAATCATCGGTGCCACTAACCCCCTCACCGCTGAACCCGGAACCATTCGTGGAGACTTTGGCGTTGATGTTGGTCGCAATCTCATCCACGGGTCAGACGCCATAGAGACCGCACAGCGGGAAATTAACCTCTGGTTCAAAGAAGAAGAACTCGTCAGTTGGGAACCCAGCTTGAAGTCTTGGATTCATGAGTAATCTTCACGAGTGGCTAATGGCTAATTGTAGCCATTAGCCTGACTGTTGCTATATGTAACTAGAGATGTCCTCTCCACATTGATCGGCTAGATAGGACAGTGCCCGGAACCGCAGGCCCACTAACTGCTCGTACAAAGGGTTGATCTTACACATGGGAGGAATATGCACAACCTTGTGACCAAATAGGGTAATATCCCGCTCAAAGGGACATTGGGCGGGAATCATTTTGCACAAAAATTTGGCCGTATAAGGAGTATTAATATCCATTTCATCCAACCATTTGCGAACTGGATGCAAGACATCTCCATGGGGAAACTTAGACTGCAAAGTATGTACTAAGTCTTTGTGCTGCTTTTGCTTTTCTATGTCATTATCAATCAGGAGCAGTCTCAGGGTATCGAGAATTTCCTCTGTTTGACCTAATGCCGTACAGAATTCGCGCAATACTCGGTCTTCTGCTTCAGAATAAGTCCCATTGGCTAAGGCCACAATCACAGCAGTCCTCAAGAAATTCTCCGCTACTGGGAAATCACCCGCCAAAGCAACGGCTAACTCTGGTGCCGCAATTGGCTTGAGAGCGCCGATATTCGTATTGGGACCGAGGTCATCTTTAATCAGCCCCTGAATTAAATCTTTTTCTTCCTGACTGTATTCGTTATCTGCCCAAGCAACTGTGAGCAGACCTCGCAACCACGCGCTAATATGCAGGTTCAGTTTGCGGACGCGCTGACAGAGGATGCGAATTACGTTCAGTCCAATCTCCGGGCTTGACTTAATGACTTGATAAATTAACTGCTGGGTTAATACTAAACATTTAGATACTTCTAGCGTCGTTACTGAAGCAGAATGGGGCTCTGAGTCAAATAAAGACATCTCACCAAAATAGTCTCCTGGCCCCAATTTTGCTAGCTGCAAACCACCAATGTGAACCTGAATCGTACCAGACACGACAATGTAAAGTAATGACCCTGATTCTCCTTGTTTGAAAATCGTGTGTCCAGCGGCAAACTCAACCTCTTCTAGGTTTGCCGCGATTGGTGACAGGAATTTGGGCTGCTCTATTTCTCTAAAAATTGGTACTTCTTGCAGCAGTTGTAAGTTTGATTGAACCCGCATCATAATACTTGCCTTTTAACTATCTCGTAAAATCTGTCTTCCGATGCTCCAAACATCCGATTTAGCTTTCTCACTCGCTGACATAGTACCCGAATTATGTTTATGGATACTGATGGACTTGACTCGATCGCTTGATATACTTGTTCTTGAGTTAAGACTAAACACCTAGAGTCCGAAACCGCGATCGCGGAAGCCGAACGGGGCTGAGAAGCCAGCAAAGCCATCTCGCCAAAATATGCTACTGGTTCTAACTGGGCGAGGGGTAAATCCTCAATATGAATCTTAATTTTGCCCTCTACCAGAATGTAAAGTAAATGCCCTTCCTCCCCTTGAGTAAAAATGCAGTGACCGGATGGAAATACAACCTCATCTAAGTTGGTCGCCAGTTGCTCCAGGAAAACTTCGCTCTTTATTTCTCTAAAAATTGGCACTTTCTGGAGGAATAGTAGGCGGTTAGCGTCACTCATCAAGGCCGGATTATCTTTTAGCATTGTCCGCTATGGCTCTTTTCAGGATCGATCGTCTTTGAGGGTTCGGGGGTATGATAAGTAGTTCGTAGTTCGTAGTTCGTAGTTCGTAGTTGGACTCCAGAGAGCTTCAGATTATTACAGATCAAGGGTTCTAGCCTTGTTGACTAAAAGTTCAAATCTAAAAATAATTTTGCACGACTACTTATCATAGATCCCTTTTTGACATTTTTGGGTTATGGTAACATAATGGTGAATCATGCCGGAACTTGATAGCCTGATTTACCTGGCAGCAGCTAGGCGACGAGTTGCTGCGATCGCGCGCGCCGTATTCACAAGACATCTGATAACCCTATGTGTACTCAATTCCGCGCCCATTATCCAACTGGTAGTTTAATTTCTGAGTTGCTGCTGGTCGAACGGGGGACTTATATAGTTCGCGTCCTGGTTCAGGTTGGGGGAGTTACCTTAGCTTCTGGTATGGCAGGGGCCTCTAGTATAGAACAGGCAGAAGACCAAGCACGTGCGAGAGCGATCGCAGTTTTGGGAATAGTGTCGGACCCACCAGCACCGACCCAACCTCAAACCCCTGTTTCCCAGATAAAGCAAACATCTGTTTCCAGCAACCCGCCCACAACTCCTATTACCACCGGTACCCATAGCAGTTCCTTTGACCGCCGGTCAACCCCTAAGACCGTAGCTGCTGATGCCTCTGTATATGTTACTAGCAACTCTTCCAATAGTATCGACAATGTATTAGGGGCGATCGCAGAACCTACAGATGCAACCGGCGATCCTAACGATGCCGAAATTTGGTCTGCCGGTTACGAGCGTCAGTCTAGTCAAACCGATGGGATGTCGGATGAGACTACCCAGGCATCGCCTTCATCGTTCGATTACTTGGATGTGAGCGATAAAATTACAGTTGAGCTAGAGCAGGTGGGTTGGGATCTTGACAAAGAAAGAAAATATCTTGACGGGATATATGGCCAACCAGAGCGATCGCTCCTGAACGACGATCAGTTGCTGGAATTTTGGCACTACCTGCAAGCCTACTCCCAAACTACCCTCGAACTCAAGCGTTTGGACTGGACTGAAGAGCAAGGGCGAGAATATCTAGTACAAACCTACAACCAGCGATCGCGGTTCCTTCTTAATTGTCAGCAATTACAGGAATTCCTGGATTACCTGCAATCTCAACCGCAACCGAACCAGGGCCTATTTTGACATTATACCGGTCGGGTGCAGGATCTGAACTACACCCGATTTCTCCGGAACGGTTCGCGCTAACTTGCGGCCACCGGCTTAGTCGCCGATGGCCGGCGGCTAATCACTTGGTCCACGAGGCCATAGTCCTTTGCTTCTGCTGCCGACATGAAGAAATCCCGTTCGGTATCCTGCTCGATCCGTGTTAGCGGTTGACCAGTATGTTGAGCCAACAACTCATTCAGTCGTTGCTTATGATATAGTATTTCCTTAGCCTGAATCTCAATGTCAGTCGCTTGTCCCTGAGCACCACCTAGGGGTTGATGGATCATGATCCGGGAATGAGGCAGACTCATGCGCTTTCCCTTGGCACCGGCGCTCAGCAGAAAAGCACCCATGCTAGCGGCTAATCCTACGCAGATGGTACAAACATGAGGACGGATCTGATTTATGGTGTCGAAAATTCCCATACCAGCTGTGACAGAGCCGCCCGGTGAGTTGACATAGAGATAAATGTCCTTCTCTGGGTCTTCGGCGTCTAGAAACAGCAGTTGGGCCACAACGAGATTGGCCACATCGGCGTCGATCGCTTGTCCCAGGAAGATAATGCGCTCCCGCAACAACCGGGAGTAGATATCAAAAGCACGTTCGCCACGACCGGATTGTTCGATAACGGTAGGAATCATGAGGGTCTGAGAGTTTGAGCAATTTGTCTTCATTGTACTTGGAATGAATAAATATGGTTTTACGTTTGCTGTTTGCTGTTTGCTCTTGCTCCCCCCCCCTTGACAAAAAGCCAGAGAGCATCTAAGTTTATGGTGGCAAAAATCTGGAGTATAATCCGAAATCAGTAGGATCGATTTTGAATCCCGGTATATTCTGGCAACATCAAAATGGATCCAGGACTCTAGATGGCTGCTAGACTGACGGAATCATCAGGCGATCGCCAAAGTTGAGCACGATATTCTCTAGCAGGCGATACTTTAAATAAATAAATAGTCACACAGGTGTGAGGCACTATGTCAAATATCAGAGGAATCAAATTTCTCGACAATAATAGCGACGGGATACAACAACCAGGGGAACCCGGTCTTCAGGGTTGGACGATTTTCCTGGATGAGAACGACAATGGCATCCTTGACAATGATGAACTCAGGACGATCACTGATGCCAATGGGAACTATGACTTTTCCAACCTCGATCCAGGCAGATATACAGTCAGAGAAATACTACAACCAGGTTTCGAGCAAACTACCCCCCCTGAGACGATCGTCATTACCGCCAACATTGTAAACATTGGTAACGCCGAACTGCCAGTCAATATCAGCGGTGTCAAGTTCCTAGATAGCAATGAGAACGGTATCCGCGATGGCGGGGAACCAGGACTGCAAGGTTTCACGATCTTCCTGGATGCCAACAACAATGGCGTCCTGGATAACAACGAACGCTCAGCAGTCACCGGGCCCAATGGCAGCTACAGCTTCACCAACCTGGATGCGGGCACATACAACGTGCGGGCAGTGCATACGGATGGTTTCGTAGCAACTGGTCCAGATCTGGTGACAGTGTCTCTGACGCCCGGACAAAGTCGGACGAACGTCAACTTTGGTTGTATTGAGCCAGTAAGTTCCATCAGTGGTGTCAAGTTCCTAGATGCCAATGAAAATGGCATTCGCGATGGAGGAGAACAAGGACTGGGAGGTTGGACGATCTTCCTGGATGCCAACAACAACAACATCCTGGATAACAACGAACGGTCCACCATCACCGGGCCCAATGGAAACTACCGCTTCGACGGCCTGGATGCGGGCACCTACAACGTGCGGGAAGTGCAGCAAGTAGGTTTCCAACAAACCACAAGCAACCCGACCATCGTGCTGCCAGCAGGGCAAGACCGGACGGGAGTGAACTTCGGGAACGCCGAACTGCCAGTCAATATCAGCGGTGTCAAGTTCCTAGATAGCAATGAGAACGGTATCCGCGATGGCGGGGAACCAGGACTGCAAGGTTTCACGATCTTCCTGGATGCCAACAACAACAACATCCTGGATAACAACGAACGGTCCACCATCACCGGGCCCAATGGTAACTACAGCTTCACTGGCCTGGATGCGGGCACATACAACG
>JBFRWI010000040.1:0-23842 GCA_051439505.1 Hormoscilla sp. | reverse complement strand
CCTGGTTCGTAGTAAACACTTTAGTGTTTCCCCTGGTTCGTAGTAAACACTTTAGTGTTTCCCCTGGTTCGTAGTAAACACTTTAGTGTTTCCCCTGGTTCGTAGTAAACACTTTAGTGTTTCCAGGCGCGAAGCGCCTAGCTAATAGTTATCGCCTGGGGTGGTGTCGCATCTGGCGGATAGAGGAAGTCTAGTTGCACTAAGCGTTTTTCTCCCCCTGCCATTGACAATTTTACCAAAGGTTCCCCCAGGGCGCCCCGGCGCTGCACCACATGCAGATACCGAGTTTGGGGAATTCCTCCGTCATCATTATACTGTAGGCGGATGGTTCCCCGAAAGGCAACCCCTCGACCTGCTGAAAATCTCAATCCTCCTTTTGTCAGTTGGTCTTCTTTTATGGGAGAATGGAAGGCGATCGCTACCTGTTGTTCTTCCTTCCTGGGATTATAAAGTGGCAAAGAGAGACTATATTGGACTCCATAATTTCCATGGGCTTGATATGCTGTATCCTGGTAACGGGCCAACATCGGCGCACTTTGAATTTGCTGCGTCCCCAGAGTACCAGCTAACAGGGTGCTAATCCCATAAGCAAATGCTTGGCCGGGTTCGGGAATGGTTAAATAATTGCTTTGATTATCATCTACTATTTTCCCTTGCCATTGGGAACCTCGCCCTACCCCCGCTACCCTACCATATCTTATCTCTCCTGTCGCCCGATCGGGCCTCGTCGGTTTCGGTTCTCGCGGTCCTGCTAACTCCCCTGTTTCCAACAATTCCTGCCATGCTGCTAAACTGGGGCCATTTCCATCGGCATTAGTTCTGGCAAACATCGCCAAACTGGCTGCATATATTTTCCCACTACTCCGCAACCGCATCAAGGTCGATCGCCCGTTAATTGGGGGCACCAGCGATCGCACGGTAATTGGCAGGTTAAGTAACATCTTACTTGAGTGGCCTGGAATTACCATCTGAGCGGGAAATTCCAGTTGTCGCTTTCCCCGCAGGATGTCGAAAGTGGCGCGATCGCCCGGTCCGGAGTAAACGGTACCAAAAGTATTTTCCAGCAAAGGCGGTAACTCGATAAAGGGCGCATCTGGTTGACTGAGATAACTTGCTGCTTGTAATATCTCTACTGTGACCGACTCGATCCCGGGATTAGACAAAATTATTCCCAAGTAAAGGGTCTTTTCTCCTTCCCCTTTGGCGATATGATGGGCGAAGATGTCAAACCGTCCCTGGAAAGGAAAGTTCAGGTGACTTGCGGGCGATCGCATGCCTGCTGGAGGAAAAGTAGAGAGTAAAATGCCCTCAGTTAGCACCACTTCGGGACTGTTGCTGTTAAATACGGGAACTGCATTCAACTGTCCTGGTAAAGGTCGCACTGCCACACTAAGAACTACCTCTTTTGCCATTTATCCTGTTATTATATGCTTGACCATTATAACTGCTATCTTAACAGGATCATTAGGGAAAATTACGTGCAGATAATTTGCGCACTGGTAGATGCACCCCGGAAGGTGGGCAGTGCCCACCCTACATTATCTTATCCCATGCTTCCCATTCTTTGAAGAATTTGTAATAACTCGGACTGCATTTGCACTGAATTATCGGGAGTCAGGAGAGGAACGTGGACAAAAATACAATTGCTGGATATATTATTTTCGGCGATCGCCTGCAATACGGAGTAATAAAGTCCTTCGCAGACGAACCTGCCGGCATCGTGACTGATTTGCACGTCATCTAAACCTACTAACAATTTATCCAGATTTATGGGCGTTTTCAGCACCGTCTCTCTCCTAGCGTTTGATTCCACGCTGAGTTGCTTGCGACTCTCGGCCATCCCGCAACAGACGATCGCATCCGGTTGCAACTGGTCGATCTGGGCCAGCACCCGATCGCTTGCTGCGCGAATATCCACCGGCAACTGCCGTAACAGGTGCAACTCATAGGGGATATCATCTAGTTTAGCAACTTCGATTAAGAGATCGTCAGAAGCATTAGATTTGTGATGGGACAACCAGGTGTCAAAGGAGGTGAGCAGGATTTTGCGGGTCATGGGAATATGGGGTTAACGATAATGATGAAAATATTATATAATACAGAGAGTTCAGCTTTCAAGGAAATCGAGCCATGTCATTTATCGCCGTGGTAGACTACGATATGGGAAATCTCCATTCCGTCTGTAAAGGACTGGAGAACGCAGGTACCAAACCGAAAATAACTGATTCCCCCCGAGAAATAGCAATGGCAGATGCGGTGCTATTGCCGGGAGTGGGATCCTTTGACCCTGCCGTCCAACACCTGCGATCGCGCGGGTTAGAGGATCCGATAAAAGAGGCGATCGCCAGTGGGAAACCGTTCTTAGGCATCTGTCTGGGTTTGCAAATCTTGTTTGACAGCAGCGAAGAAGGGAAGGAACCGGGTTTAGGCATTATCCCGGGTAAAGTGCGCCGATTTCAATCGGAACCAAACATTACTATACCCCACATGGGCTGGAACCAGCTAGAATTTACTCAATCAGATGTGCTTCTCTGGCAAACAATCCCTGCTAACCCTTGGGTTTATTTCGTTCATTCCTATTATGTAGACCCAGTTGACCCCCAGGTCCGCGCCGCAACTATTACCCACGGCAGTCAAACCGTAACTGCCGCGATCGCCCGTGATAACATGATGGCAGTGCAGTTCCACCCGGAAAAGTCCTCTAGCAATGGGTTGCAAATGCTTTCTAACTTTGTCAGTCAATTGCAAACCAAGGTTGCTGCTTAATTCAAATCGTAGGTTGGGTTTCGTGCCTCAACCCAACCAATATATACTCCTACGGTGCTGGAACTGCGCTTTTTTGACCAGAAAATAATTGTCATTGCGAGGGGGGGGATCATTGAAAGAGCAAAATATTTCACGAGTAACCCCCCGAAGCAATCTCTGGCGTTGGTTAGGGGATTGCTTCGGGGTACTCGCCGTGTGAGTATTAAACTATCGAGTGAAAACTCCCCTCGCAATGACACATGAAAGCTTCCGCAAAAAGCACAAGTCGATCCCGTTCCGGGTATATTTTGTTGGCGCCATCGTAGAGGCACGAAACCCAACCAATATATTTGGTTAGCATTGATCCTGTTGGGTTTCCTAACGTCAACCCAACCTACGAATACTGTCCCCATCATACGGCTAAATATGAGCGTGAGAATATACGGCAACCGCCAATTAAAAACCTTACCCGGACAAGCAACTAGACCGACAACAGGACGGGTGCGGGAGGCATTATTCAATATCTGGCAGGGTCACATAGCTGGTTGTCGGTGGTTAGATTTATGTGCTGGGAACGGTTCAATGGGTGCCGAAGCTTTGTGTCGGGGGGCCGCCTGGGTGGTGGGAATTGAAAAGTCCCCTCGCGCTTGCAGTATTATCCGCCAAAATTGGCAAATGGTCGCATCCGATCCAGAACTATTTCAAGTATTGCGGGGAGATGTAGTGAAGCAATTGGAAAAGCTAGCAGGACAACAGTTCGATCGCATCTATTTCGACCCCCCTTATGAAAGCAATTTATATGAACCTGTCTTGGAGGCGATCGGCCATTACCAGATTTTAGCACCCGGCGGCGAGATGGCAGTGGAACATAATTCGGAGCGATCGCCCTTTGCGGGAAATGAGACCTTAGAAATTTGTCGCCAGAAGGTTTATGGCAATACCGGTTTAACATTCTACCAAGGGTAGGGTGGAATCAATCTTTGTAGGTTTTGCATGGCGGCAGGGACATTTGTCATTGCGAGGGGGGTCCTTCGCGATTAACTTATGCTTCACTGAGTTAACCCCCCCGAAGCAATCCCCGCCCCGTATGAGATTGCTTCGGGGGAGTCCTGGTGGTGAGCTTTAAAATGTTAGTTTGTGTTCCCCCTCGCAATGACAGATTATTAACTGAGAAGTATTGAGGGTGGAATGGGTGCATCTGGGGGAATTAAGAAACCCTGTTTTTACATAAAACAGGGTCGATCGTGATAAAATATTCATCTATTATCTCGTGGGAGTCAGTCATGGAAACCCAGACGCAAATTGACAAGTGGGGCAACTCATTAGCACTCCGCATTCCCCAACATATTTCCGATCGGTTGGGACTGAAGGTAAATGATACAATGATTTGCCGGGTAGAAAATGGCAAACTGGTGCTATATCCAAGGTCTCATTCTCCAGAATACTCCTTGGATGAATTGCTAGCAGGTGAGATCGAAGATGGCGGAGAAGAAATATCTTGGGGTAAGCCAGAAGGAGAAGAAGTGTGGTAAACTATATTCCCCAACGAGGTGACTTTATTCGCCTTAACTTTGACCCCCAGGCAGGACATGAGCAGATGGGAACCCGCCCTGCGCTTGTTGTCAGTCAGGATAAATTTAACCGCAAAATGGGATTTGTCTTTGTTTGCCCGATCGGCAATACACAACGGAAAAACCCGTTTTACATTCCCATTCCCGATGGAGAAAAAGAATTAAGAAACCCGGTTTTTTTGGAAAAACCGGGTTTCTGGGCTACTGGTTCAGATGGCCGCAGCAAAAGTGAGATCGGCCTGGAAACTCGTTTCTATAGGCTATGCCTCCTGTGGCCACTCGTTTCAGACCTAGGGTGGGCGCGACCTTACTGTCAACCTTTGCCATCTTGAGGTTTTAGCTCAGAGCTTGTCAACGCCAGCGAGAATCAATCAGCAACTCTCCAGACTTTCTTCGCTGGAGAATAAACAAACGTGACCTGGTAGACTTGCTCTTTGGTAGCGGGGTAAACACGCCACTTAACCGTGGCAGCCTGGGACTCAAATCGTTTTTTTTGGTCGATATGCTTGCAGATCAACTCTTCCGAGCATTTCACCAGCTCTACAGCACGCTCAAGCGTGCAAGCATTTTCCACTAGCACCTCTATGGGCTGTTGGAAAATGCTGAGTTGTTTGTTAAGATCGTCCATTATTCACTCCTGCTCTTTAGAGAGCATTGACAACAGGAGAGCGTTACTGGTGCGGATACACCGGTTGCTCCCCAATATTTACAAGGATTTTCCGAGCGTCTCTAGTGCCAGCTAGGGGCGCTCATTGCTTACCATAGCACGGCTGAAACCGAATTTGGAAAAAATCAGGGAAAAATGTCGTACTTTTTTTTGATGTAAGATGGTTTTAGCTAGTATACCCGCTATTATAGACATGACAAGCATTTCCCGCTACACGCCGAGGCTGCTGCCCCAGCCCGTGCTGGAGGGCATCTTTGTCCAGCGTCAAGCCCTCGCACAAGACCTTGTCGAACAGATTCGCCAATCTGTCCTGACACCGGCGAAGCATCAAACCCTGCTCATAGGGCCGCGCGGCATTGGCAAGACGCACCTCGTCTCGCTGATCTATCACCGCATCCGCAAGATGGAGGACTTGAAAGATCGCCTCTCGATCGCCTGGCTAGCGGAGGATGAATGGAGAGTCACATCCTTCCTGGACTTGTTGCTATGTATCTTTGAGGCGCTGGAAGCAGAATATGAACAGGATAAGTTAGCACAGCCATGTCCGCCCAAAGAGCAGATCGAAGCACTCTATCAACTACCTGTTGAGGCAGCGTCTGCTGCTGCTGCCGCGTTACTGAAAGAATATCTCGGAAATCGTACCCTACTCCTGTTAGTCGAGAACCTAGACGAATTGTTTGCTGGGTTAGGGAAAGAGGGACTTTCATCACTGCATAGCTTTCTGCAAGAGAATGACTGCTGCACTATTCTGGCGACAGCTCTGAGTGAGTTTAATGCTGTCAAGCAGAAAAAGTCGCCATTCTACCGCTTCTTCTCCGACAAGAAGTTTCTAGAAGAGTTAACTGTTGATGATGCCACGCAACTGCTAGCAAACATCGCTAAGCTAGAGAACAACGCAGAACTAGAATATTTTATTCCATCGCCCCAGGGACGCGATCGCATCCAAGCTACCCATCATCTAGCGGGTGGTAACCACCGCATCTATGTAATTTTCTCGGAGTTTCTCGCCAACAGCGAGTCCCTGGCTCAACTTGTGGATACATTCACGCGCACCCTGGATAACTTGACGCCCTATTATCAAGAGCGTATGCGGTTTCTTTCGCGCCAACAGCGCAAGATAGTAAATTTTTTGTGCGATCGTCGCTCTCCTGTGCCGGTGAAAGAAATTGCCCAGCGCTGTTTTATCACGCATCAGACAGCATCCAGCCAACTCAAAGATCTGCGAGACAAGGGCTATGTAAAGTCTGATGTTAGGGGACGCGAGTCAGTTTACGAACTGCGGGAGCGCCTAATGGGCGTTTGCTTGCAGGTGAAGAAGCAGCGGGGGGAGCCAATTAAGTTAATAGTGGAGTTTTTGCGGCTTTGGTATACACCGGATCAGTTGCGACAGATGATGAAGTATACTCCAGAACATGCGGTAATGGCGCGACTATGTCTGCATCTTGCCTTACAACCAGTCCAAGAAGAAAGTGAATCTGAGCGTATAGTAGCCTTGGAAGACAAATTGTCTGATTATTTTGCTAATAGCGATTTTGACAATGCCTTAGAAAAAGCAGAGAAACTGGTAGAAATTCGCGGTCACGAACGAGACTGGTTGAATCAAGGAGCTTGTCTATTTTGCCTTGAACGCTTTCATGAGGCATTAACATCCTGGGACAAAGCGATCGAGGAGTCGGAGTTAAACCACGATAATGAAATAGCTGGAATGGCTTGGGGAAACAGAGGTCAAGCTTTAATTGCTCTTGGGCGCGAAAAAGAAGCTTTGGTATCCTTTAAAAAAGTCATTGCTATTGACTCAAATAACGCAGATGCTTGGTACGCTCGGAGTATAGTGCTGAGTCGTATGGAACGCTACTCCGAAGCATTTACATCCTATGAAAAATTAACTAAGCTTGTGCCTGATTATGCCCCCGGATGGTGCGATCGGGGATCTATGGAGTTCGTGCTGGGACGCTTTGATGCAGCTTTAGTATCTTGCGACAATGCCATTAATTTGAACCCCAACAAAGCGTTATATTGGCGCAATAGATGCTCAATACTGTTCGGCCTCAGACGCTACGATGAAGCCTTGGCGTCCTGCGAAGAAGCAATTAAGCTTGAGCCGAATTATGTGGATGATTGGTGCAGGCGCAGTTATATTTTAGACAACCTCAAACGCTACGACGAAGCTTTAGCATCCTCAGACAAAGCCATTGAGCTTGACCCCAATTATGCTGAGGCTTGGTTCCGGCGAGGCTGGACAATGGATGTTATCGGACGCTACGACGAAGCTTTGGCATCCTGCGATCGGGCAATTGAACTCGGTTATCAAATGTCATATGTTTTCTTCAACCGTGCCATTGCCATTCTCGGACTCAACCGTTGGGATGAAGGTATCGCCGCCTTAGAGGACGCTTTCCAACGCCTTGAGTCTGACGAGGATGCCGCAGTAGTAGATGCCAAATTAATTCTCCGCCATCAGTTCGACAGCACTCGCGATGTTGCAACCTGGCATTTGCGCCTTCCCATCCTCCTCGAACTTTACCACAAACACCAAGCTGCTCCCATCTTAGGACAAGCACTCGTGCGGAATATTCCTATATTAATGTCAGAAATGGTGAGCGACTTCGCCGCCCGATCGTGGCTGGAAGTCTGGCAGAACCTGGCAGGCGATCGCCCAGAATTCATAATCCCATTGCGTCTGCTGAAGACCGCAGTCCAGTATAAAGAGAAGAAGGGCGATAAACGGGTACTCCTACAACTCCCGATCGAGGAACGGAAATTGCTCCAACCCTTGCTGGAAAAAGCCCGAACAGAAACTGTAAAGCCGCTATAAAATAGATTGAAAAACGCTATAATGTAGCAGCATATTTTACAAATTATCTTAGTCGGTTTTAACCGACTTTAGCTATTAGCCGGGGGTTTGAACCCCCGGCGGGCTGACAGCGAAGAGAAGGAATTACATAGTCAAAACTGCAACTCCAAACCCGGTTTCTTATACGGGGGGTTAAACTCCCGGCGGGCGATCGGGAAAAGTACCAGTTCTCAATTCTAACCAACGTTTGAGGGACTTCTGACTTTCTCCTGACGGGTGACCGAGAATGATATTTTTGATACTAATATCTTCATCCAAGTCAGGCCAGTGTATTCCCTCTTTACTACCTGTTAATCGCCAATTATTGCGTTCCTCCTGGGAGCCATGCAAGAGCCGAGGATACCATGCTAATGGTACGGAAATGATTCGACCGTCCGACAGATTTACTGTTAACAAATCATCTGTAATTGCCACTTGCTGTACTTGGGTAATTTTCAGCGTGTCAATCATTATTGAAGAAGTCATCCCAGCCCTCCAGTAACTGATTTTGGTACTCTTCAACTAGCTTCTGAATGCGAGTTATTTCTTTAGCAGAAAATCCTTTGTTGTCTTGCAAGCGGACTGGACTGAGCCAGAACTTGGCCTCTTTATCATCACGCTCAACATGAATATGAGGTGGCTCTTCGCGATCGCCGGCATAGCAAAAAAAACGGTACGGTCCTAGCCGAAGTAAAGTTGGCATTCAAAATGATAGTTACGACAATTTCATTATACCCCTTAGCCCGCGCAGGCGGGCTTTGTATCCGTAGCCCCACCCTTCAGGGTGAGGGCGGGTGGTGGATATTCCAGCAATTCCGTGAGGTCTATACCTTTCCAATCATGGAGAAAGGAACAAATCACTTCCGGAGTAAAATTTTGCCCCCTAAAGAACTTGAAATTCTGGGTATGAACATTTAGAAAAAAGTGCAAGATGTTGCAATGGTCTTTTACTCCCAGCGGGCAATCTCCGTGTTTCCAATTGTCCACACTGGCAGCGTAATTGGCGATCGCTTCCAATGCCGGTTCTATCTCAGCGGCATGCTGTTGGCACAAATGCAGGTCACTTCCGGTGTTGGTTGTTGTTGCCCAAACCCGCGAATGGTGGGTCGATATATCCGGAGTAGTGCGAATAGCGCTCTCCGGATATATCGAAGGTGCCCACCCTACCAATGCAGACTAGCCCCTGCGCAGGGTCGGGGGCCCGGATCGTGGGCTTTGTTCGAGTAGCCGGGCCCTTTAGGGTTCGGGCGGCGACTATGGTTGCGCTTCTTCCTCTTCCGGCGGCAGACCGATAATTTCTCGGTACATTTTAATGTACTCTTTCGCCGAAAGATCCCAACTGAAGTTCTGCCGCATCCCCCGCTGCTGTAGTTTCTGCCATTCCGCCTTAAACCGGAAAGCTTCGCTAGTCCTGACCATACAGGTAAAGAGGTCCAAAGGTTCGTAGCGATCGAAGCAATAACCCGTACCCATTTCTAGATCCGGGACATTGTAGGAGACCGTATCCACTAAGCCCCCCGTCCGTCGTACAATGGGAACGCAACCGTAGCGCATGGCTAGCATTTGGCTGATCCCGCAGGGTTCAAAGCGCGACGGCATCAAGAAAGCATCGCAACCTGCATAAATGCGCCGGGCCAGGGCATCATTATAAAGCAGTTGCACCGACATCCGCCCCCGATAGCGGGATGCCATCTCCCACATTTGGGTTTCATAATAGCGATCGCCCGTTCCCAGCAGCACGAACTGGGCATCCGTGTAGGCCATAAAGCGATCCAAAATTTGAATGGTCAAGTCTATACCCTTTTGTTCCACCAACCGGGTCACCATACCCATCAAAAAGGTGCCCTTGTTCACCTCCATACCGACTTCTTCTTGGAGGGAAATCTTATTAGCAGCACGTTTTTCAATCGTATCAGCAGTAAAGTTCTCCCGAATATACTTGTCAGTGCCCGGGTCATAGCTTTCCATATCGATCCCATTAAGGATACCCACGGTTTTGCCGCTAATAAAAGATAGCAAACCCTCCAGCTTTTCCCCATATTCTGCCGTTTTAATTTGCTGGGCGTAGGTCGGAGACACCGTCGTTACCCGATCGGCAAACTGCACTGCTGCTGCCATGGTATTATGACCCTGCATGTACCAGGGACACCAGGTAATCCGCTCCAAGTACCAAGTCCACGGTCCTTGATAGGCTAAATTGTGAATCGTGAACACCGTGCTGATATCTGGAGATTGGTTCATCCAGACCGGAAGCATCCCCGCGTGCCAGTCATGGCTGTGAATAATTTGCGGTTTCCAGTAGTTCCAGGCAAACTCTGCTGCGCCATTCGCAAACAGAGTAAACCGCCAATCTTCATCGTCCCCATAGTAGATGTTCCGACCCGAGAACGATAAATGTCCGAACAGGTATAAAGGCACGTCAGTCCCGGGTAATACCGTCTCGTAGACCGCGAAGTTTTCAAACATGGCATACCCCCACCAGACCGGGTCTTGGGGGATTTCCATTTTGTCGGGCAAAAAGCCATAGTAAGGCATGAAAATGCGGACATCATGCCCCATTTTTCTCAACACCTTGGGTAAGGCACCCACTACATCCCCCATACCGCCTACCTTGGCGATCGGGGCAGCTTCCGCAGCAACAAACAGAATTCTCATCAGCTAAAATATTGTGAATTATCAACAATGGTGAATTGTCAATGGTCAATGGTCAATTGCTTTTTCAGCTAGAACCAGGGAAATATCGAAGGGGTGGATCTGTTAATCTCGTTGGATTTCGGCTAAGATTTCATTTAAAATCTCTTGTGCGCCCATATCCCGCAGGCGCTGTGCCAGATCCAGTCCCAACTGTTCGGGATTGGTGGCTGGGCCTGTAATACTATCTTTGACTAAGCGCTGACCGTCAAGACTGGCCACTATACCAGTCAAGGTCAGTCGATCTCCATCTATGGTCGTATTCACCCCGATCGGCACTTGGCAACCCCCTTCCAGCGATCGCAGGAAGGCCCGTTCGGCATAGCAGCGTTGGGTGGTAGGAGTATGAGAGAGAGCTTGCAGTAGATCTAGCACTTCGGTGTCATCGGCGCGACATTCAATGCCCAAAGCACCCTGTCCCACCGCATAGAGGGAAATATCCCCAGGAATTGCTTGATGAATGCGATCGCCCATGCCCAAACGCTGCAAACCGGCCACTGCCAGGATCAAGGCGTCGTACTCCCCGGCATCTAGCTTAGCCAGTCTAGTATTGAGATTACCCCGAACATCCTTAAATTCCAGATGGGGATAATGATGGCGCAACTGGGCCAGGCGGCGCAGGGAAGATGTGCCGATCACGGTCCCTGGGGGGAGTGTCTCCAGTTGCTTATCTTTATGCTTGCTATGGACAACCAGGGCATCGGCGGGATCTTCCCGTTCCGTGACGCATCCCAAGACTAACCCCTCTGGCAAGTTCGTCGGCAAGTCCTTGAGGGAATGCACCGCCAGATCCGTTTGCTTGTTGAGCATTCCCAGTTCCAGTTCCTTGGTGAACAGTCCCTTATCGCCAATCTTGGAGAGGGCCACATCCAGGATCTTATCGCCCTGGGTGCTCATGGTGTGGACCTCAAAGGTGCGATCGGGGAACTCTTCGACAAAGCGTGCTTGCACCCAGTTAGTTTGGATCAGTGCCAGTTGGCTTTTGCGAGAACCGATGCGGATCGTGCGGGGAGGACTGGAGACTGTCATATCGCGTTGTGATTTTGGTTATTGCAGTAAATCGAGTGACTCGATCTAGAGTACACCTGGGGGGTTCTCATTACCAAAATAGTTGCCAGATGCTAAAGTCGAGGACGAATGAGTCCGGTACTTGTCTTTTGCCATCGAAAATATACAATTGACAGCAACTCTAGACTAGAACGAGCCATCCATGCCTGAAGATGCCAACAATAATCACCCTCAGCAGCCCGAACCACCGGTCCCCCCTCTGGAACCCTGGTCGATGGAAGCCGATGCCGATCGCTTGATGGAAGATCTATTTCAAGATGTCGATCGGGTGCTCGATGGCGGCACGTCTCTTCCCAAAGAGCCCGTACAACCAGAATACCTGTACTTGCAGCCCATGGATATGCAGTCCATCGGCCTGAAAGTAGCCCCCCCTGCTCCCCAAGCTCCACCAGCTACACAAACCGATGCGCAGCTGGAAGTCTCCTCTGCCTTGACTGCACCTGTCGAAACTAGCGAGGAAATTGAACAGGTTACTGGATCGACAGAATTAGGTTTAGCTTGCTCCATCCCTCCCTCCGATGGCACCAGTAAGACCTCCGAAGGTATAGCAACAAAACCAGTGGGCGATCGCTCTGTCAAGAAGCTGCTGTTGCTGCTGGTCTCGACCTGCTTGGGAGTACCATTACTGTTATGGCTGGGCAGACAGTCCCGGGGGCAATGGCAATGGCAGAGTTTGTTGGCATCGGGTGGCGGTGCTGGTCCCTCCCGGGAAGAGATCCAGGCACGGATCGAAGCCGATGCTGATGCCCAGTTCGCCTCTTACATGCAGCAAACCTTGGCATCGATCGACCAAAACGCACAGCAGCGCTTGGCAACTCTGTCAGAACCGCCTCCGGAGGCCAATTCGTTCTCTGGCGAACCGGTGCGCGACAGGCAGTTACCAGTTCCCAACCGGGTGCCGACAGTCTTGGAAAGAGTCTATATTCCTGTCTATCAGCCGCCACGGCCTGCATCGCCGTCATCTCCCCTACCCCTACCTCCTCCTCCCCCATCATCGGATCTGGCCCTGCTGCCCCCCCCGCCCCCATCATCGGATCTGGCCCTGCCACCGCCGCCGGACCGAGTCGCGTCGTCACCCATATCCTTACCCGCGCCACCGCCAGTGGCCTCAAATGCTACTCAGATTCTAGTCGGAATTCTGGAATTGGGCGATCGCTCGGCGGCCTTGTTTGATATTGATGGAGTTACCCATCGCTTTCGAGTCGGCGAGGATATTGGTGATAGCGGCTGGACATTGGTCGAGATCTCTCAACAAGAGGCGATCGTGCGCCGTAACGGTCAACTTCGCTCTATTTATGTAGGACAGAAGTTGTGATAGTTGGGTTCGGTGGGCACTGCCCACATTTAATCACTAATAATTGCTACGATCGAAACAAGTAAGCGACCTAGGAGTTGCAACATGAGCATATTTGAAGATTTTAGCCGTTTTTTTGAGAATCGATTGGATGATTTTCTCCGGAAAAATCCCCATTTAGAGCTATCAATATTAGAGGAGCAACTGCAAGAGCAAGAGGAAGACACCCTGCGGCTGATTGTCGATTTACAAAAGCAAGAAAAGAAGTTGCAAGATGAGATCCTAACTACTGCTAAAGAAATCGAGCGCTGGCATAACTGGGTAAATAAGGCGCGGGAAAAGGGTAGGCTAGATTTAGCGGAAGCTGCCGCCGAACGGGAAGCGGCCCTCCTCCGTCAAGGAAATCAACTCTGGGGCAAGATGCAAGGGTGCCAAGAACGCATCGAACAAGCTAAGGAGATTTATCGGAAAGTTAAGGTACGCTTGCAAGAAGTGCGCGTTAAAGCTACTAAGATGGAAGCAGAGCGTTATCAGGCAAAAACTGCTCAAGGAGAAACACCCCCTGGTTGGAATAAGAGTTACAGTTTTGACGGCGGAGCAGATCCTCTGCTGGAGAAGTTTCGCAAATGGGAAATGGATGATGAACTAGACGAAATGAAGCGCAATATGGGGCGTTAAATGGGAATGGCAGTAAGCTGTAGGGTGGGCACCGCCCACCAAGGTTAGCACTAATACCAAATGTCGGCAAATATTGCTACAATTATGTGCGAAAGTTCTCTCACTTCGCTGTCAGCCCGCCGGGGGTTAAAACCCCCGGCTAATAGCTAAAGTCGGTTAAAACAGACTAATAAATTCACGCTTAAAGTAATTGTAGCATTGTTTTACCAAAATGTTATAAAGCACAACAAAAAGCATTTTGCTAGGAACGCTGGATCCGATCGCGCACCGATACGGCGGTATCTGGGAAGTCGCTAAATACCCCATCTACTCCCAAAAGCAGGAATTGCTCGTATTCGGCTTCGGGGTTACCTTTGTACTCTGGGGCGAGATAGATGTTTTCATTTCTAAATGTCCAGCAATAGATCCTTAAACCTGCTTGACGGGCATCCTGAATTAATGAGGTAGGGGCTAGCAAATGTCCCCGATCGTCAGTTGGGACAATTAAGCGTTTGTGGGGTGCTAATATTGTGGCATACTCGGCTATATTAGCTAATTCTGATGCTGAAATTAAGTCCAGGCACGGCTGCACGATCCGTACTTGCGTGAGTTGATGCAGGTGCTTGAGACTCTCGCTTTCAAAGGATTCGATCGCCATTGGCCCATCCGCTGTATTGTATCCATTCCTTGACAATATTTCTACCAAAAGCTCTTCCATTGCCAGCCCAATCGTTCTAAAATAGCTAGAATACTTGACTTCTATCATTAGCTCGATCGCCCGTCCGGTGGCTGCCCTTCGATCCTTGACGAGATCGATAACTTCCTGTAATGTCGGCACCCCCCCTGCCGCCCCCGTCCCCCCCGTCGGTAGCAGTTGGCGATCGGGGCGTGCTGTCGCCGTGAGGGTTTTAATTTCTGCTAAGGTAAAATCTTCTGTAAACCACCCAGTTATCTCTTGGCCGTCGATGCTTTTGGTGGTCAGGCGATCGGCAAATTCAGGAATCTGGGATATGTTAGTAGTATGGGTGAGGTCGTTTTCGTGGCGGGCGATTAATTCCCCCTCTTTGGTAGCCACGATGTCGAGTTCGATCGCGTCTACACCCATCTGCATAGCTAATTCATAAGCAGCTAAAGTATTTTCAGGCAGGTAGCCGCTGGCTCCGCGATGGCCGATAATGATGGTAGGTTTGACAGTCATACTCCGGTGTAAAAGCTTCTTGATAATTGATTGTTAATTGAGCAATTGTTAATTATTATAGAGGCTATGGGAACGGGGAAATCATTTTTGTATACCTTGATGCCAATCTTCGCCCCCTGGTAACTGAGTTAAATAATCATTAATAACTAGGGGTAACTCCTTTTTGGAATGGCTGTATGTCAGTAACAGTAATCTCAGCCCTTTGCCTTATCTCACTTCTATCCACCATTTCAGAAAGTTGAGATGGACTGTATGTGCCATTGCTGACTTCAACACTTGCTGTCGCGATCGCCGCTTCCAGTTCATCTTCAATTACCGACTGCCATGCATCCGAGTTAATGTAAAATGATGTTTGATTATCTTTGAGATTCAGCTTATGAATTTCTCGGACTGAATCTCTATAAGTCTCCTGGTCCGCCGTGGGTTAAAACCCACGGCGTTACCAGGCGGAGCCAGGTAACGAGGCTAAAGTGGGTTAAGACCCACTCTCAACATTGTCTAGATAAGGACTCCTCTCGTGAAGCCTGGGGACGAGGGTAAAATGCTTTCTTTATAAGGTAATAGTCGGTTTCAACCGACTTAAGCTATTAGCCCGGGGTTTGAACCCCGGGCGGGCCAGGAGACTAGGAGACTACGATCTCTTCGGCACGTAAGCTCCCTTCAATTGACCGTATTGATCGTATAGTTCTAGGGGAATATCGGCATTATCGCTAATTGCTTGCAGGGCCGCACGCAAACTGTCCAGATGTTCGTCCATATTTACTAATGTATCGTAGTCCCCCCTATTTCCCGCCGAAATAAAGGTCTCTTTCACCGCGCGAACATATTCTGGTTTCAACTGCACTGTGATTAAATTTTCCGTCACATTATATTCGCAGATCGTTGGTATACCCGTACAAGTACGCTTTAGATGGGCGCGGGTTTTTTTTAAGACTAGGGCGACTCTTAATTTGACTTCCGCTGCTGCTAGGGAAGCACTGTAGGAACTGATTAGCGGTTGCGCAACTGGGTAATGAAAACTGTCTTTGGGTACCTGCTGGGCATAGGTGAGAGCTAAACGCCAGTTGCTTACCGCTTGCCCGTATTCCTGCTGTTGGGAGAAGCTTTGGGCTTGTTTTGCTAATCTCAATGCTTCTTGGTATGTTGTAGCAGAAAATTCCTCTCTCGTTTGCCGATCGCGTGCCGACGCCAACCCCGACTGATATGCTACCCATAGCTGCTGGGCCTCTAGATCTGCCCTTGTCCCTTTGTTGACAGCAGACAGTTTATTTACCGCTTCCGACCAGGTTGCTTGCACTACCTGCCAATTTTCCAGAGTTTGGGCTATTCCCTGACGCGCTAAAGCAATGCTTGCTAACTCCTTCGCTGCTTCTAGTTGGATCTGGGCCTCTTTCTCTAATTGCAGTCGCTTAGAGATCGCCACCAAGTTGGCCCCGTATTCCTGAAGTTTTGCGGACCGCAGTTCCTGGACGTAGCTGTCTGGAGTTATGATTGATAGCAGGGCGATCGCCTGCTGCCAGAGTAACTTCATCTCTTGCCATTTTTCCACAGGATGGGGCGGGTCTTGGCTCATAATTGCCGCTGACATGGCCTTATCCATGCCCCGGACCATCAAGTCCAAATTCTGCGCCTGCCGTTGGTTACTCTCTAACAGCTGTTGGGCCCTAGCGTGATGGCCCGACCAGAAGGGAATCTTTTCCAAGTCCTGGGTTGCTGTTACTAATTTTTCTAGCGCTAATTTCAGTTCTTCACTATTCTTTTCCGACTCAGCTGTTGCTGCTGCTGAATAGATTAATTCTGAGGCTGTTTCTATGGGAACGCATCGCCCAGAGAGGGTGCAGGGACGAGTTAACGCATAAAATGCCCCCAGAAAAGATACAATGCCAATACCCACCCCTGATACAATCAGCAATAGTCCCAACCGATTAGGTAATTTCTGCTTACTCCGCGATCGCGAATCATTTTTAGCTAAAACCTTCGGTTTCATTAACAGATGATTATCTGTCAATCTCCTGCCCTTCTGCCGACTTGTTTGGAGATGATTAAGGATATAACTACCCCAGCGCTGGGCCCCGAGACCGGATGGGGAACTTTGCTGGGGACGTGGCAGGAACACGACCGATCGGTGCTGCTGTGCTTTTCCTGGCACCACCTGAGAGATAATGGTAAAATCCCGATCGGCATAAGGCTGCTTTTGGCCAGCCACTCTCAGGAACATTCTCACCTGGCGGACAGCAAGGAGAGGCTGGGCGACTAGGGCCTGTTGTAGAATATGGAAGGTTTGTTGCCTGTCAACCGGGTCTGCCCCATGTTGCACCAAAACTAGCAAGGTAGACTGCTGGAGTTTGCACCACACCTGTATCTCCCCAGACAGTCGCGACTGCAACTCCTGCTGTACTCTCTGTTGCCAATTGTGCAACTTATCCTGACGTGCTACTGTTTCCATAAGCTAAAACGGGCCTTTCGGAGATTTTGAGTTATTCTACTTTAGGACTATGCCAGCAATTTAGCTGGCTGTTTTTCACGCTTACGTTGAAGGAAAATGATGCATCCCAAACTCCAGAGTGCCTTTGCTCAAGGCTCTGTACTCAAGATTATCAGTGGCTTGACTAATTTTAATCCCCAAAAGGTCGCTGCGACTGTCAAGGCAGCGGACTTGGGCGGGGCCACCTGCGTTGATATTGCTGCGGACCCAGACTTGGTGCGCCTTTGCCATCAGATCGGCAACTTGCCTATCTGCGTCTCGGCAGTGGAACCGGAGAAGTTCCCACCGGTAGTAGCTGCTGGTGCTGACTTGATTGAAATTGGTAACTTTGATGCTTTCTATGCCCAAGGGCGGCGGTTTGAAGCCCCAGAAGTGTTGCAGCTGACTCGCGAAACCCGATCGCTCCTTCCCGATATTACTCTCTCTGTCACGGTTCCTCACATCTTACCTTTGGACGAACAGGTGCAACTGGCAGAAGATTTGGTGCTGGCGGGGGCTGATATCATTCAAACTGAAGGGGGTACTAGCAGCACTCCCACTCACGCGGGCACCCTCGGGTTACTTGAAAAAGCTGCTCCCACTTTAGCTGCGGCTTATGAAATTTCCCGTGCCGTTAAAGTACCAGTCCTTTGTGCTTCCGGTATCTCTAGCGTTACCGCACCTTTGGCGATCGCCGCTGGTGCTGCTGGGGTCGGCGTCGGTTCTGCCGTTAACCGTCTGGATAGCGAAGTAGCAATGATTGCTGCTGTCCGCAGTTTAGTGGAAGCCCTGGCAACTGTCAAGCCAGCATCCCCGGTTCGCGTCTAAATTCTTAGTTTCGACCTCGTTGGTGGGGGGCGATCGCCTGTCACCAACGCCAAGGATCGGGCGATCGAGCTTGAGGTCTCTATCTCTTGTTCCCACGTGAGTTCGACAGCCGCGATCGCCCTAAATTTTCAACCAATAACCTTCGCCCCACAGCTGCCCGATCGCAACTTGAAAAACATCACCCTGACCACAGCATTTCTGCGGTGACAAAAGTAGCGGCGATCGCCAAAGCGACAGCAAGAAACAGGATATCCCTGCGATCTACGGACTGCTTCGGAACTTGACGTTGAGACTGACCATATCCCCGTAACCGCATGGCTTGATATACTATCTGGGACTGTTCGTAACTGCGTACTAGCAGGGTACCAACTAATGACGCTAATACCCGCAAATTCCTCACTGACAGTTTGTTTCCCTGAAAGCCTCGCAGTTTCATTGCTATTTTCATGGTACGGAACCGATCGCCCAATTCTTCCAGATACCGATAAGATAATAGCATCATATCCGCCAAAACTGACGGCAGTCCTAACCCCCGCATCGCTTTAATGCTGGTTAAAAAGGGGGCCGTGCCAAACAGCACGATCGCCACAGTGAAAATGCATAAAAACCTGGTCGCGATCGAGATTGTAGCCAGACATCCTTCTAACCGCAAAGCTAATGGTCCCATGCTATAAATTACTGTATCTCCCGCTACAAATGGCAAAAATACCACCATCCCCAAAAGAAAAAAACCGGGATAGCGCAGTCGCCCCAGCAGGAAAGATATCGGTAGCTGAGAAACCCGGTAGAGGGCGCTTGCTAAGACCACCATCCCTGGCAGTAAACCCAGATGCTGCACTCCGGAGAAGGCGAAAATTAATGACATCAAACCTACCAGCTTGCATCTAGGTTCCCACCGATGAATGATCGAGTGTAAATGTGCGTATGAGTCTAGTCCCAGTTTCATTAACTTCTCAGCATTTCGGGCTTGACTCGTTCCAGAAACAATGCTACCATTGCTGTAAACATGCCCTCGATCGCCATCAAGGGAATCTGTGCTAACATCAAAGCGTAGATAGCAGTCCGTTCCGCTTGCACGTCGAGTTCCGCTGGAATATTGGTAATAATTAGCGAGAAAAAGATTGACGCTGCCAGTCCTACCCCGATCGCCCCTGCCAGGAAGCCAAAAATACCTATCCACAGCTTGTTTTCCCGTCCCAGCAGTGAGCGGAATCTAAAAACATAACCGGCAATTAATGCAGGCACTCCCATTAAGATAGCATTTATTCCCAGGGTAGATAAACCGCCATGCTGAAACATTACCGCCTGGAAAAACAATCCTACCAGAATTGCGGGAAAAGCATAATAACCTAACACCGCCCCTAAAAGTCCATTTAACAGCAAATGGACGCTCGTGGGTGGCACCGGAACGTGAATGGATGAAGCGGCAAAAAAAGCTGCCGTTAGCAGAGACGCCTTGGGGATGTTCTCTTGGGGATTTTTATCCCGATCGATCTGGCGCAGAGATAACCAAGTCACTGCACCAGTCATCCCATAACCCCCGATCGCCACAGCGGGGGGCAAAATACCGTCAGGAATGTGCATTTTTATTGTCCCGTGAAAAAAACAATGCCGTGCCTACAAATCCCCAGATTACCGCACCTGTCATCGCCAATTTCTGGAGAGGATTTACGGTTGACTTGGGAGACTTTTGCCCCTGATCGCCAATGGAAATCCTGACGATCTCCCCGTGACCGGCTTTGCGTACCTTTACCTCCCAAGATCCTACCGCATCAGGGGTAAAGATAAAGCGACCCCGTGCGTCCGCAGTACCTTGCAACCAGGGTTTTGCCGGGTCATCAGGTGCATAAACTGTGATTTGAGCATTTGCCATCGGTTCACCCGAGTCGTAGCTAGCCTTAATTTCAACTGTCTGGATAATTTTGTGTTTCACGATCGCGCCATGGGCGATCGCCTCAGTCTGCCAACTCATGACAGCACTAAAAATCAGTGGGATTACTAATTTTAACTTCCCAATCATGCGGTTGTGAGTCTTAATAGAAGTACAATAGTCGATCGGACAAGATTCAGCAATGCTGGCGCCCCCTTTCTTGATGCTTGATGATAATTAATGGGGTGTGGTCATAAGTAGTTGATAGCCAGCGGCGTATCCCGATACATATAATAGCCCGCGCAGGCGGTTGCCGCGCTGCGCTCGCAATGACATTGCTTTGTTCATGTAGCCGGACCTCTCGTTCCCACGGCTCTGCCTGGGAACGGGTTCGGGCGACGAGGTCTCCTACCAACTTGATGATTGATGATAATTAATGTGATGTTAGAGATTCTTGACAATGACCTTCCCCGACATGACCGAGAGAAGCCAGAGTTTTCTCCAGTTTCTGGTAATCTTGAGGTGAAAGACTCTGCTTGAGAGTCGCCATATTTACTTCCAACTTGCCATTATTTGCCAATGCAGCCAGGGGTGCAAAGCCTAGCGCTCCAGTGTTAATGTCCTCCTCCGGTGGTGCGTCACCATCACCGAAGATGTGGTCGAAGTGGAAAGTCGCTTCTACCTCAGCAGTTCCCCCTGGTGAGAGAATACCTTTGCGCTCTTCCCCGACAAACTCCCCACAGCTTAAGGCGTATTCCCGATCGATCGCGATCGCAAACTGAATGATTTGGCTATCCTTGATAGCTGTACCCTCCATCACCAGCACGTAACCTTTGGCAGGTCCGGAGGTAGCCTCGACCATTTTCCAAGAGAGACCATTGTAATGACCCGCTGGGGCCTGTGTAAATTCATGTACCAAAATTGGATCGGCATTTTCGTCACCGGCTGCTAGATCCACAGTCTGGACTGTATCGAGGATGACAGAGGCGTCCGGGTTACTCTGAGTTGCCACAACATCTGTGAGGGTGACGTATAAATGGTCGAAGCCGATCTTCCAGCCATCTTTCGATACAAAGCCCTGACGCACGAAGTCTTCACCGTTAGCGCGAATTTGCAGTCTGCCGCTAGAGGCCACTTCCGGAGCCGAGCATCCCCAAAGAGTCCCGATCGCCAGAAACCCTATAGTTCCCATCAAGCATAACTTTTGTCTCATACAGTGTCCTTGAGTTATGGCTACAAACTATAGCTTCGGTGGTTTTAACCCAGCTTGACAATGCCCTCCAGGGGCATTTGCGGGAGATTTCCCCTGGCCCGATCGCCCTCAAATGCTGTCTGCGCAAGGATTACAGATTTTCTATTTGGCTTTTGCTAGCGGATCGGGGATAATAGATAATTGACTCTTACATCAGGGCTATTTTATTCTTAAGTTAGCAAGCAATATAGCCCGCGCAGGCGGACTTGGTTCTTGTAGCCGCACCATGCACGGGTGACGGCGATCGGGTAGAATGAAATAACTCTGCTTGCAGTGAGCGGAGTCGAACTGGACTCTTATGGTACTCAAAACAGATGAAAGAACTTGACGTAGAAAAGACCAACAGCCAGCTAAAGCAGATCATGGAATTTGAACTGGCAGGGGTCGTGCGCTACACTCACTATGCCCTGATGGTGACGGGGCCCAACCGCATCCCGATCGTGAACTTCTTTAAGAATCAAGCAAATGAGTCCCTGCTACACGCCCAGCAGGTGGGAGAAATTCTCACTGGTTTGGAAGGCCATCCTACTCAGCGGATCGCGCCTATTGAGGAAAGCTACAAACACTCTGTCAAGGACATTCTCGAAGAAAGCCTCAACCATGAGAAAAAAGCCTTAGAACTGTATAAGGAGTTACTAGATACAGTAGAAGATGCCAGCATCTATCTGGAAGAATTCGCTCGCGGCATGATCGGTCAGGAGGAACTGCACAACATCGAAATTAAAAAGATGTTGCGCGACTTTAGCTAATATTTGTGCTAGTTGTTGGCGATCGATCGCCTTGAGAGTGACGCCGGTGCATCTGGACCGCAAGCAAATTTATCTGTAGGGGCCCCCGCATTAAGATGCACCCGAGTGATGCCAGATCTAAAGCATTAGCAATTAGCAATTAGCAATTAGCAATTAGCAATTAGCAATTAGCAATTAGCAATTACGATGGATTTAACTTCAGCTTTACCAACTTTTTTAATCACCCTCAGAGAAGGGGTGGAAGCCGCATTAGTGGTAGGAATTGTTTTAGCTTGCCTGAAAAAAGCCGAACAAAGTCAGTTGAACCCTTGGGTTTATAGTGGTATCGGTGTGGGAATTATCGGCAGTGCCATAGTCGGGGTCTTGTTTAGTTGGGGAATGGCCAGTTTAACTGCTAGCTATCCCCAGTATTCCGAGGTGATAGAAGATGGACTGGAAGGGGGCTTTGGTTTGCTCGCGATCGCCCTCCTCAGTTGGATGCTCATCTGGATGACTCAACAGGCCCGATCGATGAAAGCAGAAGTTGCCGGAGCCGTTCAAAGCGCGATCGAACAAGGTAATAATGCCGGTTGGGGCATCTTTATCTTAATTCTGATTGCCGTCTTACGAGAAGGCTTTGAAGCGGTTGCCTTGGTGCTTGCTTACTTTCAATCAGGGTTAGCTCCAGTTGTGGGGGCGATCGCCGGTTTGATGGTGGCAGCAATAATTGGCCTGCTCATCTTCAAATTGGGAGTCCAAATCAACATTCGCGCCTTTTTTCAGGTGATGGGCGTCTTGTTGCTACTGATTGTTGCCGGTTTAGTTATCTCCTTTCTAGCACATTTAGACACTGTCGTCAATCAACTGGCAATGATGAACGGACAAGCAGGACTCTGTTTCTATGGAGATTTGGCCACCAACGGCTCCTGTATTTTAGGACCAATGCTTTGGGATGCCTCAAGCATTCTCCCCCAGAAACAATTTCCCGGAATTTTGCTGAAAATATTGTTTGGCTATCGGGAAAAGCTGTATCTCCTAGAAGCAGTAGGTTACGTTCTGTTCCTGCTTGCCGTGGGCGGAACGTATTTGAGCAGTTTAACGGGTCGGCCAATTTTTGCCCCCAGCAATGCTAAATCCGTTGAAAGTCAGAATTAAAACGTCGGGTGGGCGGTGCCCACCTGATAAACAATTCTCTCACATTCAAAATTTGTCAAGCATTTTCTATTTAAGCTGTCGTGCATTTAAATTGCATATGCAGATCCGCCGCGATCCTTGTTATGAGGGACTTTCCCAATTTTGAATTTTGAATTTTGAATTTTGAATTGCTTATACCGGTACCCTGTGAGTGACTGCTGCAAAAAATGTTAAGAAAGATGTTATGAAGCCATAGATTTAAAGAGGATATTCAAGCCGAAACCCCCTCTTTGCCTGGCTTTCGTCAGGCAAAGAGGGGGGGATCGTTAAAATATAAACTGTTACAATTCTTAAAATAAAATCGTTCCCTGGGGACAAATGGCGTTACAATAAAAATATCAACATAGCCCACATAAGGGGGCCTGATATGTCAGCTTACACCCAGCTGCTTCCTCACCGGTTGCTCTGGTCAACTGGTAGTCTGTTCCTGAGTCTGCTAGTCACTACCAGCACCGCAGAGGCCCAAATTACCGCAGATACGACCCTGCCGAACAATACTATAGTCACGCCTCAAGGTAATACGAGGATTATTTCCGGCGGTACGACATCGGGCGGTAACCTGTTCCACAGCTTCAGTGAGTTTTCTGTCCCCACTGGAGAGACGGCATTCTTTAACAATACTCTAGAGATTGATAACATTATCAATCGCGTCACTGGCGGTAATATCTCCGATATCGATGGCTTAATTCGAGCTAACGGTACCGCTAATATGTTTCTGATCAATCCTAATGGGATCGTTTTTGGTCCGAATGCGAGACTCGACATCGGTGGTTCCTTTTTTG
>JBFRWI010000039.1:0-19223 GCA_051439505.1 Hormoscilla sp. | reverse complement strand
GTAGCCGGACCCTTTAGGGTACCGTTCCGGAAAAATCGGGCGACTAACGCTACGGGTACATTGATAATATAATAATTTAGCCCGCGCAGGCGGGCTTTGTTCATGTAGCCGGACCCTTTAGGGTTCGGGGTTCGGGCAACGCTTGCGATGAGATGCACTCCTTATTTGCAACAGACCAAAAACTTGCCATCAACAATCTCATATCCTTGTTTAAATCCGGCATCTAACAGCAGATGTGTTGTCTCTTTGCCATCAAAAACATAAAAACGGCAAAATTGTTCCGTTAGCAACTCATCATTGCCATCATAAAATCTATACCACTTATTAACATAAGATCCCTCGGCCTCTATTTTCTGCTCGTAAAAAATCCCATCCTGTATTTCTTTCTTATAATCAGTATGCACTCCCTGAATCGACAATGCCAATAGTCCATTCTCATCTAACATACCCTGTAGCTTAGCCAGCAACCGTTCGTTTTTTTCGCGATCGGTAATGTGACTAACAATCCTATACTCCCCTTCTTTTTCTCCCACACATATTACACCTCCAGTTGAAACGATCGCATCAAACTTCTCCTCCGTTTCAAATTCAGTAATATCTGAACAAATCAACTCCACATCTGACTTCGCCAATCTTTCCCGAGCGACTTCCAGCATTCCCGCCGAAAAATCGACCCCAACAATCCTATAATTAGCCCGTGAGAGCATTTTATTCGTCAGCAGTCCCGTTCCGACACCAATATCTAAAACTTTCCTTCTCCCACCGAGCAAGTTATACAAACTATTGGCAAGTGCCTCAAAGTCAAAGTATCCGCTTGTCAAGAGGTTATCATAATATTTGACTATCTCAACGTATTCGTTAATCATGCCCTTGTCCTCAATCACTTACAATCACTGTGCAAACATTTGGAATGTCCTCGGGTGCTATCCCTTGAGGTATCGAGGGACCACGATGAGCGGGCCATGAGACGTTCTTGACTATTCCACACCCAAAACCTTGGGAATTTCCGGTAAAAGTTTATTAAACTCTTCTACTAGCTTAGTTGCCTGTGGCAAGGGAGCAGCAATTCCCCTGAGCATCGCGATCGCCCTCTTAATCCTCTTCCTTTCCTGAGAGGGGTTCTTCGCAGCTTCGGCCAAAGTTTGCACCTGCTCTAGCGCTTCGGCCTTGTCTTCTTCGCTGAGGTCGTTTGAAGTTGCGATCGCCTGTCGCAACTTCAGCAGATGCCTATTTCCTATAGAAACTCCGAATGCAGTTTTCACTTGCGCATCAACTGGTAGAATCAGCTTATCAGTTTTGCGATCTTCCATCAACTGCTGAAAATCTAAAATCTCAATCAGCACTAACCGTTCCCGATCGGAATAATGAAGAATTACCCGTCCTTCATCCTCAGCATAGGCGATCCCTTCATCCGATAACTCAATCATCAGCACATCAACATCCTGGCTGTATCTAACTCTTTGTCTTTTCATAACGACTCCTTCTGCCTGGATATAGTGTAATTACTAGAATAAATGCTTCAAATTCTCTATAAACAACCCTGAGCACTATATTCTCATTAAGCCTTTTCTGTGCTACAGTTTCCTCTCCCTCTTTCTGTTCTTGTCTATCGGGAGATTGAATAGTTTCAATTACCAACTCCCACCCAATATCAAACCCTTGTTCATTTACCACGTCAAGTTTTGACAGAGCATGGTTACTAAACCTGATTTCTTTTGACATGGCTTTAACTAGATCGACCCCTACCAAGACTTCAAGGTTTTTGATATAGGTTGTCCGGAGCGATTTTTCCCGCAGCTTGGGGGGGAAACCGCGATTATCCTCAATTGAGTTAACCCCCCGGAAAGCGCAGCGGCTGCGCAGCAGCTAACCATCTCACCGCCTGATAATATTTTCAACACTACTTCAGTTGTATCCTACCATTTAATCAAAACAATGTTACCATTAATGGTAACATTGTTTATTGGTCTGTTTAAACTTATATATTGCATCTGTTGCAACAAGCAGCTTCTGGTTAAAACCAGAAGCTAAGAGCCAAGGCGTCCAGTGGGTTCAAACCCACTTAAGCTATTAGCCGTGGGTTTGAACCCACGGCGGGCCAGGAGGCTTATTGAAAGAATGGTGCAAGATCTCAGTTTCAACCGACTTTAGCCTCTAGCCTTTGGGTTTGAACACCCGGCGGGATAACAGCAAAGTCAATAATTCATTTAGACTTACTATACAATAAACATGTCAGCATTTACCAAAATTCCATGACTACCACCGTACCCTTCTCCCCCGAAGAAATAGCCGCCGAAGGTCTCACCCTATCAGAATACGAAGAAATAGTCGAGCGCTTGGGGCGTCATCCCAACAAAGCGGAACTGGGAATGTTCGGCGTCATGTGGTCGGAACATTGCTGCTACAAGAACTCCAGACCACTACTCAAGCAGTTTCCCACCACAGGCGATCGGGTGCTAGTCGGACCCGGAGAAAACGCCGGAGTAGTAGACCTAGGGGACGGACTGCGCCTAGCATTCAAAATAGAATCCCACAACCACCCCTCAGCCATAGAACCCTTTCAAGGAGCCGCCACCGGAGTAGGGGGCATCCTCAGAGATATCTTTACCATGGGAGCGCGCCCGATCGCCCTATTAAACTCCCTGCGGTTCGGTACCCTAACAGAGGCCAAAACCCGCCGGATCTTCACAGGCGTCGTCGCAGGAATAGCCGGTTACGGTAATTCCGTAGGAGTACCCACAGTAGGAGGCGAAGTCTACTTCGATCCAGCATACTCCGGCAATCCCCTCGTTAACGTCATGGCCTTGGGATTAATGGAAACCCCAGAAATCGTCAAATCAGGCGCAACCGGCATCGGCAACCCCGTACTCTACGTCGGTTCCACCACCGGACGAGACGGCATGGGCGGAGCCAGCTTTGCCAGCGCCGAACTCACCGATAAATCAGCAGACGATCGCCCCGCAGTACAAGTCGGGGATCCATTTCTGGAAAAATCCCTCATCGAAGCCTGTCTAGAAGCCTATCATACCGGGGCCGTAGTCGCCGCCCAGGACATGGGAGCAGCAGGCATCACCTGTTCCACATCAGAAATGGCAGCCAAAGGCAATGTCGGCATCGAACTAGACCTAGATAAAATCCCCGTGCGGGAAACAGGCATGGTCCCCTATGAATATCTGCTCTCAGAATCACAAGAACGGATGCTATTTGTCGCCCAAAAAGGCCGGGAACAAGAATTAATTGACATTTTCCACCGGTGGGGACTCCACGCCGTCGTTGCCGGCACAGTCATATCCGAACCCATAGTGAGAATCTTATTCCAAGGTGAAATCGCAGCAGAAGTTCCCGCATCCGCCTTAGCAGACAATACTCCCATCTACGAGCGATCGCTACTCAAAGAACCCCCAGAGTACGCCCAAACAGCTTGGAAATGGTGGGCGAACAGTCTGCCAACACCAACAGATACCGGCATAGAAGTTAAAGGAACGTTTCAGACCTGGAATGAAATTTTGCTCAACCTGCTCTCTACCAGTACCATAGCCTCAAAACGCTGGGTCTATCGCCAATACGACCATCAAGTGCAGAACAATACAGTCATTTTACCCGGTGGAGCCGATGCTGCCGTCATGCGATTGCGTCCTCTAAACTCCCCCGGAAACAATTGGCAACGGGGAATAGCCGCTACAGTAGATTGCAATAGTCGTTACGTCTATCTCCATCCCTATGAAGGAGCCAAAGCCGTAGTCGCCGAAGCCGCCAGAAACCTCAGTTGTGTAGGGGCCGAACCTCTCGCAGTCACCGATAATCTCAATTTCGGCAGTCCCGAAAAACCCGTCGGATACTGGCAGTTAGCAGAAGCCTGTCGCGGTATAGCAGAAGCCTGTCGCGAACTCTCTACCCCCGTGACTGGCGGGAACGTATCTCTTTACAACGAAACCCTCGACGCCGACAGCCAACCCCAAGCAATTTACCCCACGCCAGTGATCGGCATGGTAGGATTAATCCCCGATCTTACGAAGATTTGCGGTCAAGGTTGGCAAGCCGAGGGGGATTTAATTTATCTCCTGGGAGTAGTCGTACCCAACCATATAATCCATTTGGGGGCTTCCGAGTACCTAGCCACCATTCACGGCCTGGTAGCCGGAAAGCCTCCCGTAGTAAATTTTGACTTAGAACGTCTAGTGCAAGGCGCTTGTCGCGAAGGCATTCGTCAAGGTTGGGTGCGATCGGCCCACGATGCGGCAGAAGGCGGGCTCGCGATCGCCCTAGCGGAGGGCTGCATCAGCGGACAGTTAGGGGCTAAAATTAACCTGGGCTTAAACAATGTACCCTCTGCATGGCGTTGGGACGAACTGCTTTTCTCTGAAGGCGGATCCAGGATCATCCTTTCCGTAGGGCCAGAGTACGCGCCAACTTGGGAATCCTATTTAAATCAGCAACTAGAGTTCTCTTGGCAAAAACTAGGAGTAGTTACCGGTGCTGACCAGTCTTTACAGATTTCAACAGCAGATGGGGTTTGTTTAATCGACCTTCCGGTCAAAGACATGAGTTCGCGCTACCACAACGCTATCGAGAGCCAACTCCATGGCTGAGCCCCTGGGATATCTGATTTTTACGCTACCCTGAAGGAGGGGATAGTTAAGAAAAGCTTAACAATTGGAGCTTGACCATCTTTCCCCGTTCGCCCAGCGACTGCGCAGCAGTATCGCCCAATACTAGCGGAGCAAAAATGATTCCCAACGATTCCCCCTACACAGAAGCATCCGACCCTAGCTGCATTTCCCACCAGGATAAGCCACAAGAAGCCTGTGGCGTTTTTGGCATCTACGCCCCAGAGGAAGATGTTGCCAAACTCGCCTACTTCGGTCTGTACGCCCTCCAGCACCGGGGTCAGGAGTCAGCAGGAATTGTCACCTTCTCGGGAGAAACAGTACATCTTCACAAACATATGGGGCTAGTGTCTCAGGTGTTTAACGAAACTATTCTCAGCCAACTGACCGGTAGCATAGCTGTAGGTCACGTCCGCTATTCCACCACCGGTTCTTCCCACCTTGTCAATGCCCAGCCAGTTGTGGTAGAAACTCGCTTGGGAACTCTGGCCTTAGCACATAATGGAAATATTGTCAATACCCTAGAACTGCGCCAAAAATTAGAACAGCGCAACTGTAACTTGCTCGCCACCACCGACTCGGAAATGATTGCCCACGCGATCGCCTCAGAGGTCAACAGCGGCAAAGAATGGTTAGAAGGGGCCATCAGTGCATTTAGCAGCTGCCAGGGAGCTTTTAGTTTAGTCATCGGCACCCCAGCGGGGTTAATGGGAGTGCGCGATCCCAACGGCATTCGTCCCCTGGTAATTGGCATATTAAAAAATCATCCCCACCGCTACGTACTCGCCTCGGAAACCTGCGGCTTAGAAATCATTGGAGCCGAATATCTGCGGGATGTCGAACCCGGAGAATTAGTCTGGATCACAGAAGCCGGAATGGCCTCCTTCCACTGGACTGGCTTGCCAGCTCGAAAGCTCTGTATCTTTGAGATGATTTACTTTGGCCGTCCAGATAGCGTCATGGAAGGTGAAAGCCTCTATAGCTACCGGATGCGACTGGGCCGCTATCTAGCCCAAGAAGCACCAGTAGATGTAGATATGGTCATCGGCGTTCCCGACTCGGGTATCCCAGCAGCCATTGGCTTTTCCCAAGAGTCTGGCATTCCCTACGCCGAAGGTTTGATCAAAAATCGTTACGTCGGTCGTACCTTCATCCAGCCAACTCAGAAAATGCGGGAGACTGGCATCCGCATGAAGCTCAACCCCCTCAAAGATGTTCTGGCTGGAAAACGGATCGCCATCGTCGATGACTCGATCGTCCGGGGCAATACCAGTCGCCTCCTGGTCAAAGCTCTCCGAGAAGCTGGGGCCAAAGAAGTCCACATGCGAGTTTCATCACCGCCAGTGACCCATCCCTGCTTTTATGGCCTCGACACCGACTCTCAAAACCAGTTGATTGCTGCCACCAAGTCTACAAAGCAGATCGAAGGGCAAATTGGCGTTGACTCCCTAGCTTATCTCAGCTGGAAAGGAATGCTCCAAGCCACAGGAGAAGACCCCAATAGCTTCTGTTCTGCCTGCTTCACTGGAGATTACCCGATTACCATACCAGAACCCCTCAAACAGTCCAAGTTAATGCTGGAGACCGTTAGCCGTTAATATCTAGCTGCATCGGACCGAGGTACTTGCTCAAGTAAGGAGAAAAAACTTCATAAATCAGAGTGAGGGGGCGTTCATCATGCCAAAACAGGTAGTGACGCCCCCAAAACGGTCCGGACTGTTCAAAGGCACAGTCTAAAGCCGGTTCCTGACCATAGTAAATTCCTTGAACATCTCGATATAACTCGGTCCGCAGGCGAGCCAAACTTGCCCAAATAGGCAAAGATCGATTCTGCAAATACTCATCTACATGGCTGGCTTCCCACCAAGACGTAGCATAGGCCAACCGCTGTCCGGAAGCAGTTCGCAGCCACACTTGCCGCCGAAGCCGTGGCCCGGGAACTCTGTGAATTTGCACCGGAGCACCATCTGCATCCATACCAATATGAGACATATCGAGCACGTCCACCTCCGTTGCTTCCCCCGTAAGCAGTTGCAGGTGGCGCGTCGGGGAACCATCTCCTAGCAGCAGCATTTGCCATGCCGGTGCTAGCTGGCTGTGAGGCAATCCTTGCTGAACGATTTCCTCTCCCCCCTGCCAAAGGGGTCTCAGAGCATGCCATGCCCTGGGCCGCTGAACTAGATTGCTGGGTCTAACAATTGCCGTCAATTCTTTACATAACTTTACCTTCTATTTCATCATAACGCTCTTGGCTAATCCATTTTGCTCATCAGGATATATTTAAAGCAGGAGGAGCATACCACCGGCTCCTCCTCTGGGCCAAAATGGACCAATTCAAAAATGCGGATGGCGAGACTCGAACTCGCAAGGCTTGCGCCACACGCCCCTCAAACGTGCGCGTATACCAATTCCGCCACATCCGCTTGTGCGATCGCTTTACATGATTATAAATCCTAAACTAGAATTTATCTCATGTCAAGGGGTAGGAGGGGAAAATTTATTAACCAGACTCTCACGAGGCCGATCAATCTCAATTATACTATCCAAGCACACCAAACATGCCAACACCTCGATTGGTGATTATAGATCGCCATCTTCCTCTTTGTCCCGCCAAGCTTCTATGCTAACAGATACAGTGCCCCGATCTCAAAGATGCAATATGAGCAAAATTCTGATTGCCAATCGAGGGGAAATCGCCCTCCGCATTCTGCGCAGCTGCGCAGAAATGGGTATTTCCACCGTTGCGGTGTATTCTACGATCGACCAGCACGCCCTTCACGTGCAGCTGGCAGACGAAGCCGTTTGTATCGGCGAACCTCCCAGCGGTAAAAGTTATCTGAATATTCCCAACATTATCGCCGCTGCCCTGACAACAAATGCTATGGCCATTCATCCGGGCTATGGCTTTTTAGCGGAAAATGCCAAATTTGCCGAAATTTGCACCGAGCACCAAATTGCTTTCATCGGTCCGACGCCAGCAGCTATTCGGGCGATGGGAGATAAATCCACTGCCAAAGAAACTATGCAGCGTGCTGGTGTCCCCACCGTTCCTGGTAGTGACGGACTGGTGGCAGATGAAACAGCTGCCCTTGACATTGCCCGGAAGATTGGCTATCCGGTCATGATTAAAGCAACAGCCGGTGGCGGAGGACGGGGGATGCGCCTGGTGCGGTCTGAAAGCGAACTGGTGAAACTCTGGCAAGCAGCCCAGGGAGAAGCGGAAGCGGCCTTCGGTAATGCTGGGGTCTATATAGAAAAATTGATCGAGAACCCCCGCCACATCGAATTTCAAATTCTGGCCGACAGCGAAGGCAATGTCATTCACCTAGGAGAACGAGATTGTTCCATTCAGCGGCGCCATCAGAAGTTGCTGGAAGAAGCCCCCAGTCCCGCCCTCACACCCGAACTGCGATCGCAAATGGGTCAAGCAGCGAAGATCGCGGCCCAGTCCATCAACTACACTGGGGCAGGCACCGTAGAATTTCTCCTGGACAAAAATGGCCATTTTTACTTCATGGAGATGAATACCCGCATTCAAGTGGAGCATCCGGTGACCGAAATGATCTGTTCTCTGGATTTGATTGCCGAACAAATTCGGATTGCCTCGGGAGAGAAACTTTCCTTAACCCAAGGGGAAGTGGTTTGGCGGGGTCACGCGATCGAATGCCGGATCAATGCCGAAGACCCCGCGCACAACTTCCGTCCCCATCCCGGGCGGATTAGTGGTTATCTGCCTCCGGGCGGTCCCGGCGTCCGCATGGATTCTCACGTCTATACAGATTATGAAATCCCACCCTACTATGATTCCTTAATCGGCAAGTTAATTGTCTGGGGACATGACCGGTCGGCTGCGATCAAACGGATGAAACGGGCCTTGCGGGAATGCGCCATCACGGGTGTACCGACCACGATTCCTTTCCATCAAAAGATTTTGGAGACACAAGCATTCAATGAAGGTGAGGTCTACACCAATTTTGTCGAACAGCACTTCACCTAGTGCATCATGGTTAGCAGTCCCTGCTGACCGAGGATAATTTCTCGGATGAGGGTGAGGATCCCTACCCAAATAATCGGGGTAATGTCTACGCCACCCAAAGGAGGCACGATTTGGCGCAATGGCACTAACAAGGGTTCGGTGGGCCAAGCAATCAGATTAAAGGGCAAGCGGTTGAGATCTACCTGGGGATACCAGGTGAAGACGATCCGGAAGATGAAGGCAAAGATCATCAGTCCCAGGACCGGACCGAGGACAAGGCTGGCAGTGTTCGCAAACATAGATATGATTGTTAGATATGGGAGAGCATAGAAAACTGTTCAATATTGTGACAGATGGTTTAAATTAAGATTTAAGCAATTATAGTGACAGAGGGTGAGGATTATGACTCCTTCGTTGGCAAATTTTTTTTGGAGCCTTGTATTGGGGGGCGTGATTGTGGTCATTCCCGCAACGGTGTTCCTGATATTCGTCAGCCAAAAGGATAAGATTATTCGGTCCTAGACCAAGAGGCACGCGCATTACCGATCGCTGTGGGGTCTCCACAGTTTTAGAGATCTGATAGACTCTTGCATAAAATCCGGTAATTTCTGGCAATATCCGGAATTATCTCCCTCGGGAAGATGCAAGATGCAGGTCCAGGATTAGACCTACGTTAGGGGGGTCATGACACCTACGGGTGAGCTCTGTCGTCTGGCTTTAAGGAACGGAACGAATGGATTTTTGTAGGACCGTGTGAGTCAGATGTAAAAAGCCCCTTTAACATGACCGAGGCAAACTTTACCCCTTTTTAGGGAGAGCCGAAAGGCAGCAAAATAGTCACTGGCCACGCTGCTGGTGGCTTTTTTGCGTCGCGGTCGGTGAGCGGATCCGAACCGCGTCAACCGCCTAGAGGAAGGTATTTTCCGGAAATTACCAGTTTTTTAGTATGCTGAGCGTTATAGCTAGCTATGATAAAAAGCAGATTGAGGTTTTTAATCGGAGTCTTGCTGGTGCTGGGTGTATGGTTTCGCTTTCTGAACCTTGACGGCAAATTCTATTGGTATGACGAAGTCTTTACTTCATTACGGGTATCTGGCTATACAGAGACTGAAGCAGTTCAGCAAGTCTCTGACGGTCAGGTGATTGGCATCCCAGACTTACAGAAGTACCAGCACCCCAATCAGGAAAAAGGAGTTATTGATACTATAAAGGGGTTGGCAGTAGAAGAACCTCAACTGCCACCCCTTTATTTTGTACTGGCGAGATTTTGGGTGCAGGGGCTGGGTCATTCCGTAGCAGCAATCAGAAGTTTGTCTGCTGCGATCGGTCTGCTGGCGTTCCCTTGCCTATATTGGCTGTGCCAAGAATTATTTGCAGAACCAGAAGTGGCATGGATGGCAATGGGACTGCTAGCAGTCTCACCCTTCCACATCCTCTACGCTCAAGAAGCACGACCCTATAGTTTATATCCAGTGATGGTCTTGCTATCCTGCGCCTCACTGCTAAGATCAATACGCATACAGACTAAGTTCAGTTGGGGCATTTACTCAGCCACGGTGGCACTGGGGCTATATACTCATCTATTTTGTGGATTGGTTGCCATTGGACATGGCATCTATGTAGTGGTCAAGCAAGGGTGCCGGTGGACTAAGACAATAGCCAGTTACCTGCTAGCCTCAATTGCGGCACTGCTGGTATTTGCTCCTTGGATTCTAATTCTGATCGCTAACTTTACCAAAGCAGCTGGGAGAACTAACTGGTCTCAAGGAGAATTAGACAGATTATCTTTGGTAAAAAATTGGGTGGGGAATCTCAGTCGCGTGTTTTTTGATTTTGGTATCACCTCTGATTCCCCATCTATATATTTAATTCCTTTTACATCTGCTGCTTTAATGCTGTTAATTTTAGTAGGATATGGGATTTATTTTCTCTGCGGTCACAGTCCCCAACGGGTCTGGTTATTTATTTTAACGTTAATTGGGGTGACAGCCCTAGCAGTAATCCTGCCAGATTTAATCTGGGGAGGAATACGTTCAACTAAAGGTAGGTATTTATTCCCCTGCTATTTAGGGATTCAGATAGCTGTTGCTTACCTATTGACCAGTAAAATTATCTCTAGCTCTATTAAAGACAGGGAACAGCAGCTGTGGAAAATAATTACAATCCTGGTGGTGTCAAGTGGAGTGGTAGCTAGCGCTATCAGTTCCCAGGCCCAGACTTGGTGGAGTAAGGAATGGTTCTCTGAAAATCCCCAAGTAGCTGAGATCGTTAACCAAGGAAAGGACCAGCTTGTGGTGAGTGACCTTTCTGATGCTAGCCTGGGAAATGTAATATCTTTGAGCTATCTGCTGGAGCCCCAAGTCCAGTTTCAGCTATTTTTTAAACCAACTGTATCTAAGATTTCCGAGGGTTTTAGTGATATATTTTTATATGGACCAGCCACGGTATTACGTTTTGAACTGGAAAAACAGCAGCATGTTAAGATAGAGCCCGTTGACAAGCTCAACAAGGATAGTAGGGATCAGGTATGGTTGTGGAAATTAACAAAACAGTGACAAAAATAAGCCTTAAGCTGTCATTGCATTAATAGCTATAAATTGGTAATTTTTGCGAATTTATAATTGCTTATACGAATGCGCGTAGGGCTATATCATAAATATATCCATATAAAGACATTAATGACTATAAACAATCGCTCATCAACAACCCCTATCATCACATAATTGTGCAAAGGTGATATTTATAGTTAATAATTATAAATAGGTTTGCTTGTTTAACCATAAATTACCCGCAGATTTGAAAATCAAATAGCCCCATTACCTGACTAAATATGGCTATGAATGACGCCAATTGTCAAGTCAGAGGCTAGATATAGCGATCTGTGGGCACTGCCCACCATACATATGGGGGCTATGGGTAATACCAATTTATTAAAGTGGTGGAAGAGATAAATAACGCAAAATCAAGGGTTATGGCGCTTTAAGTCTATCAGACCTTAAAAAAATGGTATAAGATATGATGGCATTGTTATATTTTTCCTATAAAATATGTACCTAGATAAGCAATATACATGATAGGGCGATCGCCTGATGGGGGAAGATAATATTAAAAATATGGCTACAGAGGTGGAGGGTGTAACTCTCAGAGAGTTTCCCACTCAAGCGCTTGTATATCAATTATCTCATATAAAATAAATTTGGCCTCGCTACTTAAGACCAAGGCAAGCGCAAGAAAATTTTTGCTAAAATTTGGTATTGAGCAACGATAAATCGCAATAGCCAAGCTATATTGCTCAATGTTATGGCAGTAATTAGCAATAATTGAGAATGCCTAGGCTTTATTGCTTATTGCGCTGACCCTGCTACTAAAGACTTGAAGTCAATTTCCTCAGAGAGAACTTTAGCATAACAAAAAAGTAGGAAATGAGTTTTGGTCAAGCAGATTCCTTATTACCAGTTCCATCTGGTTGTTTAAGAATTCCTGAGCTTCCACAGCGACTGTCATCTGCCGGCAGCCCAGTACCGAAGTTTTCCCTAGTGATTCCTACTTATAACGAAAGTCAAAACATCTGTGAAATTGTCAAGCTTTTGAGTGTATTGCTAGATGGAGTAATCCCAGAAGAATATGAATTGATTGTAGTAGATGATGATAGCCCCGATCGCACCTGGAAAATCGCTCAAGAATTAACGCTCAACTATCCCCAACTGCGGGTAATGCGTAGAGTTGGGGAACGAGGACTCTCAACTGCAATAATTCGCGGTTGGCAGGTGGCCCAAGCAGAAGTATTAGGTGTTATTGATGCTGACTTACAACATCCACCCTCTACCTTATTGCAGCTTTGGCAGGAGATGGAAAGAGGTGCAGATTTAGCAGTTGGCAGTCGTCATGTAGAAGGAGGGGGGGTGAGTGAATGGAGTTTTCTGCGGCGGTTTTGCTCCCGTGGGGCTCAAATGCTGGGGCTAATTCTGCTCCCAGAGGTGATTGGTCGTGTACATGACCCTATGAGTGGCTATTTTTTAGTGCGCCGCAGTTGTCTTGTGGGTCACAATCTGAATCCCTTGGGTTACAAGATTTTGATTGAGGTACTCGCACGGGGAAATATCCGCTCTCATTCTGAGGTTGGCTATGTTTTTCAAGAGCGTCAAGTCGGGAATAGTAAGGTCACCTGGAAACAGTATGTAGAATATCTCCAACACTTGTTAAGGTTGCGCCTTTCTCTATGGCCAATTGGTAGATTTATCCGGTTTGGGATTGTCGGTTTTAGCGGCGTATTTGTGAATATGGCAGTGCTGTACCTACTGCGGGAACAGGTAGGGTTGGGGCTAACTAGCAGTGCAGTCATTGCTGGGGAAGCGGCAATTGTTAATAATTTCCTCTGGAATGACTTATGGACTTTTAGGGATATTTCTCGCGGGCAACAGGGGTGGCGCAGACGCTACAAACGGCTGCTTAAATTTAATATTATTTGTCTTTCCGGACTATTTTTGAATGTTTTGCTTGTAAATTTGTTGTTTAACGTTTTCAGAGTGAATGAATATCTGGCGGTAGGAATTGCGATCGCAGCTGTGACTGTCTGGAATTTCTGGTTCAACTTAAAACTCAGTTGGCGAGTGACAGATGTCAGGGAAAGATGAAGTCTGGACTGAAATCGCTTGCTTGCAAGAGTTTCCAGAGATATCGTCATATTCCAGGTGGTAATAAACATGTAGTGATATGACATTACACCCCTCTCTCGATCGGCATTTTTTAAGAGGACAATATAACATGTTCTCTAAAGAACTGTTTCGCTGTCAAGCTCTGGCGACTTGTAAGGGTTGCGTTGATAGGCAGCAATGGAGTTAGAAACGGCTCCCTTAACTCCATTGACAACAACACCTAAAATTACAGCACGAGAAATTTTTAATTCCTCTAAGGCTTTGTTCACCAAGGAACGGTCTGTCTTGTCTATTCGCACTACCAAGATAATCCCATCAGCAAGAGCAGCGATCAAGTTACCATCTGCCAAACCTACGAGAGGAGGCGTATTATAGATGACCAAGTCGAAAAAACTTTGAAATTGCTCCATCAGATATTGCATTTTTGGCGATGAGAGCAGCTTAATGGGGTCAGGCGTAACTTGCCCTGCACTCAAGAAAAACAGGTTTTTGTCCAAGGTCGATTGCTGGATGAGTTCATTCAAACTTGAATCACTCTTCACTGCATCGCTAAGTCCCCGCAAATTAGGGACACCCAGCTGGCGATGCAGCCGAGGATGACGCAAATCAGCATCCACCAGCAACACCCGCTGACCTATTGCAGCTGCTGTCTGGGCAAGCTGGACCGCAATTGTCGATTTGCCATCTCTAGGACCAGGAGAACCGATCGCCAAAGAACGGATTGGTTTGTTCTTAGAACCGAGCAAACGAATATTGGTGTACAGAGAGCGGAAAGCCTCTAAAAAGGAGGCACTCAACTCAGGCTGAGGTAAATCTTCTAGTTTGAGAGTCTTGCGAGAAAGTCTTTTGCGTTTTTTCTCAATTTTCTGGAATTGCTTGGCAAAAGGAATCGCTCCGAGCAGTTGCAGTTTTGTTGCCGCTTTAACCTCTTCAGGTGAGTGGAAGACTGCGATCATAATTTCGACGAAAAAACCAACCCCGACACTCAATAGCGTGCTTACAACCACCAATAAAACTAGCTGTTTGCGACTTTTATTGACCGCACTAGATATGGGTTTGCCGCCAGCATCTCTCTTGACAGAGGGTGGATCTATTATCTGCCAAGGTACTTGGATTTGAGCATCATCTATGCGCAAGGATTCAAGCTTTGCTAAAAACTCCTTGTATCTATCAGTAGCAAATTCTAATTCCCGTTGTAAATCATCATATTGGCGGGTCACATAAGGCCATTGTTGAATTTGTTGATTGAGACGATTTTCCGCCGCGTTCAGTATTTGTTGGCGAGACTCTAGAGCTTTAATTTGGTCGCCAACCTTTGAGACAACACCAAATGCTTCTTGACGCAATTGGGTCCGCATATTTTGCTGCTTTTCACGTAAAGACTGCATCGGGAGACTATCTTCACGCAAGCGGGCAGAGGCGACAGAAATCTGGGTTTCTATTTCCTGATAATTCTTGAGTAAGGTACTATAGGCGTTGGGAGCGCTATTCAAGATTAACACAAAATTGCCTCGTTTGAACTGTTGTTGCAGAGTCTGGTAGATAATTTGATTTTCACGGAGATCTGCTTCCAGATCGGTTAGCTTATCCTGGAGCTGACGATGGGCGATCGACATGTGGAGACTTTGATAATTAGAATCTATCAGGTTGTATTCTTCCCGCAACTTTTGAATCCTGCTTCGCAGATCTTCAACTCGCCGTTCCTTTTCAGGGAGTTGAGATTCAATAAACTCAATCCCTTGCTTGATGCTAGCACGGCGCTCTCGGATACTGTGTTCAATATACTCTTTGGCTATAGTATCCAAAACAAACTGAATTTTTGCGGGTTCGGAACTTTCATAACCAACCCTTAGAATTGAAGTCCCTTCAGTTTTAGCATCTTTTTCATAACTCACGCGAATCACTTTTAATTTACTGATTAATGAGTTATAACTCATGTTTGGATAACGCTCGTTTATCTGCGTTATTATTGGAGCCATCAGATGAGGACTCTTTAATACTCTAATCAGACTCTCGTAATCCACCAAGCTGATGTTAAAATGACCCTGTTTGACAACTTCCTCTGAGCTTTGAGAGAGCAAGGATAACCGAGCAACTCGGGATTCAGCAGTGACTGGCTCAACTAAAAGCCGAAATGAACCTTGATATACTGGCACAATCTTACGGGATTGCTTAACAATGGAAATACCGCCAATCGCGGTGACCGCCAATGCCACAACCACCATTATTGGGAACCGGCGAAGAAAAACCCCAAACACCCAGCCCAGATCCAAACTTTGTTCATCGCTACTGTTGTTCGACTCAGGCTGGTAATTATCTTGAAACTTATGGCCATCCCCATTCAACCTGGGAACAGAGTTAAAATCATGCTTGCTATTCATGAGTACAGCTGTTACGTCCTAATCACTATTCCTGGTTGTTGATAATTCCTAGGATATCAAAAATGCCGACGAGCGAGCGCAGAGAGTTAACAGGGTTTAATACACGTCCTACCGCATCACTTATATCCAGAAGCCGGGCTAGACCCGAGCGGCTAACTATGATAACGTCATTATTGGTCAGCAGCGGATTGGTTTCCTGATTAACTCCAGCTGCCAGTTCGATAGGGATTTGACGAAAAGACGTGGTGCCATCATCCTTGAGGCGAATTAGACCAACAGAACTCTGACTGACTCTCCTGTCAATGAATCCACCAGCCGCCAGCAGAGCTTCATTCAAGGGGGTATTAGGGGGGACTCTTATTTCCCTAACAGATCCTGGTGGCCTTTCGCCGATGACATAAACTATAATACTGTCAGGGGAAAAGCTAGCCCTTCCTAACTGAACGGCTTGTGCCAGGTTAATTTCAGTAGCAGTGGGAACAATAATCCGATCTCCATCTTGCACCACCGTGTCTTGGGTAAGATCGCCCGTCTGCAAGAATTGCCAGAGGTCAATCTCAATCATTTGCTCTGTTCCCGTCTTTGTAGACCGCTGGATCTGGATGCTACGAATATCAGCTAATTGTGTAATTCCCCCAGCTGTCCTAATTGCCCAGGTCACAGTGGGTAGTCCGCCTGGTGTGTTCGATGAGCGTGTAGGTCCTCCGATGGTGACATAGGATCCTGGTTTGTTTACTTCCCCGACTACTGTAATATTACGGGGTTTTGCTGCTGGGATCGCAAAACTAGAAGTTGCCAACAGGGGTACTTCTTCCAGGTTAATGGTGGTTATAGTAGGTACAAAAACTATGTCTCCATCTCGAAGATTAATATCTGGAATGCTACCAGTACCCTGCTGCAAGAATCTCCAAAGATCTAGAATAATGACTTGTTCTTGATTTTTACCTGACTGTCGGCGTACCTGAACACGACGTATATCTGCCGCTAGGGTGATTCCTCCTGCTGAGGAAATCACCTCCGTTACAGTTGGGTATCGGAGTCTAGTTGTTCTGCCAATTTCTGGCGCTATTGCGTAAACTCCAGGAATATCCACTTCACCGGTGACACCTATGGTCAGTGAACGAGGCCTGATGATCGTCACTCTGACAAAAGGGCGTTTTAATATAGAATTATATTGCTTTGTAATTTCATCCGACAACTGTTCTATTGTTAGATGCAGTGCCGATATGGGTGGAACTAGGGGTAAGCGCAAAACCCCTTCTGGGCCAATTGAGTATTCTCCACTATATTCAGGGGAGTCAAAGATGTCAATGTGGATGCGATCGCCTACTCCTAATCTGTAGGACTGTGATTGGGGGCTAAGTTTCGGTTCTCCTGGTGCTGGCTGTTCCCCGGACGTGACATCCGGTACTGCTGGCTCCGGGGCCATAATGAGCGGTTGTGCCTGGGTAGGCAATGTGCTTTTCATCGCCAGTAAAGTACAGAGGATGAGCATCGTAGCCGTTCTTATTTTCTTCAGACAGACAGGGAAGCTACGTGACATAATTTTTGCGATCGACTTACTGTTTAATATGCTAGCATAGTTTTTTGACCGCCATAGTTATCCTCATTAATATCAACAGGCTCTCCTGGGTTTATAGTGTCAAATGTATACCACAATACATTCGATCGCCCAAAAAAAGGCTGAAACCTTTATTTGGCGTGGCTATAAGATTTACTTATCACCCAAAACCCAGGAGACCCTATCAACATAATTCATGTTGACATTATCATTCGCTTAAAAATGAAAGAATTAATCTTAGAACCTGTTATACTATTACCGATAATGTGTTGTTTGGTAATCTATAGTATGTTAATTTTTAAAATTAGCAATATCCGTTATTTTGCGGATAAGATGATTTATCTATTTACTATAATTTTTTTTATGGCAGTATCAGAAATTACACTATATCCGCTATCTCAGTTGCAACCAGTTCAATTACTGAATAAAAATCTCGGACCTATCCAGGCTATAATGAACTTGGGTTATTATTCTGTTTCTGTCATAATATTAAGATACTGGTTCCTTCAGATATTCAAAAATTCCCTACTTTTGTTTAATAACCTGTTGTTAGGCTTTTTTCTTTTACTCTCCCTTTTGTCTACGCTTTGGTCAGATACCCCAATTTACGCCCTGAAACATAATCTAGTGATTTTGCAAGTTTCGATTTTTGCTGCTCATATTGCCCAGCGATATAGTTGGCAAAAACTCGTCAGTATTTTGCGATGGAGTACCACGGTATTATCCTTTTTGAGCGCATTTTATGCATTAACTAAACCATCCTTTGCAATCAATACTGTCAAAATTGGCTGGCAAGGCGTTTTGCCTCACCCGAATAGACTTGGGATATTATTATCATTAAATATAACCTTGTGGTTATTTCATGCTATGTTCTACCCCAAACAACGTTTACTAGCAATTGGAATAGCACTGTTTTCACTTTATGTGAGACAAAATACTAACTCAGCAACAAGTTTGATCGTTATTATTATTTTGCTAGTATTAGTGGCCTGCCTGCAGATTTTGAAAAAATTGCCTTACAGGCAGGCTTTCGTTGGTGTCTTGGTTTGTATGCTGGTGGGTACTTCGATAACATTTATTCTTCTGGAAAATTGGAACGAACTTTTAGAATCTCTCGGTAAAGATCCGACATTAACTGGACGAACCAAAGTTTGGCCACAGATGATAGAACGGGGGCTAGAACGCCCACTTTTTGGCCATGGCACCCACAGTTTTTGGCAAGAATCGCGGGGTGAAGATAACCCAGCTCATGGTATTGTTTCTGATAATGGCTGGGTTCCACCCCATGCTCACAATGGTTTTTTAGAGATTTTTTTAGAATTCGGTCTCATGGGATTGATTATATTTATTTCATCTTTCTTGATAACAATTTCTATGAGCGTTCGTTATATGATTAGTAGTGGCGCTGCTGAATCATTACTTCCGCTCATAATTTTGACCTGGATGATTATCCCGAATATTACGGTCAGTAGCCTGTTTGAAGGAAAGTTGGTATGGTTTCTTTATGTCTTAATCAATGTCAGGATAAGTATGGGAATTAAAGCGCTATTATCTAAAAAAAATAAAGATTAGATCTCAACTAACCGCATTGTGAAGACTTTTATCTGAGTCGATTACCTGCATCAAAAACATCCAGAAGGGGTCTCCTGGGTTTTGGGTGATAAGTAAATCTTATAGCCACGCAAAATTAAGGGTTTCAGCCTTTTTTATGGGTGTAAACTGTATTGTAGTATACATTTTACACTATAAACCCAGGAGATCCTCCAGAAGGTAACGAGCGGTGAAAACACTCGCTGGCGATAGCGGACATTTTCTTCATGGGCGTTGCACAACGACGTTTGCATTCCGGCTGCTAATTGCTAATTGTCAATGGTTAATTTAGATAGTCATTTGTAGTCATGAATAGATAGCTTTACTCTTTTCCAATTCGCCTTTAGCCTAAGCCAAATTTTAACAATTGGCTGCTATCATCCCAAAAATGTGCAACGCCTCTTCATGAAGTATCTGTTGAATGTTTGATTTTGGTAGTACCTGTTGAAAGGG
>JBFRWI010000038.1:0-46355 GCA_051439505.1 Hormoscilla sp. | reverse complement strand
GCAGCCAATTTTTCAACTTTGCTAATGGCTAATTGCTAATTGAAAAGAGTAAAGCTATCTATTCATGACTATAAATGACGCTCTCAATTAACCATTGACAATAGCGCTCCTGCGTCGCGCACTTCGTCCTCTGCAATTAGCAGACCTCATCATCCCGTCGTTGTGCAACGCCGAAAAATCAAATTAATATTATCACAGAAGCTAACAAAAGACAGGCGATCGTGCGAATTAGAGATAATGGAGTTGGCATGACAGATGAGGTAAGGTGTAAAATGTTTGAGTCGGGATTGACAACCAAAGCGGTAGGGAAGGGCACGGGCTTGGGAATGGCGATATGTGGCATTTTCCCTATCGACATTACGTCGATAGGGAAAATGCCACATACGGTAGGTGTTTCTCCAAAAGGCGCAATGCCTTTTGGGGAAACACCTACCTTCGCCCGCCAGATAGTAGAAGAAAAACATGGCGGCACCATAACCTGTAACTCCCAATTGGGGAAGGGAACGGAGTTTATCATTGCCATACCGATCGAGTAGGCGATCGCCCCGGGACCGACTTGCGCGACTTGTCAGCATTTCGTGGTGAAGTGGCCAAAAACGACAGCTCATCGCCACAAAAGAGCGATCGCCCACTGCGGATAGTCCACCCTGATGGTACACCTGATGCTACAATAGAGTTAGTCGCAGTGGTAAATTCGGCGGAAGGAACCAGTTACCGGGCGATTGTGTAGGAGCGCAGTGGGTGTGGTCAAAACCCGTCGATCGTTCCTGGGCCAGACCAGTCGCCGGCTCCCCCCAAACCCCCGCGCGTTACCAGGCGGGAGCCAGGTAACGAGGGGGGGGGTCTGGGGGGCTCGGTGCTACAACTCTCTGCATGACCACCCCCGAGCGCAGTTGCTTTTGCCCAAGCAACTAGATAAAATCGGCTCAATAAGGAGATCCCAGTATGAACAAAATATATCAGAGAGCAAAGAAGGTAACAGGCGCAGTGCTGGTATCGCTGCTTTTAACACCTGTTGCCCGAGCGCAAATAATTCCCGACATCACATTGCCCAGCAACTCGGTAGTTACCCCATCAGGCAATAGCTCGATCATTGAAGGAGGAACAACGGCTGGAAGTAATCTATTTCACAGTTTTAGGGAGTTCTCAGTGCCTGCGGGCAGCGAGGCATTTTTTGACAATGCTGCTGACATATCCAACATCCTCACCCGGGTGACAGGAGGCCAAATATCCAACATCGACGGGTTAATTCGTGCCAACGGCAGGGCGAATGTGTTTTTGCTCAACCCTAACGGGATTATCTTTGGAGAAAATGCCCGCCTTTCTATCGGCGGTTCCTTTTTCGGAACGACTGCCAATAGTATAGTCTTTGAAAACGGTTACCAATTCAGCGCCACGGCTCAACAAACGCAACCTTTACTGACTATCAGCGTCCCGATCGGTTTGCAATGGGGCGGGCAAACCGGAGAGATCCGGGTTCGCGGTGAAGGTCACAGTTTGACAACTGCCGATCCAATTTTTGCGTCGATTGTGCGAGAGGATAACGGTTTGGGCTTGCAAGTTAACCCCGATCGCACGCTGGCGTTAGTGGGGGGTGACGTGCGCCTAGAGGGAGCAATTCTGAGGGCCGCAGGAGGACGAATCGAATTAGGGGGTGTCTCGGAAGGATTTGTTGGTTTGACGGCCCCAAGTTCTCTTGAAAGTAGCCAGTGGCGTTTAAGCTATGACGAAGTGTCGGGTTTTAACGACGTGCGCCTCCTCGAACAATCTGCTGTCGATGTCAGTGGCACGGGTGTCGGTTCAATTGCGATCGTCGGCAATCAAATTGTCCTGAGAGACGGGTCGATCGCCTTGCTGCAAAATCTAGGTTCTCAGACGTTTGGCTCGCTCCGAGTGCAAGCTTCGGAGTCTTTAACCCTAACAGGGAAGACTCCCGACGCACTCATTCCCTCTAGCCTTTATCAAGAAACCCTGGGGGAGGGGAATGCTGGCGATCTGGAAATTGAGAGCCGACAGTTAATGATTGAAGAGGGAGCAGCAATTGTAAATCAGACTCTAGGATCGGGAAACCCTGGGGGTATTGATATTCGAGCATCCGAGTCGATCGAAGTAACTGGCGCTTCTCCCATCGATCCCCTATCGACAAGCTCGATTTCCAACTCCAGCTTAGGTACGGGTTCGGGGGGCGACATTGAGATTTCCACGAGGAATTTGAGCTTTCGCGGAGGAGGTAACGTGGTATCGGTCACCTTTGGAACGGGTTCGGCGGGAAACATACTCATCAATGCCACCGAAACCGCTGAATTGCTAGGCTCCGAGCCCAGATCTTTGACTCCGAGCAGTATCGCTTCTTCCACTGTCGGTCAAGGGGATGCAGGAAGCACGATCGTTAACGCATCGGTAGTAATTGTGCGGGATGGAGGACGAATCACCTCTGGGACTTTCGCGTTCGGGAATGGCGGCAGAGTCGTCGTCAATGGGACGGAGTTTGTGGAGGTTAGCGGCATCGCGCCCGGCTCGATTAATCCCAGCTTAATCGATTCTAGTGCCAATCAGCTTGGCGAAGTCATACAGCAAGCATTGGGACTTCCTACCGTTCCCTCGGGCTCTCCAGGGGACGTAGAAATCAACACGCCCCGGTTGAGGGTGACCGATGAAGGGGAAGTCACCGTTCGCAACGACGGCACTGGACGTGCAGGCAATCTCCAGGTGAATGCCGAGAGCATTTTCCTCAACAAAGGCGGAGACATTACCGCTTCCACCCGATCGGGTGAAGGAGGAAACATCGAACTAAATCTCGACTCGCGCCTGCTATTGAGAAACGGTAGCGGGATCTCGGCGACAGCAGGGGGTACGGGTAACGGTGGTAACATCACCATCAATAGCTCGACGATCGCCCTTCTGGAAAACAGCTCCATTACGGCTAACGCCTTCGAGGGCAATGGTGGCAACATTTCCATTGTCACCAGGGGCATTTTGGTCTCTCCCGACAGTCGCATCACGGCGAGTTCTGAGTTGGGAGTCGATGGTCTCATTGAGATTACTAATCCAGAAGTGGATTCCACCGCAGGACTGGTAGAGTTGTCACAGAATCCCCTCAAACCGGGCGATCGCATTGTCCAAGGTTGTGGAGCAGTTCAAGGCAGTCAGTTCATCCTTACTGGACGTGGGGGTTTACCTCCCAACCCGGAACGGCAACTGACGGGCGATCGGCCTTGGACAGACTTGCGGGATCTCTCAGCATTTCGGTCAGAAGTGGCCACAAACGGCAGCTCGTCGGACCCACACCGAAATGCTGACCAGAGCATAGTAGAAGCAAACGCGATTGTAGTCCACCCTGATGGCACAGTTGAGTTGCTATTCGATCGGCAGGTACATCAGGCCCAAATGCAAGCTGCGAGGGTAAGAGGCTGTAATGGCTCTCCCTTAAATACCCGACGGGAGAATTAAAAAAATCTGGAGTAATCCCTAAGTTTTTCACATTTGCTTGGTAAAATAGGATATGGGGGCAAAAACTCCATCGATCGAGCCATTCTATGTAGGGGCGAAGCATTTGGGCGACAATATCTGAGACCAAAAGACAAATGGACTGCTCGCCCGCGCCCCTCGCGCTCTGCGTGAGGTTGAGGTAGAGCGAGAAATTTGCAGCAGTCACAAAGGAGGAAGACTATGGAAGCTATATTATTAAGTAGCTCGGAAGTGGAAAGACGAGCGAAAGAGTTATACGAGAAGAAGATTCGTGCGGAGGTAGAGCGAGAATAAAATATCGAGAAGATGGCGATCATTGATATAGAAACAGGGGAATACGGGGTTGACCGAAAAGGGTTGCATTCGGCACGATGCGCAAAAACAATCCAGACGCTCGACTATTCGGGCTCAAAATTGGTTGTTGCTGCTGCTTTTGGTGGAGGTAGGATGGAGAGGACTTAAGCAATTCAAAATTAGATCATTCAAAATTATTGCATTGGGTAAAAATTTGATAGCAAGTGTTGAGCGCATTTGTATCCATGCAATGTCGCGACAGTTGACAAGTGATGTAATTAATGGAAGTGCAAAGGTTACGAGAGGAAAAAACATAAGATAATTATTCAAAAAGGTTGAGAAGGAAAATGTGGAAGTTAGCCCTATTATTGGTGGCCCTGCCAGTGGCGATTTTGATAAGACCGACCAGCGCGACGGAAATATCAGTCGTGCAACAGGAGAGTTATTCCCAGTCGGTGGTAAAAGGCGATCGCTTGCAGGCGGGCAGAACATTTTATCAAGCCGGACGTTTTGCCGAAGCGGCAGCAGCTTGGCAAGCAGCGGCCCAAACGTACTCAGATAGAGGCGATCGCCCAAACATAGGTCTGAGTTTAAGTTATCTTTCTTTGGCATTGATGGAATTAGCCCAGTGGGAGGCGGCGGCCCAAACTGTGGAAAAAAGCATCGAGATCCTGGAGGGGACTTCGGAGCAAAAAGTTGATGCCATCTTGCTGGCCCAAGCATTCAACAGTAAAGGAAGTCTGCTGTTGGCAAGGGGAAATTATCAAGAGGCGATCGAGACTTGGGAACGGGCGGAAACATTTTACGAGCAAGCTGGGGATGAAACGGGGGTCTTAGGCAGTAGAATAAATAGAGCCAGGGCATTGCAAAGGTTGGGATTTTACCGTCGATCGCAGAGTCTGTTACAGGAGGCAGCCAAGCAACTAGACTCAATGCCAGATTCACAGATGAAAGCTAGTGGTTTGCGAAGTTTGGGACTCGCCTTGCACGTAGTGGGGAATAGCAAAGGCAGTGAGGAGATATTAAAGCAAGCTTTGAAGGTGGCCCGGGAAATTGGCGCGACGGCTGAAGTTAGCACGACGCTGTTAAGTTTGGGTAATGCTGCCCTCGATCGATCGGCTTCAGAAACGGCACTATCCTATTTCTTGCAAGCAGAAGCAGCGGCTATGCATCCCCAAGCGAAACTGTCAGCCCAACTAAACCAACTGCGTCTTTATGGGAGATTAAAACAGTGGTCTCAGGCCAAAGCGCTAGTGCCGAAAATCGGAAGCCAACTGAAATCAATGCCAGCTAGTCGCATGGCCATAGAAAGTACGGTGAACTTCGCCGAAAGCGTGCTAGACATGGAAAGTCACGGACAGCAGATCGATTGGTCGGATACGAATCAGTTGCTAGCAGCAGCAGTGCGCTCGGCTCAAACCCTCCAAGATGACCGTGCTGAAGCTCAAGCATTGGCAAAATGGGGACAGCTGTACGCCCAAAACTCTCAAGAGTCGGAGGCAATGAAGCTGACCGAGCAATCCTTGAAAATTGCCCAAGACTTACAAGCAGCGGATATTATAGCTCGCTCGGCTTGGCAGTTGGGTCGCCTGCAAGTTAAATTCGGACAGCAACAGGAGGCGATCGCATCCTACAATCAAGCAGTCAATGCTTTGCAATCCCTGCGCAGCGACCTAGTGGCGATTAATCCGGAAGTGCAGTTTACTTTTAAGACCCGGGTCGAACCAGTTTATCGTGAATTGATGGCGCTGCTACTGCCACCCATCGGTCAGGAAAAGACCCAAACTGTCAGTCAAGAAAACTTAAAACGGACTCGCGAACTGATTGAAGCCTTGCAATTGGCAGAATTAGATAATTTCTTTCGAGAAGCTTGTTTGGACGCTCAACCGGTGGAAATCGATCGCATCGATTCCCAGGCGACGGCTGTCTATCCCATTATCTTGAGCGATCGCTTAGCGGTGATTATCTCATCTCCCGGTCAACCCCTGCGTTACTACGCTACGCCAGTTTCCCAAACTGAGGTAGAGAACACCGTTAAAAACATGATTACTCACCTCAGCCCCCTGTACGATAATGCCGATCGGTTGAAAATTTCTCAACAAGTTTATAACTGGCTGATCTTGCCAGCTGCTGCGGATGGGGCCCTAGCAGGGGCGGATACCCTGGTTTTCGTACTCGATGGGATTCTGCGGAATCTACCGATGGCAGCTTTGCACGACGGCTCGCAATATCTAATAGAACGATATAATGTGGCGCTTTCCCCAGGATTGCAACTGATCGAGACGCAAGCGCTCTCTACAGAAGCAAAACTCAGTTTGATGATGGGTGGCGTCAGCGAACGGCGGCAAGGATTTTCTGACCTGCCAGCAGTGGAAGTGGAACTGGCTCAAATTGCTCAGCAGTTCCCGGCGGAGGTGCTGCTCAATTCGGACTTCACTAGGGACTCTGTGGTAGACCAATTTAATAAAAATCCGTCCCCTGTAGTACATTTAGCTACCCACGGTCAATTTAGTTCTAACGCGGATGAGACCTTTTTGCTCACTTGGGACGGTCGCCTGAACGTGCAGGAGTTAGACGAGTTATTGCAGCGTCGAGAAATTGCTGAAGTCGGCGCGATCGAGCTATTGGTTCTGAGTGCTTGCGAAACTGCTGCTGGCGACGACCGGGCCGTGTTAGGTTTAGCTGGAATGGCCGTTAAATCCGGGGCCCGATCGACCCTCGCAACCCTGTGGCGGGTACGGGACCAATCTACGGCCCTGTTTATGAGCGAGTTTTACAAGCAGTTGCAACAACCTGGAGTCACCAAAGCCGAGGCTGTGCGTCGGGCCCAGTTGACCTTGCTAGCTAATTCCCATTACTCAGAACCCTTTTTCTGGGCGCCCTTCGTGCTGGTTGGCAATTGGTTATAACTGACGATCGATGCTTCGATCGCTAGTTAAAATCAGTGCAATCCTGTAGATTAATCTACAGGATTGCCGATTGAGTTTATACTACAACGATCTCGGCAAAGAACTGTTGGCAAAGCGAACTCTCTATCTATGTAAAGTTGGGTTTATTTAGCTGCCAAGATCTCCCATAACGTGAGTTCACGGGTTCGGGCGGCTCCGCCGAGTACCAACGGGCGCAAGACCACATTCCTATCAAAAGGAAGAAGAAAAATGTGAGTTAGATCACAGCAGAAAAGAGAGATAGTGGAAAAATCAAGAAATAGAGGAACATAGAAAATCAAAAAGATCGGAGAAAATCAGGAAAAGAGAGACCGGTGAAAAGGAGAGGAAAGATGGAAATAGTAAAGGGAACGATAGGAATAATCACTACGATCGCGATCGCCACGACGATGAGTGCGGGATTGGCCAGGGGGGTGACATTTACCCCATCCAAGAATGCACCAGCGCCCCAGCAAGGACAAGCAGCATCTTCTCGCAGCGGCCAAGTATGCGGATCGACCCAGGCAGCGGTGAAAGCAGCAGTAAGGGTTTTGCTTCCTCGGGAAAATTACGGAACGACGGTATCGGCTCATCCGGAGATTTTGGTATACGTCCCGGAAACTAGCGCCAGGGAAGCATTGTTTGCACTGAAAACTTCAGACAAGCGCATGGTCCAAAGAATGACAGTTCCTCTGTCTGGAAAAGCCGAAATTATCACCATTAAACTGCCAGAAACGGCACCGGCGCTGGAGGTAGGGGAAACCTACAAATGGTATTTTGGCGTGAAGTGCGCCGGCAGCTTGCGCCCCAACGATCCGGCGGAAGGATGGATTAAGCGGATTGAACCGTCCGAGGCCCTGTTGCCCGCCCAAAGCACTGGCAACCTCTTGGAAGCAGCAAAAGCTTATGGTTCGGCAGGAATTTGGTATGATACACTGGCAAGCATGAGCGAATTGCGGAAAAATGAACCAAGCGATCGGGAGATCGCCAGGCACTGGGAAGAATTGCTGGGCTCGGTGGGCTTAAACGACATGGTTAATGTTTCGTTTGGAAACTAGAAAATGTGGCAAAAACTGCAAGGGCGGATCGAGCAGTGGCGAGTGCCGTTAATAACAGCTCCTAGTATTGCTTTTTTGGTGAGTGCTGGGAGTTTTTTAGGTGCTTTTCAATTGTTGGAAGAGGCGGTACGGGATGAATTTTTTCGGCGGCGTCCTTTGGATCCACCGTCGGAGGAGATTGTGGTTGTCACCATTGACGAACCGGATATTGCAGCGGTGGGAGACTGGCCAATTCCCGATGGGGTGCTGGCAGAGTTGCTTTCTAAAGTGCGATCGCAACAACCTGCGGTTATTGGTATGGATATGTTCCGGGATTTGCCCGAAGAACCGGGTCACGAGCAATTGCTGGAAGTATTTAGAACGATGCCAAACTTGATTGGGGTGGAGAAAATAATCGGCAATAGAGTGGGACCGCCACCAGTTTTGCAGGAATTAGGCCAAGTAGCTTTGGCAAACGTGATCCTGGATAGCGATGGCAACATTCGCCGGGCATTGCTCTCAGCCCAAGATGGTAATGAGGTGAAGTTAACTTTAGCGACTCGCGTAGCATTGATGTATCTAGAAACCCAGGGCATTACTTTAGAAATGTTCAATGAAGAACAGCAGAAATTAAAACTGGGTCAAGCTATTTTTACCCCCTTGAAGTCAGGAGATGCGGGCTACAGAGAAAAAGACGATCTGGGCGGTTATCAGATATTGATGAATTGGAGAGGACCAATAACCTCTTTTGAAACAGTTTCTATGACATCTGTCTTAACAGGACAAGTAGAACCAGGAAAAATGCGCGATCGCATCGTCTTAATTGGCAGCAGCGCCGACAGCGTTAAGGATTTTTTTCAGACGCCCTACAGCGGTGCTCCCTTTGCACACCTCGGTCCCATGCCTGGAGTTGTGGTACATGCCAATTTAGCGAGCCAGATAATTAGCAGTGCTTTATCAGGACGTCCCTTGATGCGCGGCTTAACAGCAATGGAAACATGGCTGTGGATCTCGATCTGGTCGGTTATTGGAGTAGTAGGGACTTGGCTGCTAGAAAGCAAGAAACACCAACAGCGCCAGTTGATAGTTAGCCAAATGCTACTGGCAAATGTGGGGGCAGGTTTGTTGTTAATTGGGACTGCTTATCTAGTTTTCTTACAAGGGACGCTGCTGCCTGTAGTTGCACCGCTAACTGCACTGAGTCTTGGGGCGATCGTCACCACTAATCTCTACAAACAGTGGGAACTAAAGTTAGCAAACAGTCAGCTAGCTGCTGCCAACCAGCAATTAGAAGAATATTCCCGCACTCTCGAATATAAAGTAGAAGAAAGAACTGTACAACTCAAGGAAGCTAAAGAAGAAGCGGAAGCAGCTAAAGAAGCAGCAGATGCTGCTAATTCAGCCAAAAGCCAATTTCTCTCCAGCATGTCTCACGAATTGCGGACTCCTCTTAACGGTATTCTCGGATATGCCCAAATATTTCAACAGGACCGGAGCTTAGACAAGCCACAAAAAGATGGCATCAATGTCATCCATCAATGCGGTACTCACTTGCTGGAACTGATTAATGATATTCTGGACTTGAGCAAGATAGAAGCCCGAAAAATGGAGTTGTACCCCAAGGAGATCCATTTACCTACCTTTTTGCAAGGGGTAATAGAAATGTGTCGCATCAAAGCCTCTCAAAAGGGCATCTCCTTTACCTATGAAGGCGATCGGGAATTGCCAGAGGGCATATATGAGGATGAAAAACGACTGCGCCAAGTGCTAATTAATCTGCTGGGCAATGCCATTAAGTTTACAGATAACGGAGGAGTTACTTTACAAATAAAGATTATGCATGATGGGGGAAAAAAGGAATCAGAACCAAGCCCAAATTTACTGCTTCGCTTCCAAGTGGAAGATACGGGAGTGGGGATGAGTCCCGAACAAGTGGCAAAAATATTTTTACCTTTCGAGCAAGTGGGGGAAACTTCCCGCCGCAGTCAGGGAACCGGTTTAGGACTGGCGATCAGTCAGCAGATCGCAGAGATGATGGGTGCAAATATCCAAGTGCGCAGCTTCTTGGGAGCAGGCACTACCTTTTGGTTTGATTTAGATGTACCAGCGATTAATACCAGTCAAGCAACCGATACAGATCTTGGTATAATCAAGGAATATGTGGGCAAGCAGCGTAAAATTTTGCTGGTAGATGACAACTGGGAAAATAAAGTGATTTTACGCCGTTTGCTCGAACCAATTGGCTTTATTATTTGGGAAGCGGGAAATGGGGAAGAAGGTTTAGAAATGGCAAGCAAAAAGCGACCGGATTTGATAATTTCTGACATGTTCATGCCAGTTATGGATGGGGTGGAGATGATTCGACGCTTGCGGAGTAAAGCAGAATTTAAACAGTTGCCGATCATTGCTTCTTCTGCTAGCGCTTATGAAAGCGATCGCCAAAAAAGTCGCGAAGCTGGGTGCGACGATTTTCTGCCCAAACCGATCGTCACGGAGCATCTGTTGGAAAAACTCCAAGCTCATCTCAAACTGGAATGGATTTACGAACAACCAATAGAAACAGTACAGTCTGAATCAAAGAAACTAGCAGAAATCGTTCCCCCTGCGGAAGTATTGACAGAAATATACGAACTTTCTAGAGGTGGACTATTTTTTAATATTGAAGATCTTATTGCCAAACTGCAACAAGAAGATGATAAATATATTTGGTTTGCTCAAAAAATTCTGCAATTTACTGAGGAATTTGAAGGAGAGAAAATTCAATTATTTCTCGAACCATATTTAAGCGATCGCAGTTAAAAATGAAGCGACAACCGGGTCAATACTTCGTAGGTTTTGCATCAGAGGCTGTCATTGCGAGGGGGGGTACGTAGGGATTAACTTATGCGAAACCGAGTTAACCCCCCCCCCGAAGCAATCCCCCCCGCCCCGTATGAGATGAAGAGCACTTCTGCGTCGTCGGTGAGATTGCTTCGGAGGGGATCTCGGCGGCGTAAGGGAAAATTATCGGTTTGGGTTTCCCCCCTCGCAATGACAAGTTGTATCCCTTGAAGTATTGACAACCGGGTTTCTTTTTACAGTCTCAGGCAAAATTAGATGATAACCACAAAAACCCGGTTGATTCACGGCGATTAACCATTAGCCTTGAATTTTGACATCAATCACGCTACCATTAAAATTGTAGGTTAAGCCTTCCAGTTCAACTGGGGTGCCAATTTTCAGTTTGCTGTTACCCAGAACGACACCATTGTCAGTAATCTGAGCATTACCTGCTAAAGTTAACAGTAGATCGATCGCCAAAGCCTGAGAAAGTCGGGGGTCTCGATAAGCTTTGACCGAACCATCGGGTTGGGGAACGATCACATCTCGTTCGAGGACTTGTACTGATTTGACATCAACTTGACCGTAGGGTTGATTGCGGATAATAATATTGGTTTTCTTGCTTGACTGAAATTGAGAGACTAAACTCTGGGGGTCGCGCACGCTCAAACCCCGGATGAGTACATCCACTTCTACAGGTTTTGTCTGCACGCCAATTTGCGCCACAGAGCCGGAAGTGCTAGGATAGAAAAAGATGCCGAAGATAACCAGTAAAATCACGAGGGCAGCACCGATATCTAGGATGCTGACTTTGCCAAATAAGCGACCTTTGTCATCTAAAATAGCCATAAGCAATTGGTAAATTATTTCTGCAAAATTCAGATTGGGGATGAGGCGATACTTCAAGGGATACAACCTGTCATTGCGAGGGGGAAACCAAAACCGACATTTTAGGGATCTCCGCCAGCATCCCCCCGTAGCGCTCCTGCGTCGCGCACTTCGTAAAAGCGCAGCGGCCCGACGCAGGAGGGCTAGCAATCTCACCGAGTCTGTTACTCGACGGGGGGATTGCTTCGGGGGGGGGGTTAACTCAATTTCCCATAAGTTAATCGTGTTCTCCCCCCCCCTCGCAATGACAATCTATATGCAAAACCTACGAAGTATTGGGGGATGAGGCGGTTCTCCAGAGCGTTGACAATGGTTAGAATACCATGATTTTGCTCCTGCACCCGACAGCAACACTGCTAGCGGAAAATACGTCTGGCTGTTTATCGTCATCAAGTCAAGTCGAGAGCATATTGACTATGTTTAATCTCTTTGCAATAACCAAGCGACCTCTCAAGCGCCGGTTGTTCTATCCCTTGCTTTCCCTGTTGGTAGCTTTGGGCTTGTGCCTGGGTTCTGCCCAAAGTACCGCAGCATTCTCTTGGTTTGACCTGCTGCGTCCGGCCATTCAAGCCATTCATCTGTCCAATTTGTCGGACAAGCAAGAAGTGGCCTTGGGGGAGCAAATTAATCAGCAGCTAGCGAAAGCAGAGGTAAAAATTTATGGCGATCGCGGGGTGAATGCCTATGTTAACGAGATCGGTCAGCGGTTAGCACGGGAGAGTTCCCGCCCTCCGACGAAAGAGTATAAATATACTTTTCAGGTAGTAGACGATGACAACGTCAATGCCTTTGCCACGATGGGTGGCTTTGTATACGTGCATACGGGTTTGTTGAAAGCAGCGGATAATGAAGCCCAGTTAGCCAGCGTGTTGGCCCATGAAATTGCTCACATCACGGAACGTCATGCCATTAAACAAATGCGTCAGATGGCGATCGCCCGAGGTTTAGCGTCCGCAGCGGGACTCGATAACGACACCGCAGTCCAACTTGGTGTAGAACTGGCATTGCGCCTTCCTCACAGTCGCCAAGCTGAATATGAAGCCGATCGGGTGGGACTGCAAATGTTAGGATCTGCTGGCTATGCCCAAAGTGCCTCCATCGACTTTATGAAAAAACTCCTGGATGGCCCCTCTCCTCCTACTTTCCTCAGTACCCACCCCGGAACGCCCGATCGCATTCAAGCTTTGTCAGATAACCTCAACCCAACTTTTGCTAATCAAGGGGATGGCTTGAACGAAGCTGACTACAAAGCTAACATTAAACCAGTTTTGAGATAATTTACTGACTGACAGCATACTCGTTTTAAGCGAGTATGCGTAGGGATAAAAATGGCATAAATTCACCAGCTTTGCCCTTAAGAGTAATTGCTTTGGACGGTTAACCACTCCAACAAAACGGCCCGACACTGGAGACAAGTTAAATTTTGAAGTAACTCCCTAATGCCTGTCGATGTGGTGGCATAAGTGGCACCCAATAACTCGTTAGATATCGATGCAGTTGGCTGCAATTCTACCACAAAACCGTAGAGTTTTTGGTTGGAAAAAGAACTATTAACCGGCCATCCCTCGGGGTTGAGAGGGGTAAGGCGGGCGATCGCCTCTGAGTTCACTCCCAGTTCCCGTTCTAAAATTCCCGGTATCGCTGCTAGGGGAGTTTGTTCTGGGGACACCCTCCCGCCGGGAAAATCTAGAGTTGTCTTTGCCAAACCCGGACGATATTGACGAAGGGGTAAAAGTAACTTATCGTTCTGGAGAGTTAGGGCGATCGCCGAGTCTGCCTTTTCCACCCGCCAATACTCGATCTCCCGTTGGCGATCGTCTCGCAGATGTTCGCCAATTAACTTCAACCAGGGAGAACTAATTTCTACAAACCTGTCTAAGGTTTGCCAGGGGCGATCTATTTTTTCCATAAAATATCCTCCACATTTTATGGTATTATGATTGAAAACCGGCTATCAAATTTGTGTCAACCGATCGTGGATGCAAGCATAACTTCTCAGTCTGTGAATTCAGAAAACGCCCCCATTCATTACCTAGAAGTGTTTGAGATAATTTACTGACTGATAGCATAGGCCCGATCGCCCATTACTGAAGGTGTAACTCTAGTTACTGCTTCTCGCAGTTGCAGAACCCGCAGTTCCCTGGCGAATACATGCACCTGATAGACTAGAGAGTTAGTCAGATCCAGACCAGTCAACCAGCCACTTTGACGATGATAAGCCCCCGTGTCGATATCCAGCCAGCCACATCCGGAGGCGATTTTTCCCGGGGCTACTCCTGGTAAAGTAAATGTGATCGTATGACCCGTGATAATCAGTTTATCAGGGAAGTAAGGCTGCTGCATATTGTGGAATGGCTGGCGAATCCAACATAACTCCTGGGCCGTTTGCTCTTCGAGAGGAAATACCGGATCGACTCCCGCATGAGCTAACCACACATCTCCCAGATCCAGGTACAGAGGCAGTTGACCGATCCAATGGATATGTTCTGTCAGCAGATTAACATCTTTTTTGTAACTAGCAACCGTCGTCAAGCCGCCACTGTAAAGCCATGCTTGCAGGGATGGCCGATGCGGTTTCCCCTCGGGAAAGCTATCGATTAACATCTGTTCGTGGTTCCCCCGCAGGCAATTGTAGCCATTTTTCTTGACCAAACTTACAACTTGAGCACTCTGGGGACCGCGATCGATCAAGTCCCCCAGGAAGTATACTCGATCGTCGGCTGCTGGGGCGATCGCCTCCAGCAGCTGCATCAAGCCATCGTAGTGGCCGTGAACATCTCCAATAAAAATACGCCGGTTAGTTACAGTCATCTGTCAGTTTTCTAGCTGAGAAAACACTATATCGTCCTAGCCGCCAGCTAAATCGGCAGCAAGCAATTCCACTATACCCCTATGAGCTGCTAATTTTATCAACCGTTGCGTACATATCTGGGATTCACTGACTCAAGGCTCGCAGAAAACTTTGCAGTTGTCCGACAAAGCCTTTGCGTCGCTGCTGGGATGGTTGTTGTCCTTGGGGAACGTCGGCCTCAGTTGCCGGAGCTAAAATCTGCTCTAAAGCTTCTCCCACCGGTTTTGCAGCTGTTTCGGCAATCAGTTTGTATTCAGACTCTGCTGTTTCTTGCCATACTTGCCAGGGTTCCGGGTAGCAGCGGCTGAGGGCAGCACCTTCTAGGGGTTTCAGATAATAGCACGAGAATATCTTATTCAGGAAGCGTTCCCGCAGCTGACGCCCTGCCAGGCCAATACCGACGATCGCCACATCTTCCAAGTTGGGGTTCAGTATGACTACGGGCCGATCGCCTGCTAGGTTGTAGAGCTTTTCTACCTGGGCGACTTCCACTGCGGAGGGGTTCACCACTAAGAACAGCTCGTCTTCTGGAGTTATTTTACTATCTATGGGCGATCGGCTGCTGCCAATGTCATCAATCTTAAAGGAAACTTCTCCCCAGTCGCGGCGGGCCAAAGCTGCGGCTCCGGTGTCCGGGAAGAATACTTTGAGCTGATAATCTTGAACAATGGGAATGAATTGTTGGGCAATTTTCTGAGCTTGGATATCTATTTCCGGGAACGCCAACTCCACTTGTAGGAGTTTGTAGCCGTCATCTAGGGCTGCTTTCGTTGCTTGCATCGATTGAGCAACGGCCTCTTCTAATGTTTTAGGTAGTTCTGCCATAGTCTGTTTTTATGTGTTTGTAGTCAGGACGAACGTCCTTCCCTCTGTTTGCAGCGAGATGTTTGTAGTCAGGACGAACGTCCTTTCCTCTGTTGGGAGTGGGAAATATTAGCTGTTAACCTGCGCCACTATACTGGATCTCCCGGCAAGCATCAACATTAACCCATCGCATCTCTATTAGTTAACGTTAGTTCAATTAGCGATCGCTCTCCCAAAATTTATACAGCAGTCAGGATCGCTGGTCGGAACTCGGCATCTCCCAATCGAACCTCTGGACATCAAAGGCGTGCAGGGCTGACGATCGCGCACCAGTATCTATCTTGGCCTTAATTGTGGCAATTCCCAGATCTGGTAGAGCGATCCATTCTCGCCAACCGATGATCGGCAATTCTTTGAGCTGCTTCATCTTGGTATTGGGTGCTAATTGCGGGCTTGTCAATGGCTAATTGCCACGCTCAATTGGTCAATTCTCCATTCGACCTATGCTGGCGATGGCATGGGCACTTCCTTCACTGTTGGTAGCTGAGTGAGGGTGAGACGGGTAGTGGTGGTGCTACCTGAGAGTTTATTGAGAAGTTTGGGTTTGGGGTCGTGGATCAGGCAGATCAGGCGATCGCCCGGTTGCCAAGGTTGTCCAGCTCGTACCACTTGTAGCATGTTTTGCCGTTCTATTAACAGAGGCACTATCTTGCCCGCATCAATTAATGCTTGCAGATAAGTCTGTTGAAAGGCAAACCCCGGATCTTGAAGCACCGTTTCCACCAACTTCACCTGGCCGTCATCCAGATACTGGTTCCAATTCTTCAAGGGTAAATCAAAAGTCAGGGCAGACTGCACCTTGCTGGATGTAGACTTACTGTCAGGATTTTTGGGAAACACGGCCAAGACTCGGGGCGGATCGAATTCTTCTGCGGCCCGCTGTGCTAGCACGAAGTTTACCTCTCCATTTTTAGTCATCGCTAGGAATGTCCCCATTGATTCTAATCCCGCCTCTTCTAGAACCTGAGTATCCATCGCACTACTCAAAAACACCCGCAGATTTTCATTTTCTGCTTCCTTGACTGCTGCGGCATTGGTGTCAATCAGCACTACCGACTCCGAACGTTCTTGGAACAGACGGGCAATCAGACGGGCCAAAGGATTGGAACCGACGATCACGGCCCCCTGACGCCCAGTGGCGGTGACTTGCAATAGAGAAGCTACTAATTGAGCTGTCAGTCCTTGCATCACCACTGTAATTATAATTGTGAGGAATACCAGGGCTTTGATCGAGTCCCCGCCGCTGATTTGAGCTTGGGTCAGCAAAATGGCAAACAAAGAAGCTACCGATGCGGAAACAATACCCTTGGGTCCAATCCAGCTGACAAATAGCTTCTGACGCCAGTTGAGTCCGCTGCCGATCGTGCAGATCCAGATGGAAAGGGGACGCACTAGGAACATTAGCGCTAATACGGTGAACAGACTGCCCCACCCTAAGGCCACGATACTTGCTAGAGACAGGTCTGCTGCTAGGAGAATAAATAGCACGGAAACAGCTAAAACAGTCAGTTGACCCTTAAACCGGCGCAAGTTCCGCAGTTCTGGCACATTAGCAGCACTCAGGACCAGTCCCCCTACCACCGTTGCCATCAGCCCCGACTCGTCCCGGATATATTGGGCAAAGCCATACAAGCCCCACAATCCTGCTAATACTACCAGATTTTTGAGTTCTTCGGAGAGAACGTCAGCTCGCTTGAGAAACTGGCCGATCGCCCAGCCTCCCGATGCCCCGATCGCCGTACCAATGCCCAGGCGGATGACTAAACCGGTGAGTAACTTTTGTGGATCGGCATCACCGTTTAAGACCACATCTAGCACTAAGACAGCTATAATAGCTCCCACTGGGTCAATCAGCACCCCTTCACTTTCCAGTAAAGTGGCTACTTGCCGATCGACCTGTACCTGTTTCAGCAGCGGTCCGATCACCGTCGGTCCGGTGACCACCACCAAAGAGGCGTACAGAAAGGCTAGCTGCCAGGGGAATTGGGCTAAGAAATGAGCAGCAATTGCACCTCCAATGAGGGTGATTATAGGCCCGATCGTGACTAAATTGCGGAGACTGCCAGAGATTTTCGTCAAGTCTCGCACTTGCAGGTTAAGTCCCCCTTCAAACAGAATTAAAGCAGCTGACAGAGAGACAATTACTTCTAGACCATCTCCCAGGAGTTGGGGATGAACCAAACTCAAGCCATCTGGTCCCAAGAGGACGCCGAACAATAGTAAGAAGACGATACCGGGCACTTTCAGGTATTTACCCAGCACTTGAGCGCCGATGCCTGCCATGACGGTAATCACCATCAGCACAGTAATATCAAAAGGTGCTTCCATAATCCTATTAAAGTTATCGCAGAGTTTGTTTGTTCTTGCACTTTCGCGCCATTGGTGGGCATTGCCCTTGCCATTGGTGGGCAATGCCCACCCTACGCTATTTATTCTGGCAACTGATACTGGGATACAATCCGCTGGGCATATTCTGGCACATGTGCCGCTAATTTTTCGGGGTGATGGCGCTTCACGTACAGATAATTGCGGGTGAAGTGAGAATCTATGGAGAAACGAGCATATTCTAAACCTTTTGGTCCAATTTTTTCTATTACCACACCCATGAGTTTGGCGGCCCACATGGGGAGAGTAACGCCTTTGTCATAGGCGGGAATGCTTTGTTGCACCGCTTGATGCCTGTCTCCTTTGGACATTACGGGCTGAGTTTCCAACTGGGACATCACTAAGTCTAGCATTTCTTGTCCCCGATCGTTCCGAACTACAATCCACTGCCAACCAAAGGGTGCGCCCATGTAGCCTACTACTAAGTCTGCCAGAGAATTGACGTAATCGAAGCAACTCATGCAGGAGGGGGCGAAGACATCTTTGAGTTTGTTGGTCTTCAGTCCGAAAAAGGGGACTTTTTCTATGGAACCATCTTCATGTTTGAAGTGGACCTGGAAATCCTGCATGAATTCATAATGTACCACAGTCTCGGGCGATCGGCTAGTGGTGTCCAGGAATTTCTGCAACCCGGCGCGGGTGACGTTATCTACGCAGGGGGTGCCTAAAACGTAGAGTTTTTCTAATCCTAGCTGTTTTTCGACGGCCCGTAAGGCTTCGATCTGACAACCGACGCCGATGACTAGGAGGCGCTGCATCCGGGATTTTTCCACTTCCTCTAATACGGAAAGGTTGGGAGAGAGGGTGGGTTTGTTCACCCGGGCGGCGAGAATTTCTTCAGGAGTGCGGGCGATAATGGGCATGGGTCCAAAGCGGTCTTCCTTGGTGTTTTGCACGCAGACGACCCCTTCGACTTTGCCGCTAGTTAGCATTTCAATGGCAATGCTACTGACAATGCCAGTCCATTGTGCCCCTTCTATGGGCTGAGTTTTCCGCGCTGCCATCATGGTTTGATGGACCCCGAAGTACCGATCGTCTTCCTTGTCCAGATCGCGCGATCGCCCGTGAGTTTGGGTTTCCAGTGGGGCGATCTGCTGATTGAGGAAAGCGCAGGCTTCCTTGACATAATGGATGTAGTATGTATCGCACAGCCCGCATTCGCTACAGAGTTCCTTAGCGGGGCGAGGCTTACCGGGTTTGAGGGCTTTGGCCTTCTTGTGCTTGGGAGTCTGTGGTATAGTTGAGGTCATTCTTTCTGTTATACTGAGATCCGCTTTCTTAACTATACATCATAAGCGATCGAGCTGCGCCGCCCGCCGGGGGTTCAAACCCCCGGCTAATAGCTAAAGTCGGTTGAAACCGACTAATAAATATTTTTCTCAATTATTGGGGAGTTTTACATATTTATTATCCCGCCTAATCCTATAAATATGTCCTTTGTAAGCTAGACAATTTTTTGATTGTTTAGCATAATTTATCTGGTTTTTGCCGACTTGATTATTTCCCGAAGTAACAGGGGTGTGGTCAAAACCAGTTGGTAGGAGGCGGACCCCGCCCGAACCCTAAAGGGCCCGGCTACAGGTACAAAGCCCGCCTGCGCGGGCTAGCTATCAACTACTTTTGACCACACCCCTGTAACAGTATGAGCTGTAGCGCTGTTTTATAGTTTATGTTCAAACCAAACAGCAAGATCGTAATAAGTTCCCAGATCTTTTTCCAAATCTATATGAACTGGCTGCATCCCACCTTTAACAATATATTCCCCGCTAGTTGGAAAGGTTTGCTTTGTCCAGCCCTCCCATTGCTTGATTGTACCTTGAATTAATTGAGATTTATAAGCATAACCAATGATTTTACCACCAAGTTTTTGATGCACTCGGATCCAGGGGTCGAAAGCTAAACCATCTTCTCTTTTTTTATTAACATACTCTTGGAAATCCATATTTTGATATTGTTCTTTCATTGTTGGTCTAACCGGAACTATCATGTATTTCATCTTTTTAGCCTTAGCTAAGCTGCACATATTTTTTATCACTTCATAACTTATACCCCTACCTCTCATCTTGGGATTGACAATTGCAGCTAGACTGCACAATGTATTCCCAGGAGTTCCATTCTCCTGTTCCTTAAAACCTTTGAACACTGCATCATCCCACCCCTTCGGCAAATCAGATAAATTTCCCGTCCAATATAACGGAATACTATTACCTATCGCAATAATATTACTGGCTCGATCGATGAAAGCAAATTGATAATCACCAAATAGGTCATCTAGTTGCGAATAGTCGATATTAACTTGAGTTCCTAATAAAAACAAAGGCCATGTATTTTGATGCAGCCTTTCGATTTTATTTTTGAGTTCGGGGTTTAGATCGGTTGTTACAAATCTGTAATTTAAGGCTGACATGATTATCTTTTTTCCTTTCAAACGAACTGTTAACAAGTATCATGGCACCGCTTTTGTCCACTCTACAACTGCGCCTTCGATAGCGTCCGCCTCTCTCTCCAGTAGGGACAGAGTGACGAGCCGGGGAGAGATATCTACCTTGGATGTTGTCCAGCCTAGCAGTCCAGCAGGATGAGAAAGCTTTCTTTTCCATTATTAGCAGACAGCAAGGAAAACTGCAAGCTGTTTACATATCTTTATAATAACTTACAAGTTGTCCCGAGCGCGCGATCGCCGGTGGGTTTTGGTTTCCAGTGGGGCGATCTATCGCGCTGGTCGTCGCGTCTAAATTTTATCTTTGTCTATTTTTCTTGGTTATCGGAGTCAACCTATGCTATGATTATATCAAACTAGGTCAGAGATGCCGAAATTATTCAATTTACATGTCTTCTAAGTATACTTCCGATGGTTCTGAGAGTCAGAGCGGTGATGAAAGTGAACGGCCATCGCGCAAAGACTGTCAAAAAGCCATCAAAATTCTGACTCAATACGAGCGTCTAGCCCAGAAATTTCGCAAACAGATCGGAACTAGACGTATTGCTGAATTAAACCGTTTGCGGGAGGCTGGGATGATTACAATCAATCACCTTCCTGGCATTCTCCGTTCTGAGTTCCCTATCGGAATTTTTGACCATATGACCTTGAGTGAGATCCGTGAGTGGTGCGAGATGTAAAATCATTATTTTTCCGGAGGAACAGTATGAGCTTTTATCCTGAACTTGACCAGCTAGGCCTTGAAAAACTAATCGCTCACTTTCAAAACTTGCCGATCGCAGGAGAAGAAGATCCATTTTTATACTATAGCGAAGTGGCTCTTACGATCCGAGAAAAGGGCGAGGCAGGTATTAGGTTTTTGCAGAGTCAAATGCAAGATGCAGATCCAGCTAGGTTGGCAGGTATTCTTTTGGCCCTCACCCAACCTCCACAGTCCGTTCCAGCATTGAGTGATTTACTCCTTGACTATCTTGAAGATGACCGATCGATGGTTGTTGCGGAAGCGGTTGATGGTCTATGCAGACTGGGTGAAAAAAACGCGGTCGATCGCGTGTTAGTCTTGAAAGAACATCCATCTCCCTATGTCAGAGGTAGCGTTCTCCGCTATATGGCACGCCTGCATCCAGATCGAGGGTTTCCCTTACTGATAGCAGCACTCAAAAGCTCTAATTTTATTGTCCGAGAAAATGCAGCAGATGAACTAGGAGAGTTGGGTGTAGTTGCAGCCATTCCTTATTTACGTCCAGTAATGGCAGACTCTCACTCTCATGTCCGACAGGCAGCCAAAACGGCGATCGCCCAACTCCAAGCATAGATGGGCACAGACAAGAAACCGGGTTTCTTAGATCAATTTAGGGGCAATTTGCAGCCATTTCCATAGAAACCCGGTTTCTGACCCGATCCTGGGCGGGGCGAGGGCTACCGGGTTTGAGGACTTTGGGGTCTGTGGTATAGCGATGGTAGTCGCGATCTCGATGAACTTAATTTGGCGATTTGGACTGAACTTGTCCGATGATATCATCGAAACCCTTCCGGGAATAGCAGCTACAACGCTAGTGTACGCTATTTATTGGCTAATGCTCACCCGACCAAGCTCACCCGACCACCTGCGTGGCCCCTGAGTGTGAGCCGATTTTTCCACCAACGGTAGGGCGGGCTATATTACATGCATCACCAGATGTACCCGGCGATCGACTACCAGTGATCGCACCCAATCTAACCGGTGCCCCAAGTGAGTTCGGAGTTCTCCGTTGGGGTTTGAAACCTCTCCGTTGGGGTTTGAAACCTCTCGGCTGAGGTTTGAAACCTCTCGGCTGGGGTCTGAAACCTCTCCGTTGAGGTGTGAAACCTCTCCGCTGAGGTTTGAAACCTCTCCGCTGAGGTTTGAACCCTCTCGGCTGAGGTCTGAAACCTCTCCGTTGCGGTTTGAAACCTCTCGGCTGGGGTCTGAAACCGGTGTGTGGTCCTGCACCAGTTGGTACTCGGCCTCCCCCCTGCCATATTTTTCCGGAACGGTACCCTAAAGGGCCCGGCTACATGAACCTTCGCCCGCCGGCGCGGGCTATATACATGTATCTCGCACCCTGCGGCACGGCCAAAGCGATCGCAGCCACTACTCAACATGTCGAAAAGCATACAAGGAGCTGATATTATGAATCCAGGTCTGAAAAAATGGCACGAACACTACCAACCCCTGATGGATTCGGGAACGCTTCGCCCGGGCAACGAACCGAGATTTATGGTACAGGATATCGAATCTACTGTAGAAAATGCGGTAGTTTTACTACATGGCTTAAGCGACTCTCCTTATTTTATGCAGGCGATCGCCAACAAATTCTACGAACTGGGGTTTAACGTGCTGATGCCTTTGATGCCCGGACATGGCATCAACTCATCTGAAGAGGCCGAGAAAAAAATGGATAGCCTGGATGTTAAGGATTGGTTTGATGAAGTTGCCTTTGCTGTCGCTTGCGCCCGAGACCTGGGCCAGAAAGTCTCTATTGGCGGCCTATCCAATGGCGGACTGCTCGGCACCTATCATACCATTGTTGCTCCCCAGGAGATAACCGGAGGACTCTTTTTATTTTCCGCTGCCCTCGATATTGGCGATCTGATAGAAAATCTCCTCCGCGCCGATAAGTTCTTCATGGTTTCTTGGGTACTGGAAACTGCGGAAAATGTCCAAGAATCTGAAAGAGGACCGCTGGTCAACAACGATCGCAATCCCTATCGATATTCCTGGATTCCCATGAATGGCAACGTTCAACTCTCTAACTGTATTAAGGAAATCGAGAAGTATTACGATCGCCATCATAAACCCAAATATAGCGATATCGATCGGCCAGTTTTTGCTGCCCATTCTGAAAGTGATAAAGCTGCCAGCATTGCCGAAATTGAACTCTTGCTCCGGAACCATGCTCAAAGCGAAGCCAAAACCGAACTCTTTAGAATGAAGGAAAAGTTCAACGTTCCCCATGCTAGCGTCGTGCTGGCCGAAAACGTTTATTCCCCCACGGGCGAACCTCAAGAAGGAAAAAATATCTTTTTTGACGACATGATACAAGCAATGGAGCAGTTTATCGAAAAACATCTACGATAATTGAAATTTTAACCCACCCAGAGGGCATTGTCTAGATGCGGCAGCGAAACTGTTGTTGGGGTTGTTGGGTTTCGTGCGGAAACCCAACCTACAATTATCGATCTCAATTTGAGAAACGCTATAAAGACAACTAGGAACGGCGAATAATACCAATATCGCCTCGGACCTCAAATGGGATCTCCGGATGTAATTCTAAAAACTCTCGCATCGCTGCTTTCACTTGCTGTCCCCAAAAGTCTTCCCCGGCATCGTCAAGGACGATCGCCCCCCCGGGTTTGACATGTGGATAGAGAACTGTCAGGTCGCTAAATACAGCAGCTTTTCTGTGATCTGCATCAAGAAAAGCCATGTCAAAGGGACCGAACTGTTCGCAAATCTCTTGACCGATAATTGACCCAGTGAGTTCAATCTCGCCAACAGAGAGTTTGTTGCGGTCTTCATCTTCAGGAAAGCAGCAAGAGAAGAAACCACTCTTTAGGGTAAATCTTTTGGCCATTCCGAAATGTTCTACCACCTGGGACACAAAATCGAGATTAGTGCGCCGATCGCGGACATCATCGAATTGTCGCAAACAAAGCAGGTTTTGGGCGATCGCGGGCAGATCGGCATCAATGCAAACAATTTCTGCTTGCGGGGCGCCGAGTCCCAATACCGCTGAGGAAACTCCCACAAACGTGCCAATTTCCAGAATTTTGCGGGGATTTTCTGCCTCTACTATGTTAAAGATCTCTTGGGCATCTTCAATTGTAATCGAGGAATTTTCTACAAAAGCCCGATCGAGTCCTTGCCGAGTTAAAAAATCTATTGCTTGGGCGCGGGCAAACTCTGGCGTTATCATCACTCCTCCTTGTTCTTCCTTAAATTGTCAGCAAGCATAATAACACAGCTTCCGTCCACTCTACAACGGCACCATAACTGTCCCCGGTATGTCCCCCCAATTTATAATTAAACCAGGCCCCGACCAGAAAGGCGATCGCCCGGACTCACTCATTACTGACTAGAGTTCTGCCGCTAGCTTCAGTACAGTAGCGCGAGTAGATGCATCCAGTCGGAAGCGAAGCGCATCAAGTTGGTCGAGTATCGGTGCTACAGCACTCAAGTGTCCAGCTTGCTTTGCCTTCAATAAAACTCCCAAAGTCCCTGTAAACTTAACACCCAGTTGACCTGCGCAGCGCCTACCAAGGGCATCATCTAGTATAACAAGAGAATCGGGGATTTCTAAGGCTAGGGCGATCGCCTCTTTTTCCCCGGAACCGAGTTCAGTAACTTGTGGTAATATCTCTCGATCGATTGCTTGGCGAACTGCTATCCAAGATATAGAGGCGATATTGGGAAGTGATACAGCTGAAGCTATACCTATAGCTAGCTCATCAACTACCGCTTGTGGCAGGATGATTTCGTTATACAATATAGGGAGCAATGAGAGCAAATCCGTTTGATACAGGTATTGGATACATGAAGTATCCGCAATAATTTTAGGCATTTGCTAAATCCTCTAACAGTTCTGCCTCAGTTAGCCTAAAGGTATCAACGCCATAATCTGCTAACTTACTCAAAAAGACGACACGGGGAATTCCTGCCATATTAGCAGCTACTCCGTCAGATATTTTCCCTAATTCATAGAGTTTAACAGCAGAGGCAAGGCGCATTTCCTCTCCTAGCTGTTTGGGTGTCAGTTGCAGTGCCGATAATACCTCTTCTGGTAAGGTCATAGTAATTTCACTCATGGGATAATGGGTCTCCAACTTCCTTAAATTGTCAGCAAGCATAATAACACAGCTTCCGTCCACTCCACAACGGCACCATAACTGTCCCCCGTATGTCCTCCCAATTTATAATTAAACCAGGCCCCGACCAGAAAGGCGATCGCCCCTGCTTCCAGGGCCATTCCCACTGCCTCCGATGACTTTTCCGGTGCCATTATTACTTGCAGGCCAGTTAAACACAGCAGCAAAACCAACATCGGCACCACATCCCAAACCGAACGAATTGCTTCTTTGTGAAAAGCACCTTTACCCGTAGGTTTGAGGTAAGGATAGCGCAGAATTGCCAGCATCTGTCCCCAGCGTCCCCAACCCGCTACCATCATTAATGCTAACCAGCGATCGGTCTCTAGATCTCTTAATGCTGCTGTTTTCAACAGGAGAATGCTGGCGCAGGCGATCGCCCCAAAGGCCCCCGTGGCACTATCTGCCATCACCTCCAGACGCCGTTGGGGATCCGTGACCGCCAACCCATCTGCCGTATCCATCGCCCCATCCAAGTGCAGTCCTCCCGTTATTCCCACCCAGGCCACCACCACCAAGGCGCTACGACTCAAGACAGGCATTCCCAACATTGCTAAAAGCCCATCGGTAATGGCCAGTAAGCCACCAACTAATAGCCCGATCGCCGGTGCTAATTTGGCCACTCCCTGGAATTCCAGCGCCCAAGCACCCGGTACTGGCAGGCAAGTGTAGAAGGCGATCGCCGCTGCGATCGAGGAAATAAGCTTTGTTGCCAAAATCTACCCTCCAGATGTTAGTTATATTTGCTATCTCCCCAGACATGGATGAGAGACACAGCCCCACGATTATGGGCTATTTTGTCTCCATGCCAGAGAATTTATACATGTAAACTCCGTGCGCAACTGGCTGCCGACAACCACCTACGGGTTTTTCCCGAGAGCAAATTCCGTATATTTCAGCAAGTAGCCTCAAAAAATTTGAGATAGAATTGTCTCATAGACGACAAGTGCGAAGAACAATCTCATAGCAAGGAAATTGAGCAATTGTTATTGTTCCATTTTCGATTCGCCGCGATTCGCAAATATAAAAGTAAGACGATCGCAGTCGGAAATCCTCTCATCTTCCCCAGGGGTTGAACTCTTCTTGCTTGCTTTTATTTTCCGAGTTGGCTAGGAAAATAAAATCTATCCGTAACTACATTTAACTAGAGGTTTTAACATGGATTACCGTCAAGCACCTCAAAATAAAAGACTACCTGCTCCCTGCATCGTTAACAATGGCATCCTCGTAAATCAGCAAGACATCCAGAGATTGCTGAGTGATTTGAGCCGCGTGCGCTACATTTATTTTACCGAAGACAAGCCGCAAAGCGAGGGAGTTGGATATCTCAAAGAAGTATTTAGCGACCCCCATCGCTCCACCTTAATAGCTAATTGCACAATTTATCTCAACCTGGACAGTTTTGATTATCTAGAATTGCAACAAGCAGCATCGGGTGAGTCCTATTTCGATCTAGTGCAGTCAGATCGGAAACTGCGGTTAATTCCTCTGTATAACCCGCTAAATAGACCCACCAGCGATCGACTAGACGCGGCGGCGATCGAGGCCATGATGGCGGAAGTTCTGGCAGCTAGTTGGGATGTCCAAATGGACTCTGACGATGAAAATTTTTCCCTCTGAAATCAGCCAGCCTTTTCAGAGAGTCACAGGAGACTCAACATAAATATTTGGTTCTTGCATGATAAACTCAATCCCAAAGCCTTTCAGCTTTTGAGACATTTTTTCATTGGCCGACTCCAACAAACGTTTGCGCAGCTGTATGGAGTTCTCGTTGGAACCTAAGATAAAAAAGGTGACCCGAGCTTTAGTATTCTGATTGCTTGAGTTATCGATTAAGGCAATATTCGTACTGCCCGGATCGATCCCAAACAACGAGTTTGTACTCTCCTTGACCACCTGCTGCACCAAGGCATGATCTCGTTCTTCTAGCTTTTTAGTAAAGTCTAGATACAATAAAACCATTACCTTTTTGCCCCGAGTGATATTTTCAATTTGCAAATTCGCTAAGATCGAGTTAGGGATAATAAATAGGGTGCCTTTGGCCGCAGCGCGAATCTTCGTGGAACGCAAGCCAATAGACTCAACTCGACCATATAATTTATCCGGCAGACGAATATATTCCCCAGGAACGAAAGGACGATCTAAATATAGCACAACTGTTCCCAATAGCTGCTCTAAGGTTTTCGATGCCGCAAAACTGATGGCGAGACCGCCAATTCCGAAACTGGCTAATAATCCTGTTAAGGGAATTCCTTGGCCGCGAGCAAAAGCCAGAGCCGCAATTAACCCGATCGCGACATTAGCGATCGTCTGAAAAACCAACAGCATTTCATCAACTTCTAGACCTGACTTGCGGATCAAATTAATTCCATAAATTTGCACCACTTGCCGAAATAAACGGGAGGCTAACCAGGCTAAACTGATTGTGACTCCTAAATGGATAAAAAACTTAAGAAAGTTATATAACCAGGGATAATCTTCTAGCCAGACTAGAGATGAGGAGATTAACAGCAATGTGCCAGCTTTCTTGAATGGTTGTTGAATCGGAGCAATAAAATTGTCATAAATTATCTGTCGCTGTCGGGGGGCAAACCGATGGACAATGATGCTGATAATCCTCGGCGTATATCGCCCGATCGCGATTGACAATAAAACAAACAGCACGAAGATGATATAGTTAGGAATCTGGGAATTCTCCAACCACTGAGAGACTTGAGAGATTGTATTTACTGCACTATTCATGTTAGATCGCAATTGGTGAATCTACGTAGATACTGGGCTGTTCGATGTCGAAGCTAATGCCATATTCCTTAAGCTTCATGGTAATATTTTGGCTCGCAATATTCAGCAGTTGGCGACGCAGTTCCATCGACACTTCACCGGAACCCAAGATAAAGAAGGTAATCTGTGCTTGAGTTTTTTCCGGTTCCGCCATGCCTTGTAAACTTCTAAATGTCACATTGGTACTACCAGTATCAATGCCAAAGATATCTCTGGTACTTTCTAAAATCACTTCGCGGATTAATGCCTGTTCTTCTGGGGCCACTGTCCGATAGAAAGTTAAGTACAGGAGAGACATGACTTTTTTCGCTCCGGTGAAGTTCTCGATGCTCACCTCTGTCAGGGAACTGTTAGGCACAATCACTAATGTGCCCTTACCAGAAGTCCGAATTTTGGTCGAACGCAAACCAATGGACTCCACCCGCCCAAAAGTGCCATCTGGCAGGCCAATATAGTCGTCTACCACAAAGGGGCGATCGATATAAATTACAATCCCGCCTAGCAGCTGACTTAATGTATTTTGAGCAGCGAAGGCAACGGCAATTCCTCCTACTCCTAAGCTAGCTACTATTCCAAAAACATTAATCTGGTGAGTTTCGGCAAAGATGATAATCCCCAGGACGATAATGATAAAATTGGCGATAAATTTACTGGCGAGCAATAATTCACTATTTACTCGGCGCCCACTTTTGAAAGCAGCATCGATCGCATAAACGTTGAAAAACTGCCGAAATACTCCCGAGGCTAACCAGCCAACTGTAACAGTCAATGTTAAACTTAAGATAATTTCTATGATTGCTAGTTGCTCTGGTGGCTTGAGCATCACGAAAGCGACTTCGGCAAGGGCGATCGCCATTATGCCCCAGAGCAAAGACTTGTAAGGAGCAAATATTTTTTTAGCTGTTTCCAAGTTGGGGGTATTAAGGAGCCGGCGAATCAGCGAGATGATTAATATGGGCAGGGTTAGCAGTCCCAGCAAAGCCAAGAGAACCGCAACTACCTGCAAGCCGTAAGGGAGCAATCGCTCAATCTCCTCTATATTGGCGACCTTCTGAAAATAATCAAGCATCTTCTTGGGTAAATATTTAATATCTGTTATATTATACCAATAACCGCAGGGATGTCAATCTGTGAGCAGATAGAGTAGTTAATGAGTATTTTTGCTCCTTAACAAGTACCCGATCGAATGGTCAACTGACAACTAACAACCTCTCGATCTCGCCAAATCATATTCAGCTGGAGATGGAGTACAGATGCTCAGACAGGGTGTCACGATCGCAGGAGTGGCCACAGCAGTGGTCCCCCAACAGGGTAGTATAGGCATAGTGCGGGTGTCCGGACCGGAGGCGATCGCGATCGCCCGCACCCTGTTTCACGCACCGGGAAAACAAGCTTGGGAAAGTCACCGCATCCTCTATGGCTACCTGCGTCATCCCCAAACCAATCAGCTAGTAGACGAAGCCTTGTTACTAATTATGAAGGCTCCGAGATCCTATACCCGAGAAGATGTCATCGAATTTCACTGTCATGGCGGCATGATCGTGGTGCAGCAAGTCTTGCAACTCTGTTTAGCACAGGGGGCCCAACTGGCGCAACCAGGAGAATTTACCCTGAGAGCATTTTGGCACGGACGGCTGGATTTAACTCAAGCTGAAAGTATAGCCGACTTGGTGGGGGCCCGATCGCCCGAGGCGGCCCAAGCTGCCTTAGCTGGTATAGTTGGGAAATTAGCCCAGCCCATCCGGCTATATCGGCACCGCTGTTTAGATATCCTAGCAGAGATCGAAGCCCGGATTGATTTTGACGAAGATTTACCGCCTTTGGATGAAACTGCTGTTATCGCCGGTATAGAGGAGATCGCAGCAGAGTTAACCGATATTCTCGCCACAGCAGATCGAGGGGAACTATTGCGCACCGGGCTAAAGGTGGCGATTGTCGGACGCCCTAATGTGGGAAAATCCAGTTTGTTGAATGCTTGGAGTCGCAGTGATCGGGCGATCGTCACCGACTTGCCCGGTACTACCCGGGATGTAGTAGAATCTCAGCTAGTCGTGCGGGGAATTCCAGTGCAAGTGCTGGATACCGCCGGCATCAGGGATACAGTCGATCGGGTGGAGAAGATAGGCGTAGAGCGATCGCGCCATGCGGCCAAAAACGCAGATCTCGTCTTACTGGCGATCGACGCGGCAGCAGGATGGACGCCAGAAGATGAAGCAGTCTATTCCCAGGTAAGCGAAAGGCCATTAATTCTGGTCATCAACAAAATTGACCTAGTTCAAACCCTTGACCGAGTATCCTACCCCAAGGCCATTACTGCCGTTGTCGCGACCGCCGCTACCCAAAACCAGGGAATTGCTGATTTAGAACAAGCGATCGCGGATGCTGCTAATGCTGGTAATATCAAAGCAGCTAACTTAGATTTTGCCATTAATCAACGTCAAGCTGCGGCCTTGACCAGGGCCAAAAAATCCTTGCAACAAGTAAAAGCTACCATAAAAGAGCAATTACCCCTAGATTTTTGGACCATAGACTTGCGGGGGGCAATTCACGCCCTCGGAGAAGTCACCGGTGAAGAAGTAACGGAATCAGTGCTCGATCGCATCTTTAGTCGGTTTTGCATTGGTAAATAGCAGCATGAGGCAGGTTCGTACACAAGCAGCGATCGGGTAAAGTTGGTGAAGATGATTGATAATCAATCGATCAGAAAGAAATACGAACAATACAGCGTCACGGGATTTTATCAGCAATTTGGAGATGATTACAGGAATCCTCACGAACCGGCAATTAACAGGATGATTCAAGTTGCGGTTCGGAAATGGCCGCTCTCATTGCAGAAGGTATTAGACTTAGCTTGCGGCAGCGGAGAAGTTACTTTAGCTCTGAATAACTTGGGATATGATAACATAGATGGCATCGATCCTTACACCTATAATGCTTATTGGCAACGCACGGGGAAAATAGCAGAAAGATACAGTTTTGAAGAGATTGGCACTGGAATTCTTTGGGGCAGGTATTATAGTTTAATTATTTGTAGCTTTGCTTTGCATTTGCTGAGTGCATCTCGTCTGCCCATAGTAGCATATCACCTGAGTGCGATCGCCGATTCCCTAGTAATTATCACCCCTCACAAGCGCCCTCACTTGCATCCGGAATGGGGATGGCAGTACCGGGATGAACTGCTACTAGACTCCGTGCGATCGCGCCTCTATGTCAGCAGTCAGCAGCAATTGAAAATTGAAAATTGAGAAGATGAATATATGACTAGAAAGTAACGAACGAGAAACCGGGTTTCTGCCAGAATGTAGGCACGCATACCAAGATTTCCCAGAAGAAACCCGGTTTCTGGCCCCAACCAGTCCGCCCCCAATTATTGTATTATTTTCCGTTATCCCATTTTGTCAAAACAATGCTACAGTTAATTTAAAGCGATATCAAGAGTCGGTTAAAACTTGCGATCTTGCACCTGTCGCAACTAGAGGCAGAGCCTCGATACCTGGTTCCCTGGCAGAGCCAGGGAACCAGGTAAAAACGCTTTCTAGACAAGGCATCTAGTGGGTTTTAACCCACTTAAGCTTAAGCCTTAGGGTTTTAACCCACGGCGGGCCAGGAATGTGCAACGCCAGAATATGATTTTCCGGTATAATCAACGACTAAAGTTCGGAAAAAAGACTCCGAAGAGAAAAATCTAGATAAAAAATCAAATTATGGCTGATAATGTCCAAGTAGCGGCCCGGATATCGGCAGAACTGCATGAAAAACTGGTGGCCTTCGCAAAGAAGACAGGCAGGTCCAAGTCAAAGGCGATCGCCAGGGCCATAGCAGCTTATCTGGGATGTCCCGAGGAAATGGAGATAGAAGATCGCGTTGTCGAGATGGAAGACAGGTTGGCGAGTCTGGAGACTAGGGAAACAGAGCAATTGACAATAGCAGAGCTAGTGACGGAATTGGATGAATCTCCTGGGACAATGCCATTTCCAGAATTACCAATGGATATGGCCTCCTATCAACAAGCTCATCAACAGCTAGAAGCAGCAATAGCAGAACAGATCTGGAAGCTCAAGCAATTGCACGACCAGTTGGAAATGACCGCAGCGCGATTAGAAAGGGTCTCCCCTCAAACAGGCGAACTTCCGCTGCTGTTACCACAAAATCCCTACCAGTCCCCTGGGGAAGCTAACAGGTCTGGGGCCGGGAGTAAGGGAACTGGTAAGCAGCAACTAATGGGGGATCTGCTACTGTATTTACAGCTAAAGTTCAGCACTGGGAATTTTGAAGCAACTGACTGCAACCAAGTGCTCAGAGATGTACTAGCTGTATGCAACGGGGCGCTCAAGGAAAGTGGTGCTCGCCTTACTTTTGACTATCTACCAACGGTAATTGCTGATGAACTCCGACTGCTAGATTTGTTTGAACATCTAATCACTAATGCTATCAAGTTTCGTCGTCCTGAAGTTCCCCTGAAGATCCATGTTTCCGCAGCACCTCAAAATGGTCAATGGCAGTTTGTCGTTCAGGACAATGGCATCGGTATCCCACGAAAACACCTCGATCGCATCTTTGGCATGTTTCAACGTCTGCACGATGCCTCAGATTATCCCGGTACTGGTATGGGTTTAGCCAGCTGCAAGCTGATTGTGGAAATCCACGGGGGGCGGATCTGGGCAGAATCTCGGCGAGGAGTAGGTAGCAGCTTTTACTTTACCATTCCCTGGCAGCCTGGGCGGTAGTTCGAGATTGCTAGCGCTCCTGCGTCGCACGCTTACGCTGCTGCGCTAACGTGCCTCGCAACGCTGCGCGGTTCGTAGTTTGTGTTCGTTGGAATATCAACATAGCTGAAACTCGCATCAGGAGAGGATTTCAGCTATTTTGCAAAAGTTTACAAAGTTGACATGATTCAGTTTACCAATGCACACCTACTTAGCCATTAGCCATTCGCAATTCGCAATTCGCAATTCGCAATTCGCAATTAGCCATTAGCAATTAGCCATTAGCCATTAGCAATTCGCCATTCGCCATTAGCAATTAGCAATTAGCAATTAGCAATTAGCCATTCGCCATTCGCAATTCGCAATTAGCAATTAGCCATTAGCAATTAGACATTAGCAATTAGCAATTAGCCCTTAGCCATTCGCAATTAGCCCTTAAGATTGAGCGTGAAGATTAACAGCGTAATCTCGATAGCGTTCCAAATCTGCCTTCAGGGTAGATTCTACTACTTGACCCAGAAACAGGTTATCCATCACTAGACCGAGAATGCCCGGAATAGCATAAGCAACGGTTAGCTTCACGATACTGCTGCCGTGACGATCGTAAAAGCGCACGGCCCCTCGGTTAGGTAAGCCATTCACTGATTCCCACTGAATGATCTGCTGCGGCACTACCTTCTCTATCCGAGACAACCAGCTGAAATTGAAGGCCCCAGTGGCCAGTTTCCATTTGGATAGCTCCCGATTTTCCTCTAGGATATGTACCGACTCAATCCATTTCATCCAGCGGGGCATCTGTTCTAGATCGGACCAGAGGTGCCACGCTAATTCAATGGGAACTTCTACCTCTATTTGTGTTGTATGTTCTAACCAATCTGTCATCTTGCTAATTTTTGATTGCTGCTAAAACTGCTTTTGCAGCTTGACGCCCAGAGAGAGTAGCACCTTCCATGCTATCGATGTAGTCTTGCTGGGTGTAGCTACCGGCGAGAAAGAAATTAGCTACTGGGGTTTGCTGCGGTGGCCGATAGGGGTCCATGCCAGGGGCTTCCCGGTAAAGTGATTGAGCGAGTTTGACTACAGTATACCAAGTCATGTTTAATTCCCGTGCGGAAGGGAATAGATCTTGGACTTGCTTGAGGACATGGTGGGCGATCGCCTCATTACTCTGTTTAATAAAGGGATCTCCCGGCGTCAAGACCAGCTGCAACAGAGAACCTTGCCCCTGACGATAATAATCTTTGGGGCTAGCTAAGGCCAAGTCGGCAAAACAGGAAAAGTCCGCATCCGGAGTATAAAGCAAATTATCCATGCCTGCGGCCTCCCGAAGTGAAGAGCGCTTTTCGGCGTCCTGCAACTCTGTCACCCAACCATCAAACCGCAGCTGCACTGTGGCCACTGGCACTGTGTCTAGTTTATAGATACGGTCAAATTCTGGCCATTTGCGCCATGCAGGGGGCAAAAGTCGCTGAGTACCGGGGACATCCCCCGCACAGACATAGGCATCAGCAGTTATAGTTTCTTCTGTCTCCCCTTTGGCAACTACCATGCCTGTCACCTTAGTTTCTCCGTTCTCTTCGGCAAACATAATTTCCCGGACCCGCCGGCGGGTGTAGATTTTCGTCCCTCGCCCTTCCAGATATTTTAATATCGGTTTGTGCAGGTATTCATCGGGGGAACCTGCCAGCATTCGCAATACCGATGCTTCGCTTTTGGCTGCAAACAACTGGAAGATCGTCAGCATGCAACGGGCCGATATATTTTCCGTGTCGATGAAACCTAACGCATAGGCGATCGGGTTCCACATCCGTTTCAGGCTACCGGAGGATCCCCCTTGCTTGCGAAACCAGTCCGCAAAGCTAAGGCGATCTAAATCCCGGATCGTTTTCATCGCTCCACTAAAGTCTACCAAACCCCGCACGATCGGGCTAGTCCCCAGGGCGATCGCATTTTGCAGCTTATCGATTAAAGACAGCTGAGACGTGGTAAAAAATGCCTTAAGTCCGTTAAAAGGCGCACCTGTAAAGAAGCGAAAATCCAATGCGCCTATTTTCCCTCCCCGGTTAACGAAGGTATGGATATGTTCTTTGAGAAGCAGATTTTCAAAAGCCCCTACTTTCTGCATCAGATCGAATAGCTGGTAGTAGCAACCGAAGAATACGTGCAAACCCATTTCCACATGGTTCCCCGACTCATCTACCCAACTACCTACCTTCCCCCCCACAAAGGGACGAGATTCAAATATTTCCACTTCATGGCCAGCATCTGCTAATTCTACAGCCGTCGCCATCCCTGCTAGTCCTGCCCCAACTATTGCCACCCGCATGTTATTTTTCCCTATCTATTTCTTTACCTATTTTCATATTATAGCGTTTCTCAAATTGATGTGGTACAGCTAAATCGCCAATTTGTCATTGCGAGGGGGGGGGGGACGTAGCGATCCACTAATGCTTTGTGAGCGAACCCCCCCCGAAGCAATCTCCCCAATAGCATATCACGGCAATTTGAGAACTGCTATATACCAAGTTCTTAAAGTTGTGATAGAGAAAAAACCTACCCTCTCGTCCCTCTCGTTCCCTGGTTCTACCTGGGAACGGTCTTCTGAGGCTCTGCCTCCTCCAGAATGAATGCTATCAAGTCTATCATATAGGGTAAACTGCATATTGGCAAAAATATTAATTTCGTAGGTTGGGTTGAGGCACGAAACCCAACCCGCGATATGTTGTTGGCATTATAATTGTTGGGTTTCCTAACGTCAACCCAACCTACGAATGTCAAAGGTGCAGTGCAACCCATCATATATTTATATCCTATTGTTAGCGGAGTTGCCTCCATCCCGATCGGGGCTCCCTGCTCCCTGCTATCCCCGGAGCGCCCCCTCAAAGCTTAGATGGGCCCTCGGTGATGGTGGGGTGTCGTTTTCGATGTCGCGATCGTCGGGGTCGTAGCCGATGTCGCCAACGAAGCAGAAGGAGATCATTAGCTCGAAGGTTTGGCGATCGATGTGAAGTATGTATGATGACACCATGCGCTTAATATCGCCCTCAAAGCGTTTCCACTCTCGTTCGGCGTAGGGGTCCCGTGAGTTTTTGGCATAGCTGAGTTTGTCGTGCAGCAAGACATTTAGCGGAATCGAGAGGCGTGGGTTATATTTGTCCTTGCGATCGACATATTGACCGACGTGTTCTTCAAGCAAAACATCAATTTCTTCCAAGAGATGACGCATAAATTCGGGATAGCGTCCTGACAGCGCCAGGAACGACATCACGGTGCGTTTATCTTGCGCTTCGAGAGTTCGGTAGTTGGAGTTCTTGGCTTTGCGGGTGTCCCAGATGATTTGCATAATTTTGTAGATGTTGAGCAGGCGTTTGGCAGTGCGGGGGGTGATATCGACATGTTTGCAGCAATCGACCAGGATGTCGAATTCTTCGCGATCGAGTTCGACCGTCTGGGTGACGGTTTCGAGGGGGTTGGTGATGGGGAGTTGTGTGTCTTCCCTAGCAGGAGTCGGCTGCGTCCCTTGGCTGGATACTGTTTGGAGTTCAGGTTGGGTCTGGTCAAAAGTAGTTGCAGCCCGATCCCCCCCAAACCCCCCCTTGCCAAAGGGGGGGCTTCCGGAAGCCCCCCTTTTTAAGGGGGGTTTGGGGGGATCCGGCGACTGGGAGGGGGGTTTTGACCACACCCGTTCGGGTTCGGAGTCGGTGGTGGTTTGTTGCTCGATCGCAGGTTCGGGCGATGCGGATGATTCGGGTACGTCCTTGGGTGGATTTGTTCCCTGGTCTCCGTTCAGCAGATCGGGGTCGGACTTGGCGTCGCGTTTTTCGCTTTCCTCTTTGGCTTCTGCTGGAAGGTTCTTCCCAGTGCTTTCCTCTGTTTGGGATGTGTCGTTGGTGGATCCCTCGACGGGGTAGTCGGGGTCGGACTTGGCGTCGCGTTTTTCGCTTTCCTCTTTGGTTTTTGCTTCTGTTTGGGATTTGTCGTTGGTGGGTGGATCTGTTCCCTGGGCGGGGTCGTCGGGTTTTTCGCTTTCCTCTCGAACTTTTGTTTGGGATTCGAGGTAGTGTTTGACGGCGTGGGGCGCAATGGGCCGCATCCGATAGGGGATTTGGATGATTTTTTCGAGGTAGTCGATGCCCGAGGGTTTGCCTTTGCGTTTGAGAACCCCTTGATAGACCTGTTCGAGGGCCCGGGCGATGTAGCGATCGTCGATCGCAAGAACCACGATAAACAGTGGTGTTTTGACTAAAAGCTGCACGGCTTCGAGAACTTCCACCACGCGATCGGGCGGGCAACGATCGAGGTCGTCGATATACAGGACCACGCGGGCGGGGCCTCGGGGGAAGATGTCTTTCAGGCGGTCGCGGTTGGTTTCGTTGGGGGTGAGGCGCTGGGAGAGGTCTTCTAGGTCGCGGCGGACTTGCTGCATCAGGCCGAGGTGTTTGCCGTAGGTGTCGGCATTGAGGCGAGCGTTGACGAAATCGACGAGGGAGCTGTGGTTGGCAGTGAATCCGGCCCGTTCTTCTTGTTCTTTGACTTGGAGCTGCAGGGTGGTGAGTTTTGCGTTGAGTTCTTTGCCTTCTTCGCCGATGTCGCGCTCGGGGTCGAGTTCGATGGCGCTGCGTTCTTCTTTGACGGCGTTGATGTAGCTGATGAGTTTGGGAAAGATGGCGATCGCGATGCTGACAAGGCCGAGTTCGCGGATGTAGCGAATGGCAAGGTCGAGGCCGAGGATGTCGGCGATCTCGGTTGCTAGGTTGACGATCGCGCCGGTCAGGAGGTTGACGATCTCGCCGGTTTGCTCCGCTCCGACGGTGGCGGCGACGAAGAGAACGATCGCAAGGAAGCCCAGGGGGGTTTTGACGGCATTGCCGATCGCCTGGCGTAGCAGCTTGCCGATGTTGCCGGCGGCGGAGAGTTTATCGATATCCTTTTGGGGAAGCTTGGCGGCGGTGGCGAGTTCCTTAACGATCGGCTTGAACAGGGCCATGCGTTTGCGGCGATCGCCTTCGGTTTTCAGCAGTGTTTGCAGTTTGATTTCGGCTTCGTCCCGTTGTTGTTTGAGGGTTTGGAGCTCTTGTTGTTCGCTGTGGCGCAGCTCGTCGAGGGTTTGCCAGAGGTCGCGATCGCCGGGTTTATCGTTGAAGTCCCGGAATGGTTTGCCGCGCCGGTAGAGTTCTTCGCGAATTTTTTTGGTGCGTTTGGCGGGGTCGAGTTCGTAGAGGATCGACCAAAAGTCGTTACCTTCCCGAAAAATATTGGTTTCTTCCTCTGTGGTGTGTGGTTCGGTGGTGGTGGTGGGGCTGGTTGGGTTTGATTGTTGTTGTGGTCTGTCGGCATTGAGGACGTTGGTGATTTTCTCAGACCATTGGGCTTGAGTATCTTTTAGGCGTTTGGGGAAGCCGAGAAGCAGTAGGTATAAAACACGCTCAATGACGGTTTCGAGGCGATTGAGATTGAGTTTGTTCGTTCCTGGGGGGATTTTGTCACGCCAATAGTATTGGAATTGAAGCTCTAGGTAGTCATCTAATGCCTGGGATTGAGTATCGAGATAATCAGCCAATGACCGACTTGCTTGCCCTAATTTTTTAGTCACACTCGACCTAGACTCGCTGCTATCTCCGCTTTGTCCGGTTAACTGATTCTCTAGCACATCTTGAACAAGGAAAAAGGCTATGTTAAATAAGAAGGAAATTATGAGAAAGGGAAGAAAGCTCAGGACATGCCAGATTGGCTGAACGATCGCCAAGTCAACAACCCGACCAACTCGCAATGCAAACAGTCGGATGGGTCGCCAGATTTGTGCCTGAAACCATTGCCCGAGCCAAGCACGGGGTTGATAGATAAAGCGCTCGATCGCGCGTTTTTCTGGGGTCGAAGGCGTTTTTGTCTCCGCAAATAGCTCCACAAGCCGACGTTCGAGACCGATCTGCCGGTTCAGCTCGTAGAAAATCTCCTGCATCAAGCTTGCCCAAAGGTCATCTTTTGCATAGGTCCAGGCGTTGAAGGTAATGGAGTAGATATGGCCAACGTAAGGCGAGGCCACTTCAGGTTTCTGGGGGTCACCCCAGGCTTGAAGATCGTCATTAATTTCTTCGGCGCGAATCGCGCTGATTTTTTGCTGAATCAAGTGCATCCCGAAGGATTTGCCGCTACCCCAACTGCCCAGCAGCCCGATCGCCAGCGGTGGGGAGACGCTACGCAACATCAACACCTCCGCCAACGCTTCCAGCTCATCTTGGACGCCGAGGCTGTCGTTGCCAAAGGCGCGATCGCCCCGTACTCCCTGAGGGATTTGGCGTTGATTTTGTCGTGCCAGAAAGGCCACGGACTTGACGACTGGGGAATAGACGCGACCGCCGACCCACCACTCACCCCGAAACAGCGGATTGATCCATTTCCACATTCCGTCAACACCTCCACTGACGATGGCGTCGCCACTGGGGCTGAATCCCACTGACCCAACTCTGCCCTCATGGCCGCGAAACGGCTCGCCCAGCGCCTTGCCGTCCTTGTTCCACAGCCGCACCGTTCCGTCTGAACCGCCACTGACGATGGTGTCGCCACTGGGGCTGAATCCCACTGACTCAACACTGCCCTCATGGCCGCGAAACGGCTCGCCCAGCGGATTCCCCTCCCGACTCCACAGCCGCACCGTTCCGTCCTCACCGCCACTGACGATGGCGTCGCCACTGGGGCTGAATCCCACTGACCAAACACTGCCGTCATGGCCGCGAAACGGCTCGCCCAGCGGATTCCCCTCCCGACTCCACAGCCGCACCGTTCCGTCCTCACTTCCACTGACGATGGTGTCGCCACTGGGGCTGAATCCCACTGACTCAACACTGCCGTCATGGCCACGAAACGGCTCGCCCAGCGGATTCCCCTCCCGACTCCACAGCCGCACCGTTCCATCCGCACCGCCACTGACGATGGTGTCGCCACTGGGGCTGAATCCCACTGACCAAAAACTGCCATTATGGCCAAAAAACGGCTCGCCCAGCGCCTTAACCTCCCGACTCCACAGCCGCACCGTTCCGTGCTCACTTCCACTGACGATGGTGTCGCCACTGGGGCTGAATCCCACTGAATAAACACTGCCGTCATAGGCACGAAACGCCGCGCCCAGCGCCTTACCCTCCCGACTCCACAGCCGCACCGCTGCCTCCTTACCGCCACTGACGATGAAGTCGCCACTGGGGCTGAATCCCACTGAATAAACACTGCTTTCATAGCCACCAAACGGCTCGCCTAGTGCTTTGCCATCTAGGCTCCACAGCCGCACCGCTCCCTCCTTATCACCACTGACGATGGCGTCGCCACGGGGGCTGAATCCCACTGAAACTCTGCCGCTGTGGCCGAGAAACGCGCCGATCGCCCTGCCCTCCAAGCTCCACAGTCTCACCGTTCCGTCATCACCGCCACTGACGATGAAGTCGCCACTGGGGCTGAATCCCACTGACTCAACACTGTAGTCATGGCGGCGAAACGCCTCACCCAGCGCCTTACCCTTCCGACTCCACAGCCGCACCGTTCCATCCGCACCGCCACTGACGATGAAGTCGCCACTGGGGCTGAATTCCACTGAATAAACACTGCCGTAATGGCCGCGAAACGGCTCGCCCAGCGCCTTACCCTCCCGACTCCACAGCCGCACCGTTCCGTCAAAACCGCCACTGACGATCGTTTCTCCACTGGGGCTGAATCCCACTGACCAAACTCTGCCATTATGGCCAAGAAACGGCTCGCCCAGCGCCTTGCCGTCCAGGCTCCACAGCCGCACCGTGCCATTCTCACCGCCACTGACGATCGTCTCTCCACTGGGGCTGAATCCTACTGACTCAATACGGCCATATTGGCGGCGAAACGGTTCGCCCAGAGCCTTGCCGTCCAAGCTCCACAGCCGCACCGTTCCGTCAAAACCGCCACTGACGATCTCCTCTCCACTGGGACTGAATCCCACTGACAAAACAGTCCTGTCATGGCCGCGAAACGGCTCGCCCAGGGCCTTTCCGGTCAGTAGGTCGTAGCGGTAGAGATTGCCATCGCCGCAGCCAACGACGACCGAGCGCCCGTCCGGTGCGATCGCGGTGGCATTCACCTTACTCTCCAACGTCGCAAAAATCTGCTCCTCTCCCAACAGCACCCGAAACCCGATCGTCCCCTCCTGGCCAGAAATCACCACACTCCCCACCAACTGCCCCTCATCGGACGACTGCAAATCCAGCTCAAGAATCCTCTGCGACCAATCGCCCAATACCCACAGTTCCCCCTCATGGTTCTCCACCGCATATTGATTCCCCTCCACCCGCTGCGCCCGAAATCCGATCCGTCCCTCCCCCGCATAGGTAATCAGCCCCTCCAGGGTCTGCCCCTCATCCGGCGACTTCACCTGCAACGCCACCACATTCTGCTCTTCCGGTGCGCCAATCTCCCACACCCCGCCCAGCTGCCACGGCGCCGGATGCCCACCCAACTGCTGCTCACAAAGATAACGCGCCATGTTAATTCCTCCCTTGAATTGGATGAACTCGAACCAGCATCGCGGCGCTAGGACACGCCCACAGCCAAACCATAACAAGTTTACCCCGAATAGAATCGCGACGGAGAGTGTTTCATTTTCTCTTCATCCTCCTCTCCTAGAGCATCGGTCCAGTAGAACAGATTTCTGACATCTACTCACATCTGGTACTGCTTGCGCTTTTTGTCAATCAATTTGGTGTCATTTTTTCCTGCCCCCAAAGCGCCTATCCATACCCTTCGTGGTATATAATATAGCCTTTCCCCCTTGTGAGGTACAGTTGTAAATTTGCACAATTGGCACTCAGCGCACTCAGCGGCCTTTAACGGCAGTACCTCACAAGGGGGAAAACCGCTATATTTCACGAAATTACCATTGCCATTTGTATCCCCCTTTGAATTTTTTCTAGATCCTGCCTACTGATTTTTCCGTAAGGACCGCGTTCCAGATAGATTTTGCGCAAGGCCGAAACATTTTCACATACAGCAAGGGAATCTGTTTCCAATCCACCCTCTCCTGCCGCTATTAGAATGCGTGTGGGATTTTCTCCGCCAGTGATATCACTTGTGAAAGGAACAACTATAACCGAGTCGCTCAACTCATTTCTGACATTCATAGAAACCACAATTACAGGGCGTTTTTTTGTGTCGCCCAGTTGACGTAATGCTCTCGATAGGTATATTTCACCTTGACTTAGAGTCCATCCGCGTTCCACAGTTCTTCTATCTGACTTTCAACCAACTCTAACCACTCTCGTTCATCTTCAATATCTGACTTGGGGCGGTTTTCGTAAAATGAACGCACTTGTTCTTCTATTTTTTTCACATACCACAACTGCAATCCTGCTGCGATCGCCTGAGCCCGGTCATCTGTAATTTTGTCTATTTTCTCTATAATCTCCCTATCAATTTTCACTGATATTTGTTCTTTTTCCGTTAGCATGGCACCATCTTTCATTTTCTCTTCATCTCTCCTAGCATGGTTAGCGTTCCTCTGGCAAGATTTTTTCTCTCCCCCTCCCTCACCTCCCACCTCCCACCATACCCTCCGCCCTACCACTGGCCGCTGCTCTTAAATCCTTTTTTTCAGGTTTTTGACTAAATTAGGATAAAGTTTAGTTAATGTTCCCTGTTTCGGATCGTCTTCCAGAGAATCTTCACTTGCTGATATTTCCGTCACCACCGCATCTGTAATATCTGGATAATATTCGCACCAGTTGCTAATTGCATCCGCCACTTCCTGATTTGACGCCTTTTTCAAATCTGCGATCATGTCATCCAGTTCCGCTACAGCTTCCACCGCCTCAACCTCTTCAAATAATTCTGGTTGGAATTCCACTACTCGCAGAAACGCTGCTATAAATTCTTCATCTTCTGTCATAGCTTACTTCTCCCTTTTTTCTTCATCCCTGCTTGCTTGTCATCGGAGTCCCTATACCCGGGTGTAGTCTTGCTCCAGTTAAAAAATACCACACCCGCTAATGGTGGGCGGTGCCCACCCTACACCCGCCAATGGTGGGCCGTGCCCACCCTTCTATGCAACTACATTAGAAGATCGCCGGCATCCGTTGGAGAACACCCAGACCTAAATCTTGCTCCGATAGCGATCGCACCTCAAACAAAGCTAGCATATCTTTCAACTGCGGATTTCCCTTAGACGCACCCTTCATCCCCATGGCAATAATCAAACCGCAGTAACCCTTAGTCTTTCGGAGGCGATCGTCCCATTTTTTGCGAGCCGCTGTATGCCCCGAACTAAACTCAAACTCGTTAAATAAGTACAATTTACCATCCCCTGTTTGAAATATCCCCAAATCGAAGCTATTTTCACTGTATGGATCTTCTCCTCGGTTAAAACCAATTCCTTCTAGACCTTCAGCCATTTGTAAATTTTGAATCAATGCCTTGGCCTTCTGCTTAGAGGTTTGCACGATCACCACTGGCAGACCATCTCCCACTGTGGGAATCTGCTTGGGGGCCGCCTGATAGAAGTAAGCCGTTTTTCTTAGTTGTGCTATTCCCTCCCAAGACAGTACGCCAATGCTACTCAGAGAATTATCGGGAATCAGATCGTCCCGTAATAGGGGCATTTCCAGATCCCACTCTTCAGCATCATCATCATCTTCATCATCTTCATCTTCCATTGCTGAAGAAACCATTTCAAACAGTTCCGCTGCTACATCCGGTAGAGTGGAAACCTTTACCTGGACTTTTTCTGCGGTCTGTTCGCCATCCCGAAGCGGTTTAGAGGCGATCGAGACCCTAGAGGGAGACACTGGCGGCAGGGTAATATTATATCGATTGTTCAGAGCTGGGAACTGCTCGACCGTAATTTTTTTCCGCGAAGACTTAATAAAGCGATATAGCGCTTCCAGGGCCACTAACATGACCAGAGCCTCTTCTTCGTAGATAATTGACCGCAACCCCTCTAGTGGGTGTAAATTCCCAAAGTTCGGCTCTATTTCTGAGAATGGCAGGCTACCCAAATCCACAGAAGACTCATCTTCGTCAGCTAGTTCCGAGTCTTCGGAAAGTTCAAAAGTCAAGAACATGCAATCTTGCTTGAGGAAAGCTTCTTCCAGCTTTTCGATCGAGTCATGGGCCAATACCGCTACCCGAAACTGCTTGAGAGAATCTAAGGTTCGATACAACAAAATCCCATATTCTTCACCCAGCATCCCCATCACCGAGACATACAGGGTGCCTACATCCCAGTGGTTGAGTTCGATCGACAAGATTTGGTACTCAGCCAAGAGGTCCCAAGCGCTCACCTGCCAAATGTTACGGGCTTTTGATAGCAACCCTTGAGCATATTGGGGCGGTAGTTGAGGGGGTTTGGTGACCATCTCCGATTGAAACTCTCGGAACAGCTGATCGATCAGGGGCAGATTTGGCACGTAGTCAATGGCAATGTCGAGATCTTGGAGAACGCCCCGCAGGTAGAACTGTATTTCTCGATCGCGCACCACTATTTTTTGGGGTAGGGCCGGTTTGGACGGACCGTGGGGATGCTCGATCGCCCTCAGCAATGTCCGTACTACCGCTTCTGGCCCGATCTCCGGTGCTACCATATCCATTGACCGGACAATTCCTTCCGAGCCGTCCACCCAAATAATACATTCCCCTTGCGCCTCGGAGGGGATTTCTAGTTCATTACCCTCCTCATCTATAACTGGCAGACCAGCCGATATGGTGCGGCGATCGCCCTCCCAGACGCTGGGGATTTGTGGGAGTTTTTGCAGGCGACGGCATGTAGAGCGATTCAGAGTAGTCATAGACTCAGACTTATTGGGTACAAACGGGGTAGACGCCAGCTGTAAGACCGCATCTTTATCGATACCCACCTTAGCTCAATCTTACTTTCTGTTGCCACCATTAGCAGTTGATTCCCGAGCGGCCACAACCGGAGTTCCTCGATAGAATAGACAGAAGGATTACAGATGCGTATGGAGTACGGCCAAAGATGACACAAGCAACTCAAGTTCAACAACGAGGCATCCTGATGACGGCGGCTGCCATTGAGCATATGCTTCAACTACGGGAAAAGCAAGGGAAAGACCTCTGTCTGCGGGTGGGAGTCCGTCAGGGCGGTTGTTCGGGATTATCCTATCTGATGGATTTTGAAGACCCCAGCCAGATTAAAGAGTCCGATGAGGTCTATGATTATGATGGCTTCCAGGTCGTCTGCGACCCCAAGAGCCTCCTCTATCTCTATGGCTTGCAGCTGGATTACAGCGATGCCCTGATTGGCGGTGGCTTCCAATTCACTAACCCCAATGCTACTCAGTCTTGCGGTTGCGGTAAGTCCTTTTCTGCCTAATGGCGAGTAGGTGGGCATCGCCCACCTACAGAGCTACTGGCATTATAACTATAGGCTAGCTCGCCTGGGGTCTGCCGGTCCTCATACACCAGTAGGGTGGGCATCGCCCACCTGAATGCTACCGGTCGGGGTCGGGACTGGATAATTTTTGATTGACAAAAAGGGAAATATAAGGTATATTAACATGTCTAAGGCAGCAGAAACCATGTTTGATGAGGGAGTCAAACGATATCAAGCCGGTGAAACGGCCCAGACCCTGATTCCGGTGTTTAAGGAGATTTGCGATCGCTCTCCTAAAAACAGCGCCGCTTGGACAAGTCTAGCATGGCTGTATCTGTTGGAGTCCAAACCGAACTCGGCTTACAAAGCGGCACTCAAAGCGGTGAAACTCAATCCCGACGATCCCCAGGCGCGGATCAATTTGGCCGCTGCGATGCTAGAAACTAACCGCAAGGGCGTCCGTGAACATGTCGATCGGGCTCAAACCTTGATTATGGGTTTTGCGGAATTGCGGGAGGAAGTGAAAGCCAATTTTGCCGACGGATTGAGCAGAAAGCCAGATTGGCAGCACTTAAAGCAGATTGAAAAGTGGCTATTTGAGCTTTAGTTAGCTAGCCCACAGCTACAGTCAAGGTATGATATCACAAAGTCGGCGATAACGAAGCGCTTTCGGGACCCGAGCAGATAGAGAAAATCAATGAAAGAGCGACTGATCGATTGGCTGAATTGGGCTTTAACAGCGAATATATTTTTGGTTTTATGCAGTTTCGCCTGGTTAGTTTTGGCCCTTTTGGGCAAGGCGACGGGTATTCCTCTGGGTTGGGAACTTTGGTATCAACTGTGGGAACCGGTGTTTACCCCGGCCATTGGCATTTTGATGGCAGGTGCGATTATTAGTGGTATAGCTAGTTGGGTGAGTAAGCGCCTAAATTCAGATAAGATCTGAACAGCCTGAGCAGCCGATCGCCCGGCCTAGATCGTGAGGATGTGTCGCTCAGTGCCGGCAGATCGCCCGGCCTATGTCATGAGGATCTTGGTTGGCTATCTCTGTGGTCAGAAAAAAAATGTCAGAAAAGCTAGGGTCATATCGTCAGATGTGGCTCAAGTAGTCGTATTAAGGGGCAAGCATAAAACGCGCGATGCCTCGCCGCAAGAAATGGCTGAACAATAGTTTTTTGCGGAAACAAAACCTCCAGGTATCTACCCCTGGGGGTTTCTTGTTTGAGGCGATCGCGCACTTTCCAAACTTCAATAACTCATTATTCGATCGCCAATTTAAACCCCAGGGCTTCTAACAATTCAACAAAACTATATAGCAATTCTCATAATTATGAGGTACAGTCTAAAAACCGGTCATTCGATTAGTACACTGCGCCAGCGATCGCTTGTGTGTACTCTGTTATTTTTCATCCTATTAGCCTTCAAAGGAATAGTTAACTTCAAACCCACTGCATTCAAAAATTCAACCAAAGCATAAATTTCCGCGCAACCGCTTTTTGTCAACATTGCATCCAGTCGCTGATGCAGTAATTCATCATTTTCTGACAGAAGTTTCGAGCGAAAACGAGCTTCAATAACTTTTCTCAATGCATTGCGTAACAGTTGTGGTTCCGGGTCTTCCTCTTCCAAGATTGCCTCAATATAAGCCGCTGCGTGTTCTGGGTTTTTCA
>JBFRWI010000037.1:0-19637 GCA_051439505.1 Hormoscilla sp. | reverse complement strand
GAGTGACTTCACTGGAAAAGCCATTGAGTTGATCCACCATGGTGTTGAGGGTATTCTTCAGTTCCAGAATTTCCCCTTGGGCCTCGACAGTGATTTTCTTCGATAAATCTCCTTGGGCCACTGCTGTGGAAACTGACGCAATGTTCCGCACTTGGTCTGTCAGGTTAGTAGCCATTAAATTGACATTATCCGTCAATTCCTTCCAAGTACCGGCAACTCCCTCTACTTTGGCTTGACCGCCCAACTGTCCTTGGGTACCTACTTCACGGGCTACACGAGTGACTTCACTGGAAAAGCCATTGAGTTGATCCACCATGGTGTTGAGGGTATTCTTCAGTTCCAGAATTTCCCCTTGGGCCTCGACAGTTATTTTCTTCGATAAATCTCCTTGGGCTACAGCAGTGGACACTTCCGCGATGTTCCGCACTTGGTCTGTCAGGTTAGCAGCCATGAAATTCACATTATCCGTCAATTCCTTCCAGGTGCCAGCTACCCCTTCCACTTTGGCTTGACCGCCTAGTTGCCCTTGGGTACCTACTTCACGGGCCACCCGCGTCACTTCACTAGAAAAGCCATTTAGTCGATCGACCATTGTGTTCAGGGTATTCTTGAGTTCGAGAATTTCCCCTTGGGCTTCCACAGTAATTTTCTTTGATAAATCTCCTTGGGCCACTGCTGTGGAAACTGACGCGATGTTCCGCACTTGGCTAGTAAGGTTACTAGCCATTTGGTTAACATTATCCGTCAATTCCTTCCAGGTGCCTGCCACGCCCTCTACTTTGGCTTGACCGCCCAGTTGCCCTTGGGTACCTACTTCACGGGCCACGCGGGTGACTTCACTGGAAAAGGCATTTAGTTGATCCACCATGGTGTTCAGGGTATTCTTCAACTCCAGAATTTCCCCTTGGGCCTCTACCGTGATTTTCTGCGATAAATCTCCTTGGGCTACTGCTGTGGATACTTCCGCGATATTCCGCACTTGGTCCGTCAGGTTAGCAGCCATGAAATTTACATTATCCGTCAGTTCCTTCCAAGTGCCAGCTACGCCCTCTACTTTGGCTTGACCGCCCAGTTGCCCTTCTATTCCGACTTCCCGCGCCACCCGCGTCACTTCACTCGAAAAGTCATTCAGCCGATCGACCATCTGGTTGACGGTACTTTTCAGTTCCAGGAATTCTCCTTTCGCGTCGGTGGTAATTTTCTGGGACAAATCTCCTTGGGCAACGCCGGTAGTTACCTGGGCGATGCTGCGCACCTGATTGGTTATATAGGTGGTCATCAGATTCACATTATCGGTCAGGTCTTTCCATGTGCCGGCGACCCCTTTGACTGTTGCTTTACCACCCAGCTTGCCCTCGGTACCCACTTCTATGGCTACCCGCGTCACTTCCGAGGCGAAGCTGTTCAGGCTATCGACCATTTGGTTGATGGTGTCTTTCAGTTGCAGGATTTCCCCTTGGGCGTTCACGGTAATCTTTTGACTCAAATCTCCGACACTAATGGCCGTGGCCACTTTCGCCACGTTACGTACCTGGTTGGTGAGGTTGTCTGCCATGGCATTGACGTTTTCGGTCAGATCCTTCCAGGTTCCTTCGACCCCTTGGACTTGGGCTTGACCCCCTAGCTTCCCATCACTGCCCACTTCCTTTGCTACTCGGGTTACTTCCGAGGCAAAGGTGTTCAGGCGATCGACCATTATATTGACAGTATTCTTCAGTTGGAGAATTTCTCCTTGGGCTTCGACGGTGATTTTCTGGGACAGATCTCCCTTCGCTACGGCGGTGGTCACTGTGGCAATATTGCGCACTTGATTGGTAAGATTAGCTGCCATCAAGTTCACGTTTTCAGTTAGATCCTTCCAGGTGCCTTCTACCCCCGCAACTTGGGCTTGTCCTCCCAGCTTCCCTTCGGTACCTACCTCTCGCGCTACCCGGGTAACTTCTGAAGCAAAAGCATTCAATTGGTCTACCATGCTGTTGACGATCGCGCCTATGCGTGCAAATTCCCCCTGCAAGGGTTTGCCAGCAACTTCTAGGGCCATTTTCTGGGAGAGATCGCCAGTTGCTACTGCGGTTAATACTCGGGAGATTTCCGTTGTCGGTTGGGTCAAGTTATCGATCAGCCCATTAACTGCATCGATAGTCGTTGACCAGGGACCAGTGGCGATCGCTGCCCGATCGGTCAAATTGCCTGCTTCACCGACGGTCTGGCTGACGCGAACCAATTCCTTGCTAAAATTTTGGTTAGCGATCATCATTTCATTAAAGACGGTAGCAATTTCTCCGAGACCGTTATCTGCTGAAAGGCGCCTGGTAAAATCACCGTCTCTGGCGGCTTTCAAGGCAGATAAAATCAATTTGCTATCCCGGTCATTTACTCTTGTTTCTACAGAATTACTCGCTGATTGTTCTTCCATTTCCTCTTCTTCTGAATTAGCTTCAACTACTTCTATGTCTTGAAAAAATACGGCACGACCGGGCTTGCGCTTTTTCTGCTCGACCATTTATACTTCTCCTAGGGTTTGTAGTAAGCGCTTTAGCGCTTGGTGGGTATTACTTTTTTCACCGTTGCATTTGCTTGCCAATTTCACACTTTAACAGCAGTCCCGCAATTATTTATGAGTATTTTTCCTGATTTACACGAGAACATCGGCCCATCAGGTCATTTTGCATAGTAGGGTGGGCACCGCCCACCACCATCGCAGTTAAGCCAACTTTCCGAATGTGTAAATATTTTTGTCCGCCTACTTATCTGTGTCAAGTGCCGGAGAGCATATATCCTGAGATTACCAATTACCAATGGGAATAGAAAATGGCACATTGCCCGATAGGAACGGGTGTGACGTGAGTTCGTAGTTCGTAGTTCGTAGTTCGTAGTTAGGGAGCTCTCCAACGCAATCATGGGGGTTGAGCGCGATCCATAACCCGACGAAAAATAATGGTTATCGTCGCCGTCGAACTCACGTGGTGTGGTCTTGCACCAGCTGGTAAAAAACACATTCTGGTGGGCGGTGCCCACCCTACTATTTACCACGAACCAAGGCCAAATGATTGGCGATCGCCTGATAATCCTTAGCGATCTTGCTAGTGGGAGCCAAGTGTGATAAGGGAATACCTTCTTGCTGCGATCTATATATTAAGAGAGATTCGGGGATCGTAAAAATATGCTCGTGCATTTGTTTGAGAGTAGCTTCAACTTCCTCCGATGGGCTGGACTTGCTGGACTTATTTGATGTATGCTTAGATTTGCTATAGCGATTCAAAACTATTGTGAATTGCCCGATCGGGTGACCGGTCATTTCCTCTAGGTCGGCGCAATAGATCTTCAAGTTTTCCAGGGCTTCCAGAGAGAAGATGCTAGAGTCAAGGGGGACGACTAGGCGATCGGCGGCCCGCAAGCTGTTCAACATAAACAAACCTGCATCTGAGGGAGCATCAATCAAAATATAGTCATAAAACCCTAGCACGGGTTCCAGGATCCGGCGCAAGAGACCGACGCGATCTTTAACCTGCTGCATCACCATTGGTAAAGTTCCCAAATGCAATTCCGATGGGGCTAAATGGAGGTTTTCTACATCCGTTTCCAGAATAATCTGGGTAATAGGAACGCCACTGTAGCCTTCACACCGATCTAAGAGGGCATCATAGATCGAGTATTCTAGACTAGAGCCGTCAATACCCAAACCGGATGTGGCATTAGCTTGGGGATCGAAATCTACTACTAATACTTTCTTCTCACTGCTGCTTTTGGCAAGATAGCCAGCAACATTGATGCAGGTAGTAGTTTTACCCGTCCCCCCCTTGATATTTACGAAGGCAATAGATGCTGCTGTTTTTAACACTATAATTACAGTAACTACGCTGTCATCCCGCCGGGGGTTCAAACCCCCGGCTAATAGCTAAAGTGGGTTAAAACCCACTCTCTAGCATTGTCGAGAAAGTCATACCGCCGGGGCCCCGGCGGGCCAGGAGAGCAATTGAGAATGGTGCAAGATGTGAGTTAAAACCGATTAATCAAATTTGGGATTTTGACTGCATGGTATTATTGCTCAATGGTCAGTAGTTAGTGGACAACTTACAACCGAAAACTTACAACTTACAACTTACCACCTACCATGTCAAGCAGACACTTCCGCCAAATCGACAACTTTCTCCACATCTAGGAGCAGCAGTAACCTCTCTTTCAGTTTATAGGCTCCCCGGATCAATTCTCGTATCCTGCCTCTGAGAGTTTCCGGAGGAGTTTCAAAGTTGTCACCCCCTACTTCTAGCACGTCCCCAATCTCGTCTACCAGTAGGCTGACAGTTTCCTCGCTGGTGCGGACGATCACATTCAGGGGCAGTCGATCGCTGGGGCGATCGCCCAATTCCAAGCGCCGCCGCAAGTCGATCGCCGTCACGATCTGACCCCGAAGATTAATCAACCCCCCCACTTCTGTTGGCGCTAGGGGCACTCGCGTCATCTCCTGATAGCGAATAATCTCTTGCACATTGGACACCTCGATGCCAAAGAAGAGTTCGCCAAGAAAAAAAGTACATAATTGTCGTTCTTCTGTCATTTATTAATTTTCTGTTCTTAATTTTCCGTTGTTCCTTTAACAATAACCCCTGTCAATTATCATCAAGGTGGTAGAGTGACGATCGTGAACCAAAAATTTTCAATCGACCTAACCACATGACCGAACTGTTCTAGGTCAATGGGTTTAGTGATGTAGCAGTTGGCGTGCAGGTTGTAGCTTTTCAGGATGTCTTGGTCAGAACTTGAGGTAGTGAGAATAACTACTGGGATCCGCCTGAGACGATCGTCATTCTTAATTTCCGCCAAGACTTCCCGACCATTTTTTTTCGGCAGGTTTAAGTCCAGGAGGATAACGTCGGGACGAGGCGCATCACCATACTCTCCCTGTCGGAAGAGAAAGGCGATCGCTTCTTCGCCGTCTACTGCTAGGTGCAGATTATTGTTAATCTTGGCATCTTCCAGGGCAGCTTGGGTCAAAAACACATCACCGGGGTTGTCTTCAACCAAGAGAATTTCTATGGGTCTCCCCATTCGGTTAGTACTCATGGCATGGCACCAACTAAATTATTTCTGATTACGGCTTCGACATCTATAAGTTCAGTGACCCGACCCTGAATGACTGCCGAATAAAGCACTTCCTCTTGGGTAGCTGCGCCTTTGACTTCGATCTCTTGTTCGACAATGTCCAGGATGCGATCGACCACCAGTCCTACCATATGCTCTCCATTCACATGCACCACGACTACCTGGATTTTATCATCTGCGGTAGCCTCCATCGGCAAGTAACTACCAGAGGAAAAGCAGGCGGACAGATAAATCAGGGGCAGAATTTGATTGCGATATTGGATGACATCCATTAGACCGGTGCGTTCGATGGCCCGACCGGGAAAATCTTCTAAGCGGGCCACCCGGGACAGGCTAATTGCCATCCGTCGATTGTCCGGTCCAGCAAACAGCAACAACATGAGCCGATCGCGATGCTGCTGACTGGCAACACCGCCGGACTCTTGCTGGGACTGACTCTTGGACTCAGCTACAGTGGGTCCGATCGCTTCGGATAGTACATGGGCCCTGGCAGCAAGTCCTTGCACATCTAATATTAATGCTACCTTGCCGTCTCCCATAATAGTAGCACCAGCAAAACAGGGAATGCCTTTGAGTTGTTTACCGAGGGGTTTAACCACTATTTCTTGGGTGTCATTGATGGCATCTACTACGAGGCCGAAGGGTTTGTCCGTAGCTTGGAGAACGACGATATTCAAAGTATCCCTGTCCTCTTCTTGGGGGGAGACCTCTAAGTTCAGTTCCCGGTTTAAATCAACCAAGGGCAACAGACGTCCCCGCAAGCGATACACTGGTGCCCGATGCACCATTTCTATACCTCGGCGGGCCTGAGATCCTTCCAGACGCACCAGTTCTAACAGGTTGACCTGGGGAATAGCGTAGCGATCGTACTGTATACCCCCTGGGCCATTGCTTTTGCTAGTGACAATGAGGGTGGGGATAATTGCCAGAGTCAGGGGAATCTTCAGCTTAAAGGTAGTGCCCCGGGATGGTGCCGGACTGTAGACATCAACGGTGCCGTTGATTTTCTCAATATTCGTCCGCACCACATCCATGCCCACGCCCCGCCCTGAGAGGTTGCTGACTCGGGTGGCCGTGGAAAGGCCCGGTAGGAAAATCAGGTTTTGAGCCTCCTGGTCCCCCATCTGATTGGCCTTTTCGGCACCGATCAGACCCCGTTCTAGGGCCTTTTCCTTAATGCGGTTCGAGTCGATGCCCGCCCCGTCATCGGAAATCTCAATATTGACGTGACCGCTTTCGTGAAATGCTCGCAGAAACAGCCGTCCAGTAGCTAGTTTCCCCAGGGCAGTACGGACCTCGGGCTGTTCGATGCCGTGGTCAACACAGTTGCGTACTAAGTGGATCAACGGATCCGCGATCGCCTCGATCAAGGTCTTATCCAGTTCCGTGTCTTCCCCCTCCATCTCCAGCTGTATCTGCTTACCCAGGTTGACCGATAAGTCCCGCACCAGGCGGGGGAATTTACTCCAGATGGTGCGGATGGGTTGCATCCGGGTTTTCATCACCCCTTCCTGCAACTCTGCCGTCACCTGATTTAAGCGCTGGGACGTCGCCACAAATTTGCTGTCTGTCTGTCTGGAAGCTGCCTGTTGTTGGGCCGCAAATTCTACCAACTGGTTGCGGCATAAAACCAGTTCCCCCACCAGATTCATTAATTTATCTAGCAAGTTAACATCCACTCGGATGGAACTGTCAGCCACCGTGGCAGTGTGGACTTCCGGGAGCGGCGATGGAGCATGAGGTAAAATTTCTGTGGTACTTTCTGTCTCAGCAACTGGAGGGTTGCCCCCTTGCAGTTGCTGCAATGTCTCTACCAATGCCGTGTCGTCCCGATCGCCTTCCGAACCGGTCCCCTCCAGAGTGGTGAGAATTTGCCGCACTGCGTCTATTACTTGTAGCAGGGCGCTAGCGATTTCCGGGTTGACTGTTAAGGCCCGATCGCGCAGGAAACTGAGGAGGTTTTCGGCAGCATGGGCAACTGATTGCAGTTTTTCCAAACCCAGGAAGCCGCAGTTGCCTTTCAGGGTGTGAAGGGCGCGGTAAATGCGGTTGAGCAGTTCTTGGTCAGCGGGATTTTGCTCCAAGGCTACCAAGTCCCCCTCTAGCTGATTCAGGTTTTCGTTGCTTTCCACTAGGAATGCCTTGACATCTTCATCTATTTCCATTTTGCTGCTCTGCTCCTCCTTGACGTGACGGGCCCGATCGTGATTGACTATTAAGTGCGGAATTCTCACCAAGAATAACTTGACAAGATAATGATTATTTGTTTATCATAACACTATAAGTGTCGTGCAGTTAAATTGCATAGGCAGCGGAGTATACGCGCTCCTCGTTCTCAGCGACTTGATGATGAAGTAATTTTGAATCGAGGATTTACCAACACTGACAATTATCATCCCCCGATTGGGTACAACGCCGAATTATTATAGGGGGCCTGCAAGAGGATAATATGGGAAAGAATAAATCGGATGATGGGTTAGGCCAAGAAGTTCACCTAAATCAAGCTCGTGCTAGTATCAGGCAAGCCCTGTCTCAATACGGACATGGTCGCATGCGATCGCTGCCGGTGCAACCGGAACTGGAGAAGTTGAAGTCGGTACTGGATAAACTGGATAATACTGTAATCAAAATCGCGGTTTTTGGTCTAGTCAGTCGCGGTAAGTCAGCGGTTTTGAATGCTTTACTGGGGGAAAATATCCTGCAAACTGGTCCCATTCATGGAGTGACTCAATGGCCCAGATCTGTTCGGTGGACGAATGGTGGAAAGGTGCAGGTGGAGTTAATTGACACGCCGGGATTAGATGAAATAGCAGGTCAAGTGCGATCGCAGATGGCCCAGCAGGTGGCGCAGCAGTCAGACTTAATTTTATTTGTGGTCGCTGGAGATATTACCCGTACTGAGTATGATGCACTGCTGTACCTTCAGCAAGCTCAAAAACCCTTAATTTTGGTATTTAACAAGATCGACCTCTATCCCGAACAGGACTTAGAGGCAATTTACCAGAAGCTACAACAACTAGGAGGCACTGGTGGCAACTTACTGACTCGCAATGAAATTGTTCGGGTGGCGGCGGCACCCATGTCCAGAAAGGTGCGGGTGGAGTTGCCTGATGGTAGCATTAGTTATGAGTGGGAAACTCCCCCACCCCAGCTGGATGAGTTACGGCAGAAAATCATAGATTTGCTCAACCGGGAAGGGCGATCGCTTTTAGCGCTGAATGCCCTGGTCCAGGCCCGAGAAGCGGAAACTAGCATTGCGAGCAAAACTGTTGAATACCGCAGCGAACAAGCGGAAGAGTTGATTTGGCAATTTACTAGATATAAGGCCATAGCTGTGGGCGTAAACCCGATCGCCCTATTAGATATTATGGGAGGGGCGGTGACTGATTTAGCTTTGATTCGGGAGTTAGGAAAGCTCTATAATTTACCCATGACCAACTATACTGCTAGTAAGCTGTGGAAGACGATTGTGTTTAGTTCTGGGGGCTTGGTTTTGGGTGAAGTGGGCAGTAGTTTGCTCTTTGGGTTGGGCAAAACTACTGCTGCTGTTACCGGTGCTTCTGCAATTACCGGTTTTGGCGGGGCCGCGATCGCCCAAGCTTGTTTAGCTGGATATGGTGCTTACAAGGTAGGAACCGCCGCCCAAGTTTATCTCGAACAAGGTTGTACCTGGGGACCTAATGGTGCTAATACCGTGATTCGATCCATTCTCGATCGGGCAGACTCTCACACAATTATCTATCGTCTACGCCAGGAACTTTTCCCTTAAACTTGCGAATCGCTAATGGTTAATTGCTAATGGTTAATTGCCCCTATTATACTTGGGCCTCAACATAACACTGCTGAATTATGCGGCGTTGCCGATCGCTCAAATTTTAAAAGTGGTCACTTACGAGCCATATTTTCTATCAGATTGATTAAGTTTTTCGATAATTTTGTCTGCTTGCAAGTGCAGCATTTCCGATGCGCTCATCCCATACTTAAAATGGGAAATTGTTGCTATGAGTGAGATGGTAAAATAAAACAATTTTATCAACCAGCCTGCCAGTGCAAACATTAATTTGACCGGCAAAGAGAATTTTTCACCGACAATTTTAATCAATCCTAATTTCAGTTTATCATCGATTTTTTTCATTTCCCGCATTTCGATTTTATTTTTAGGGATCATGGGATATGCTGCCGTATATAAATAGAAACCCCAGAAGCCTTTCTTTCCCACTTGACTGGTCAAAAATGCATTAGTTAGACCTTTAGCTTCAGCCGGAGAAAGTTTCTCTTGATATCCCACTGCTTCTACCCATTGCCTGTATCTGATGATGCTAGTGATATTAAATATTATGGGCACTATCGGAATTAAAAGTATAGCGCTGATTTTCCCCCTCAGCTTCCTGGGCAAGAGGATGCTTGCCAAGCCAAATGCCATTCCTAGTATGGCAAATAATAAGATATTTGCCATATCGATTATTTCTACACTTCGCAATATATCGCCGATCAAGGAAATACTGTATAAGTATTTATCTGCGAACCAAATTGATAATATTTTCAGCCACCTCACCACAGCTAGAACAATAGATATCACCCCGAGATAAATGATTATCCGCGTCAATAATATATAGATGATTTGCTGCTGGTTTTTGCTGTTCATTTAATCTTGCTAGATCCCAAAGAACTTACTTGTTAGTTGATATCGCCTTTTGGGCCAGCTTGGGCGATCGCCGATATCTCCTCGGGTGTCAGCCCTGGCATCTCGCTGGACTTTGCTAGCCAGAGGAGATATTCTCTATTACCCGCTGGACCGGTTAAGGGCGATCGGATTAAGCCCCGATCGCGCCACCCCAGCTGTAATGCTGTTTGCAACACTTGTAGTATTGCATTAGCCCGGTCTTGGGGGTCTCGGACCACTCCTTTTTTGCCGACGCGCCCGCGTCCGACTTCAAACTGCGGCTTCACCAACAATATTACCTCTTTGGGAGGCGAAAGTAGCTGCCAAAGTGCAGGCATAATTTTGGTCAGGGAGATAAACGAGACATCCACCACTCCTAAATCTGCTGGTTCGGCGCCATCGTACAGGCGATCGGGAGTAAGATATCGCAAATTGGTACGTTCGAGCAATATCACCCTGGGGTCTTGACGCAAGCGCCAGTCAACTTGTCCGTAGCCCACATCAATAGCATAAACCAGTGCCGCCCCCGCTTGCAGCAAACAGTCAGTAAAACCACCTGTGGAAATGCCACCATCTAAGCATACCCGGTCTTGCACCGGTATGGCAAACTCCTCTAGGGCCCCTCGTAGCTTTTCCCCGCCTCTGGAGACGAAGGGCGATCGGGCCTTTACCTTAATCTGGGAGTTAGTATCTACGGTCGTGCCAGGTTTGTCAATCACCTGCTGATTTACCATTACTTCTCCAGCCAGAATTAGCCGCTGGGCCAGCTGGCGCGACTCGCATAATTTCAATTCTACCAATAAACTGTCGATTCGTTGTTTCGCCAAGGGTTTTTCTCTTCTGGTCTAATTATCTCCCCAGGAGGAGTTTGACATCCATTCTCTATTTATTATATCTGTCAATGAGCCTAATATTTATGTCAAACATCTAGCTTTTATGGTAACATAAATTATAAGCTGTTTTATCTGGCCATGTCAAGTGCAAGGACTAAAGTCCGCCACGATCGAACCTGGGCATTGGCGATCCTTGCTAATATGATAGTGCAGTTCTCTCATAGAGGAATAGTCATGGATTTTTACACGGTGGTATTGAGTCAAAGCGCAAGTTACTGGGTTGCTTTGTGTTTGGAGAATGGTATAGTCGGTCAAGGAATCACCCAAGCTGATGCTATTAGCAAGCTTCAAGAGGCGATCGAGTCCTTTCAAGAAGTTTATGAATCAGAAGATAACATTTATCTAGCACCGGTGCCTATTAAGGAACTGCATGAATTTTTGACTCTGGAACAACAAGAACCTACTCAGCAAACCTATGAATTGAGGGCGATACATGCCTAAGAACATTCCTTCTCTCAAACCAAGAGAGCTGATTCGTATTTTAAGGCTTGGCGGCTGCATTTTCTACCGAGAGGGGAAAGGTGACCATCGATTGTATAGCCGTGAGTTGGACAAGAGCAGAAGAGTTGTTCCCATCGATATGGGATATAGGGAATTTTCACCACATTATGTGCTGCGAATTTTGAGACAATTTGGATTTACTGATGAAGAAATAGAAAGTCTTTTGCAGTGATTTAGCAATCTCAAAAAATTGTGGTATCTTATCAACCAGGTAACTGCTCGCCTCTGGGGGCTGCGCTGCGAAACCTGGTTTTTAGTAGTCGGCGAATTCTCAACCAATTTAAGATTGATAATTCGCATTTTCCCTCCGTTTAATTATCTAGATGCAACGCGGCCATAATTGCCTGCTGACTTACCTGCTGATAAACTGTCTGCAAATACTGCATTACTGCTTCGGCATTTTCCGCTTTTCCTGCTGACCCTGGTAAAGGTATCGTTCCTAAGACGTCGATAATTGTTTCATTACTTGGTGGTGGCGCTATTACCACTAGGGCGGGATCCAGTTGGGCCTCGTATTTCCAGAATTGGTCAATTTGGGGAGGTTGAAAGTTGGTACTTTCCGGTTCGTTCTCAGATTTATTATTATTAGACTCCTCTGGTTCGGCACTTCTTAGCTGGCGGAGTTGGCCGATGATTTGCTCTTTTTTACGTCCCCGTAACTGGAATAGCACAAAGGGATCCTCGCTGAAGCGATCGGCCAGCAAATAGTAAACCGCCCCTATATGCTTGCAAGGATTAGCTTTATCCGGACAGCTGCATTGCGATCCGACTTCTTGCAGGGTAAAGGGAAAAAGACTCAACCCATTGGCCGTAAACACCTCTTCTATATTATCGGGCATTTCCCCCGCCAGCAACTTGGCGGCAAATATTGCCCGCTGGGACATGGTTTCAATTACATAATTCCATTCTTCATCCGTGAAAGTATCCATCCAGATTGACAGTTGGTAGGGTTCTGCTTCTGAACCCTGGACTTTCGCCACTACCTTCTGGTCTCGAAACTCAATGCTGAGAACATTTCCCTCTCGCGCATAGTTCCGCGCCCTTTCTAAACGCTTCTTGAAACGATATTTATCTAACAGTTCTAACCATCTTTCGGTCCACCATTCCCGTGCTATTGTCGAATTCATTATCTCATCCTCCGGTTAATTGCAAATTTTTTCGATCGAAGAAGCGCGCTTTGCGCTTACTACAAACCTATTCTTCATCTATTATGGTACTGCGATCGAGTAATAACAGATCCCGCAACCGCTCGCTATCCAGTTCTGTTAACCACTCTTCTCCCGTACCTACTACTTGTTCTGCTAGCAGTTTTTTACTTTCAATCATTTCGTGAATTTTATCCTCCAAAGTACCACTACAAACAAACTTATGTACCTGCACGTTGCGGGTTTGACCAATTCTGAAGGCCCGATCGGTTGCTTGATTTTCCACCGCTGGGTTCCACCAACGGTCGAAGTGAAATACGTGATTTGCCCGAGTGAGGTTCAGTCCCACGCCCCCCGCTTTCAGAGTCATAATCATGATTTTCGGTCCTTGAGGATCCTGCTGGAAGCGATCGACCATCTTTTCGCGATCGCTCCTCCGCGTGTTACCGTAGAGCAACAACACTTCGCTGCCCAGTTGCAGTTCCAGATAGGGTTTTAGCAGTTTACCCCATTCCGCAAATTGGGTGAAGATTAAAGCCCGATCTCCCTCTGACATCGCCTCTGACAGCATTGACTCTAACCGCATCAGTTTACTAGATTCGGTGGGATTTGTCAAGGTTTTTTGCTTGCGGAATTGGGCGGGATGATTGCAGATTTGCTTGAGTTTAGTCAGCAAAGCTAGAATTAATCCGTGACGCATGATGCCATCAGATGAATCGATCTTGCTTAAGGACTTATCTACAACCTCTTGATATAGTTCCGCTTGTGCTGAGGATAGTCCGCAGAATACCGTCATCTCCTGTTTCTCGGGCAAATCTTGGATGATATCCCGATCGGTCTTCAGGCGGCGGAGGATAAAGGGTCCAACAAGCGATCGCAAGGTCTGCAAAGAATTGGGGTCTCCATACTTCTCTATGGGCATGGCAAACCGGCGCTGGAAAAATTGCCGCGTACCCAAATAGCCGGGATTGAGAAAATCCATAATCGACCACAACTCTTGCAGCTTATTTTCTACTGGCGTTCCCGTGAGGGCAATGCGCCACTCTGTCTGTAACTGACGCACCGCTTGGGACTGCTTGCTGCCGGGATTTTTAATATTCTGGGCCTCATCCAAAACCACAGCTTGCCATTCCACACTTGAGAGTTCCTTTTCATCTCGGAAAGCGAGACTATAACTGGTAAGGATCAAATTCCGTTCCTTAATAGTCCGAGCAAAAGCCTTACCCTTAGCCCTTTTATCCCCGTGATGCACCAGAGTTTTCAGGCTGGGGCCAAATCGCTTGACTTCTCGCTCCCAATTCCCTAATACTGAAGTAGGACAAACTAGCAGGGTCGGTGCTATGAGGGCATCTTGTCCTTGAAGGTGTAGCAGAAAAGCAATCAGTTCGATCGTCTTTCCCAACCCCATATCATCTGCCAGACAAGCACCCAAACCCCAGCGCTGCAAAAATGCCAGCCAACCAGCGCCCCGGGCCTGGTAAGGACGCAACTCGCCTCGGAAATTGGCCGGAGTCGCGATCGCCTCTATAGATTTATTATCTGTTAAGTTAGCAAGTAACTCTTGCAGTACGCCTGACGTCTCAAAACTGACAACTGGCAGCTTTTCGATTGTCTGGGTATCCCCCGTAGCGATCCGCAAGGCATCTTCTAAAGAAAGATTCACCTTGTCTTGGCGACTGGCAAAGAACTCTTCAGCAGCGCGGACATCCTGAGGTCGCAACTCCACCCATTCCCCATTTATTTGCACTAAGGGAGAACCCCGAGAGATCAGTTCGTTAAATTCAGCTTCCGACAAACGCTGTTGCCCGATCGTCAATTCCCACTTAAAATTGAGCAGACTCTGCAACCCAATTTTTTCCGTCTTTTTCAACTTAGGATTGGTGGCCCGAATACTTAACCCCAAGCGACTAGCAAGCCCTTCTCTATTGGCCAGAGATGGGGGTAAAATTACTGCTAAACCGCTATCTTGGAAACGCCAGGCCGCCGACTTAATAAACTCATAGGCTTGCACCGGTGTTAGGCGACAGAACAGGGGACGTGGGGTTTCTAAACTGGCTTCAATTGGTGGGAATAACCGGGAAGCTAAACCCAAACTACTCAGGAAAGTTTCTTGGGGTTGTTCGATCGCGCGATCGCGCACCACCAAGCGTTCGACAGGATTATTCCATATAGTAGTTGCATCTACAATAAATTCGGGGTCATCGGCTGCTTGCAAGCAATACTCCAACATCCAATCTTCGTGACGAGGAGGATGTAGCTTAAAGCAAGTCAAGAAACCTTGCCGTCCTTGTAGCAGCTGTTGTACCGGTGCCGTCCAATTATCGATCGCCCCCGAAATGCTTTCTATCCCGGTTGCTGCCATGGTACCATTTGCGGAAGTTAAAGCTTGTAACCAGTCTCGTACTGGGGATGCAGTCCTTGGCAGGGTATTGGCATTCGCGACAAGGCGAACTTGGGAATCGATCGCCCTATTCAAGAATTCCCCAATCAAATCTTGAGGTGCGATCGGCAAATCGTTTCTGTTCGTAGTAAACACTTTAGTGTTTACCCTAGGAACCATATAGCTGCGACAAATATCTGGCATAGTCCGAGCAAAATGAGCCAGACGGGATTGGTCTATACTGCTATCTAACAGAGGTTGCCAGCAAGCGACATTCCCCTTGAGGGTGGGCAAAAACTTACCTCTGGCCAATAAATCCAGACTCCAGCGATAGAGGTGAGACCAAAAGCGCAGATCTGACCCTAACCAAGCATCCTCTCGCCCGGACAGGGGCAAAGCTTGCAAAAACTCGATTGTCGCCTTAGTATTTAAGCAGAGTCCTTCCACTTCCCAGGGAAACAAAAACAACTCTCCATCCTCTGGTAGTGCAGATGAATGCTGAGGTGCAGCTGAAAATAAACCTTCTTCTTCTCGTTTCCTGGCTACCGCCTGGGAACGCAAGCCTTTTCTGCGGCTTGTAGTTAAGAGGGCGATCTTAGTTGGCAGTGAAATCACCTGAGATTGCCATTTCACCTCTTGCTGCGGTATTGACCAACTAATTTGATGCTGCTGTTGTATAGTTTCCCAAAAAGATTGCAGATCGGCTGATGTCATCCCCAAAGGATGGCGATATTTCCCATCCAATTGAGTAACTTTCACCGCCATATCGAAGCGCCAGGTTTCTCCCCAAATCAACAACTCACCCTGACTTAACCAACTCCCGTGTAAAATTCCCATATTTTAATTTTTAATTGCCAATTGTTTATGGTGATATTTTCCGATCACCGCTCGCCGATCGCTCACAGCGGTATTATACAACCCATGGCGAAAAATGCATCCAGCAACAGCCTCGCAAAATTAATCTTTTTACTCATAGACAATTATAGTATATATGCTAATACAGCCTGGATCCTGAAAGACTCACCAAACCCGGTTTTTGGCTATCATCCGCCCAATGATGCTTGACAAGCGCCAAACGATGATAAATATAGTCAAATACTTACAGTAGATGTTGACTTGCAGTGGGGTACAAGCAGATATGACAGGGACCAACTGGGGATATCAATGCTAGGATTGCGACTATTAGGAAATAAACAAGAGAAAACTAAAGGGCATAGTGTTGCATGGGAGAGATAGACAAGTCAATATCCTTTGACGGACGGGATATTCGACTCAAAGTAGGAGTATTTGCGCCACAGGCGAATGGTTCGGTACTGATTCAATCGGGAGATACAGCCGTTTTAGTGACGGCAACCAGGGCACCGGGAAGAGAGGGGATTGATTTTCTGCCCCTGCTGGTAGATTACGAAGAAAGACTGTACGCAGCGGGGCGGATACCAGGAGGTTTCTTGCGCCGCGAGGGCCGTCCTGCGGAAAAGGCCATTCTGGCGAGCCGGTTAATCGACCGTCCCCTGCGTCCATTGTTTCCACAATGGTTGCGGGATGAAATCCAGATAGTGGCGACGACCCTGTCGATGGACGATCGGGTGCCTCCAGATGTACTGGCGGTGACGGGTGCTTCGATCGCGGTATTGCTAGCGAAGATCCCCTTTAACGGACCAATGGCAGCTGTGCGGGTGGGGTTAATGGGGGATGACTTCGTGATCAACCCCACCTATAGCGAACTGGAAAATGGGGATTTAGACCTGGTGGTCGCCGGTTCTCCCGATGGCGTAATTATGGTAGAGGCGGGAGCATCCCAGCTACCAGAACGGGATATCATAGAAGCGATCGACTTCGGCTATGAGGCAGTCTGCGACCTGATTAAAGCACAGCTTGAGCTGATGGAGGAACTGGGTATAGAAAAGGTTGTGGCCGAACCCCCGACAGTAGACCCGACTCTAGAGAATTTTATCCGCGATCGCGCCACCACCAAGATCAAAGCAGTGCTGTCTCAGTACGAGTTGGACAAGCATCAGCGGGATACAGCATTAGATGAGATTAAGGAAACCGAAGTAGTCGTTCCCATAGGAGAACTGGGCGAGGACGAGGAGATCCGCATTGCTGCGGAAGCTAACTCAGCAGCAGTAGGCAATACCTTCAAGCAGGTTACCAAGGAATTGATGCGGGCGCAAATCGTGCAAGAGGGTGTCCGGGTTGACGGTCGCAAACTAGATGAAGTGCGTCCCATCTCTTGCCAGGTAGGAGTTTTGCCGACGCGGGTACATGGTAGCGCCTTGTTTAACCGGGGTCTAACTCAGGTGATGTCTATAGTCACCTTGGGAACCTCGGGAGATGCTCAAGAAATGGATGACCTCCATCCCGACTTTGAGAAGCGCTATCTCCACCACTATAACTTCCCGCCCTACTCCGTGGGGGAAACCAAACCCATGCGATCGCCCGGACGGCGGGAAATAGGTCATGGCGCCCTGGCGGAACGGGCCTTAGCGCCGGTAATACCAGCGAAAGAAGATTTTCCCTACGTGATCCGGGTAGTATCGGAAGTGCTATCTTCCAATGGTTCCACATCAATGGGTTCGGTCTGCGGTTCCACCCTGTCCCTGATGGATGCGGGAGTCCCCCTGATTAAACCAGTCAGCGGTGCAGCGATGGGTTTGATCAAGGAAGGAGAAGAAATTCGCATTCTCACCGATATTCAGGGAATTGAAGATTTCCTGGGAGATATGGACTTCAAGGTAGCAGGGACGGACACGGGAATCACGGCCCTGCAACTGGACATGAAACTCACCGGTTTGCCCCTGTCGGTGATTGCCCAAGCGATTAATGAGGCCAAACCAGCGCGGATGCATATCCTAGAGAAAATGCTTTCAACGATTTCCGCACCGCGTGAGGAGATGTCGCCCTATGCACCGCGCTTGTTAATGATGAAGATCGCTCCAGAACTGATCGGTCTGATTATCGGCCCGGGCGGTAAGACCATCAAGGGCATTACCGAACAAACAGGTGCTAAGGTAGACATTGAAGACGATGGCACGGTGATTATCTCATCCATCAATGGCGATAAAGCCCGGGAGGCACGCAACATCATCGTGGGCATGACCAAAAAAATCAATCAGGGTGATGTCTTTGTGGGTCGCGTTACCCGGATTATTGGTATTGGTGCCTTTGTGGAGTTTCTGCCCGGAAAGGAAGGGATGATTCACATCTCCCAGCTAGCTGATTACCGCGTTCCCAAAGTAGAGGACGAGGTAAATGTTGGTGATGAGGTGATCGTGAAGGTGCGCGGGATCGACGAAAAGGGCCGGATTAATCTCACTCGTCTGGGAATTCACCCCGACGAAGCTGCGGCTGCTCGCGAAACCGTTAACTAAATTGTCCTGTCACGAGTCGCTAATTGTTAATTGCCATGGTAATTGACAATTAGCAATTATCATACAAGGAGCCAGAGCCATGAAGTATTTAATATCAAATCCCGATAATACCGTTCCGGAAACATCAGAGCAAAAAATTTATCAATTGCAGTCAGAAGAGACTAACAGGATCGGACGTGTACCTGACAATAATATAGTTGTCAAGGATAGCAGTATGTCCCGTTATCATGCCGAGATTGCGATCGCGGCAGATGGAGTGGCAAGCATCAAGGATCTAGATAGCAAGAATCGTACCTTTGTCAATGAGGTACCAATTAAAAGTAGCCCCCTGAAGGATGGCGATCTGGTTCGTTGTGGCAACGTGGCTTTCAAATTTGTTGACGAGGATAAAGACCAATCCGATGGGATAATTGTCACCCGATTAGCGCCGGAGAAGACTAGCACGGCACTTGAGGAATTATTATATCCCAAGCAGGCAGACAAGTCCGTCCTGATGCTGCGGGACCAAGATCCGGCGGTGCGGGCCGAGAATAAATTGAAAATTCTGCTCGAAGTGAGCAAACAGCTGTCTTCTCCGGAAGAACCCGACCGACTGCTAGAGAAAATACTCGACTTGCTGTTCGAGATTATGAATGTGGACCGAGGGTCGATCTTGATGGTAAACGAAAAAACAGGGCAATTGGAACTGAAAAAAGTCAAGGTCCGATCGGGAATTACAGCAAATACTCAGTTCTACAGCAAACGGATCGCTAATGGGGTACTGGATCGGGGAGAGGCGATCTTAATTTCCGATGCTTGCCAAGACAGTCAGTTAGGAGATGCTCAATCGATTCTTCAACAAAATATCCATGCCTCGATGTGCGTCCCCCTGAAACCGCGAGAAAAGACGATCGGGGTATTATATGTTGATAATTTATCCATGTCCAATATTTACTCCCAAGAAGATTTGGAGTTCCTGACGGGAATGGCCAACACTGTCGCGATCGCCATTGAAAATTCCCAACTCTATCAAAAGAACCAAGCAGAAGCAGTGATGCGCGATCGACTGGAACATTTCTTTCCCAAAGCAGTAACCAGAAAAATAAGAGAAGAAGGGGAGTTAAAGATTGTCGATACGGAGGTAACGGCCATGTTTGCCGACATTAGCAGCTTTACCCAAATGTCATCGACTATGGAACCGCGCCAGATAATAGAGATGCTCAACGAGTATTTTACGATCATGGTCGAGGAAATCGTGTTTAAGTACGAAGGCACTTTAGAGAAATATATTGGGGACGCCTTGCTTGCTGTTTGGGGTGCGCCCTATCGCCAGCCAGATGATGCCGATCGGGCCCTCAATGCCGCCTGCGAAATGCAGCGGGCTTTAACTGATCTGAACCGCAAGTGGCAGCAGCAGGGTAAGCGACAGATTTCTATCCACATTGGACTGAACACGGGCAAAGTAGCATCGGGAAACATCGGCTCTCAAAAACTGATTCAGTACGCTCACATTGGCGACACGACTAATGTTACCAGTCGGATATGTAGCGTCGCTGAAGCTGGAGAAATCGTGATTTCTCAAAGCACATTGGACAAACTCAC
>JBFRWI010000036.1:0-5595 GCA_051439505.1 Hormoscilla sp. | reverse complement strand
ACTTCGCTGTTATCCCGCCGGGGGTTCAAACCCCCGGCTAATAGCTAAAGTCGGTTGAAACCGACTAATAAATAATGTTCCGAGGAATTGTAGCATGGTTTTGATAAAATGAGATTGCCTATCCCCGCCCGCATCCGGTGGGCGGTGCCCACCCTACGACAGTTTTCACATGAATACAACATCAACACCCTCCTCGTTCAAGTGGATATATTGGTCGATCGTTGCTGCTTTGGGCGCGAGTGGAGGCATATTATACTATTTTCAGAATTATGCTGATGCCTTGGGCGGTGGCATTGCCCTCCCTAAAGTTTTTTGGCTCGCTTATGCTTTGTGGTTTTGGTATTTTCTCCCCCTCTTGATGGGCAGCGATCGCCGCCTGGGGAGGCAACTGCGGCTCGCTTACGGGATTTTCTGGGCTAATATGCTATTAAGGGCGATCGCCGAGTTGTGGATGATGTACGTCAGCCAAAACTGGCATCCCTATTGGGGCATCGCTCACGATCTTTTCAGTGCTGCCCTCGTGGCACTATTATGGTTTAAGATCGAGGGGAAAAATAGTTTGGACGGCATCGGATGTTTTAATTTGCAGGTGACGGGGGCGATGTTTTTGATTGAAGCTTACTTTGCTTGGTATATGCTTGCTAACGTCCCCTCGGATAATGGTCCGGTTTACTTCGTCCCGGGAAATGGCGAACACGTGACAATTATGTTCCTGACTTGGTTGGTGGTCATGGTTTTGACAGTCCAGCAGTTTTTCTTGGCGCGAAAATGGCTCTATGCATAGATTAACATCTGAAGTTTTATCGAAAAATAACTCCGATGTTTCCTTTCTTCAGGATGACATCATTCGGTCAATGTATGATTTGTACTTTCAGTATTATGATGGCACGAGTTACTCGCTGTTTTCTGCTGATTTGAGCAATAAGGATTATGCGATCCTGTTGCGGGACGAACATCATATACTCCGGGGTTTTTCGACTTTAGCAGTCCTGGAGTTTGCATTTGCAGAACGGCAAAAACGCGCCATCTTTTCTGGTGATACGATCGTCCATCACGAGTACTGGGGAGAACAAACTTTATCCTTGACTTGGTGTCGCTTGGCGGGGACAATTAAAAGGGACAAACCTGACCTACCCCTCTATTGGTTTTTGATTGTGAAGGGATATCGCACTTATCGCTATTTGCCCGTTTTTGCTCGGCAGTTTTATCCTAATTGGCGCTATCCGACCCCAGATGAGTATAAAGCATTGATGGATTATTTGGGCCGATCGCGCTTTGGGGAGTATTACGATCCCGACAGTGGGTTGGTTAAGTTCCCGACTTCCCAGGGACATTTGCGGGAAACATGGGCGGACATTAAGCCAGAAATGCGCAAAAAACCAGATGTTAAGTATTTTTTAACCCGCAACCCCGAATACGATCGCGGACATGAGTTGGTCTGTTTGATGGAGTTGAGGGCAGATAATATGCGATCGCACGCGAGAAGGGGATTTCTGGAAGGGTTAAATTTATGATGAATAACTGGCAGTTCCTAGAAGAAAGGGTGACTCCTTACAAGGATAGTTTTTTGCAGGAATTGGCAAATCCATTAGGGGTACAATGGCATCTGCTGCAAGATATTTTACGTACTAATAAGGAAACTGTTTTTGGCAGAGAATACGGGTTTGAATCTATTGGTGAATATCAGGAATTTTGCCAAAGAGTTCCGATCCACAGTTACGAAGCTTTACATCCCTATATTCAGCGGATCGCAGCGGGAGAAGCAAATATATTATCTTCAGATCCTGTGGTCGCTTTTGAGGTGACCGGTGGGAGTAGCGGTGGGGCAAAACTGATTCCTTATACCTCTCAGGGTTTGGCAGGGTTTCGTCAGGCAATCTTTCCCTGGTTGGCAGATTTGTTGCAGCAACGCCCGAGAATTAAATTGGGGAAGAGTTATTGGGCCATTAGTCCTGTTAGAAGCGCTAAAGCGCTTACTACGAACGGAGTGAGTATCGGAATGTCGGATGCTGCTTATTTTGGTCAGGAGTTGGCAGGGACGATCGCCTCTCTTTTGGCAGTACCTCCTGAGTTTGCGGAAATCTCTAATGTGGCAGAGTGGCGCTATAAGACGGCCTTGTTTCTCTTGGCAACGGCAGATTTGACTTTGATTTCTGTCTGGAGTCCCACCTTTTTGTTACAATTACTGGAGGAGATCGAAAATGAGGCCGATCGCCTCATTACCGATATTGCCAATCCCCAAAGGGCTAAATTACTGAAAACTGCTATTTCTGGGGATGATATAGACACCCAGGCGATCTGGCCTCTTTTGGATACGATTAGCTGTTGGACGGATGCTGCTGCTAAAGCTTTTATCCCCCAGTTACAAGCTAGTTTTCCCCATGTCTGGATTCAAGGCAAGGGGTTACTGGCCACGGAAGGGGTTGTGACATTACCCCTTGTGGGTTGTGTTGCGCCGGTTTTGGCCATTAAAAGTGGGTTTTACGAGTTCCTGGATGCTGAAGATAAACCCCTTTTGTGCCATCAGTTAGCAGACGATCGGGTTTATCGGGCGATCCTCACCACTCACTCTGGTTTCTATCGCTACGATCTGGGCGATCGGGTGCGGGTGCGAGGATGGTTTGGGCAAACTCCCCTATTAGAATTTATCGGACGGGCAGGGTTAGTTAGCGACTTGTGTGGGGAAAAACTGACAGAAGATTTTGTCTTAACTCACCTGCCTATGCGATCGGGTTTTGCCATGTTAGCACCCTCACTTCAAGAAAAACCTCATTACGTTCTGTTTCTGGATGGGGCGGTGTACGATGAGGAAGGGGCGATCGGCCTCTCCCGACAATGCGATCGGGCCTTAGCAGAAAATCCTCAGTACCAGTATGCCCGTGAGTTGGGACAGTTGGGAGAGTTAGTGGCCCGTCGGGTAGAAAATCCCATGGCCCGTTATATTCAGCATGCCCTAGAACGGGGACAGCGGTTGGGAGATATTAAACCACCGGCGTTGCGCCCAGAAACTGATTGGGAAGAAAAATTCAGATTTCAACAATTATAATCGACAACAAAAGTCATGATTGAGAAACTTCGCCTGGAACGGTTTAAGAATTTTCAGGATGCCGAACTGATTCTCGGACCTTTTACTCTCTTAGTAGGAAGTAATGCTTCTGGTAAAAGTAATCTGCGGGAGGCGTTTCGCTTTCTGCACGCTATGGCCCGGGGCGATCGCCTGACCGAGGTCTGGCGGGGAATACGGGGTGGTGGGCGGGAGATTGCTTTCTGCGGTGCCTCAACCTTTGCCCTTGGGGTTGATTTTACCATTAAAGACGGACCAAGCAGAAAGGAAAGCTACCTACAGGATAGAAGTTGACCCGGGGATAGATGGTAAAGAGTCGCGAGTCCTCTCGGAACGGTTAACTTTCTTGGCACCAGAAGAGGCGATCTTTTCCTCTACCATGCCTGTCAAAGATGACCCCGACTCTCTCTGGTTTATTGTCGAGTATGCTGGCGATGGAAGTCAACCTTATCGAGGGTCAAATAAGTTTTCTCTCCTTTCTCAAGTGGTATCTGACCGGCAGATCTCGCCCCAGTGCCGGCAAATTGCCTCCAGGGCAATTTCCGCTTTAGGGATGATGAGATTTATTGATTTCCACCCAGAGGCCATGGGGATGCCTTCTGTCCCGGGAGAAACGACCTTGGGAGACAAGGGTGAAAACCTCTCTTCTATATTGCAGGCAATTTGCCAAAAACCCGAAATGAAAGAGGCATTGATTCAATGGTTCCAAGCATTAACGCCGATGACGGTCACGGATTTGGAATTTCCTGTTGATGAGAGTGGTAGAATTTTCCTGACCTCCATTTATCGTAGCAATGATGGCGGTTGAATATCTCCGAAGCAGTTCATATTATAGCATAAAACATGAGTTAAAACTGTTGGGTTTCGTTCCTCAACCAACCTACAGGATGACTTTTTTATTATCGGCATTTAACTGGTAGTTTTTGAGCGCCGCACCGCGATCGCACCGTCAAGCAAAATATTTGAATGTTAACTAATCTCACAAAATATCCTGAAAAAATAACCATAAAAAACATTTTTAGGGTTATAATATTATTGTAGGCGACGTAAAGTTTAGCGAAGAGAAAAAAATGAGAACTGACAGTATATTTTATAAGCTGTTTGTCAAGTTGCCATCATTATTTTTTGAACTGATCGATCGGCCAGATATAAACCCTCAAGCCTATAGGTTTGACTCGGTGGAAGTCAAGCAAACAGGTTTTCGCATGGATGGGATATTTGTCCCGGTGGCAGATTCGGATCTAACGGTTTATTTTGTCGAAGTCCAGTTTTACCCAGATGAGCAATTTTACTGCCGCTTCTTTGCGGAAATATTTCTGTATTTGCGCCATCATACTGATGTCGAACGGTGGCAGGCAGTTGTTATCTATCCGACAAGGAAATTGGAGCCAAAGGATACATTAGCCTATGAAGTATTGCTCTCCAGTTGGCAAGTGCGGCGGATCTATTTGGATGAATTGTTAGCATCGACACCATCCTCAGGGGTAGAGGACTCCCTGGGATCGACACCATCGTCAGGAGTAGAGGACTCCCTGGGATTGAAAATTATGGAGTTTATCCTAGAACAGGAAGAAACAGCCATTGCTAGCGCCAGGAATTTGATAGAGCGAGTTTCCCGGGAAGTGGCATCGGGACAAACCGAGCAGGAGATGTTAGAATTGATAGAAACGGTGGCGTTGTACAAATTGACGCAATTCACTCGGGAGGAGTTACAAGCAATGATCTATACGGAAACAGAGTTCAAACAGTCAAGGCTTTATCAAAGCATTAAAGAGGAAGGCATTGAAGAAGGGAAGCTGGAAGGTAAGCTGGAAGGTAAGCTGGAAGCTGTAACCCGGTTGCTGGCGCTGGGGTTGAGTGCAGAACAGGTGGCTGGGGTATTGGAACTGACGGTGGAACAGGTTCGGCAAGCTGCCCAAAGTCAGTCTAATTGATTCTGGGCTAGAGCGCGATCGCCCTCGGTTGTCCCTGGGAGATCGCCCAGAGATCGCCCGCCGAACAGTCCCCACCCGATCGCCCAGAGATCGCCCAGAGATCGCCCCCCGAACAGTCCCCACCCGATCGCCCAGAGATCGCCCGCCGAACAGTCCCCACCAGGGTGCATCTCGGGTGCATCCCACGAAGCGGCGGGCGAAGCATTCGGATATTAAATCTGTCGTTTAATGTCATAATTTGTCGCCCGAATGCTTCGCCCCTACAGTTAGAATCTGCAAATATGAGATGCACTGTGATAGCATTGATAGATAACAAATCCCCCCAATTCTCCAACTCCCCACTCCCCGGTACCAGTCATGTCTCGAAACAATAACGATATTTGGACTTTCCTTCATCGGTTTGCGATAATAGTCGGGATAATCGCAGGCATCATTACTCCAACTATAGCAGTATTGACGTTCCTGGGAATTAAACCTTTTCAGACTCAACCAAAGACAACCCTGCCAAGTCCCGAACAAACTCCCTCCCAACCCAAGAGTGAGACACCAGATCGACCAACTCAAGATTCTACTCCAAAAAGATCGCCCGATCCTCCC
>JBFRWI010000035.1:0-21380 GCA_051439505.1 Hormoscilla sp. | reverse complement strand
CCGCAGGATTTTACCGGTATTTAACAACCATTCATATGATTCGGAGTCCTCTGGTTCTAAACTGCGCCGTTCATATATCACTACCCCAAACCAATTCTGTGCCGAATCATTTTGTTTTAGGTATATGGCTACCTTCATCAAAAGATTCAGGTAGATGTCGTCATTTTTGTAGCTTTGCACTTCAATGAAATAAATCGGTTCTTTGAGATCTTTCGCTACCCGCAGCATGACTCCATCCAACCTTAAAGCCGTCTCCTTTAGCTCGATCGCCTTAAATTCATAGGCCCGAGCATTTACCTGGCTTTTTCCGATCAGTCTAAAAAAGATGTCCGGAAACTCCTGAAAAACTTCATAAAATAGTTTATCCGTCTTCATATACTGACTGCAATTACAACTCTTTTATTTTAACATATAATTATCTCATCTGGCAACTTTTTCATTGGAATTTCTACCAGTTTATAGCAGACGCATCTTACTTGACAGTCGGCGCGATTTACGTTCCGGGGCGCGATCGCCATCACAATGGTAGGGGCACGGCATCAACAGATTATCGGTTCAGATGTAAGATCTAACTGCTTTGTGCCCCGGCGCAACTCGAAGATGTCAGATGTTGATGTTTTGTTTTGGCGCTCCCGTGCTATAATAAAAATGCCCAACTAGGATGGTCTACATCTATGAGCGATCGAGCAACATTGTCCAGAAAGGACAGGAAAACAATAACAACTCTTGATGAAATAGCCGACTACTTCATCTGGGTGGCAAACGACTCTGGCTCATTTATCAGTAACCTGAAGCTACAGAAGCTAGTCTATTATGCCCAAGCTTGGCATCTGGCGATCGAGGACAGTCTCCTGTTTGAAGATGATTTTGAAGCTTGGGTACATGGTCCTGTTATCCCGACCTTATTTGAGGAGTACAAAAAATTTCAATGGAAACCCATTATCAAGGAGGTGAAACAACCACAGTTTTCGCCAGAATTAGAGGAGTTTTTGAAGGATATAACGGTAGAATATTTTCTTTGCACGGGTTTAGAACTAGAACTGATGGTTTGTCGGGAAGATCCTTGGATGAAAGCCAGGGAAGGCTTGCCTAAAGATGAACCATCTCATGCTATCATTTCTCAATCATCAATGAAAGAGTTTTACAAAAGCTGTGCCGTCGAAGAAAAGTAAAAAAACCGTTGGTAGGGTGCATGGATTTTAAAAATAAAATGTTTTTTACATCGTCTGGTTAGACCCCGACCATAATCTTTATCCTTAAGCCCGATCGCACCCGCGATCGGGGCAATACTTCTCGGTTAACGTCTTATTTGTCATTGCGAGGGGGCGCACCATCCGACATTGTTCCGATACCCGCGCAAGATCCCCCCCCGAAGCAATCTCCCCGACGACGCTGCAGATTGCTTCGGGGGGGTTAACTCAATTTCGGCGCTTGTTGATCGCGGTTGTTCCCCCCCCCCTCGCAATGACAATCTATATTCTTAACCGAGAAGTATTGGCGATCGGGGGGGCTTGTCGTTGGGGCCAGAAACCGGGTTTCTTTGCAAGATATCGGTTGGGATGCTAACATTGTCGCAGAAACCCGGTTTCTCAGGGGCTTAGCTATGACGCGGGTTGCCGGGAGTAACTTTTTTTTCTAGATGTCTGTACCAGGTGAAGTACAAACCGATAGAAAGTAAAATCAGCAGCAGCAACAGTATTTGGAAATTATCCCAACGTTTCATCATCAACATGATTCCGGTGAGAAACAAAACCAGTTGCCAAGGAATGGCGATCGCGGTGGCCAGTAAGTCCCGCCGGTTCTCTAATGTAATTTTGGCCCTGAGATTGCGGGGCAAATTACCGGCGATCGGCCTCCAGAAACCGAAGGGGCGGGTAACAGAAAAGAAATTTTCCAGGACTGACCGTTCCGTTGCTGGGGTTAACAGGGTGCCAGCGATGCATCCGGCCAAGGAACAACTGCTAGGAATTAGAAATAGGAGATATTCCTGAAGTTGCGGATCCGGCAAAAAAGGTAGGACGATCGCCTTAGCGAGAATAGCGGCCACCATGCCAGCGGCGATGCCTGTGGCAAATCCATAGCCATTAAACCGCCACCAATACCATCTTAACACCAGGGGAACCGCCAGACCCGTGCCCAGCCCCAGGGTCAACCATCCCCAAATTTCATTGATATTGGAGATATTGAAACTAAACAGCAAGCCCACCACTACTATAATAACAGATGCCCAGCGACTTTGATTTATCAGTTGTCGGTTATTAGCTTGCGGATTGAGATAAGCTTGATAAATATCCTTCACCCAGTAAGCAGCAGCAGAGTTAATGATCGAGTCAAAAGTAGACATGGCGGCGGCGAGAAAACAAGCTACTAGCAATCCTTTGATTCCCACCGGTACGTAGGTAGCGATAACTGTTGGCAAGACCAGTTCCGGGTCGGAAATTACTTGGTTGGTAAGGCCGTAATTGATGCCCAGGATCGCAAAGGCCGTTACCAAGGGCCAGCGAAAGGAAAGTAAGAATATCCACCACAGGGACAGCAACCCCGCTTCCCGATCGCTTTTGGCGGCAAAATAGCGCTGCATCATATAGCCGCCGACACCACCAAACCCTTCCATCAAGACTTTCAAGAGATAGAAGCAAAGGATACCCCCGAACAAGTTGAAACTGGCATAGTCTCCTGGCAAGTCTACCTGCATGGGGGGCAAGATACTACTCCAGTCGCTAAAATTCCACTCTTGCAAGCGATCGGTTCCCGGAATGGAGATGGCAAATGTCTCCGGCAGAGGTGGTGTTTGTAGGGCGATCGCGCATACATAAATAACGGCGACAAAAATCAATACGCCCTGAAAAACATCTGTGATTACCACCCCATAGAAACCGCTAAGGGCGGTGTATATCAATGCGAGGATAATGAGTAAAGTCGAGGCCAAGCGGTCATCGAAGCCGATCAATGGTCCCAAGAATTTGCCCCCGCCGACGGCAAAGTAACTGATCGCACCAATGGTAAATATAATAGTAGAAACGGCACTCACTATCCGGGCGATCTTTCCTTCCCGTCCGCCACCAAAACGTAACTGCATCCATTCCGCTAAGGTCATGACTTGGGCCCGGCGGTTCCACTTGCCCATAAAAATCATGAACATTGCCATTATTAAGACAATGCCACCCCGGATCTCGATAAAAAATCCCTTCGTTCCCAAGGCGTAGATTAATGCTGTTAATACCATTGTCCCAGCAATGTCCGTATTGGACGCCATCCCCGATGCCCCCAATACCCACCAAGGGATTTTGCGATCGCCCAAAAAGTAAGAGTCTATCCCTGATGATGCTTTCCGCTGGAGAAATATGCCCAACAGGACGATCGCCAACAGGTATACGCCGACAATAATGTAATCAATTAAATCCATAAACTCTCTATTTTCTGACAAATTCTTCTCAATTATAATCCCATTTTGTCAAAAACCTGCTACAATTATTCGTCCGATTATCCTATTAGTCGGTTAAAATTAAAACCGACTTTAGCTATTAGCCGGGGGTTTGAACCCCCGGCGGGCTGACAGCGAAGTGAGAGAATTACATCCGCATAAGTGTAGCAATCTTTTTAATAAATGGTATCAATTAACAATTGCTCAACTTTTTGAGATGTCTGTACCAGGCGAAGTACAAACAGATAGAGAGTACAAGCAGCAGCAGGGAGAGTATTTGAAAATTGTCCCAACGTTTCATCATCAACATGATTCCCGTGAGACACAAAACTATTTGCCAGGGAATCGCGATCGCGGTGGCCAGCAAGTCCCGCCGGTTCTCTTTTGTGATTTCGACCCTGAGATTGCTGGGCAGATTTCGGGCGATCGGCTTCCAGAAACCGAAGGGGCGGGTAACTTGATAGAAGTTCTCCAGGACTGACCGTTCCGTTGCTGGGGTTAACAGGGTGCCAGCGATGCATCCGGCCAAGGAAAAACTGCTAGGAATTAGAAATTGGATAAATTCGATAAATTGCAGATTCGGGAAGGAAGGTAAGACGATCGCCTTAGTAATAATTGCGGCCACCATGCCAGCGGCGATGCCCGTGGCAAATCCATAGCCATTAAACCGCCACCAATACCATCTTAACAGGAGAGGAACCGCCATACCAGCGCCAAGTCCCAGGGTCAACCATCCCCAAATTTCATTGATATTGGAGATACTGAAGCTAAATAGCAATCCCACCAGTACGATGATAACCGATGCCCAGCGACTTTGAGCCAGCAGTTTGCGGTTGTCAGCTTGCGGATGGAGATAAGCTTGATAAATATCCTTCACCCAGTAAGCAGCGCCGCCATTAATTAAGGAGTCAAAAGTAGACATCCCGGCGGCGATAAAACAAGCTAATACCAATCCTTTGATTCCCACCGGTAGGTAGGTAGCGATAACTGTGGGCAAGACCAGTTCCGGGTCGGGAATTGCTTGGTTCGTAATTTGGTTCGTAATGCCGTAATTGATGCCCAGGATCGCAAAGGCGGTTACCAAGGGCCAGCGAAAGGAAAGCAAGAATATCCACCACAGGGACATCAACCCCACTTCCCGATCGCTTTTGGCGGCAAAATAGCGCTGCATCATATAGCCACCGATACCCCCAAACCCTTCCATCAATACTTTCAGCAGATAGAAGCAAAGGATCGCCCCGAACAAGTTGAAACGGCCATAGTCTCCCGGCAAGTCTACTTCCATGGAGGGAAATATACTACTCCACTCGCTAAAATTCCACTCGTACAAGCGATCGGTTCCCGGAATGGAGATGGCAAAGGTCTCCGGGAGAGGGGGGAGTTGTAGGGCGATCGCGCAGATATAGATAATGGCCACAAAAATCAATACTCCCTGAAACAGGTCGGTTAATACCACCCCATAGAAACCGCTAAGGACCGTGTATATCGAGGCCAGGAAGATAATTAAAATCGAGGCCAGGCGGGCATCGACAGTAATAAATTCTCCTAAGAATTTGCCTCCACCGATGGCAAAGTAACCGATCCTGCCAATGGTCAAGATAATAGCAGCAACGGCACTCACTATCCGGGCGAGATTTCCTTCCCGTCCCACCCCAAAACGCAAATGCATCCATTCCGCTAAGGTCATGACTTGGGCCCGGCGGTTCCACTTGCCCATAAAAATCATGAACATTGCTAGAATTAAGGCAATGCTACCCCGGAGTTCCAGAAAAAATCCCTTCGTTCCCAAGGCGTAGACTAAGGCCGTGATCAACATTGTCCCCGCAATATCTGTATTGGATACCATCCCGGAGGCCCCCAATACCCACCAAGGCATATTCCGATCGCCCAGAAAGTAAGAGTCTATCCCTGCGGAGGCTTTCCGCTGGAGATATATGCCAAACAGGACGATCGCCAACAAGTAAACTCCGACAATAGTGTAATCAATTAAATGCATATAGCGTTTCTAAAATTGATGTGGTCTAGTTTTCATCGCCTATTGTCATTGCGAGGGGGGGGGGGACAACCGCGATCGCCTAATGTTTTATGAGTTACCCCCCCCCCGAAGCAATCTCCCCAATAGCATATCACACTAAGCAATAAAACTGCTATATACTCTCTAGTTGCTGACAAAGTTGACGGAAATGTTCCCCCCGTTCTTCAAAGTTGCGATACTGGTCAAAACTAGCGCAGGCGGGAGAAAGCAGGACCACTTTTGCCCGACATTGTTTTGCTAATTCTACTGCTTTGGGTACCGCTTTCTCCAGAGTTTCGACAATTTCATAGGACTCGTAACCGACCTGTTGCAAGCGTTTGGCAAACTGTTCGGCAGCATCGCCAATGAGTAATACTGCTGCGGCCTTCCCTTTAATGGTTTGCATCCATAGCAGATCGTCTCCCTCCTTTGCTTGGCCCCCAGCAATCAAAATTGCCGGACTATTTACAGATGATAATCCTACCTGGGCGGCGTCGTAGTTAGTCGCTTTGCTATCGTTAATTAAGTCAATGTTCTGGTAGGTTCTAATTAGTTCTAACCGATGGGGTACTCCGGGAAATTCTTCGATCGCCCGGGCGATCGCCTCTTTCTCTATCCCCGCCAATCTGGCCGCCCCGATCGCCATTAACATATTTTGCTGATTGTGTTCCCCGGGCATCTTTAAGGCCCCGGCGGGGACAATGGGTTCCCCCTGGGCCATTACCCATCGATCCTGAATGTATACCCCCAGGGCCCGATCGCCCAACAAATTTCCTTTACCTTTCAGCGAAGTCCAGCAAGCAGAACCCCATGCAGTTAAACCCATCTGGTGCAAATAGCCATCGTCCCCATTCAAGACTTGCTGCTGCGATCGCTGTAGCAGACTTGCCTTAATATCGTAATAATTTTCCAGGGTTTGATGGCGACTGAGATGGTCGGGAGTAAAGGTCGTCCAGACGCCAATTCGGGGTGCAACTCCCGGGGATGATTCGATTTGATAGCTGCTGAGTTCGGCAATTATCCAATCTGGAGATTTACCCGGTCGGTAGGCCAACTCACAGGCAGCATAACCGATATTACCACAGGCGGGGGCCTGAAGACCTGCTGCTTGAAAGATAGCAGCAATTAAAGATGTCGTAGTAGTTTTGCCGTTCGTGCCCGTGATGGCAACCCAGGGGCGAGATTTCAGATGTCGCCAGGCCAGTTCCATTTCTCCTATGGTCTCAATTTTCTGCTCCCTCGCGGAGACCAATACAGGTGCATCCCAAGGCACCCCGGGACTGACAACAATTAGCTGGGGTTTTTCTGCCAGATCGAAGGCATAATTCAGCTGTACTGCTATGCCTTCACCCTGGAGTTGCTGCTGCTGTTGGCGCAGGTTGTCTGACGATGAGCGATCGCTCGCAGTCACCTGCCATCCTTCCCGTTTTAGCAGTCTTGCTGCTGCTATTCCCGATTTTCCCAGTCCGATAACGTGAGCATTAGCCATATATTGATGATTTTCTCCACTCGCGTCTCTAGATATATCCTCTTTCCCAGTCTGAATCTGGGAACTCTTTGGCTAGGATTTGTTAATAATTTAATCCTGCAATAATCCTTATGTCCAAGCCCGGAAAAAGCTATTATCCTGCCAGGCATTAGCTGTCCGCCCCTCGATCGCGACCATCTCTGGGCGACTCAAGGGCTTAAACTGTTGCGCGACCCGGAAGTTCGACTCTAACTGCGCTACCGACTCTGCTGCGATAATACAACAATGCACTCCATCGAGGGATAGTACGTATCCCATGGCTTGGGACATGTTATCCAAGACTCCGGGCTTGAAAATGCGACCGTAAGCGGGTACTTTCATGGCAATAACTCCCACATTGTTCTGCTTCGCCACTGGCAATACTACTGGCGCGAAGGGACGGGGATGGTGTACGTCCGCAGCATTTAGGGAGACCAAAGTCGTATCGAAGGGATAGCGCCGCAAACCTTCGGCAATGACATCCGGTTCGTGGTGGCCGGTGATGCCCGAATAGCGGACTATGCCTTGTTCTTTGGCTTCTTCGAGGGCCTCGATCGCCCCGTTCTTGCCGAACATCTCGTCTAAGGTCTCCATAAAGGAAACGTGGTGCATCTGCCAGAGGTCGAGGTAATCTGTGTTTAAACGTCGGAGCGATCGCTCTAAGTCTCGCCAAGCACCATCCCGATCGCGCCCATCGGTCTTGCTTGCTAAAAATACATTCTTTCTATAGGCGGGCAATACCTTGCCCAAATTATCCTCACTGGGGCCGTAGGGTGAATCTGCGGCGGTGTCGAAGTAACGAATCCCCAGGGCGATCGCCTTTTCGATAATCTCTCGGGCCTCTCGTTCCTGTCCGGGTTTTGAGAGGGGGGTTTTCCCCGCGCCTCCGAGACCGAATACCGGTACCCTAACACCCGTTTTTCCTAAGATACGTTCTGGCATGGTGGATCTTTGCGAGGCAGCTATTTGATGTTTGTTGGCAGCGCCCATGGCGATGCTACCTGCCGTTGCGGCCCCGGCGATGATGAAATTGCGCCTAGTTGTTTTTTTCGTCATGGTTGTGCTGGAAGCTATGCTGTTCTCACATTGTAGCCCAAATTGCCTAAATATTCAACCACCCGGTTTTTGCGATCGGGCCGATCGAATCAAGCCAGAAGCTAGTTAACATGATAAAGCATGATAAAGATTCGTGTGGGTTTTCTCGCCCTCTGGACAACTGCTGGGCAAGATTAATGTACCAGAGATTACCGTTAACCTAACTTGGGGCGATCTGGACTACAAAACCCTTTACATTACTGCCAGAAATAGCATCTACCGGATCCGCCTCAACATTGCGGGCAAACGATGAGCTAAAACTGATTGACAATATTCTATCACATTCGGATAATTAACCTTAATGCCGTAGGTTTGGTTGAGCCTCAGCGAAACCCAACAGGCAATTGATATTACCCATTACGAACTTTTGCGCGTTTGAACCATGAGCTAAAACTCACTTCCAATTTTACTCCTCCAACATTGCACGCAATTCTCGCATATTAGAGGTAAATTTGAGTTACCCTTGCTGTTCTTCAATCTTAGCAAGTTTGAATTTTTCATAGATCCTCTCACGACGTTCCTCCCGAATATCCTGATTTAGTACGACTTTAATCTCTTCTTTTTACTCAATTGAAATACTTTTAATTGCCTCGACAAGATCGGCAAATTTCATATTATATAAATCTCCAGGTTTAATTTAACGGTACGAAACAAAACATGCCTTCCCAGTTGGGTTTCGTACCTCAACCCAACCTACGTTGCGCTACCTTTTTTATGGTATTAGTCGGTTTTAACCGACTTTAGCTATTAGCCGGGGGTTTGAACCCCCGGCGGGCTATGAGACTAATCTTCACCCCTTAACTATAGCACCAAAATCTGCTAACACGCGAGCGTGATTCCGCAGTAACCCCAGCAAATTCAGGCGGTTGCGCCGAATTTCCGGGTTCTTATCCATCACTAACACGCTGTCTTCGCCGTCGAAAAAACGACTTACTTTTGGTGCAATTTCGCTCAAAGCATCCACTAATTGCTGATAATTTCGCGTTGCTTGGGATGCCTTGGTTTTGGGTACTAACTCGACTATCGCATCCAGGAATGCTTGTTCTGAAGATTTCTCAAACAGTTCGGGGTTTACCAACCCTTGCGGTTCCAACTTGACTGTATCTAAATCTCCTTGGGCCCCTAAACGGGTGGAACGGTTCACCGTTTCGTAAATGGCATCTAATTGGCCGTTATTGCGTATTTCTTGCAGGAATAAGGCCCGATCGCGCAGGTCGAGCAAATCCTGCAAGGCCCGATCGGCGTATTCTGGGTCATTTTCCCCCAGGACAGCATTAACGAGATCGTAATCTATGGCCCGTTCCTCTTGCAACTGGGTACGAAGGCGTTGCAGGAAAAATTCTGCCAATAAGGCAATTAATTCCGGTTTTTGGGCTATTTCTGTCAGCAGTTCCTTGAGGTTAATGGCTAAATTTCCTGCCCAAGTAATGTTGACGATCGCATTAGCGGCCCGCCGCAGGGCGAAGGGATCTCCGGAACCCGTGGGCATCATGCCCAAACTGAAGATACTTACCAAGGTATCCAGTCTATCTGCTAACCCCACCACTTGACCCGCGATCGTCTGGGGCAATTTATCTCCCGCGCCTCGGGGTAAATAATGTTCGTAAATTGCCTTGGCGACTGCTTCGGGTTCTTGGCAAGCGCGAGCGTATTTTTCTCCCATTACACCTTGCAATTCGGGAAACTCGTACACCATCTGGGTTACCAAGTCTGCTTTGCAGAGTAATGCTGCCCTTTCTATTATACCGGTTTCGGCTGCCGAGAGTTGCAACTGTCGGGCAATTTTCCGGGCGTTCTCACTCAGGCGATCGACCTTTAACCGTACCGACCCCAAATCTTCCTGAAAGGTAACTTTTTCCAGCTGGGGCAAATAGTTTTCCAGGGGTTGGGCCAGATCTGCTTTATAAAAGAACTGGGCATCTGCTAATCTGGCGCGGATGACTCGTTCGTTCCCAGCGGCTATTACATCTGATGCAGCTGGGTTCCCATTACTAACGGTGATAAAATAGGGGAGTAGTTCCCGAGTTTCCTGGTTTTTCAACACCGGAAAATACCGTTGGTGCTTCACCATCACCGTGGTGCTGACTTCGGCAGGCAACTGCAAAAATTCCGGGTCAAATTTCCCTACTACTGCGGTGGGGTATTCGACCAAGTTAGTCACTTCCTGCAATAATTCGGGGGATATTTCCGCGTAACCATTCAGCTTTTGGGCAGCAGCTTCTACATCCCGTTCGATCTTAGTCTGACGCTGAGTGGGGTCAACTTCTATATAGGCAGAACCCAGGCATTCCACATAATCACTTGCCTGGGGAACGGTTACGGGTTCGGGATGCAATACCCGATGACCCACTGAGATGCGATCGCTCTTCACGGTTTCGCCACCATTTTCCCACATGATGGGCAGCACTTGGTCGTCCAACAAAGTCACCAACCAGCGGATGGGGCGAGGAAAGCGCAAATCTCCATCGGCCCAGCGCATGAACCGCCTCCCCTCCAGGGCAAAAATCCATTGGGGGACCAGTTCCGTGAGAATTTCCGCAGCAGGGCGTCCGGTAATTTGCTTGCGCAGGAAGACAAAATCGCCTTTCTCGGTAGGTCGCACTTCCAGGGCCTCAACTGCCACTCCCTGCTTGCGGGCAAACCCTTCTGCGGCTTTAGTGGGTTTGCCATCCTTGAAGGCCGCTTTCGCAGGGGGGCCTTTCACCTCCTCTTCCCGGTCCGGTTGCCGGGCGGGCAAACCCTTCAGGAGTAAGGCCAGGCGGCGGGGCGTGGCGTACAGTTCCAGGGTTTCTGGGGTGAGGAGTTGGTCCGCCAGGGACTGGGGGAGGCGGTCCCGCCATTGTTGTAAAGCATTATCCAGAAAATCTGCGGGTAATTCTTCTGTACCGACTTCTAATAGGAATGTTGGCATGAGATTGGAGTTAATGGGCTAGTTTCCATAGTTTACTGTCCGATGGACACCGACTGGATGATTATATCAAGTTTGGTTCAACCCTGGCAATATCCGTAATTTTTGTCCCATACAGAGTCTGTCGTCGATCGCCTTATCCCGCAGGGGGTATCCCACCCCCTGCTAATAGCTAAAGTCGGTTGAAACCGACTAATAACATATTCTGCTCATAATTGCTGATCTCAAATATTCCCAAAACCAGGGTAAATTCGGCGAAAACATGTTTCTAAACTTTCACAAATAATTGGTAATTGCTATATAATGCTACAGTCATTTCAATAGTTCTTGCGATCGCAGTATGGCAACAAAAGGAGACAAAGGAGACTCCCCTGCTTAAAGGCGCAATTCAAAATGTTACAATTTTTATCCCACAGCCAGATGAAAATGTTACCAATTCCCAGCGATCGCTCATCAAGATAATGTAGGGGCACGGCATCCGCAGATTATCGGTAAAGATGAAAATGTTACTAGCGCCGTGCCCCGGTCCCTGCCCAAATGTCACATAAATGTTACCAATTTCTAGCGGGCGATCGCCCTTGTATGAATGCACGATCGCGTAAGGTTGCCCACAGTTAAGTCCCTGCGCGATCGCCAATGATGTTATATGATTTCGGAACTAAATTCTGAGTTCAATCACCTTTGCTTCTCTGAATATACGTCCTATAATTGGATTAGCAAGCACTCTTTCCATTTGAATTTTCCGTGCTTCCCACTCCGGTACTCCAGCGAACTCTTCAGCAAGTTTCTTCTGGATGTCCCATTTCATTTGCACGCAATCAAACTTTTTCTGCTTTTTCATGAGGGATGACCGCGAAATATTACTTGTTTTTCTTTGCCAAAAACCGGATTAAAACTACACCCGTGACAACTCCATAGGCTAACCAACCCAGTCCTTGAGATATTCCTAACCCTACACCAACTGCCAGCAGACTACATACTTTAGCACACATTGTCGCCCCGATCGCACCATTAAACACACCACCCACCGCGCTGGCCAAAACCCACAAACCAGCATTCGGACCTCTCGGACGCAGAACCAACCATTGCACAACGGCCAGGACTGCTAGGGTCACGGGAGTCTGAACTGCATTCAGCCAAAATACTTCCCATAGGCCACCGACTGTGTAAAGATAATTTATTATGGGATCGAGAATATCTCTTGCCCTGATAGTTATTTGCATTGCCAATAGCCAGCCGAAGGTCGTGGCGATCGGCCACCAGCGGACTTTTCCCAGGTAACGACGCAGAACCAACCATTGACAAATTCCCACGATCGGTCCCATCAGTACCAAGGTAGCGAGAAACTGAAAACGCCAGGCTTCCATAAAACCGACGATCGCCCCACCGAGACCATTGGCCAAGGCCCACCACAGCAACAGCCTCAAATCATACATACAGTTTTTTTATCATCTGTCTTTTAAAACTCGAAGGGCCTAACCGGCGGCGGCTAGACCCATTTCTTGAAGATCGTGTTTGTTTTCCAGTGTGAAATGATGAGAAAGTACGAGTGGTTTTCAACAACTAAGGGTTTGCTAATCAGCAGCTGTTCTGTTGGCTGCGCTCTGCGTTCTAGACTGGAGACGCCTGGTCTAGATCGCTCTGCTTATCTCTTTGGCGTCCATATATCTAATCTAGCAATTCGCCAAGCCAACTGTCAACCCCTCTTTATATTTCTTTACATTCTCACACCGAAGAATACCTTGAAAGTACCAGTAGGTATCTTGTCATCATTCATAAATGCTGTCTCTGCTAATATCTATATCTGATAAGCTCGGACTATTTACGGTCAGTTGCGATACCCATTCTCGGAAATCCCTAGCCCTTTCTTCCGGTGTCATCTTTTGCCAAAGTGGAGTCACTCTCTGGGATACAGCTGTCGTTAACTTCGTCGCCACGATAAAATCAGCAATCTTTTGCAGTTGCTGGTCGCCGTTGCTGTCGATGTTCAGCCCAAATCATCCGAACGGTGTAGGTGCTGAGTTGGTGCTGTCTTTAACCCTCACAAAGCTCATATTGGCTCTGGGCAAGTATAACATCGGCATCAGAAATGGTGATAACGCCATCTCTAACATCGAAGGCGACAGCCTGCAAAGCCCTCAATAAAATGTTGAAGGCGCCGACCCAATCTCGCGGTGCTTTATGACCGCAAGCCGGGCAAAAGTGAACTTTGGAACCACCAAGTTTTTTGTGGACGTGACCGCACTTGGGACAGGTTTTACTCGTGTAAGCCTCATTGCAACGAACCACCAGTACTCCTTGACGCTTAGCTGCCTGTTCCAAGTGAGAAGCAAATCTACCTATAGCCCAAGTCAGCATATTTCTGACCGACTTACGATTAATCTTACGATTGGCTTTTACCACCATTTGCGAAGTCTGGTAAGTAGGAAGAAATATCAGCTTGTAACTATTGACAAGTAGACTAGCAGCTTGACGATGTAGGTCATCTACTAGCGAGCGAATCTTGAACCGAAGTCGATCAATTGCCTTGTTCAGCTTGTACCGTAAACGCTTGTTGACTTTGCCAGTGGCTTTCATCTTTCTTCCAATCAAATTGTCAAGGTGCAGGCATAACCTCGTCAGTCGCCCGATGTCTCCCTTGCCAATCTCTAAAATGTTCTCGCCGTCATAACCGGTCAAGAAGGTGCGGTTTCCAGGATCGAGTGCAATTACTTTATCAGAACCCGTACATACTATCGGTACATATGAGGGAAATCTTGCAAACCATTGCCCGCGTTGGTACAGTAATTCCGTACCGTAAACGCAATTGATTGGCAATTCATAGCCTTTAGCCACAACAAATTTTAGATTGCCAATCTTTGAGGGAAACCACGTGCCGTTTCTATAAGCATCATTCTTAAACTGAATGACCTGGGACTTACTTCTACAGGATCTGAATCGCAGCCAACCCTTACCACCATTGGCTTTGCGGGATTGCCTACTAGCACTTTGAGCCTCACAAACTGCCTCTTGTCTAGTTTTGCCCAAGCATTTTGTCCATTCATTTTTTGCTTCACTTTGTAACTGCTGAATATATTGGTCTAAAGAACGGCCTTCTGGCAGTGCCCGATTGTTGTTATAGAACTCGATACACTGGTTGTACACCCAACGGTAAGCAGCTAGCCATTGTTTCCAAATAACATGCAGTTCCGGTTCGGGAAACACCGGAATTTTCTTAATGCTATTCGGTTGGATATTCTGGCTTTTCTTGAATGGGTTATTTCCGTACTTTCTCGATTTTTTCTTCTCTTCACAAACAGTAGTCCCGAGAATTGAATCCGTTGATGCCGGGCATTTTATTTTAAATAAACTTTTGCCATGCACCGAGCTACCGGTCGCGGAGAACCAAGAGTTAGACTCTATTGCTCTTGCATAGACGTTTAACCAGTTTTCATATCTTACAGAGTCTGTCTCGGTTGGCAGTGATAAACCATTAGATATCCGGCTTGATAATTCGTTCCAGAATGGAGTCAGATTTCCGTTGTCTAAAATTAAACCCTCCGATAGTTTCTGGAATGTTTTTCGATTCTGAATACTGTTTGCGCAAAGATTCAAGTTATTGCCTAACAGCGTCACATTTGGAATTATCTCAGTTCCATGTATCGCAAATAGTTCTAGTTGATGACTCGACCCCGGCTTTTTCATTTCCTTTTTGCTTGATTTTTGCTATAATACTCATGAGTTCTTTTTTTCTTTACGAGCTGCTCGTTTCTTTTTAGACTTATACTTACAATTATAGACACAAGCCTGCTCTGTTGGGCGTAGCAATAATACGGAAATAAATATGTTTTTTGCTACAGAGAATAACCAAGGGCGATACTGAATATTTGCCTAAATATGAGAGATGTGTAGGTTTTTGCGCACTTAGTAGCAACTCTATTTCCTTCTTTATTTGTTCTCTAAGCATATTCTTTGGAATCTATCATCCGTCGATCCTTAAAGCTTAATAGGTCTAACCGGCGGCGGCTAGACCTATTCTGGAAGCAAAAGAGTTTTTCAAGTGTAACTCGCGAGAACTAGATAGGACAGATAAGGTTTACTACTCGATCGCAGCTTGCCTTTCGGCGATCTAATTATAGCTTTGTCTTTCCGGACTTAGGTTTGGCCTTATCCCATCTTGGGGGGTTTTGCCACTGGATGCTACGAGTGAAGTTGCTGCGACTGGATTCTCTGCTGGAAACGACACCTGAGCATGAATCCCTTTGGTTATCCTTTTGGCGTCTATATGTATAAGCTAGCAACTACCCAACCTCACTGTCAACCCCTGTTAATATTTCTTTACATTCTCACACCGAACAAGACCCCTCAAAGCTTCAGGGGTCTAACCGACGGCGGCTAGACCCCTCATGGAAGCAAAAGTATCTTTCAAGCTGATTTGGTGAAATGGGAAAATCGAATCTGTCTGCAAAACTATGGTTGACAACTGTACGCAGCAAAGCCCTTTTGGCTTCTACATAATCGCGTCTTTCCAGACCGTTGGCTTTACTCGGGTAATGAGTGTCTTGCCACTATTGACCATGTCTCGGCTGCATTCGGTGACTCTAGACAGAAAACACACCGCGTCTAGATCGCCTGTATTTATCCTTTTCGGTGTTCGTACATCTAACTTAGCAACCTCCTCGGGCAAATGGCAACCCCTGTTAATAATTCTTTACATTTTCCCACCGAACAAGGGCCAGGGGCCCCCTGTTTGCCACCGGCGCTAGGCGATCGCGACTACCGGCAGTGCAGCAGGTTCACGGGTTGAACTAGGGACCGATCGCCGATCGCCAGTCAATGCTCATCGTTGTGCCGCCAATTTTTCTGCTTTACAAATAATGAGATTTGAGCCAAGTGATGATTTCCTGATTGACTCGATCGGGACATTCATCGTAAGCACAATGACCTACATTTTCGATCTCTACAAATTGTAACTGTGGATTGAGCGTTGCTAACTGCCGTCCCCAGTCTAGGGGAATCACTCGGTCTTGCTTGCCCCACAACATCAGAATCGGCATTTCCAGTTGCGGCAGCGTTACCTTCACGTTAGGGGTATAATCTCGTCGGTTTTTCGATCGAAACAGTCGGCACAATACTCCTGGGGCCCCTCTGTCTAGGGGTGGATCGGCAAATAAGGCGACTAATTCTGGAGTTACCATCTCTTGGTTAACATAGGCAAGCTGGAGACCCTTGCGAATTACCTGCGGACGCCGGAAAAGGGGAAATAGCGATCGCAGCAGCAAGGGAGAAGCAAAAGCTGTTTCCATAGATGCGCCTATGGCTTGTAATTTAGAAGAGGATCGTTCTTGTACCGAAGGCGGCACCGTCAGCAAGACCAAACCGCGAACCATTTCCGGGTAACTGGCCGCAACTGCCAGGGCCACCGCACCGCCCAGGGAGTGGCCGACCAGGACGATGGGGGTTTGAATAAAGCTGCGCCAGAAGTCCCGTACTTGCGCCATCCACAGTTCGGCACCGTACTCGGCAGGTGCTTTTTGGGAAGCGCCAAACCCCAGCAAATCCAGCCCATAGACTGTACGATCTTCACTGAGGGGCTGTAAGTTGTAGCGCCATTGACCGATCGCGGACCCAAAACCGTGGAGGAAAACCAAGGGCGCGCGATCGGCCTCACGGAGATCGGAACGAATATAAGTATAGCGAATTTGCCAACCGCGCCAGATCCAATCGCGTTGAGCGCCAATTTGCGAGTACCAGGGTCGAGTTTCCAATGGCTGAGGCAACATCTTTCTTTGAGTTCTCGTATCCTGTTTAATATTGACACAATCTCAAGCTAGCGTGCCAGGGGCTATGATATCGCCAATGGTTAAAAATCGCCAATTGTCAATCTTTCGGCATCTATGCAGATCCTGTAGGTGTACGGCATCAAGATTGCTTCGTACCTCGCAACAGGGCTGCGTGTCCTGCGCGGTTCGTAGTTCGGGTACAATCTACGTAATGAAGGGGTACCGCCATCACCGGTGTACCACTCACCACCGCGCCCTTTACCGCAAACAGAGCTAGTTGCAACTCCGATGCGGCCATAACCCCGATGGACTATAATTCAGATAGAGTCAGCGATCGGCCAGGGTAAGCTTACTCTGCATTAATGTAAGCTTACTCTGCATTGATGTAAGCTTACTCTGCGTCAATGTAAGCTTACGCGATGTGCAACTTTTTTGCCAAATCTGAATGTAGGCTACCAACTTGAAGCTCAAACAGCCCTAGATGGCTAGGGTTCCAGGCCACAGAGCATAAAGGCCGCTCGTGGTTGGCCGAGGCTTATCGCCGCGAAGGCGTTGGTAGCCTGATTTTCCGAAGGCACTTTAATGAGGGAAACTCTGAAATTTACTGTATTGTAAAATACTTTTTTATCTCATTTTGGACTAACCCCTTGACAAAAAAAAGTTCCACCACTAAAATTTGAAAATACACAAATTTCCCTTGCATTGAGGTGAAACAAATGTTTTCTATGGAAGAGTTTATCATAGCTGTTTATTGTTGTGTAGATTACTTTTTGAGAAATATTCAAACAAAATACCCCCCAAGGCGAAGAGGGTTTGCACCCTCATTAACTGATGCTGAAGTGATTACAATGGAAATTGTAGGAGAATTTATCCGAATAGATACTGATCGAGCAATTTGGAAATACTTTAGACACCATTGGTTACCTTTATTTCCTAAATTAAAAACTCGTACCACATTTACGAGACAGGTGGCAAATTTCTGGATGTATAAACAAGAATTACAAAAATGCTTAGCGTGGAGATTAGGAGGTTTCTCTGATTCAATTCATTTAATAGACGGCATTCCTATACCATTATGTGGTATTACCCGTGCCCCTCGTTGTGCTAATTTTTCTGCCGAATCAGATTACGGTTATTGTGCGGCTAAAGATAGTTTTTATTATGGATTTAGAGGTCATTTAGGAATTAAGAGTTTCGGAGTAATTACAGGTTTGACCGTGACAAGTGGTAATGGCTCGGAGCGAGAAGCTTTATGGGAAACTGTATCAGGAATTAAATGTCTTTTAATTGGAGATAAAGGTTATATTAGCGAAGAATTAAAACAGCAATTAGCTGATGTAGGTATTAATTTACAAACAGCATTACGTAAAAACATGAAGGACAAACTTCCCAGAGATTTGGTGAATTTTTTTATGAAAATTAGACGCTTAATTGAAACGGTAATTGGACAGCTTCAAGAACGGTTTAATATTGAAAAAGTTTGGGCCAGGGATACCTGGCATTTAACCAATCGTTTTAACGGCAAAATTTTAGCCCACACCGTTTGTATATGGTTAAATCGTCATAGTCATGATCCTTTGCAGTTCGAGAGACTTCTCAGTCAATAAGTTGCACATCGCGTATGCATACTTGAGACAGCAGCAGAAAGAAGCCACTTCCCACTACTTTCAGCATCTGGGCCCGGTCTTTTGACTGGAGAAACCCTTTAATATCTTGCCAAACTGGCGGATAGAGGACTGTGGCTAAGATTGGCATCACTGCCATCACCACTATCATCCGCAGAAACAAAATTAACAGGGCATTTCCGAATCCCGGTGCCAGCAGTCCTGGCTGTTCTAATATACCTAATATCTTACTCGACTGCCCGGGAGTCTGGAAAATAATCTTCAGGTAAACGTTAAATATCGACAGCACTACTGCTGACATTAAAGCCAGAAATAAACCCGTGCCGATCTTCGAGGCTGCTTTGGGCTTGGCCCGATCGGGTTTCCCTGTCCCTGGGGCTGCTTTTGAGTTGAGATCCGGCTGCGCGCGCCAACTTTCCAGTTCCGCCGTTACTATCTTCAGCAGATTCCGTGCCGATCTATAATCGGAGAGTTCGTCACTTTTATGTCCGTTGTCTCCTTCTGCCATCGCCCTTCACCAAAACTACTTCTACATATCTTAGCAATTTATCACAATTATTGCATTGGAAAGCTCCTGTATGTTGGATCTCCGCAGGAAACCCAACCGCGCCGCGCCAACCTTGGGTTTCTCATCGCCATTTCCCCTTTACCATCAGCTATCAGAATTTAATTTCCTTACTTGTTCTCCTATCCAATAAAACACCCAGATGCCAATCCAATTTGCAGCTAAGTCAGTCATGCTATAACTTCTCGCTGCTGATAACACCTGAGTATTTTCGTCAATAAAAGCTAGAATGGTAATCAGAACGGGACCTAGGGGCATTTTAACTACTGGAGTGGCGATCATCTTTCTTCCCAAGGCTTGATGGCTGAGGAAACTAGCAGTTCCTAGCAAGATAAAATGTCCCAGCTTGTCATGGGCAGTTAGTTGAGGGGGCAGGATTCTCAGGTAAGCAGAGACCGAAATTCCTACTAGCAGCAGGAAGTACAACCAAAACGCGATAATCCAGCCTTTATTTCCAGATTTGTGTTGAGATTTCATGCGATCTACAAGTTATTCTTCTTTTTTTATTGTCGATCGCCAGGAGCTATTTGCCATCTGTTAATTTATCTATTGGCAGCAATTATCAATCACCCAACCGCACTTATAAATCACTGAACCTCACTCTGCGCTTCGCCCCTGGGAAGCCGTAAAGTGTGTCTTACTACGAACGGCGAACGGCTTCTCACAGAATCAGATTTGCCGATCGACCTCTTGTTGCAGCCATTCATCTACAGGTTCTCCATCTCGACGCCGCAGTTCAATTGTGATCTGCATCACTTCTTGGGAGCCTGGGGGCGCTGGTTGCTGGTGAAAGATAATCTCGTAATCTGCCGGATCTTGATTCCGTTCTCGCAACCAATCTTGTACCTTCGTTGTGGCAAAAAAGGATTGCCCTTCTGCGAACATCCGGGTGATTTGCATTTGCAGGGTATAGGGACTAAAACGTGCCATTTTCTTTATATGCGATCGTCAACTCTGTACTACGGACAACATGAGCTGTCTCACCTATCATAACATAAAATCTCCCATGCAACCAATTAAGCGAGCGCAGGCGGTTGCCGCGCTGCGCTCGCTTAGACAATTGCTTTGTTCCTGTAGCCCGACCCTTTAGGGTTGGGGCGGGGTGGCGTGGTTGGGTTGGGGCGTGGTTAAGGCGTGGTTAAAGGATTCACTACCCGACCCAAGAATAGTATACTGCCAGTTTCATTCTCCCGAATCAGGAACAGAAATGGGCGATCGGCACGAAAGATCTCTTGAGGTGGTACAGGGATGCTCCTCGTTGCCATCATAACACCTGTCACCGCTGCTGCCTCCGTACCCTGTTCATTTACATCTACAAAGGCTTTGTGAACTACTTCGGATATCAATAAATCATCGGACTTGCCATTGATGCCCGAAAAATCTGCTTGCTGGCTAAATGCCAACCCCATCCCCATCTGGGAGAGTGTTTCTTTCATCTGAAATTGGGAAGTCATCTGGAACTTCGGCAACCACACTTGCACCCCACCTGGAACGAAGTCTAAAGATGACAGCCACTTGTCTAATTTTTCCGGGGTTAGCTGCTTTTCTAAGGAGGCTAACCCATCTACTGCTTTTGGCAACAGCACCACCATCGATAGTTTCTCTTGCTCATAGGGCAATTCTAGCACTTGCAGTTCCGGCAGTCGTGCATAGGGCAAACCTATTTTGAAATGATACATCATTGGCACTTCTACCTCCCGATCGGGCGAGATAGCGAAGGCCGTTTCCCTGGTATTATCCTCACGGAACGGCAATGCCCAGTCTCCTTTGAAATAGATGGCATTCGCCAGCACCAACCGCGTATCGACGTTCAGCATTCCCTCAGGGATCAATTCTTGAATCTTTTCTTGAGTTTGCGCAGCTACCCAGTTGTTAATCTTTTGCCCCGCTGACTCACTCTCGCAAATGAAGTCTACTTCTGCTATTGGCGCTTGGTACTGCTTCTCGATGATGTTGACGAATTCTTTCTGGAAATTAATTCCTTTTTGCGCCCACAGTCCGTTGGCAATGCTCACCTGCTGGCCACATCCTGTTTGCACGTCCCGCAGGATCGTGGCAAAGTTTTTATGCAGATGTTCTCCTTCCTGGGAAAAGTGCAACACCTGGGCCATTGCCGCTGCGGTCTCGTTCCTCGCTCCCGCGTAAGTCATCCCTAAGGCTGTCGATATGCTGAAGGGAGAGAAAAACAGGTTTCCTTCCTCGTTACGCAGTTGCTGATAGAGATCCAGGGCAAAGCTGTTGTTATCTGTCACTAATGTTTTAGTCTGGGACATGTCTGCCTCCTATTCCATCTTGGTCTATACTTCCTTTTTGTCTATTGCCTGATTTTATGCACGACCCGACACCCCGATCGCCCCATCGCCCCTCGGTTCTCTCTGGGAGGGCATGGGCCCGACCTTGTCCCTGTGAGGGCGATCGGGCGGCCTCCCGGGCAATGCTACTGGGCATCGGCAACCAAATTCCACAGGGCATCAATGCCA
>JBFRWI010000034.1:0-12093 GCA_051439505.1 Hormoscilla sp. | reverse complement strand
CCACTATCATTCATTCGGTGTTCACTCCCCATCTAAAATTTATAGCCAGCAGTTCAACTGTAGGTCATAGTAGCCCGCTTGTGCTTGAGGATATTCTCCCGCCTCCACCCGAGCTATAATGGACGGCAATGCTTGCATAAACTCCGGTCCTCTGTCTTTGGGGTGAATTGTCCAAGCCTGGGGAGCATCCATAGTTGCTCGCACGTAGTCATTTCCTTTCAGCCGCTGGGACACCATCACCTCCCAAGAAGCTAGAGACCCCTTTCCCGTCCAGTAGTTCAATGCTGTTTGCAGTCCTGTTGGCAAATAGTTGATGATTTTGCGCCTGTAGGGTCGCCACATGACCGGTAATGGCAGCAGACTTTCAAACCGTTTGCGATCGATCAAGTATACTCTGCTGGAGAAAAACTTAAACTTGTAGAAGCCTTCCGGGTCTCTGGTATATTTCTTATCCTTAATGCTTCCGTCCGGAGTGGGAGGACCGGCTAATGGTCGCACCGCCATCACTTCTGGGTGTTTCTGCAACAGTTCAATTCCCGCTGCTATCCAGCTATAACCAGCTTGCTGGTATAGCATCATATCACTATCAAAGTGAAGCAGGTAGTCTCCTGGTGGTTCTTCGAGGGAGAATATGGTTCCCAGGATCGGATAGCCTTTATAATTGTGGGTTGGTCTGAGGGTGCTGCCGAAATGCTTGCGATATACCCGATCGCGATAGGTTTGGGAGTAGTCAATGTCTATGACTCGATCTACTATACCATTACTCAGCAGCAGATCGCAGTTTTCCCGGAGTTGCTCCATCGTGCCCACACCAGGACGGTTAACCTTGTCACCAGATAGCGGTGCTGTATCCACAGCTAGCATCCGCTGGGTGAAGGGGAAGTTGCACATCTTCACTATATGAGGAATTGTGTGCATCATGAACGGGATATCAGTCCGGGCAGCTAAGATCGAGAGCGAACAGCTAATAGACCCCATCACTTGTCAAACCTCATTGGAAACCTCACCTCACCGCCGGAGGTCTAAAGCCCGATCTCGAATACTTCGACCTCTCCCTAAGCTTGATCATAGTATATAATCAACTATGATAGCCAATATAGTTCCCGACAAATCAACTCCAGCCTCGCCAGCAACTGACACATGTATAAGTTTTCCTTATGAATAAACCTGTTGTGGTGGGCATGATTAGTAGCTACCCTGGACTAAATCCCTGTCCTGTTGATTGGCTATGGCAGCAGACTCCAGAGGCGTTTGGGGTTTGGAAGCAGATGCAAATGCTGGCACCGGCGAAAACCCCTGATTTTTTGTTGATGTACCAGTTTGACTTTCACAAACGGGTTCGCGCCCAACGGTCCTGGTTAGCTAGGTTGCGAGGTGCGCCTTCGGTGCCGCCGGTGGATATAGCCTCCCAACTGCGGGGGGTCGATAAAGAGCGTATTATATACTTAATGCGGGAACCCCCCTTAGATGAGGTGGTAAACAAAAACAAGACCAACTACCTGGAAGCTTCAAAGTATTGTGGCTACATTTCCGGACCGGATGAGTTCGCGCCTACTCCTGATTATATGCCAGCTATATGGTACCATGCTAACTCGTGGAGCGAGTTAAATGAGATGTCCCCACCCCAGAAGGTCAAGAAAGTCAGCTGGATTACCTCTGGGATAGCACGCACGGCAAACCATCGTCAGCGATTAGATTTTTTACGGCTGCTACAAGGGAGTGGACTTGAGTTTGACCTGTATGGTAGAAATTTACCAGAATGGGCCAATTCTGGGGGACCGGTGAAAAATAAGTGGCATAGCATGGCTCCTTACTATTATAATTTGGCTATTGAAAATTATGCCCAGAACGATTTGTACGTGAGTGAAAAGCTGTGGGATCCTCTGCTGGCTTGGTGTCTGCCAATTTATTATGGTGGAGGGGCCGCTGATAAGTTATTGCCATCTGGCAGTTTTCTCCGGTTGCCAAGCTTGGATGAAAAGGGCCTGACTTATATCCAAGAGGTGATTTCTACTCCCGATGCTTGGTCCCAGGCCAAGGGGGCGATCGCGGAAGCACGGCAAATTATTCTCCACAAGCTGAACCTGTTAAACTGGTTGTCAGAATTCATCGCTAAATTTTCCTAGTTATGGATGGCATTTGTACCCTAGCCAATGACAAAGTCTACGACCATCTGGTCGGCCTGCTGAACAGCATTGAGGCAGTTTTGGGACCCCAAATGCCCGTATGCGTCTATCCCTATGATGATAATACAGCGGCGATCGCAGCGGAAATAGATCGCCGCCCTCAGGTGCTGCTTTATCAAGATCGAGAGTCGATCGATCGCTGGGATAAATTCGTGCGTGATGTTTGGGAGGCCCATCCTACTGCCAAGCAAGAGTGGAGATCGGCTGGCCATGAGTCCTATTATAGAGTGGGCACTCATCGACGTTACTGTGCCTTCGACGGACCTTTTGACCGCTTCCTGTACATGGATGCCGATACCCTAGTGATGGGACCGGTAGATCCGGTTTTCGCTCAACTTGATAACAAAGACTGGGTGGTTTATGACTTTCAGTACAAGGATATAACTCATGTGTATGATGTATCATCCTTGAAGCTAGCAGAAATATTTCCTCCTGAAAGACTTGCATCAGAGATTTTTTGCTCGGGATTGTATGGGTCAAAAAGGAATATGTTTCCGCAGGAGAGGAGAGAGTGGCTGCTGGAGCAACTGAGAGGGGGAGAAGCAGAAGTTCTATATAGAATGGCTCCAGATCAAACGATTCTCAACTACATGGTGATGAGAACGGGGATTAGCAGTTATAATTTTGCGATAGCTTTGCCCCCAGAAGAGAGAACGGGTTGCAGCGTCACCTCGGATCATTTTGAGGAACGAGACCACATTCTTTATGACAAGGGGAACAGGCTGACTTATCTTCACTATATAGGGGTTAAGTCGAAATATTTTACCAGGCTGTGTGCTGGCGAGAATCTGGATTTTCCCTACCGGGAGGTATTCTTGTATTACCGCTATCTGCACGAACCAGAAAAGCGTCCGCAATTTACAGGTAAACCAAAACCATATAATCCACCTCCCAGTCTGGCAAAACGAGTCTTGAGAAAGTTGGGATTAACCGGTTGAGGAGAAAATGATGAGTCGCGGAATCTATATTACTGCTAATGATAAGGTAACGGAACAGGCGATCGCCCTGCTGAATAGTATCCGGCAATACGATCGGGATACGCCGGTGGTGATGATTCCTTACGACCACAACTATCAGGCGATCGCCCAAGTTCTGAGTGAGTCTTACGGGGTAAAAGTTTACGAAGATTTAAGATTTATCGAACGACTCTCGCAAAAACTGTACGATATTTTTGGAGAGGGCTTTTTTGCCCGTCCCAATCAGTTTCGCAAGCAAGCTTGCTGGTTTGGCGAGTTTGATGAATTTTTATATATAGATACAGATATCGTTGTCTTCGATAAAATCATCGATCGCCTGAATTATCTTGACAATTACGACTTTATCTGCTATGATTACCAACATGCAGGGGGAATCACCAATGTCTTTACCTCCAAAGTCATAGAAGGGGGAGTTTTTAGCGAAAGTGACCTCAAAGATATTTTCAACGGGGGATTTTGGGCTTCTAAAAAGAATTTGATTTCGGAAGCGGACTTATACGAAAGCTTTGCGGAATGTGCGGCCCATCGGGAGTATTTTGATTTTTCCCAGAAGACCTCAGATCAGCCGATAATTAATTATACGATCTTAAAGCGCATACCGCGCCGATTTAATATAGTGCGCAGACCGGGAAAGGCCCCTGGTAGCTGGGCAGGAAGCAAGCATTTTCAACGGCAAGGGCATATTTTAATCGACCCTAACATCAATCAACCCCTTGATTATTTACATTGGGCAGGTATTAGGATAGAACCAGGTTGTCCTTACTGGGATATCTGGAAATATTACCGCTATCTGGGCGACCCTCACCCTCCGGAAGACCCCCCACCCAAGCAGAAAGAAAGCCAGTGGCAGCAAATTATTAACAAAGTCAAAGGTAAACTTAAAGGTTAGTCATCGCTCAAATCTATCGGAACGATCTCGACCGGAGATCGGGGGAGATCGTAACTGTGGAACTCAAGTTGTCTAGAGACCGCCGGTGGCGATCGGGACTCTGGCCTCGGGATGCGATCGCCCCTAATTCCGCGCCGCCACTATACAAGATGGCAACCTAGGAAAATAACTGTTTTTGCTGTTTATAGCGGAGTTTAAATTCCCGTTGCCTGAGTTGATGATCGACAATGGGTTGGGGATAACCACAGGCGGCACGGTCATCGGCAGAAAATTTCCCACTCACCAGATCTGAGTTGTCTATCGATCGGAGTTCTGGTATCCATTGGCGGATATATTCCCCTTCCGGGTCAAATTTGACTGTTTGGGTGATCGGGTTCATCATCCGCATGGGTTGGGCGTCCATGCCGCTAGAAGCAGTCCATTGCCAACCGCCATTATTAGCAGATAAGTCCCCATCATAGAGTTTCTGCATGAAATATTTTTCTCCCCAGCGCCAGTCTATCATCAAATCTTTGACCAGGAAACTGGCGACGATCATCCGGCACCGGTTGTGCATCCACCCGGTTTCATTTAACTGGCGCATGGCCGCATCCACGATCGGATAGCCTGTTTTGCCCTCGCACCAGGCTTGAAAATGGGCTTCGTTATTTTCCCAAGGGAAGTCTTGGAAATGGGCGCGATAGGGTGCCATTGCTAATGATGGTAAGTGATACATCGCATGTTGGTAGAATTCTCGCCATGCCAATTCTTTTTGCCAGGTTTCGATGTTCCCACGACTTTGATCGCTGCGGGCCTCTGCATAGACTTCCTTGGATGCTTCCCAGACTCTACGAATGCCAATGGCACCAAATTTGAGCGCTGCACTTAGCATTGATGTACCGTCTATATGGGGAAAATTTCGCTGTTCTTGATAGACTTCGATCGCCCCATTTACAAATTCCTCTAATCTTTCCCGGGCCGCCTTTTCTCCTGGTGGCAATAGCAATTCATTTTCCCAGATAAATCCTAAATCCTTAGCTGCAGGCAGAGCAATTATGCCAGATGATTTAGCCAGTTCTAGTTCCCGTACTGTCAGGTTTTCCGCATTTGCCAGGGTTGCGACTGGTGCGGGCTTCGGCTTTCGGCACCAATTTTTCCAAAATGGGGTATATATCGTGTAAACTTTACCCGTACCCGTGCGAATTTCCTCTGGCGAGTTGAGTAGCTGGTCCCAATAACTGGAGAACTCTATGCCTTTCTCTTTTAAGGCATTACTTACAGCCTCATCCCGCTGTTGGGCATAAGGTTCTACATCCCGATTCCAGTATACAGCCTTGGCTTTTAGATTCTCTGCTAGAGAGGCGATCGCCTTTTCTGGCAAGTCCCGCAGGATCAACAGTTGACTTCCCGCTTCGGCATAGCGCTGTTGCAATTCCTGCAAGCAACCGATCATGTAGGTCACTCTTGCTGGTGCCACATCATCCCGTTCTAGGATCTGCGGATCCAGACAGAATACTCCCACTACCTTCGGACTGCGATCGCGGGCTGCTGCCAGTCCGATATTATCATCAATGCGTAAATCTCGACGGTGCCAAAATATAATTAACTCAGACATTCCTTCCGTTCTACGATTCCTTACCTGTGCCGATCTTTTGATAATATCATGTCTTGCCTAATTGGCGAACATTCGACTCTCTAACTAGCTTCTGGACTCGATCGCAAGAAAGGGCGCGCTAGCATAAAACTAGCAATTGACTTGGCATCTACTGCTTCCCCTGCCAGGATAGCTTGCTCGAATGCTTGGGGAGTATATAATACGGTTTCTATATCCTCATCTTCATCTTGTGCGGGGGGGGTTGCTAGGGGTTCCAAATCTTCTGCCAGAAAGGCATAGATAATTTCATCGGAATAGCCCGGGGCCAGAAAAAATTGCCCTAATTTCCGCCATTTGTGCGCCCGATATCCCGTTTCTTCTTCTATTTCCCGCCTGATGGTTATGGCGGGATCCTCATTGGGTTCGATCGTCCCTGCGGGGAATTCTAACAGACGTCCTTGGGCAGCAAAGCGATATTGCCAGAGTAATACCAGTTTACCATCTGGGGTGACGGGAACGGCCAGGGCACCGCCGGGGTGACGGATGCATTCCCATTCTCCTTCCGCACCGTTGGGTAACCGGAGTGTCTTGGCTTCAAAGCCAAATTTACGTCCTTGGTAGGACAGTCGTTGTTTCAGCAGTTGTGGGGGTTCTTGTTCTAGTGGCATATTTCTAATTGTCAGTAGCGCCGCATATAGGGGGACAAGAACTGCCGGTCGGGGTGGGTGTGGTCACGCATTTGTTGATAGTCATTTGTTGCCGATAGCTGTAGGGGCGAAGCTTCTGTGACAAATTATGACATCAATTGACAGATCCCCTCTCCGAATGCAACGCCGGGCCCCCCGCGAGGTCTTTGACCACACCCCGTCTGGGTCGTAGGACAAAGGCCCTCAAGGGCTTAGTGCGATTTATACATCATATAACAATATCTCCCACACCGCCAGCAGCAGTTGCCTGCCTTCCCCTACTTGTCGATCGCGATCGCCGGCCTCGGGTGTGGTCAAAACCCGTTGATACCCTCCCAGTCGCCGGATCCCCCCCAAACCCCCCCTTCCAAAAGGGGGGGCAACCGGCGCGCCCCCCTTTTTAAGGGGGGTTTGGGGGGATCCTCTGCAACTACTTTTGACCACACCCGCCGGCCTCCCCTTTGCGGACATCATCGATAGCAAGAGATGCTTTTCGGTTATTTAACATAAATATATTTATTTGTCAACCCTACAGGTCGAGATATCAAAAAAGAGGCACAAAAAGGCGATCGCCTCCCAATACTTCTAGGATTTGAAGAAACGGTGACAGTTAAACTTGCGCGACGCTTTCTTTACGTATAGAAGCGCGTCACAAAGCAACAAATAATATAGAAAGTTAGGCGCTCATCAAGCCCTGGGTTAAGTTATCAACCAGTGATAAGCGACCTCTACGAAGGAGATATAGGACTCGCTGTGCAGATTTTCTCTCCTTATCGCTGAGAAATTCATTATTGATAATGGTGGTCAGCAGATGGTAGTCGGATAGGTTGATTGTGCTGGTTTGAGCAGTGTTGAAGACAATCTCAGAAATGGAGTTAGATAGGGTTTCGATGTATGACTGCATGATGTTTCCTTGGACTCTACAACTATAGTATCCCTCGGATAGCAAAACTCGGCGGTGATGATGATAGCAGGTGGGTTGTGAGAAATTTGGAGTTGAGATGTGAGAGAATATCCCCAGAGGCTGTGACTTCCCGTGGTTATAGTAGTGACTTGCATCACTAGCGATCTGGTGCGATCGCCGGTGCGGGTTAGTTGGTACCAGACGACAGCCCGCTCAGTTCCCGTCGAGATCGTTCTTACTGGTATAACAGCATTAATGGCTCCGACTGTACACCGGTGGTCGCTTGCTGGTGCGATCGCCGGTGCGGGTTAGTTGGTACCAGACGACAGCCCGCTCAGTTCCCGTCGAGAGCGCTTTTACCGGTGCGCTCACTTCTGGTTTTGGTTCTGGTTCAGAAACGTGATTGGTTGTGACCGGTGGTCATCGGTCCAGTAATGCTGCCGAGTTCGCCCCGATCGCGATCTCCAAATAAAATCCCCATATTGCATAAAGCCCCCGCTCCCAAGCATCGCCTTAAATCCAACCACGAGCCAACCACGAGCCGCTAGAAGGGGTCAGCAGCACCATTTTTATACCAGATACTTCAAGCACATACATATACGTAAATACCCCCCCAAGCCTTCTTGAAGCACCGGTCACTGGGTGTGGTCATAAGTAGTTGATAGCTGGGGTGCATCTGGTATATAGCCCCTGCGCAGGCGGGCTAAGTTCGGTGTAGCCGGGCCATACGCGGGTTCCGGCGACGGAGTCTCCTACCAACGGGTAATAATGAGAGTGTCAGAGAGGAAGAGAAAGGGGCATGTGGAAGCAAGTTGGGTATTTAATGATCGTGGGTGCCGCTGTGGGTGGTAATTGGGTAGGGACTGCCATGGCCCAAATAATCCCGGATGGAACATTGCCGCAAAATACGATTGTCACGCCAGAGGGAAATAGTTTCCAAATAGAAGGAGGCACTCGTGCGGGAGGAAATCTTTTCCACAGCTTTACGGAATTTGGAGTACCGACAGGGGGGGAGGCATTCTTCAACAACGCGGCGGACGTGGGTAATATCCTGTCGCGGGTGACAGGGGGAAAAATATCTCATATAGATGGATTAATTAGGGCGAACGGCGGCGCGAATCTATTTCTGATCAATCCCAGTGGAATTGTTTTTGGCCCGAATGCGAGATTAAATATAGGTGGTTCCTTCCTGGGAAGTACTGCCGATAGCATCGTCTTTCCTGATGGCAGTACCTTCAGCGCCACTAACTCGGAAAGGCCATTGCTGACAATAGATATTCCCATAGGTTTGAATTTCCGGTCCAGTCCGGGGGCAATAGTCAATCGATCGGGCGCGGGGAGTGATAATGTTACGGGACTGCAAGTGCTTCCCGGTCAAACATTAGCTCTGATCGGGGGTAAGATAGAGAACGAAGGGGGCCAGATATCGGGGCCGGGGAGTCGGGTAGAGTTAGGAGGACTGACAGAAACGGGAACGGTAGGGTTGGGGAGTGACTGGAGTTTGAGTTTTCCTTTGTCGGGGATGATGGCAGATGTATCCTTCACAGAGGGGTCGGCGATCGATGTCAGTGGCGGGAGTATTGCTATTAACGCCGGAAATGTAGAGATAATAGAAGGGTCTCAACTGCGGACGGGAATAGGTGCCAGTCAGGTGGTCCGAAGCACTGAAGTGCTTACTACGAACGATGTTGTGATTGATGCTGTGGGAGATATAATTATTGCAGATGGGAGCGCGATCGCCAATCAGGTGGCAGAGTTAGCAACGGGTAATAGCGGCAATATCAACATCAGGGCGGGGGGGATGCTGGAGATCAATAATGCTTTGGTATCGGCGAATACTTTGGGACGGGGGAATGCAGGAAATGTAAACATTAACGTCAGATCCCTGTCAGTCAGCAATGGAGGGGAAGTGACTGCTAGCACTTTGGACTCGGGGAATGGCGGCAATGTAACGATAAATGCTGCGGATGTAGCGGCCTTTGATGGTATAGGGGGAGAAGAAGCTAGTAGCGGTAGCGTGGCAGTGACGGTGGCGAGGGGGGCAGTAGGGAACGGGGGTAAGTTGCTTGTTAATACGGGAACCCTGTCCGTGACAAATGGCGCTACTCTGGTGGCCAATACCTTCGGACAAGGAGATGCAGGGGATATCGAGATTAATGCCTCGGAGGTTTTCATTAATGGGGCGGGAACCAATAATGCAGGCACGGTGGTTGGCAGCGGGATCGGCTCTCAAGTATTCGGCGATGCGGTAGGCAATGGCGGTAGGATTGATATTACTACGGACTCGCTGTCAGTATCGTCCCGGGGAATATTAGCTGTGGCAGTGGCGGGGACGGGAGATGCAGGAGAACTGAAGATTAACGCTACTGATACTGTCTCTTTTGACGGGTTGGGAACTAGCGGCCTCACGGGTGCCGTGAGTCTAGTATTGTCTGCTGGGGTGGGGGATGGAGGGACGATCGCGATTACAGCACCATCAGTTATCTTAACCAATGGGGCCCAACTGAATACTTCAACATTTGGGGAAGGAAAAGGGGGAAACGTGCTAGTGAATGCCAATAGCTTCGTGCAAAGCAATGGCGGCAGAATTCGCACGCGGACTAGAGGTGCAGAACAGGCAGGAAATATCACTCTGAATATCTCTTCGGAGTATATTATTCAAGGGCATATTATCCAAGGTGGCGAGGAGATCGAGAGCGGGCTATTTGCCACTAGCGAAAGAGCAACGGGTGCTGGAGGAAATATCTCGATCGCCACGGACTCCTTAACAGTCCGGGATGGGGCGGAAATATCGGTCAGCAGCGATGCAGAGGGGAATGCGGGGGAAATCTCTATTGCTGCTAATGGGTTGCGGCTGGATAATGGGGCGATCGGGGCTGAAAGTGCCAACGGCAGGGGCGGGAATATCTCCTTGCCAGCATCGGAGTCATTAATATTGCGCCGCAACAGTGCCATCTCGGCAACAGCGGGCACCTCCGAGAGTGGGGGTGGGGATGGTGGCAATATTACGATTTTCAGTGGGGCGATCGCGGCATTAGAAGATAGCGACATCAGTGCCAATGCCTTCACGGGTGCTGGAGGGAACATCCGCATCACTACAGAAGGAATATTTCTCTCTCCCGATAGTACAATTACTGCTAGTTCTCAGTTTGGCATAGATGGCACGGTGGAGATTTCGCGCCCGGACACCGATCCCTCGGAGGGATTAATTGTTTTTGAAGAACAGGTAGTCGATCCGGAAGATTTAATTGCCCAGGACTTTTGTCGGCAAAGCAGAAACAGTTCCTTTACAAGAATAGGACGGGGAGGTTTGCCTGGCAACCCTGGCGATTATCTCAACGGTGACAATATTAGAGTGAGTTTGATATCGCCAGTTCCATCTAGTACAATGGGGGCGAAACCTCTGGAAATATCTACCGAAAAGATTCCCGATCGCCCAGCAGAGATAGTCCCGGCGCGAGGTTGGGTGATGCTGCCCGATGGTCGGGTACAGTTAGTAGCATATCAGACTCCAGGTATAATTTTAAGAGATGATTTACCAAAAGATAGGGGTTGCCATAGCAGGAATTAAGGGAGTTCAGTAAAAATAAATTCCCCCATTATTTAATTAATTAACTAACGTGAGTTCGACGGTTGCGATAACCCTTATTTTTCGTCGGGTCATGGATGCGGTAAACCCCCTAGATTAGCGTTTTTGACATCTTTAACTCCGAACTTATTCCCTCCGAACTCCGAACTCGCGTTAACCCTCAGAGGTAAAAATTCGGATCAAATTTGCATTAGCTTCATAGGAATTGTCAACTACCTCACCGACAGCAGTGGCTAAGTCAAAGCCTGATTCACGCATACTTTCAAGCGCTTTATCAACTTCAATGATATCGGCTGTAGGATTTGTAGTAGTTGTGGTTTTATTCATAATTTCACGACCTTCGCTGTTGCTGTCCTATCTTTATAAGGGGTCTGGGATGACTAATTATTTCAGATGCGATCGGCAATGTCATTAATTCTCCTTGTTGTGACCCCGATCGGTCACGGCGTAATTAATTTTTTTGAACGATTTGCAGTAGGTGGTCAAAACCCGTTGGTGAGATCCCCACAGGCTCCCGCCGGTTGCTACACACCCTATTTGGGGGTGACCCTTCCGATTTTTCCGGAACGGTTCTTGAAGAGAGAACAAAAATGGCCATTTTGGGAAAACCACCCATTTTTACAGTCTCATATACCCCCCTGTGGTGTCTAACAAAAATGGCCATTTTGGGAAAACCGCCTATTTTTACGGTCTCATTACCCCCCTATGGAGTCGTACAAAAATGGCCATTTTGGGAAAACCACCCATTTTTACGGTCTAATATACCCCCCCTGTGGAGCCCTGTGGAGTTGTACAAAAATGGCCATTTTTGAAAAAAGATTTGGTTACTCACACAATATAGGTAGCAATTAAAAATTCAAAATTTTCAATTCTTCCATTGGGAAAGTCTTTGAGAGCAACGAGCGGGCGAGACTTTCATCTATGTATGTGTAGCAATCATTGGTAAATTACTATGACGGCGCAACATATAGTTGCGCCTTTCCTTGAGGTATTGGGGTGGCCCTTCCTATCTTGAGAGAGAACAAAATAGGCCCTTTTTGGGAAAACAGCCTATTTTTACGATCCATAACCTCCCCCCTCACAGGGGTATTTGGTTTGTTTGAGGGAGTGAGGGGGTGAGGGGGTGAGGGGGGATAAAAGTCAATAAACATGGCTCGATAATGGGTGTGGTCAAAACCCGTTGATCGAACATCGCATACCCCAGTCGCCGGATCCCCCCAAACCCCCCTTAGAAAGGGGGGCTTCCGGAAACCCCCCCTTTTGGAAGGGGGGGTTTGGGGGGGATCCTC
>JBFRWI010000033.1:0-50055 GCA_051439505.1 Hormoscilla sp. | reverse complement strand
CTTCGCTGTTAGACCGCCGGGGGTTCAAACCCCCGGCTAATAGCTAAAGTCGGTTAAAACCGACTGAAAGCATTAAAGTAGGGTGGGCACTGCCCACCTTATGGGATTGGGGAACTGGCGATCGGGGGATAGCTTTCCAGCCATTATTCCCCATGCTGTCACAATTATGTCACATGCTGTAATTTTTGTCAAGCCACGCGATCGCTCGCGCGGGACATTCTGGCCTATCGCAGGCGATTCTTATCAGGTAAAATGGTAGCACAGTGGTTTTACTCCAAACTGCATACAACTTACATTTTTCACCTGAATTCCCGATAGATGTAAATTGTCATGAACCAACAGACGCTCTGGATTATGTAATTTTACCCGTTCATACAACGAATCCTAAACTTTCAAAAAACTCTTTCAATACGGAATGAATTTCACCAATATCTGAAAGCCACTCTTCTTTCATAATCCTCACTAATAGCGCTCCCATTTCTGTAGATATAGTAGCGATTTTAAATAACGGGTTCTCCTCATCTTCTTCTATCAAACCTTTCCTGAGAATATAATAGTGAGGCTCTATTTGAAAAAGCTTATAGTAAACCCCTTCCCAATTAACACTTTTTTTCACGCCAATTAACTCATACATGTACAAGCAGTCGTACCATATATCAGTAACAAACGCACCTAGACCATAACCATTCTTGTTCTCCGACCTACTTTCAATCTCCAAATATATTTTCATTTCTTGCATGAAAATATGCTGGTAACGGTTCATGAAAATCTGTTCTCGACGCAAATCAAGATTATGTTCTACATAAATATCTCCATTCCCATAGGAATAAAAAGCTGTCATCATATCTAGATTTTCTAAAATCTGTTCCAAGTAATAATCTTCATCTGGCGTTCTAGACAGCTTACATTTTAGTATTTTCTGTTTTGCTTGCTCAAATGCTAACACTTGTTCCTGTGACGCTCGATCTATAGCTGCCATATTTTACTTCCTTCTCTTCTAGCCCACTAGCTCTATGATAACAAATACCCGATCGGACTGTCAAGTAGCAATTCATGTAGGGTGGGCACTGCCCACCTTGCTTTAGCATGGGCGATCGGGGGATAGCTTTCCAGCCATTATTCCCCATGCTGTCACAATTATGTCACATGCTGTAATTATTGTCAAGCCACGCGATCGCTCGCTTTGACATTCGGGCTGTTCACAGGCGATCTTACTTCAGGTAAAATTATAGCACAGGGGGTGTGGTCAAAACCCGTTGGTAGCCCGAACCCTAAAGGGCCCGGCTACATGAACCAAGCCCGCCTGCGCGGGCTAGATCATGTATCGGGCGATGCACCTGCTATCAACTACTTATGACCACACCCTAGCACAGGTGGGGAGCATGTCCAGATAAATCGGGAAAGTGCTAACAACTGACAACTGACCACTGACAACTGACCACTGACCACTAACAACTGACAACTGACCACTAACCACTGACAACTGACCACTGACCACTGACAACTGACAACTGACAACTGACAACTGACGAAGTAATGATAGAGGTAAATTGTCATGAACCAACAGAAGATCGAGGTAGTTGTACTGGAGAATGGACAAGTGCCGCCCACCGGGACTACCACTCCACCACGCCAGCCCAAGTGGTATGATACAATTAATTACATAGGAAATCCCGATAGTTTCTGCCGCCAAAATCTGGAAAAATACGGTCCCTGCTTCAAAACAGGTGTCTTTGGTGGCACTACGGTCTTTGTCGGGTCTGAATCGGCAATTCAAATGGCATTTAATGGGGACATGAAATATACAGAGATTGCCTTGCCACCCACGACAATGGACATGTTTGGTCCCTACAGCCTGTTTCAGCGTCCTGACTTACATCGCCAGCGCAAAACTGCCTTGGGACCGGGCCTGACTGGTCGCGCCCTTGATGGATATATGCCCCACATTAATGAGACGATCGGGCGTGGCCTCCAGGACTGGAGCACCCCCAGTAGCATAGCACTCTACCCGGCAGTGGAGAAGATCTGCTTTGACGTGCTCGTCCCGCTGCTGCTGGGAGTCAGCTTGAATGACTCCGATCCTAGCACCTTCGAGGGTCTACCCCTTTCCTCTCAGGCAGAACTAAAGGCTTTGTATAAGACATATTTTGACGGCTTCTATGGCTTGTTGAAGTGGAAGTCTCGTTTGACAGCCTATGGTCGGGGACTCAAGGCACGGGCCGCCCTGATCGACTTCATGAGGGCGGTGATTCGCAGGCGGCGGCAAGAGGGCCCAATTAATCCGACTGCGGACTTTCTGTCGATGATGCTAGCTGGCCAGCAGGAAAACCCAGATGGGGTATTTAGTAATGACCTGATAGAGAACCAATGCCTACTACAGCTATGGGCATCACACTACAACATTTCCGCACTGGTATGTTCCCTGATCTACCAGTTGGGGGGACACCCACAGGTAGTGCAGCGGCTGCGAGAAGAGCAAGCAGAGGTGATGGGTATACAAAGCCATGTCAACAGGTTTGAACCGGATCATTTGAAGCAGATGCTATTTCTAGAAGCGACTATCAAGGAGACGCTGCGCACCCTACCTCCGAGTTCAACTGCTAGCCGTCGGCTCACTAAGTCTGTGGTGCTCGATGGGGTGCTATACGAGAAGGGCTGGGTTCTGATTGCCGAGCCACGGATTGCTAACATGATAGCAGATCATTTTCACAAACCGCAGCTATTCGACCCCGATCGCTTTGGACCAGAGCGTGGCGAGGGCAAGAGGTATCAGTTCATTCCCTTTGGCGGTGGGGTCCACGCCTGTCTGGGAGCCCAGATGACGATGATAGTCACTAAGCTGTTCGCTTCTCATCTGCTGCGCCTGTTTGACTGGAAACTGACGGGGTCCGCCCAGTTCGTGCAGTTTCCCCTCAGGAAGATTAAGGATGATTACCAAATTGATATTGCACGCCGAGTGTAAATATATCTCATCTCAATCCCAGAATTAAGATATAAGCTATAAACGGGTGTGGTCTTGCACCAGTTGGTAAAAAAATACCACACCCACAGTTCTGGTGGGCGGTGCCCACCCTACTCATCAACCTGGTTTCTTAATTCTCATCAATTTTCACTTCATAGATATTCCATAGTCCCCAGCTGGGCAGTCCCGAGTATTTTAACCCCGTAACCCGATCGCGCACTGCCATCATCGCCACTTCCTTCACCAAGAATATCATGGGGACTTGCTCCTGGACTACTTGCTGAAACTCACCATAGATCATTTTACGCTTTTCTTCGTCTAACTCTTGGGCCCCTTGGACAAAAAGTCGGTCTATTTCCCGTTCCCAGTCGGAAACCTGCCAAGCTTGAATGGATGTTTCTCCTGCTTGCGGTCCTTGATTAAACAGATGGGAACCGCCGCTGCTGGTCCAGAGATTGGCGCTATTATGGGGCTCTACTCCACCTGTAAAACCGATTATATGAGCTTCCCAATCCCTGCTGTTGGTCAACTTGCTGACCAGGGTGCTGAAGGCGATCGGGCGAAAATCCACCTGTATGCCTATTTTACTTAAATCTTGCTTGACCTGCACCCCGATCGCCTCGCGAACTTTATTGCCCGCATTTGTCAGCAGGGTAAAGCGCACCTGATTTCCCTGGCTATCCAACAGTAACCCTTGTTTATCATAGTAGAATCCTGCTGAGGTCAGCAACTCTTGCGCCTTTTGCCGATTGTATTCATAAACCTTTAACCCCGCTTCGGGAGAGAGAAAGTAAGGACTTTGCACCGAAACGGGGGAGTTCTCCAGGACGCCTATGCCGCGAAAGGTGTTGTTAACCATCGAAGTGCGATCGAGGGCATAAGCAACTGCCTGTCTAAATTCTTTGCTATTAAACCAGCGGGACTTAACTGGGTCTACAAATGCTTCTCCCCTGGCATTTTTAGCTTGATTGAGGTTGAAGGCCATAAATGTCGTACTGGATGATGGTCCGCCAATCTTAATCGTAAACTTGCCGCGCTTTTCCTCGCGCTTCAACAAAGAAAAATATTCCGGACGCAGGGGACGGGCATCTCCCATAATATCTAATGCCCCCGATCGAAATTGCAGTAGTTGGGTTTCCGTCGATTCTACCATTTGCCAGACAATCCGGTCAATGTAGGGAAGTTGATTTCCCTCTGCATCTTGACGCCAGTAATAAGGGTTGCGGGTGAATATTACTCGTTCGCTAGCATTATAACTCTCAATTTTGTAAGGACCGTTAACTACAATTTCTGATGGTTTCGTACCCGTATGCCAAGTGGAAGTAAACTGGGGATTTCCCTCTGCATCCAGGGAACGCACTGATTTTCGGAGCACATGTGCTGGTAAAATGCTCACTCCAGTCGCTCTCAGAAAGGGCGCAAATGGTTCGGGAAGGGTAAATTCAATCAGGCGAGGATCGCCCAGTTTTCTGACTGTCGGAAATGAGCGCTTTTCCCCTATGCGCAAGGGATCTTTAGCATCTGTAGGAATGTCCGGGTTAAAGACTACCTCCTTGTAGGTAAAGACAACATCATCCGCTGTCAGGGGTTGACCATCAGACCATTTTAATCCTTTTCTGAGGGTGAAAACAACTCGTTTCTTGTCTGGGGATATTTCCCAAGATTCTGCTAAGGCGGGTTCTATTTCCCCCGTGATGCCATTTTCCCTAGTCAACCCCTCAAAGGCGAAGATAAAAATATTGGGAAATTCCTGGTTCAGTGCCGGGTTAAAGGTTTTGGGGTCACTCAGGGTAGCAAGCACCAGTTGGGATGTTCTAGGTATTTCCCGGGGAGTGCAACTGACGATACTCACCTGGGTGATTATGATTAGGGCGATCGCGCAGATTGTCTTCCTCATTCTCAATTCTCAATTCTCCCTTCTCCCTTCTCAATTCTCCCTTCTCCCTTCTCCATTCTCAATTCTCCATTCTCAATTCTCCATTCTCAATTCTCCCTTCTCAATTCTCCCTTCTCAATTCTCCCTTCTCCATTCTCCCTTCTCCATTCTCAATTCTCAATTTACTATTCTCAATTTACTATTCTCAATTTACTATTCTACAATTTGCAGTTCGTGAATGTTCCAGAAGGCACCTCCCAGGGCGGAGTATTTGATGGGTTGAACGCGATCGCGCACGGCAGTCATGGACAGGGGATTAACCAAAAATATAAAGGGCAGATTTTCCTGAGTTATCCGTTGAGTCTGGGCATAAATTTCCTTGCGCTTAGCGTCATCAAGTTCCCCAGCACCTTTAAGATAAAGCCGTTCGATTTCCAATTCCCAGTCAGAAACAGTCCAACCATCTATAGGAGGTTGACCCTCTTGGGGGCCCATATTAAAAGTATGCAACCCACCTTCAGTTAACCAGAGATTTGCCGCCGCATTCGGTTCTATGCCACCGCCACCAATACCGCCAATATAACTCTCCCAGCTGCGCTGACTGTAAACCTTGTCTATGAGAGTATTAAAACTGATAGCGGTGAAATCTACCTGCATGCCAATTTTACCCAAATCTTGCTGAATTTGTACCCCGATCGCCTCCCGGAGTTTATTGCCAGCATTAGTCATTACTATAAAGCGGACCCTATTTCCCTGGGCATCAAACAACTCTCCTTCCTGATTATACTTAAATCCTGCCGATCGCAGCAACTCCTTAGCTTTTTGAGGGTCATGTTCATAAACATGCAGACCTTGTTCGGCACCTATATAGTAAGGACTTTGCTTGTAAACGGGGGATATTTGCGGTTCTCCCAGTCCCCGGTAAACATTGTTAATCATTTTCTGGCGATCGATCCCGTAAGCAACCGCCTGTCGGAATTCTTTAGTATTAAACCAACTGGACTTAACCGGGTCTACAAAGGGTTCGCCGCTTTGATTTTTTGCTTGATTGAGATTAAACACCAAGAAAGTAGTAGTCAGGGTCGGGCCCCCGAGATAGATAGTAAACTTTCCTCGGGCTTCCTCTTGCTTCAGCAGAGAGAAATATTCGGGCGAGACGCTGAGGGAGTCCAACCCGCCAGAACGAAATTGCAGAAATGCGTTATCCGTTGATTCGACAATTTCCCAGACCACTCGCTCAATATAAGGTTGAGAATTGCCCTCGGAGTCCTGACGCCAGAAATAGGGGTTACGGCGAAAAGTGACTCGTTGACTGGGAACATAGCTCTCCAGGGTATAGGGTCCATTGCAGATAATTTTAGCAGGATCGGTATCCGTTCCCCAGGTAGAGAGAAACTTCGGGTTTCCCTGAGAATCATAACTGTATACCGATTCTCGCAAAGCATGGGCGGGTAAAATGGGCACCCCCGTATTGCGCAAAAACGGAGCAAAAGGTTGAGGGACAGTAAATTCTACCCGTTTGTCATCCAATTTTCTCACAGTCGGGAGGGCCCGTTCTTCGCCAATTTTGAGAATGTCTTTGATATCGCTATCAATTTTTTCGTTGAAGTAGATCTCATTGTAGGTAAAAATTACATCATCTACAGTCAGGGGCTCTCCATCAGACCATTTCAGTCCTTCCCGCAGGGTAAAAACGATCCGCTGATAATCTTCTGAGATTTCCCAAGATTCTGCTAAAGCAGGTTCAACTTCGCCCGTGATGCCATCTTGACCGATTAACCCTTGGTAAATCAGTCCAAAAACGTTCGGTGCGCCTTTACTGATCACATAGTTAAAACTGTTGGGGTCTGTCAGAACGCTCTGCACCAAACGAGGCGTGCGATCGACTGCTGTTGCGAAGTAGGTCGAGTTGCAACCGCTAAGGGCGATCGCCGTTATCAATGCCAGGAAAACCGTAAGTAAATTCTGCCTTTTTTTTAACATCATAGTCAATTCACTCATTCTCTCTACTTTTGAGTATATATCAATATATACTTTGCGCAGCCAGCTACATCTTAATAACTTAGTTTCTATGTAGAATATCAATTCTAATCTCCACGTCTGATTTTGTCTGTCCACCGGAGAGCAGCGGTAATAAACCGATCGCTTTCATTTGTTCTGTTGCTGGAGGTATTTCTGACTTCCAGCGATAGGCCAAGTCATCCAGCCAAGATTCTACTCTTCCCACTAGGTAGCTAGCATTCAAGTGGTAGGGCGACTTCTGCTTGTTACCAATTTCCGGGTCATAACGACAGAGCACCTCTACTACTTTCAGCGTGCAAATTGGTTCGTACAGATTTGCACTGTCTATAGCATATATCTGAATCTCTTCTTTGTCAACTATCATCCCAAAGGGAATTACCCCTTGAGCTGCTTTCAGGTAGCCAATGAACTCCTCTTTGCCCAGTTGCGTCATCTCTCTCCCTTGGGATTTAATTAACATGAAGACTCTCTCCTCCGAGTCGATCGCCACGCTTTGAAAGACCCGCCGCAGGGCGATTTTCCATTTCCCCGATCGGCCATTATACCCATTTTCTGTGCTAGTTGCCGGGAGCACAATCCGAAATTTAGTTCGCCTCGCCGCTTCCTCATAAGTTTCCATCATTTTGTCTCCTTATTGCTGCTGATGCTAATATTCTATCATACTCTGTTAGGTTTGAGATTGCAACCAACCCAGGAAATCTTGAGTCCGACTGAAATACTCACTCACCCCAGCCTGACGCAAGGCTTCTCGGACTCCCGGCACACCAAAATCATTAACATTCCCGCTTAGGAACACCTTCTCTTCGGTAGGGCGATCGCGGGCGTGTCCCAAGATACAGTGTAAAATCAAGTTGTCAGTACGGTCTTTAATGATAGTTTGACTCAAGCTCGATTGTAGCATATCAGTCCTCAAAGCAATTAGCTCTACCTTGGTTGCGATCTGGTTAAGGGCTTCAACCATACGCATTTCAGTTTCTCCAATTAGCATCTGATTAGCGTCGCTAGCTTGCTCTAAGTTAAGCTGCAAAGACTGGGCTGTGGGCGAGATGAGATTTCTCTCTGCTTGCCTGATTTGAATGTTCAGCTGTTGTTCTAAACGGCGGCGGGATTTTTCATCCTCTTCCAAAGCTGATAATGCTTCCAGACAGCAAATGCTAGGAATTGCTATCTGCACTGACTCTGGGGGATTTTGCAGCAGAGTTCCTGCTTGAGGATCGCGTCCGGTCGCAATGCTCATCAAAAAGTTAGTTTCTATGTAGAATATCAATTCTAACCTCCACATCTGATTCTGTATGTCCACCTGCAAGCAACGGTAATAAACCGATCGCTTTCATCTGGTCTAAGGCTGGGGGAATCTCCGACTTCCAATTAGATACCAAATCCCGCAGCCACGATTGAACTTTTCCCGCCAAGTAAGACCGCCCCAGACCAAAGGGCGACTTCTGCTTGTTCCCGATTTCCGGGTCATAACGGCCAAGCACATCTACTACTTTCAGCGTGCAAACTGGTTCGTACAGATTTGCACTGTCTATAGCATATATCTGCATCTCCTCTTTGTCAATCATCATCCCAAAAGGAATTACACCTTGAGCGGCTTTCAAATAGCCAAGGAAATCCTTTTTATCCAGTTCTGTTATCGCTCTACTTTGGGCTTCAATTAACATGACTATTCTCTCCTCCGAGTCGATCGCCACGCTTTGAAAGACCCGGCGCAGGGCCGTTTCCCATTCACGCGATCGCCCTTTTCCCCCATTCTCCGTGCAAGTTGCCGGGAGAACGATACGGAATTTTGTTCGCATCGCCGCTTCATAATAAGTTTCAATCATCTTGTCTCCTCATTGCTTATGCTAATATTCTATCATATTCTCTTAGGCTTGAGATTGTAGCCAACCGATAAAATCTTGAGTCCGACTGAAATAATGACTCACTCCCGCCTGACGCAAGGCTTCTCGCACTTCCGACGTGCCAAAATCATTAACATTACCACTCAGAAACACCTTCACGTCCGTTGGATGAACGCGGGCGTGGGCCCGGATGCAATGCAGAATTAAATTATCCGTACTATCCGTAATGATAGTTTTACCCCTGCTTGACTGTAGCATATCGCTAGTTAACGCAATCAGTTCAGCCTTTGTCTCTATCTGACTTTGGGCTTCAAACAAACTCGACTCGACATCCTTAATTAGCGCCTCATTCTCCGTGCGGGCCTGTCGTAAGTGGAATAAGAGAGACCGGGCGTGAGGCGAAATGAGATTTCGCTGTGCCTCGTTGATTTGAATGTTGAGTTGTTGCTCAAAATTTTTGCGAGACTTTTTATCCTGTTCTAATACTGATAATGCTTCCAAGCAGCAAATGCCCGGAATCGCTATTTGTACCGATGCTGGTGGGTTGGCCAGCAGAGTCCCTGCTTCGGGGTCCCGTCCTGTAGCAATGCTAATCAGGAAGTTAGTTTCTATGTAGAATATCAATTCTAATCTCCACGTCTGTTCTTGTTGTACCACCTTCTAGCAACGGCAATAAACCGATCGCTGCCATTTTTTCTGATGCCGGAGGGCTTTCCGACTTCCATTTATATGCCAAGTCATCCAGCCACGATTCTGCCATTCCACTCAAGTAATCCCCACTCAGACCATAGGGCGACTTCTGCCTTTTGCCAATTTCCGGGTCATAACGGCCAAGCACATCTACTACTTTCAGCGTACAAATTGGTTCGTACAGATTCGCACTGTCTATAGCATAAATCTGTATGTCCTCCTTGTCAATCATCATCCCAAAAGGAATTACACCTTCAGCGGCTTTCAAGTAGCCAAGGAAATCCTTTTTGTCCAGTTCTGTTATCGCTCTACTTTGGGCTTCAATTAACATCACTATTCTCTCTTCAGAGTCGATCGCCACGCTTTGAAAGACCCGGCGCAGGGCCGTTTCCCATTGACGCTTTGCCCCATTATCCTCCCCAGATGCAGCGAGAACAATGCGGAATTTTGTTCGCATCGCCGCTTCATAATAAGTTTCCATCATCTTCTCTCCTACTTTCCAGGATTATTTCTTTTCAAGTAACACCACAGCATAAGCTGCAATTCCCTCTTCTCGTCCCACAGGTCCTAACTTCTCATTAGTGGTAGCCTTAATGCCAATTTGGTCCGGTTTTACTGCCAGGACAGTGGAGAGGCGATCGCGCATTTGGGAAATATGGGGCTTAAGTTTCGGGCGTTCCGCCACCACCACCGAGTCAATATTTCCCACCTGCCAGTCCCGGTCAACAATTAACTGATTTACCTGTGTGAGCAAAACCAGACTATCAACCCCCGCCCACTGGGGGTCAGAAGGAGGGAAATAATGGCCAATATCTCCCAGACTCAAAGCCCCCAACATCGCATCCATAATTGCATGAGTCAGGACATCAGCATCAGAATGTCCCAGCAGTCCCAACTCATGGGGAATATTCACCCCTCCCAAGATCAGCGGGCGTCCCGCACCCAGCTGATGGATATCGTAACCGTTACCAATTCTGATATTCATCATCATCGTTGTTAGTTGTTAGTTGTTAGTTGTTAGTTGTCACTGCTCATGGTTCGGACTCTTGGGCCTCAGAACTAGATTTTTCCAACCAAGCAGCATATAGATCGGGACGCCGTTGGCGAGTGCGTTCCAGTTGCCGTTCGTGTCGCCAGCGCTCGATCTGAGCATGATGTCCTGAGAGCAAGACCTCGGGAACTTTCCATCCCCGAAACTCTGCTGGTCTTGTATACTGGGGATAATCTAGCAACCCCGACTCAAAGCTCTCCGCCTTCAGGGATTCTGACTTGCCCACTGTCCCCGGTAACAACCGGACCACGCCATTAATAATCGCTAGTGCCGGTATTTCCCCACAAGTCAGGACAAAATCCCCCAAAGACACCTCGCGGGTGACTAGATGTAGCACTCGCTCGTCGAAGCCTTCGTAATTACCGCAAATGATTATCAGCTGGTCATAGTCACTAGCCCATTCCTTCAACAACGGCTGAGAAAGGGTTTGACCTTGGGGCGTCATCAGGATAATATCTCTTTTGGGCAACTCCGGTAGGGACTCCACTGCCGCAAAGACTGGTTCTGGTTTGAGCAGCATGCCCACTCCGCCGCCATAGGGCGTTTCATCCACACGGGCGTGCTTATCGGTGGTAAAATCCCGAGGATTAACCAAATTGACTTGGGCGATATTATTCGCTAGCGCCTTACCCAGCAGTCCGATACTGAGGGGCGAGGTGAAAAAATCGGGAAATAAGGTGACAAGATCGAATCTCACTTCTGCGGTCTCTTGACAAGCATTCTGGAGATATTATATCATCATATGGGAATTCCCAAAAATGCACAGTTGTTGTTGCCCAAACCCGCAAAGGGTGGGCGGTGCCCGCAAAGGGTGGGCACCGCCCACCCTACTACAGATGCTCCAACCTCTTGTGAGGGTGGAAAATTATAATTGTTGAACTAATTGTCAGCTCAGCCGCCCGATCGGGGGAAAAATAGCGGCGAGATAAGCGATATAAAGAAAATCAGGAGGCTACGGTCGCATTGAACTCACCGCAGAGCACACAAGCGCACGAGCGTAAAAACGAGCACACGAGCACACGAGCACACGAGCACACGAGCACACGTAAAAATGTTGCAGCATCAATCATACCCGCAGCAAGTGCGGCACCCCAAGGCCAACAGACGAAAACAGCCATTATGATCATCGGTGGGGCAGAAGATAAAGTCCATGGCAGGGACATCCTACATACATTTTTTGCCCGTGCGGGCTCAAGGTCGGCGAAAATAGCGATAGTGCCGTCAGCGTCCCGGGAACCGGGGCCGATCGGGGAAAGGTACCGGCGAATATTCGCGGAAATGGGTGCGCAGGAAATAAAGGCGATCGATATCCGCGCTCGGGCCCAGGGAGATGACCAGCAGTGGAAAGAATATGTGGAAAATTGTACGGGGGTATTTATGACGGGTGGGGACCAGCTACGACTATGCGCGTTGCTGGCAGATACCCCAGTGATGGAAATAATCCGCAGCAGAACCAAGGCCGGGGAAATAACTCTGGCGGGAACCAGTGCGGGTGCAGCAGTGATGGGACAGGAAATGATTGCTGAAGGCGGCAGTGGCGAGTATCCAAATCGCTCGCTGGTAGACTTGACGACAGGTCTGGGAATAGTGCCAGAAGTGATAGTAGACCAGCATTTTAATAATCGCAATCGCATGGGACGGCTGGTGAGCGCGATCGCGATATTCCGCTATCGACTGGGAATGGGAATAGATGAAGATACCTGCGCGTTAGTAGAAAGGGATGGTACAATAATGGTGATGGGAAAAGGAAATGTGACGATCGTAGACCCCTCGGAAATGAAATACACAAATGAACCATATGTGACGGCGACAGCAGCCCTGAGTGTCTACAATCTACGAGTACATATCCTAAGTCATGGCGATCGCTACAATCTGAGAACCAGAGAAGTGCTTATGCCAGGCCAAAGCTAGCTATAAACACCCGGTTTCTGGATCCACGCGATGTCTTCCCCTTGAAACCGGGTTTCTGAGATCAATACAGAGGCCAAAGCTAGCTATAGAAGCTCATGAAAATTATAAAAACCATAACATTACGCGGTCCCAACTACTGGAGCATTCTCCAAAAAAAATTGATAGTTATTCGTCTAGATTTAGAAGCACTGGCGGACAGACCATCAAGTGAAATCCCAGGTTTCTATGAAGGATTGATGGAGGCGCTACCAAGTTTAATCAAACATTACTGCTCGCCAGGGTGCCGGGAAGGGTTCCTGCTTCGACTGGACAAGGGCACATATATGGGACATATAGTAGAACATGTAGCCCTGGAACTGCAAACGTTAGCAGGCATGCAGGTGGGATTTGGGCGGACGCGAGAAACGGCAAGCCCAGGAGTATATAATGTGGTGTTTGAATATCTAGACGAGAAGGCAGGTCGCTACGCCGGCAGAGCAGCGGTCCGCATGTGCAGGAGTATAGCAGACAAAGGTAGCTATCCCAAATCAGAATTGGAGCAAGATTTACAAGATCTCAAGGATCTGTGGGCCCAAGCAGCAAAGGGCCCTTCAACGAGCGTGCTAATATCGGAAGCAGAGGCACGAGATATTCCCTGGATGCCTCTGGCGGCGCGTTTCATTATCCAGCTAGGTTATGGAATAAACCAAAGAAGATTGCAGGCAACAATGAGCGATCGCACCAGTATATTGGGAGTGGAACTGGCCTGCGATAAGGAAGGTACGAAAAGAGTGCTCTTTGGTGCCGGGGTGCCAGTACCCCAGGGGACCACGATATCCTACCTGGAAGACCTGGAAGATGCGATCGCGGATGTGGGGGGCTACCCGGTGGCGATCAAGCCCCTAGATGGCAATCACGGACGGGGAATTACCATTGATGTAGAGTCATGGTCGGAAGCAGAAGAAGCCTACGATGCAGCCAGTCAGGCTTCCAGAAGCAAAAACGTAATCGTAGAGCGCCATTATCGCGGACGAGACCACCGGGTATTGGTGGTGAATGGGAAGGTGGTAGCAGTGGCCGAACGGGTGCCTGCCCATGTGGTGGGAGATGGAAAGTCCACAATTAATGAACTGATCGAGGAAACAAATCGAGACCCAGCTCGTGGCCAGGGCCATGATAACATGTTGACTCGGATAGAGGTCGATCGCACTAGCCTACAGCTATTGGATAAGCTGGGCTATACCCTCGATAGCATTCCCAAAAAAGGAGAATTCTGTCCGTTGCGGGCAACGGCAAATCTGAGCACTGGCGGCATAGCGATCGATCGCACGGACGAGATCCATCCGGAAAATATCTGGTTGTGCCAACGGGTAGTCAAAACTATTGGTTTGGATATAGCAGGACTGGATATTCTCACCGAAGATATCAGCAGACCTCTACGGGAGACTGAAGGTGTAGTGGTGGAAGTGAATGCCGCACCGGGATTCCGGATGCATGTCTGTCCGAGTCAGGGAATTGCCAGGAATGTGGCCGCCCCAGTCATGGATATGCTATTTCCCCCGGGAACTCCTAGTCGCATACCGATTATCGCGGTGACGGGGACGAATGGAAAGACCACGACTACCCGGTTGATTGCTCATATATTTAAGCAGACGGGACAGACGATCGGCTATACGACCACGGATGGCACCTATATCGGCGACTATCTGGTGGAGAAGGGGGACAATACTGGTCCCCAGAGTGCGGAGTTGATTCTCAAAGACCCCACAGTAGAAGTAGCGGTGCTGGAAACAGCTAGGGGTGGAATTCTCCGGAGTGGCCTGGCCTTCGATAAGCATGATGTCGGAGTGGTACTGAATGTGGCAGCAGACCATCTGGGCCTAGGAGATATTGATACCATTGAGCAAATGGCTCAAGTTAAGGCGGTGGTAGCAGAAGCGGTCAGGCCAGATGGTTATGCAGTGCTGAATGCCGATGACCCATTGGTGGTAGGGATGGCCCAGCGGTTGCAGGCGCAGGTGGCACTATTTTCAATGCAGCCAGACAATCAGATACTGCAACGGCACGTGGAAAAGGGCGGTTTGGCAGCAGTATATGAGAATGGCTATCTGTCAATTTTACAAGGGGATTGGAAGCAGCGGATCGAAGAGGCGGTGAAAGTACCCCTGACCATGAAGGGCCGGGCGCCCTTTATGATTGCTAATGCCTTGGCTGCCTGCTTGGCCGCTTTTGCCCACGGAGTAGGGATCGAGCATATTCGGGCAGCTTTAAGCAGCTTTGTGGCCTCGACGGCCCAGACACCCGGACGGATGAATCTCTTCGATCTGGGTAACTTTAGCGCCCTGATCGATTATGCCCACAATCCCCATTCTTACGAAGCCCTGGCGGGTTTTGTCCGCAATTGGCCTGGAGAAACGATCGGAGTAGTGGGAGGACCCGGCGATCGCCGGGACGAAGATTTCGTTACCCTGGGCAAGCTTTCGGCCCAAATGTTCGATCGCATTATTGTCAAGGAAGATGACGATACCCGGGGCCGTCCGCGCGGGGATGCGGCAGATTTGATCTCCGAGGGGATAGACGCAACACAAAGTGATTGTCGGTATGAAAAAATTCTGGATGAAGCAGAGGCGATCGAGACAGCTTTGGATATGGCCAGCAAGGACAGTTTAGTAGTAGTTCTGCCGGAAATAGTCAGCCGTGCCATTAGCTTGATAGAGGCCCGAAAGCCCAAGGTGCGAGATAAATCGCAGAGATCCGATTTTGAACCCACGGCGGGCCAGGAGACTGAGTTAACTATAATCTAGTCGCTGTAATAATGAATAGCAGTAAACCCAAAATACTGATCGAGAGTCTGATCAAAATATACGGAAAGAATCCTCGTAAAGCTCTGAAAATGTTTAGAGATGGTGCGACGAAAGATTATATATTAGAGGCGACGGGAAATGTAGTTGGGGTAGCGGATGTTTCTCTGGAAATAGGTCAGGGGGAATTATTCGTGGTCATGGGGCTATCGGGTTCGGGAAAGTCAACCCTAGTGCGCTGTATTAACAGTCTAATTCCTGCTACTAGCGGCAATATCTATATAGATGACGAAGATATTGCCCATGTCAGCGATGAACGGATGCGGGAGTTGCGTCGCACGCAAGTGACAATGGTATTCCAGAGATTTGGTCTGTTTCCCCACAAGACGGTGGCCGAAAATGTCGCCTATGGTTTGAAAGTGCGGGGAGTAGAAAAAAAACAACGCCGACAAAAAGCTTTGGAAACTTTAGAGGTTGTCGGTTTAGCCCAGTGGGCGGACTACCATCCATCGAAATTGAGTGGGGGAATGCAGCAACGGGTGGGTTTGGCCCGGGCCTTAGCAACAGATGCTCCCATATTGTTGATGGATGAGGCATTTTCGGCTCTGGATCCTCTGATCAGGCGGGAGATGCAAGATGAACTCATCCGACTGCAACAGGAATTGCATAAAACCATTGTGTTTATCAGTCACGATATTCAAGAGGCCCTGAAACTGGCCGATCGCCTGGCGGTGATGAAGGATGGATATGTGGTCCAGGTGGGAACTCCTGAAGAAATAATTAATCATCCAGCTGATGACTATATTAGGGCATTCATAAAAGATGTTAACCGTGCTAGCGTGATTAAAGTAGGTGCGATCGCCCGCAATCCCAATTCCTTTATGCTAGAAAGTAAATCGGTTAAGGCAGCGATAATAGAAATGAGCGCCGAAGATCGAGAACAGAAGTACGTGCTAGACGGGGATGGCAAAGCAGTAGGGTTTGTGACAGCAACTAGACTCGCTAAGGCCCTGGAAGTGGGTGAAAATGATATTGCCAAGGCGATGACAAGAGATTTCCCCAAGGTAGATAAGACAACTAAGCTAGAAGAAATTTTTCACCTCTGCCAAGGGGGAGAGGCGATCGCAGTAGTGGATAGTCAGGGAAAATTAACAGGAGTAGTAGAACAATCAGACATTTTTGCGAACATTGTCAATCAATAAAAATGAACAATTTAACTTGGGATGAATTTCCGCTAGGGAGCGTATTAAATCCATTTGAAGGGTATCAAATACCTGTAGGAGACTGGATAGAAGCTGGGGTAGATTTTCTGGTAGAAAACTTTCGACCGCTATTCCAAGCAATTCGCTGGCCAGTAAGTCTTGGTTTGGAAGGAATAGAAACAGGATTGAATGCAATACCACCGCTGATATTTATTATCATGGTCGGTCTGTTGGCATGGCAAATAGCTGGACGAAGAGTGGGAATATTTAGCTATATAGCCATGGTAATTGTGGGATTTTTGGGGGTTTGGGAAGAGTCGATGGTGACCATATCTCTGGTAATCACCGCTGTGGTATTATGCGTGATAGCAGGCATACCCATCGGCATTGCCTGTGCCAGGAGTGACAAGGCAGAGCAGATAATCAGACCCATACTGGATGCCATGCAAACCCTGCCGACCTTTGTCTATCTGGTGCCAGTGGTGATGCTATTTGGAATTGGTCAAGTACCGGGAGTGATCGTCACTTTTATATTTGCTGTCCCGCCCCTGATTCGCCTGACTAATATTGGCATCAGACAAGTTTCTCTAGAAGTTGTGGAAGCGGCCCAGGCATTTGGTTCGACGCCCAATCAACTGCTGTGGGAAGCTCAGATTCCTCTGGCAATGCCAACTATCCTCGCAGGTGTAAACCAATCGATTATGATGGCCCTATCAATGGTAGTAGTGGCGTCGATGATTGCTGTGGAAGGTTTGGGGCAAATGGTCTTGCGGGGAATTGGTAGACTGGATATTGCACTGGCCTCTACGGGTGGAATTGCCATTGTCCTGGTGGCCGTGATGCTCGATCGCATCACCCAGGCGGTTGCCAAATCCAGCAATAGTAAGCTATCCTGGAAAGAGCGGGGACCGATCGGGGCCCTGCTACCGTTATTAAGTACCAAAAAGCGAGACTCAATCACCAAATGAAAGGGAAAAAACTAGCATTGGCCACGGCTTTAGCAGCCTTACTGACAGGTGCGATCGCCTGCAATCAAAATGAAAGTTCGGAGGTGAAGGTCAGCTACGGTTACGACCTTACCGAAGAAATATTTCAGACAGAAATAATTAATATCGGTCTGGAAAAACTGGGGTATCGGGTGGAAAAAGGCGTACAACTACCGCCTACAAGCATGCACGTAGCGGTGGCCAATGGCGATGTTGATTATGCAGCCAATCACTGGGATCCCCTGCAGACAAACTTTTTTGAAAATGCAGGGGGCGATGAAAAATTGTCCCGTGAGGGGTTTCTAGTTGAAAATGCTCTCCAAGGTTATGCAATAGATAAAAAAACTGCGGAGAAATATAATATAACCAACCTGTCAGACCTGAAAAAACCAGAGATTGCCAAGCTATTTGATACGGACGGCGATGGCAAAGCCAACTTAATCGGCTGTAGTCCGGGTTGGGCTTGTGAATTGGCGATCGAGCACCATCTGGAAGTTTACGATCTTGAGGAGACTGTAGAACACCAACGGGGGGCTTACTTTGCCTTGATGGGGGACGCTATTACCCGTTTTGAACAAGGAAAGCCGATTCTCTATTATACCTGGACGCCCCTATGGCTGAATGCTGTTTTGAAGAACGGGTCCGATGTAGTATGGCTGGGAGTCCCCTTTACCTCTTTTCCAGAAGACAACTCTAATCAGCAGGAACCAGCCATAATAGAGGGCAAAAACCTGGGATTTCGAGTCAATGAGATTAAAATATATGGTTCTAAACAATTTATGGAGGATAACCCAGTAGCCCGACGCTTCTTTGGACAGGTTAAGATACCCATTGCCGATGTCAACGCCCAGAACTTGCGGATGCACAATGGTGAAGATACCGAAGAAGATATCCGTCGTCATGCCGAAGAATGGGTGGCGGATAATCAAGAATTGTTCGAACGCTGGGTGGCAGAAGCCAGAAAAGCCAGTCAGTAGTGAGTGCATGAAGATGTTTTTCCCCCATAGTCTCCGATGGGGGAAGAGGCGCGTGAGGGCAATAGTTTACTGCTGCGCAAAAATACGCTACTTTGGAAAGAGGGTAGACCGATCGGGGCCTATTACCACTATTAAGTAGCAAGAAGGAGATGCAATAAGCAGATGAAAACAAGAAAACTAGCATTAGCGATCGCCCTAGGGGCCTTACTAATAGGTGCTTGCGGCTGTAGTCCCAAGTCCGAAGAGACTGAAGGAAAATCAGCGAATATCAGCTACGGTTACGGAACTCAAGAAGGAATATTCCAGATATAAATTATTAATATTGGTCTGGAAAAACTCGGCTATCAGGTGGAAACAGGCATACAACTCCTGCCTCCAAGCTTGCACCTAGCGGTGGCGAATGGCGATATTGATTATGCTGCTAATCACTGGTATCCACAGCAGAACAGCTTGTTTGAAAATGCAGGGGGCGATGATAAATTGTTCCGTGATGGGGTGATAGTAGACAATTGTCTCCAAGGTTATAGAATCGATAAAAAAACGGCAGATAAATATAATATAACCAACCTGTCAGACCTAAAAAAACCGGAGATTGCCAAGCTATTTGATACCGACGGGGATGGAAAGGCAAACTTAATCGGCTGCAATGCAGGTTGGGCTTGTGAATTGGTGATCGAGCACCATCTGGAGGCTTACGGTCTTCAGGATACTGTCGAACAGCAACGAGGGACTTACTTTGCCTTGATGGGAGACGCTATTGCCCGTTTCCAGGAAGGAAAGCCGATTCTCTATTATAACTGGACTCCCTTATGGCTGAATGCTGTTTTGAAGAACGGAGAAGATGTGGTATGGCTGGGAGTGAGTTTTACATCTTTACCAGCAGATCATGTAAAGGAGGCTCGGGAAGCTGTCATTGATGGAAAAAACTTGGGATTTTCTATAAATCAGCAGAGAATATTAGCTTCTAATAAATTTTTGGATGCTAACCCAACAGTGCGACGCTTCTTTGAACAGGTTGAGATTCCCCTTGCCGATGTCAGTGCCCAGAACTTGCGGATGTACAATGGTGAAGATACGCCAGCAGATATCCGTCGTCATGCCGAAGAGTGGGTGGCGGACAATCAAGAACTGTTCGATCGCTGGGTGGCAGAAGCCAGAAAAGCCAGTCAGTAGTGAGTGCATGAAGATGTTTTTCCCATAGTCTCCGATGGGGGAAGAGGCCGCGTGAGGGCAATGGCCAGTTTACTGCTGCGCAAAAATAAGCTACTTTGGAAAGAGGGTAGACCGATCGGGGCCTATTACCACTATTAACTAGCAACAAGCGAGACTCAATAACCAGATGAAAACAAGAAAGCTTGCATTCGCCACAGCCCTAGCGGCTTTACTAATAGGTGCTTGCGCCTGTAGTCCCAGGTCCGAAGAGACTGAAGGAAAAGCCGTGAATATCAGCTACGGTTATGACATTCAAGAAGAAATATTCCAGACAGAAGTTCTTAATATTGGTCTGGAGAAACTCGGCTATAGGGTAGAAACAGGCATACAACTCCCGCCTCCCAACATGCACCTAGCTGTGGCCAAGGGAGATGTTGATTATGCGGCAAATCACTGGTATCCACAGCAGGACAGCTTTTTTGAAAATGCCGGCGGCGATGAGAAACTGTCCCGTGAGAGGGTAATAGTTGACAATTGCCTTCAAGGTTATGTAATCGATAAAAAAACAGCTGATAAATATCAAATAACTAACCTGTCAGACCTGAAAAAACCAGAGATTGCTAAATTATTTGATACGGACGGGGATGGAAAGGCAAACTTAATCGGTTGCAATCCTGGTTGGAATTGTGAATTAGTGATCGAGCACCATCTGGAAGTTTACAATCTCCAGGATACTGTCGAACAGGAACGGGGGACTTACTTTGCCTTGATAGGGGACGCTATTGCCCGTTACAAGCAAGGAAAACCGATTCTCTATTATAGCTGGACGCCCCTATGGCTGAATGCTGTTTTGAAGAATGGAGAAGATGTGGTATGGCTGGGAGTGCCCTTCACCTCTTTACCAGAAGACCATCCCCAAGAGATTAAAGAATCTATAATAGATGGAAAAAACCTGGGATTTTCTATCAATCAGCAGAGAATATTAGCTTCTAATCAATTTCTGGATGCTAACCCAGCAGTGCGACGCTTCTTTGAACAGGTTGAGATTCCCCTTGCCGATGTCAGTGCCCAGAACTTGCGGATGTACAATGGTGAAGATACCGAAGAAGATATCCGTCGTCATGCCGAAGAATGGGTGGCAGACAATCAAGAACTGTTCGATCGCTGGGTGGCAGAAGCCAGAAACGCCGGTCGGTAAGTTAACTTGGCGCACTCCGGATCCTGATGCTGCCAGTACGGGTGGAAGGGCGATATCGTTTTTCGCTCATTCGGGTCCCAACATAATCTATTTATCCTGTGAAGTAGTTCTCGTAATGGGAATTTCCAACCACTGACTCACTTCATAGGCTAGCCATTCTAGTTCCGGATCTGTAAGCTTGCTGTTATGACTGTGGCTAAGTTCATATTTCTGCTTCCCGACCCAAAGGATTATCTTGGGGTCAGTTCCCACAATAGCTTGGCTATTCTTTGACTGTTGTATAAAGGAACGCTGCATATATTCAAGCTTATCAATGCCGTTTGCTATCTCCGTCTGACGCTGAGATTTGCATCCAAAAATCTGGAATAGCGTCAATATTTTTCGTCCCTTAATAATAATCTTTTTGCTGCCATAATGTTGATAATTAATAAAAATGTTTCCAATATTGGATATAAAAGAGGAATTATTATTATTATAGCTAAACCCGTTTGAAGTAATGGTTCGCTAGCAGTGAATTTTAAAACAAATATTAGTGTCCATATTGGTCCACACAGAAGAATCAATAAATATGATAATCCCGCGAACAATAAAGCGTCTACTGTCACTAAAAAATCATTAGCTTTTAGTTGTGGTAGAAACGTAATTTCCAGAGTTTCAGAATATTTTTTCAACACCACATTGCTGCCTGCCGGTTTCTTGGGAACGATGGGTATAGGCTCCAGCATGCGTTCTGCTTCTATAGCTTGCAGTGCTTCAGTTGCAGAAGCCAAACGCTTGTCTAAACTCGGTTGCGTCATCCATTTCAGCCAACTGGTAAAGGCAGGCTCTAAATTCGCGAACTGTTCAAATTGTATGCGTAACCGTTGCTGCGGTAAATCTGCCGGATGTCTGCCCGTTGCCAGGTAAATTAAGGTCGCGCCTAAGCTGTAGAGGTCGGAAGCGGGTACGGCCCGTCCGCCAAATTGTTCGGGTGGCATATATCCGTAAGTCCCCACGACTGTAATTGTGCCACCTTGTTGAGCGGCCAGGGTTTGCACCGAACCAAAATCGACTAGGTAAACTTCTCCCACTCGGTTACCAGAACGATTGGTTAATAAGATATTACTAGGCTTGATGTCGCGGTGGATGACGGGTGGCTGATGTTGGTGTAGGTAAATGAGAATTTCCAGAACTGCTTTGGCAATTTGCTTGAGTTCGCTTTCGCTGAAAGTCCGTCCCCCTTGCAGCTGTGTTTCTAAGGATTTGGCTTCGATATAAGTTTGCACCAGGGCAAATCCTTTGACCTTGGGTGAATTAAGCTCGAAGTAGTCCAGATAGCGAGGGATAGCAGGACTATCGAGGTTTTGCAGGGTTTGAGCTTCTCGTTCAAACAGCTTCAGGTCTGACCATTGAAAATCGCTGCCAAACCTGAGTAATTTAATCACTACTAATTGATTATTGGTGAGGTCGCGGGCTAAGAATGTCTGACGACCTGTATTTTTGCCGAGTTTTTGCTCTAAGCAATAGCGTTCTCTTAAGATTTTCCGAACCATTTGTCCCTCTCCTCTTGCTTGAGATAATCTTCCTCTTTACCAATCCTAGTAATGGGGATTCCTAACCAGTCACTCAGTTCTTGGGCGAGCCACAGTTTTTCTTGTCGATGGCGTAGGCGGTCTCCTGGTAGCCATCCACCTAATTCATATTGCTTCGTTCCCGCCCAAATTATCAACTGGCATATTATTCTTTTTGTTCGCAAAAACAATCTATGTTTTGTTTTTGTATTGTCCTTGATGTCTAAATTAACTTCTACATTCACGTATTGCAGCATAATTATATCTTTTTCTTCTCTAACCGCAGAGCATTTAATTTTTCGCCCAAATATTTCTAAATTTGACCAAAACATTTGGCTGTCTATATAATAATAATGAACAAGGAAATTAGATCCAATTACAGGAATAAAAATTTCTAGCTTCTCTGGGGTTTTTCTCAGGACGATATTGCTGTGGGCGGGTTTGACGGAAACTAGCCGTGCATTGCCTGTGGGCGATCGCCCTACAAAAGCTTGCAATGCTTCTGTAGCATTGGTCAAGCGATCGTCGAGACTTGGTTGGGTCATCAACTTCAACCAGCTAGTGAATGCCGGACTGAGTTGACTGAGATGTTCAAATTGGATCTGCAAATCCTGTTGCGGTAAATCAGCTGGATGTTGGCCAGTTGCCAGGTAAATTAAGGTTGCGCCTAAGCTGTAGAGGTCGGAAGCGGGTACGGCCCGTCCGCCAAATTGTTCCGGTGGCATATATCCGTAAGTTCCCACCACGGTAATGGTCCCCCCTTCTCGGGCCGCCAGGGTTTGCACCGAGCCAAAATCGACCAGGTAAACTTGACCGACGCTATTGCCCGCGCGATCGCCCAGCAGGATATTGCTAGGTTTGATATCCCGGTGGATGACCGGTGGAGTGCGCGAGTGCAGGTAAGCGAGGATTTCCAGAATAGCGAAAGCGATCTGTTTGAGTTCGCTTTCGCTGAAGGTCCGTCCGCTAGTAATATATGATTCCAAGGATTTGGCTTCGATATAGGTCTGTACCAGGGCAAAGCCTTTGGCCTTGGGGGAATTGAACTCAAAGTAGTCCAGGTAGCGCGGGATGGCCCGATGTTCCAGAGATTGTAGGGTTTGGGCCTCCCGTGCAAATAGCTTCAGGTCGTCCCATTGAAAGTCGCCGCCAAACAGCAGCAACTTGACCACCACCAGTTCTTCCGTTTGCAGGTCGCGGGCCAGAAAGGTGCGGCGTCCAGCATTTCGGCCCAGTTGTTGGGATATCTCATAGCGATCGGCCAAAACTCTGCTAACCATTTTTCTGCTATCCTACTGAGCTGATATGCTTAATCCTAGATCCGGGAGCTGCTGGATTGACCTATTTTAATCATTTCTTGCGATGTCACGAACGTTAACCACTTCCCTGCGAGAGCAACAACATCCTCTGATGCGCCAGCTAGCTGACTGTCTGGAGGGCGTCTGGCGCAAGCACCTGCCCCTGAGTCCTTACCATCTACCGGATGACTTGGGCTATGTGGAGGGACGTTTGGAGGGAGAAAAACTGGTAATCGAAAATCGCTGCTATCAAACCCCCCAGTTCCGCAAGATCCACCTGGAGTTGGCGAAGGTGGGCCAGACCCTGGATATCTTGCACTGCGTCATGTTTCCCCACCCTAATTACAATTTGCCCATGTTTGGCTGCGACTTGGTGGGGGCCCGGGGACAAATTAGTGCGGCGATCGCGGACTTGTCTCCTGTCGGTCCCAACCGGACTTTGCCCGACTCCTATCGCCAGGCCCTGGAGGCCACAGAGAAACCAGAATTTTCCCAACCCCGTCAACTGCCGCCCTGGGGAGAGATTTTCTCTGATTTTTGCTTGTTTATCCGACCCGCAGACTCCGCCGAAGAGGCCCTGTTTCTCCAGCAGGTGGAGACCTTTGTGGATATTCATTGCCGGCAAGCGGCGATCGCCCAACCGGTGTCCCCGTCCCAACAGAGTGAAATCATCGCCAGTCAGCGCTATTATTGCACTCAGCAGCAGCAGAATGATAAGACTCGCCGGGTGCTGGAAAAGGCTTTTGGTTCCGAATGGGCCGATCGCTACATGACTTCCGTGCTATTTGACTATGTTGAAGAACTGGCCTAGCTGTGGGGATGGTGAAGGGCCCACAATTGACAAGTGACTAGAGATCGCCTATAGCACTTGTCAATTAGCCCTTGGCAATGCGCAATCATTGAACTGCTGTTTTCAGAGAGAAGATTACCAAATGGACGATCAAATGGACGATCGGTTCTTGGATATGCTTAGTTTCCTGTTTGAGACGATTGAATTTCTCAAGTCTGAAGTCTCCGAGGATATCCCCGATCGAGACAGACTTTGCCTGCAAATAGAAAAACAGATTAAAAAGCTAGAGAAAGAAGAGAAAGTTACAGAAGATATCGAACTGGCAGTAGAAGCGTTGAAGTCAAAACTGCCAGATATTGAAGAGTGGTATGAAGAGGAGGAGGAGTATTATGATGAAGATGATGAAGATGATGAAGGGTATGTAGAGAAAGATAATGAAGGGTATGTACAGGAAGATGATGATGAGTATGTAGAGGAGGAGGATGAGGATTTAGAGGAGGATGATGATGAGTTAGAGGAGGATGATGATGATTGGCATGAGGAGGATGATGAGTTCGAGGAGGATGGATATTACTAGATAATTGCTTGCAACGGTAATCTGATTTATAGATATTCATCCTTATATATGGGGTTGGCAATAGGGTGGCTATCGGAGACATAATCAAGATAGTAAAGATTGGGAAAAATGCACCTATTGTTGAGGTTTAGTGCCTCTAGCTAACCTCCAATTAGTAATCGTTTAATTTCAAGATTCAGATGGTAAAAATTACATAATTAATGATAGCATGGAGTATGATAATGCTTGCTCAAACCTCTCGGCCTAATAGTCAACCCGCCACTACCAAGCAGTTAGCTACCAGAGGGAAATCAGTCCTGACGCTTAACCCATTTTGCTTGATGAACCCGGTCAGGTGGACAATCCTGATCGCGGGCACGGTTTTGCTGATCTCAGGGACGATCGCCCTAGTCTGGTTGTTAGCAGTACCCCTGGCCCTGGTGTTTCCGATTCTCATGGTAGCAGAAGTAGTTCTGTTCGTCTCGGTTTTCCCGATCGTTACCTGGTTGCGCAGCATCGCGATCGCCATTGGTTTGCTAATAATGGCCTCACAGCAGTTAATCGCGGGGATGGGTAGATTGATCTTTGGAATCAATTACCTGATCGGCAGAATCAAAAACTTCGGCAAGACTCCAGAAGAAATCAGGGCCATGCAGCTGGACAAGTTGCGATCGGCCAAACCGAAGCCAAAAATCAGGGGTCGATTGCTACTCTTAAGTATATTATTACTGATCGCAGGCACCATCGCCATCCGATATTTTTGGGCAGTACCCTTCCTGCTGCTGTTTGCCCCCTTCGCTGTTGTCTTGCTGCTACTGATCTTTTTGCTACTCCCCATCATCGCATGGTTGCGCCAACTATTTGCTATCATCGGGAAGGTGCTGAAGGCGATCGGCACTTTACTCATGATTCTGTACAGAATTGCCATTAACGCCGAGGCCATTCTCAACCTGCTTTCCCAGTTAGTAGATATTGCGGAATCAATCTTTACCTCGATCTCGAAACTCAAGAATCTCGCTAGCGGACTCCTGGGGGGTTCCGGACTGGCACGCTTGCGCAGTACGGTCCGGGGAGTTCTCAATGGCGATCGCAAAATAATTTCCCTCGATCGCCTCTTGGGACGCTACGATGATTGTTGTTAATGGAAAATGGTGAATGGGTGTGGTGATGCATGACCACACTCGCAAAAGGGCTGTGTGACAGGAAAAGAGGGATATGAAGATAAAATAAATATCCCATGAGAAGGAAAAAAAATTTCCCATTACCCTTGACAAACTTAGAAAAATTAGTTATAGTTTATTCAGAAGGTTGATAGGGGCTTTGAAAATCAAGCCCAAGCGAAACCAGGGATGCCCGGCCCGGACTGCGCAAAAAGCGCCCCATTTGGGTCAAACAAAGGTTTTGAGGCGCTTTTTGCGTAACTCCGGGTCAGGTAAATCTCGCGCATCGCTCACAACGACTCCACAAGGAGAGCGCTGTGGCAGCGCTCTCCTGCGCATTTTTAAATGATTTCGCGATCGCATCCTAGGACTTTAGGGCGTTAAGAGTGGGTTTTAACCCACTTAAGCTATTAGCCGGGGGTTTGAACCCCCGGCGGGTTAACAGCGAAGACTAACCGAATAGTTGGGCAGCGAATTCTAAAGCTTCTGCTGCGGTGGAGACCTTTCCCTCAACCTGGGCGATCTGAATTTCCGTCAACAATAAACCAATTTGTCTTCCCCTGGGTAAATTTAATGCTGACATTAAATCTGTTCCCGTCACCAGGGCGGTAGGATGGGCGGCAGGATCTTGCGGATCTCCATAGCGATCGATCGCCCCAGAGATCGCCTCTTTCTCTACTCCACTGGCCAAGGCCAACGCGCAAGCAGCAGGAAACGCATCGCCGACATTCTGAAAAAAGAAATATTGTTCTCGCAAAGACATGGGGCCTGCTTGCAGTTGGGGTAAACTCTTCAGGGCCGCAAGGGTGGCCCGCAGTTCCACACGAGAGTATTTTAACCGTAATAATTCCGCTGCCGCTTGCTGAGGATCGGGGTTTAACAGACTCGCCAATTTGGCAATACTCAACCCAGTAGTTTTTTGCGTCTCCAACAGGGATGCTTGCAGTTTTACTCCTAAGTCTGGCCAATTTTCTGCTAAAATGACAAAAGCCCGATCGACTGCGGCGACTCTGGCCAACCCCGCTGCTGTCGCACTCGGAAACCAAGGGGCGAGTAAACCATTGGCAAAAGCAGCTTGCAATGCGATCGTGCCAGCAGCATCATCCAGCAGATAGCCTAACTCGACTCGTACCCGTTCTGCTGCTACTGTTCTTATATAGGGCGCCAGTTCCCCAATAGCAGAACTTGTTTCCGGTTCGATCGCAAAACCCAACTGGGCAGCTTGACGGTATGCTCGTAATAATCGTAAAGGGTCATCTTGCAGGTTTTGGCGCGATACCATCCGGATAATTCCTGCTTCCAAGTCCGCGCCACCTCCCAGAGGATCTACCAGTTCCCCCCTTTGCAGATGGTAGGCGATCGCATTTATAGTAAAATCTCGGCGTCCCAAGTCAGCGACCAGGGTTTCCCCCTCTTGCTGGGCGAAATCACAAGTTACGCGATCGAACACTACCCTAGCAATTTGCCTGTCAGCATCCAGGACCACAAACCCAGCTTGATAGTGACTGGCGATCTGCTTGGCCGTTTTGACAGCATCAGCGGCCATCACAAAATCCAGATCCAGGTACTCTCGCTGTCTGGAAAGCAAGGCATCCCGCACCGCACCCCCTACCAGATAAGCATCAGCGGGCAACCACTGGAGACCAAAAGGCCAGGTTTCCGGAGATAGGGCATTCAGCGTCCGTTCGCTCGCGAGGAGCGCAGCAGTATCGCTCGCGAGGAGTGCAGCAGTATCGAGCATATCCAATCTATGATAACATATACTATAATGATAACATTACGGTCAGGTTAATCTCTAAATATCACCGGCTACTAGATAGGAGATGCACAAATGGAACGCAAAGTTAAAAAACGCCAAGTTAGCAGAACTGTCAAGGCCAGAGCAGAAAATTTGCCAAATCTATCTTCGGAGATATCCAATGTTAAGGAAAAGTCGGAAGAGGTTCTCGAAAAGTATGAGGGTCTCATAGAACAGTTACAGCAACGGGGTGTTTCTTCCGAGAATATTGTCATCGAGCAACCGGGAACTGTAAAAATGTCAGAGGTGCTGACGGACTTTATCCAAATTTACATGGAACTTGTCGATTCTCAGACAGCATTGGAAAATTTAATCAGTCTAGCTGTTATCGCTTGGAACATTTCTTTGTTTGCCTATGATGAGGGAAAATACGTTGAAGAGCCGAGAATTGCCGAAAAATTTCCCAAATACATATATATACCGGAAAGTCTTTTTTACCTGGTGAATCATATGATTTCAAGAAAACAACTATTGTTTAGTGAATACCATCAAGAAATTATTGGCTTTGAACTGAAAAATACGGGAAACGATTTTGCGCTCTTAGTCAGTTCAAAGCAATCTTGGTAGGTTAGTAGGGGGGGCCGATCGCGAAGCTGGCGGAGACGGGCAGTAACTGCTTGAGAATTAATCAACAAGGGTGGCTAATGACAATTACGATATGTTAATATATAAAGAGGACTGCATCCAGCAGAGCAGGAGATTCACAAATGGGACGCAAAGCTAAAATCCGCAAACTTCGCAAATCTGTGGCTAATGAGTCTGATGCCAAGTCGGAGATGATTCAGAAGTTTCTCTCAGAAATGCCAGCAGAATATAAGGATATGTTCGAGGAGTTACAAGGAAGTGGTTTGAATTCATCCAATGTTGTAATTGAGCCACCCGGACCAGACCAAACCTCGGAAATAATATTCTTGTTTATCGAACCAATGATTTCATTAACGAGGGGGAAGTTTGACAGGCTAAAGGGACAGCTAATAGATTTAGGGATTCTCGCTTGGAACTGCTCTTTCTTCGAGCAAATCAAGCGAAAAAGAATGATTACTGAATCTCTGAAGGAAATCGTGCATCTGCAAGACAAAGAGGATTTAGGAGAGATGGTTGAGTTGGTAAATTTTACGATCGGGTTGAAGGAGCAATTTTTTAATGAATATCAACGATTCATTATCGATTATAACGTCAAATATGAAGGAGAAAAATTGAAGATAGATGTGGCCTCAATTGATTATCAAGAAGAAGGAAATAACTTGAAGATATATGTCAGTTCAATGGATAAGTACAAGGAGGTTCGGCGAGCACCCGATCGGGGAGCACCAGAAGAGGAATTTCTGCCTCTCTCCACTCCCTACTCCTGAAGTGCAGATATCTCGTGATTTGCCAACAGAATCTTGTAAGGATGAGTGAGGGGAACTGGCCCGATCGCCCCAAATTTAAGCTAGATTAGCAGAAAGCTTGTAATGGAAGTAATGGGAAAATGTGTATTTGCGTGAACTGCCATTATGTCGATCGCTGCATCACCTATCATGCGGTGGAAACCCAGCACCAACAGCCCCACCTAACTGAGGCCCCAGATTTTGAAGCCACCGAACCCTCCATCAACGTCAATATCCGCCAACAGGAAGATATGATTGAGATGGAATGGGACGTTGTCGGTTGTCTCAGCTTTAAGCAGGAGACTGGGAAATGGGCGCGGTTGCGTCCCGGAGAACTAATTCCTACCTAAAGGCCCATGAGTTATTGTTTTAATCCCGCTTGTCAGAACCCCCAAAACCCAGATGGTACACCGGTTTGCTCGGGTTGTGGGGCCAATTTACTTTTGGCCGATCGCTACCGGGCCCTCAAACTCCTGGGGTCTGGTGGTTTCGGTAGAACCTTCTTGGCAGTGGACGAGTACAAACCATCTCAACCACTTTGCGCGATCAAGCAAATTTTTCAGCAAGGCCCTGATGTCTCTAGTACGAAAAGATTTTACACCGAAGCCGTGCAGCTAGAACAGTTGGGAGTCCATGGCCAGATTCCCCATCTGCTAGCATACTTCACCCAGGACGAACGGCATTATCTAGTGCAAGAGTTCATTGATGGCCAAAATTTAGCCCAAGAACTGGAAAGTCAGGGGGCCTTCAGCGAGGTAAAGATTCGGCAGTTGCTGTCCGAACTATTACCCGTTTTAGAATTTATCCACGATCGCCAGGTAATTCACCGGGACATCAAGCCCGAGAATATCATCCGTCGGAATAGGCGATCGGGGGAACTGACTCTGGTTGATTTTGGTGCGGCCAAAGTCGCGCCCCCGGGGCAAAGGACTGGTACAGTCATAGGTAGTGCGGCTTACACGGCCCCAGAACAGCTATTAGGGAAAGCGGTAGCCGCTAGCGACATTTATAGTTTAGGAGTGACTTGCATTCACCTGCTGACAATGATTCCTCCCTTTGACCTATATGATAGCACGGAAGGTCGCTGGGTGTGGCGGGATTTTTTAAGAACGCCAATTACCAGATCCCTGGGGCAAATTCTGGATAAAATGCTCTGTAATGCACTCAAACATCGCTATTCATCAGCCGCCTCTATCCTCGCTGACTTAAACCCGACAGTACCAAGCACAGCTGTGCCGCTACCACCCCTAGTTGCGCCGCCACCACCGCCTTTACCGCCTCTAGTTTTGGCGAGTAAAGTACCCAAACCGCAACCCCAAAACCCCAAAGTCCTGCCATTGCAGCCGGAAAAGAGAAAGGCGAAGAAAATAGAAGAAGCATTGCAGGCAAGCTTGACTAAATACTGGGTAAAGGTCAAGCTAACTTGGGGGAAAAAATATTTAAAAATTGTTCTCCAGCGAGAGAAAGGGACGCCAATCAATTACTCCTATTTAGGGAAAGAAATTCTCAAGACGATCGGGGAGTTGAGCTTGCCAGAAGCCGTAGAAACAATTAAAGTGTTTGGGCAAGTGCAGCGGGTAACGGAGTGGAAGCATGATTATCAGGTAAAGCCAGAAAAGTCATTATTCAAGTCAGCAAGAGTCAAGCTAGCTGAATATCAGACGCAAAGATTCTGGTTAACACAATTGCAGGATAGAAAGTTTTGGCTGGATGTATTAACCTTTGCCATGTTAAGCTTCGTGTTAAATTTCCGCATGGTGCTATTGAATCCGATCGTAGCAACGATGGCAGCAGGTGGGTTCATGGTCGTGAAAAATTGGATGCGCAGAGACCGAAACTTTCAAGAAGAGAAATTAGTGAAGGCCGTGATGCTAGGATGTATAATTATAGGGTTCGTTCATGTCAAATGGTCGATCTCCGGAGGATTTGGCATGCTGTTAGCCTGCTTATTGATGGGTTTACCGCTGTTTTATGTTCGCAGTTAAGAGATCGAAGGAGAGAATGGTGAATGGAGAATGGAGAATGGTAAATGGAGAATGGTGAATGGAAAATTGCTATCCAGCAATACTTACAACTAGCAAAAGTAACGAACAAATTACCGAAGCGGGATTTCTGGACTGCTTACGACTTCATTTGCAGATGTTTTTTACATCAGTTTTCACGAACCAGCGTTACCAGCTGATGATAGCGAACTCACCGATGATGATGTCATTATCCGCTACGATAGGCGCGAAGAGATTATTGGCATCACCATTCTCCACGCTAGTAAACGATAAATCAACCTAACTAGATCTTGCCGTGACATCCGATCGCCCATTATACGGTTTAGCCCTCCATACCAGCAGTCCCCAGCTTGGTTTAGCCATTAGCAACTTTTCCTCCGATCGCCGCGATCGCACCTGGGACTTAGGGCGGGAACTGTCAGCCCAACTACAGCTGCTACTAGCTGAATTTATCCAACCCCAAACATGGACAGACTTAGCCTTTATTGCGGTAGCAACCGGTCCGGGTAGCTTCACGGGCACCCGCATGGGCGTCGTCACCGCCCGGACCTTGGCACAGCAGTTGGATATTCCTCTCTTCCCAGTCTCCTCCCTGGGGGCGATCGCCCGATCGCACAGTTCTGTAGAATTTAGTAATCTCGCCATACAAATGCCCGCCCAGCGAGGTCAGCTATTCACCGCCATCTACGAAGTCAATAGCCAAGGAGTCACCCCGCTGTTACCAGATGGCGCGCGCACCCCCGATATCTGGCAACAAACCCTCGACCATTGGGAGACTGCCTACCAACTTATTAATGCCCCAGCAGATCTTGGCGCTTGTGCGTTCAGCGTCTTAGAACTTGCCCATCTCGACCGGCAACAGGGAAAACGTCCTAGTTGGCAAGACGCCCTACCATTCTACGGACAGCATCCAGTGAAAACCGACCCAGGCCGATAAGTAAAACGTAAATATACTGAGATATTTTTCCAGTAATCTGCCCGCACAAAGTTGAGAAATTATGCGGTTTCGAGAAAAATTCAGTCGTCCTACTATTGATATGCGCGTTTGCTGCAGATCAATAGCAGGAGAAAATACCAATGCTGTATGCCATACCAGAAGACATAGTCAGCTTTTTCAAATACTGGAATAATGGTAGCATCCAAGAAGGGTTTAATTTTGAAGGTGAATTGTACGCCCATGTGCGGGCTTACTCCTGTCGATGGGAGGCGGAAGAGTTAGGTAGAGAATTAGCTCAAACAGGAGTAGAGACATGCCTGACTTATGCGATCGAACGTTTTAGCATCTGGATAAATCTCAAATCCCTCGCTGCCAGCTTTGCCAATGCCGGAGTGAGTGCTAACGTTGTAAACTCCTAGGATCTAAAGCATCCCGCAAGCCATCTCCTAATAGATTAAACGCCAACACCGTCAAGATAATCAACACTGCTGGCGGCCATATTAACCAAGGCTGCAACACCAAAATGGAAGCATTAGTAGCTGAGGAGAGCAAATTTCCCCAAGAAGGGTCCGGTTGCTGAATCCCCAGGCCGATCAGACTCAATACCGATTCGGCCACAATAAAGCTGGGAATCGCTAGCGTCGCCGAGATGATCGCATAAGTCGCCGTTTGAGGCAAGACATGCCGGACAATAATATAGAGCGGATTAGCTCCCATCACCCTTGCCGCTTGGATAAATTCTCGCTCCTTAATCGAGAGTACCTGTCCGCGGATCACCCGTGCCAACCCGGCCCAGCGGATAAAAGAAATAATCGCCACAATCATCAGAAACCGCTGGGTACTTGTCAAGCCTGGGGGCAGCACTGCTGCTAGGGCCACCAACAGATATATGCCGGGAATGGTCATTAGCACTTCCACCAGGCGCATCAAAACTGCGTCCGCCCAGCCGCCGAAATAGCCAGATATACCCCCGATCAGCATTCCCAAGGGAAAGGAAATGGCAATTCCCACTAAACCGATACTGAGGCTAATTTGACCGCCATAGACTAGGCGACTGAACTGGTCTCGTGCTTGCTCGTCCGTCCCCAGAATATTCAGCTTCCCCTCACCCTTAGCGCCGAATAGGTGAATGTCTGCCGGGAGCACCCCAAACAGTTTATAGGGGTCTCCCTTGACAAATAAACTCAAGGGTGATGGTTTGCTGCGGTCTAGGAGCAGAGCCCGATCGCCCGTCTCCAGGTTCACCGGTCCCTGGGTGGTGGGATAGACATGAGGGCCAATAAACTCTCCCGCTCGATCGCGCCAGTAAATCCTTGTTGGCGGCAATAGCGCCCCATCCTGCTGTCCCACATAGGGGTCATAAGGGGCGACGAAGCCCGCTGCCATCACAGTTATATAGAAAACCAGTAGCAGCGAGGCTCCCCACCGGGCCAAAGGATTATTTTTCAGTTTCCTCCACCAGTCCACAGTCTACTCCTAAGCCGCAGCTTCAGCCAGTCTCAGCTTTTCCTCCCTTTCTGCAGTCTGTTCGTGTTCCACCACAAACACATTACAGTAGAGGTTGGCCACGATTTGTTTGCCTTCCTGGGTCAAGGACAGGTAATGGAGAGCATCTTTCACGTAGGGATAAACCCCATTCCAGTAGAACTTGGAATAGTTCTTGCGCAGGTCTCCGGGATGTCGGTAGCCCAGGGCCTTGTTCGTGCCCGTTTCTTCAAACTCGTAGAACAAAGACGTAATCTTATTCAAGTATCGGGGGTCAGACAGCTGACCGATCAAATCTGCAGCCCGCACTAGACCCGGAAAGTAGATAGTATCTTGATGGTCTTCTGCCTTGGGTACTGGGAAGCGAGTCAGTTCTATATTGCGCTTAATCACCTCAGCATCAATGAGCTTGTGACCGCCAAACCGCTCGTCTACGAACAATTTAGCCCTGTCCACATGGTAAGGAGTCAAGCTAGCATCAGAAGCACCTGGGGGCAAAGAAACCATTGCTCCATCTTGGCCGGTGGCATACATGCCATTGCCATCTTGGCGACATACCCCTTTGACATAGCCAATATCATGGCAGACTAGAGAGATGACATAGTGCAACCAGTCTTCGCAGGATACACCTCCCTCGCGGATATGTTTGCCGCGCAAAATCTCTTGCCCTACTAAGCCCACCAAGATGGTGTGTTCGACATTGTGATAGAGGGCGTCGCTGTTCGCGATGTTTTCCAGGGCCATACTCCCCGCCCAGCCGATGATGTCTGCGTAGTCAGCTTTCCAACCCCCGTAGGTGCGGCTGTAGCCTTCCCGGATATTTTTGACAAAGTTGCTAATTAGTATTTCGGTGGCGTTAAACATCTTTAGTTACTCGCTTTTACGCTATTGCCTTCTCCAGAGCCTCAAGGAACTTATTTTTACTACTATATCTATTTCTGGCTTCATCGTGCTTGGTCTGCCCCTCTAATTTGGCTTGAGGGGCAGCTTCATGCCTGAGATAGTTCACCGGTCCCACTGGGTAGTCGCAATCGGTACTTGACAAACACTGGCACATAGGGATGCTGTGAGCGAATGGGCGTAGTTCGTAGGCAAGTCCTCATGGCCAGAATTGAGATCGATTTCCGATCTTACAAGAAGTAATGCTGAAATTGCGTCATAATCAAAAAAGAATTATTAAGTTTTATAAACAAAGGCAGCCAAGCATAGTTGGCTGAGATAGCAAAAGGGAGACAGCAGTGACCGGACAAGCATACTCAGCAAGCAAAACAGCAGTCACGCCACAGTCGGAACAGGGCGAGACTTGGGAGAATGTAGATCTAGACAAGGACGAGAAAACAGCTAGCAGTGGCAAGGCCGGGATCGGGAAAATTCTGATCGGGCTGGGAATTGGTCTGGCAATTGGTATATTTGCTGGCAGAATGGAGCAAACGGAAGACTCCCCCCCAGCCAGTCCCGAAAGTTTAGCAGCGCAGCCAGCGGCGATCGCAACAGCGCCCAGCCAAACGGTTACCTCTGCACCGGTGGAAACAGGGGCGATCGCCCGCACCATCAGTGCCACCGGTACAGTGGCGGCTTATGACTTGCTGCCACTGTTGCCCCAGGCCAATGGCTTGCAGATCGAACGAGTTTTGGTGGATGAAGGGGATGTGGTGGTGGCGGGGCAAGTGATGGCGGTTCTGGATGATGATGTATTGCAGGCCCAAAAGAGCCAAGCGATCGCGGCTTTGGAGTCAGCAAAGGCTACTTTACTAGAAAGACTTGCGGCTGTAACCCAAGCAGAAGCAGCTGTGACCCAAGCCCTATCGGCCCAAGCTGAGGAGGAAGCTGAAAAGGAACAGGATCGCGCGTCTTTGGCCCAAGCGCGGGTAGATCGGGAGCAAGCGGACAGAGAACTGGCAAGATATGAAAAATTGCAAACAGATGGGGCCATTAGTTTGCAAGAATTAGAAATTCGCCGTACCACAGCCAGCAGTGCTGCCGAGGCCGTGCGAGTTGCTCGGGCCAATATCAGCAGCGCCCAAGCAAAAATTCAAAGTGCTCAAGCTAACGTCAGCAGCGCCAAAGCCCGACTCAGAAGTGCCAAAGCAGCCGTAAGTAGTGCGGAGGCCAACGTGCGCAGTGCCGAGGCGAACGTGCAGCAGTTGCGAACTCAGCTAGCACAAACTGAAGTCCGGGCACCGGCGGGTGGCATTGTCGCCGAAAGAATTGCCCGGCGGGGAGATGTCACTAATGGCAGTCAAAAACTGTTTTCGATCATTGCCGATAATGCTTTGGAACTGCAGGTGCAGATACCAGAAACTCAGCTATCGAGGGTGCGGGTAGGAGTGCCTGTAGAAATTACTTCCGATGCTGATGCCCGCATATCCCTCAGGGGCAGAGTGCGATCTATTGCCCCCCTGGTTGATGCTACCACTCGTCAAGCAACGCTGAAAATCGATTTGCCTTCGGATCCGTTGCTGCGGCCAGGGATGTTTTTACGCGCGGCCATTACTTCCCAAACTGTTGAGGGTTTGACCGTTCCCTATGAAGCGGTGCAGTGGCAAGCTGATGGAGGAGCGATCGTCTATCTGTTGGATGGCGATAATGTTGCTCGGGCGCGACCGGTAGAAGTAGGTACTAGCATTGGCGGGGCAGGCCAGGGGAGCAGAATTGAAATTAAGCAGGGTCTGAAAAAGGGCGATCGGGTAATTGTGGCTGGTGCCGGTTTTGTCAAAGATGGCGATCGGGTAAAGGTAGTCCCGGAAGCCTCTATCAATTAAAGCAAATAACTCTAGGATAATGCTTAATTGTTAACTATAGCCATAAACGAACAATTAAGCAAGTACAATTAGCAATTAGCGATTAGCAGTTAGCAATTAGCAATAGCCATGTCATTGAACATATCATCCTGGTCAATTAGAAAACCAATTCCCACATTGGTGCTGTTCATGATTTTAGCAATTGTGGGATTGATGTCATTTATGATGTTGGGAATTGATGAAGATCCTAATATAGACGTGCCGATAGTTTCCGTGACGGTAACTCAGCAAGGTGCGGGTCCAGTGGAACTGGAAACACAGGTGACGAAAAAAGTAGAAGATGCGGTGGCGAGTTTGGGGGATATTGAAGAACTCAGATCGACTGTAAAAGATGGTGTTTCCACGACGACGATCAATTTCGATCTGGGAACGGATAGCGATCGGGCGACCAATGACGTGCGGAATGCGATCGCGCAAATTCGCCAAGACTTGCCCTCAGATGTAGAAGAACCGGTGGTTCAACGAGTGGAATTTATCGGGGGGGCAATTATGAGTTACGTGGTCAGTTCCCCCCAAAGGTCAATTGAAGAATTAAGTGATTTAGTGGATAGAAAAATTAGCCGTTACCTGCTCAGGGTTCCAGGGGTATCCCAAATTAATCGCATCGGTGGGGTCGATCGAGAAATTCGGGTAGACCTTAACCCCCAACGCTTGGAAGCTTTGGGAATAACTGCTACAGAAGTCAACGATCAGATCCGGGCGTTTAATATTAACTTGCCAGGAGGGCGATCGGAACTGTCGGGGACGGAAAATAGTATTCGCACTCTGGGAAGTGCAAAAACGGTAGAAGCTTTGCGTAACTATCGAATTGTGCTTCCCAATGGGGGTGACGTAGTTCTGAGCAGTCTGGGAGAAGTAAAAGATGGCTCCGCCGAACCCCGTCAGCGATCGCGTTTCACGATTAAAGATGACGCTAAAGTTCAACAAGAAACAGTCGTCGGGTTCTCGGTGCTGCGCAGTACGGGCAGCACTCTGGTAACTGTAGAAGAAGGGGTGCGGGCAGCGGTAAAGGAAATAGAAAGAACTTTACCTCCAGACATCTCTATTAATCTGATTTTTACCAGAGGTTATTATATCAGGGAATCCTATCAGGCTTCGATAGATGCTTTGGTAATTGGGTCGATATTGACGGTAATTACGGTAGGATTATTTTTGCGAGATTGGCGAGCCACTTTGATAACCGGCTTGGCCTTACCCCTGTCGATCGTCCCCACCTTTATGGTGATGAGAATGTTGGGTTACACTCTCAATAGCATGACCCTACTTGCTTTAGCCCTGGCAATGGGAAACTTAGTAGATGATGCTATTTGCATGATTGAGAATATCGCTCAACATCTGGGGAGGGGGAAGAAGCCTTTTCAGGCGGCCCTGGATGCGTCTAAAGAAATTGGTTTGGCTGTCTTGGCAACGACAGCGACAATTGTAGCAGTGTTTGTTCCCGTAGCATTTATGGGCGGTATCCCCGGTCAATTCTTTCAACCCTTTGGACTGACCGTGGCGATATCGACGATGTTTTCGACTCTGGTAGCCACGACGATGACGCCCATGTTGGCAGCCTATTTGCTCAAAGGCAAGGTAGAATCTTTACAGATAAAGAATGGCAAGCAGGGTAAGAGACAACCCTATATCAGTTTGTTGAGTTGGGCCCTACGGCATCGGAGCGTTACTCTACTGTTGGCTGTGGCTTTCTTTATCGGTAGCTTGCAATTGGTGCCTCTGATTCCCAAGGGGTTGTTTAGCGGTTACGATCGGGGTTTGAGTACGGTATCGATTATTTTGCCGCCGGGGGCGACTCTGAACAATACCGATCGGGTGATGCAACAAACGACTTCTCTATTACAGCAGCACCCGATAGTAGAAAATATACTGGGGATTGCTGGGGAAGGAAAGATAAATGAGGGGATACTCTATGTCAACCTGACGCCCAGGACAGAACGGGAAATATCCCAGAAGCAGTTTGAACAGGAGATGCGACCTTTTTTTGGTGAAATTCCAGGGGCGCGGATCGGTTTTCAGGCCCAGGGTGCTGCTGGGGCGAATAAGGACTTGCAGATCGTGCTTAAAAGTGAAAATCCCCAGGCCCTTCGCGCCTTCGCAGATGCTTTGGAACGCTACATGCGTTCGATTTCTGGTTTAGTGGAAGTAAATTCTAGCGCAAGTCTCGTGAAGCCGGAAATCTTGATTACACCAGACCCCGCCCGGGCGGCAGATCTGGGGGTTTCCGTGCAGGCGATCGCCCGTACTGCGTCCCTGGCTACCATTGGGGATAATGATTCTTCTCTGGCGAAGTTCGATCTCGAAGATCGACAAATTCCCATTCGCGTCCAGTTGGCAGAAAGCTTTCGCAATGACCTGGAGACCTTAAAAAATATTCGGGTTCCCAGCCAAAATGGTGGGGTGGTGCCATTGCTAGCCGTAGCTGATGTTAGTCTTGGCAGTGGACCAGCGGAAATCGAACGGTTCGATCGGGCCCGTAAGGTATCGGTGGAAGGAAACTTGCAAGGCATTTCTCTGGGACAAGCTTTAGACCAGGTGAATGTATGGCTGGAAAAAAATCTACCAGAAGAAGTAGAGCAACAACCATCTGGGGATGCCAAAATTATGCGGGACATATTCACTCGCTTTGGTTCCGCCCTGGGAATGGGAGTGCTGTGTATTTATGCCATCCTGGTCTTGCTGTACAATAACTTTATCTATCCCTTTACCATTATGGTGGCTTTGCCCCTGTCTCTGGGTGGGGCCTTGCTGGCCCTGATGATTACCCAGAAGGAGTTGGGGCTGTTTGCGGTGATCGGGATCGTGCTGTTGATGGGATTGGTGACCAAAAACGCGATCTTGCTGGTAGACTGTTCCTTAGCGAATATGAAGGAAGGTTCTACGTTTGCTCAGCGCCAGGCAATTAAAGATGCTGGGGTTTCTCGCCTGCGACCAATTCTGATGACCACCTTCTCCACCATCGCTGGCATGACCCCGATCGCTCTGGAATTGGGGGCCGGCGGTCAAGTGCGCAGTCCGATGGCGATCTCGGTTATCGGCGGCATCGCGACTTCGACAATGTTAACGCTGGTGGTGGTGCCCACCTTATTCACCTACGTGGATAGTTTCCAGCGCTGGTTGTTCGGGTTGTTCCGGGGTGGGAACCGCAAGCGTCCCATGCTAAAATCTGAATTTGAGGCAAATAGGTTGACAGTTGGGAAATAGTTGTATAGAATAGTAGAGTGCCTTGGGTAGTAAGCTGCTCGCCGAAGCGAGCAAAGCGCTTACTACCAACAATGCGGGCGTAATTCAGTGGTAGAATGTCAGCTTCCCAAGCTGAACGTCGTCGGTTCGAGTCCGATCGTCCGCTTACAAATGGGAAATATAACGTCCTCGCAGCTCTGTTTTCGACTTAAATCAGCGGAAAAATCTGCGAAAGGAGATCCTCTCAGCTGTTCGCAAATTATCCGTATGATCTCGAAGTCCTAACGCGACAACCTTCTGGTGTCCGCCAAACGAGGTCCGTGGGGGGGAGTCGCAGGCTTAACTGGCCCTTAAAAGACCGGACACCGACCTTGCCCTTGTACCGGCGATCGGTCTTTCTTTGCTTTTACCCTTAGCCATGGCACTTTGAGTATAATTTTGAGTATAATTCGGTCCTTGTCGGATCTCTACAGGTCTTAAACGCCTGTCCCGTAAGGCTTTCAAGGAATTTTATGAGAATCCATGTAAAATATTGTAAATTTTTCACCGAAGCATTATTATAGAATTTATCGGGGAAAGCCAATCCTCTCAAGGATTTGCCTGTCATTCCCAGAAAAATGTGCTATGTTAAGAAAAATGAATTAGCCACCGGCTGACTCCAATGGCTGCCCAGCACCTCAAGTCAGCCCAGATCGGCTAAGTTCAGGTGGTTGGTCAGAGCAAAATGGCCAAGGCTAACATAAAATTTGACTGTTTTGTCGATCGCAAAAGAGGTTATGACACAAGCAATTAATAGTTCAATGGTGGTAAGCGGTCGCGACCTAGAATCCACCGGGTTTGCCTGGTGGGCGGGTAACGCCCGTCTGATCGACCTGTCCGGTAAGCTACTGGGCGCTCACGTGGCCCACGCTGGTCTGATCGTATTCTGGGCTGGGGCAATGACGCTGTTTGAGGTCGCTCACTTCGTCCCGGAAAAGCCCATGTACGAGCAAGGCTTCATCTTAATGCCTCACATGGCCACTCTCGGCTGGGGCGTTGGTCCTGGCGGTGAAGTGGTAGATGTCTTCCCCTACTTTGTGATCGGCGTGCTGCACCTAATTTCGTCGGCAGTTCTCGGTCTGGGAGGTCTATATCACGCCCTTCGCGGTCCAGAAACCTTAGAAGAATATTCCGACTTCTTCGGTTATGACTGGAAAGACAAGAACCAAATGACCAACATCATCGGCTACCACCTGATCCTGTTGGGTTGTGGTGCTCTGTTGCTGGTGTTTAAGGCCATGTTCTTTGGTGGTGTCTATGATACCTGGGCACCCGGTGGCGGTGACGTGCGCGTCATCACTAATCCTACCCTCAACCCCGCAGTTATCTTCGGTTATTTGGTGAGTTCTCCCTTCGGTGGAGAGGGCTGGATCATCGGCGTCAATAACATGGAAGATATCATCGGCGGTCACATCTGGATTGGTCTGATCTGCATTGGTGGTGGTGTCTGGCACATTCTGACTAAGCCTTTTGGTTGGGCCCGTCGCGCTTTCATCTGGTCTGGTGAAGCTTATCTCTCCTACAGCTTGGGCGCCCTGTGCTTTATGGGCTTCATTGCCGCTGCCTACGTGTGGTTCAACAATACGGCTTATCCCAGCGAATTTTACGGTCCGACAAATGCGGAAGCCTCTCAGGCTCAGTCTTTCGTGTTCTTGGTCCGCGACCAGAAACTGGGTGCTAACATCGCTTCTTCTCAAGGTCCTACGGGTCTGGGTAAGTACCTGATGCGTTCTCCGACTGGGGAAATCATCTTCGGTGGTGAAACGATGCGTTTCTGGGATTTCCAAGGTCCCTGGTTGGAGCCTCTGCGTGGCCCCAACGGTCTGGACTTGAACAAGCTGAGGAACGATATTCAACCTTGGCAAGTTCGTCGTGCATCTGAGTACATGACTCATGCTCCTAATGGTTCTATCAACTCTGTGGGTGGAATTATCACGGAAGCTCAAGGTTTTAACTATGTTAATCCCCGTGCCTGGCTGGCAGGCTCTCACTTCATTCTCGGTTTCTTCTTCTTGGTCGGACATCTGTGGCACGCTGGTCGCGCTCGCGCTGCTGCTGCTGGCTTTGAAAAGGGAATCGATCGGGAAACGGAGCCAGTGCTGTCTATGCCTGACCTCGACTAAGAATCTATCCATGTAAAGAGAATTGTTTCTCTTGAATTTATTTGGGCTCCTGCATATTACGCAGGAGCTTTTTTTTTACGACTGTAGAGACCCACGCTGGTTGGGTAAAAATCGCGCTACAATAAGATAAAATCAAATATAAGCTAATATGTAAGGGCTTTGCTATGGAAGATTCAGATATAGCAGATGAATTGAAATGGACGCCTGAAGCGAAGGCGAAACTGAAAAGTATTCCCTTTTTTGTGCGATCGCCCGCCCGTCAACGGATTGAGGAGTTGGCCCGGCAGACGGGGTCCGATGTGGTAACGGTCGAGATTGTGGAACAGGCCCGCGTGGAGTTTGGACAGTAAGGAATTTCAGGGCGATCGCCCCGTTTGTAGTAAAGACTTTAGTCTTTACCCCGGTGGTTTGTAGTAAAGACTTTAGTCTTTACCCTGGGCAATATCTTTTGAAGGCTACAGCTTAACTGCTGCGAAAAGCATCTATAATTGAAAGATAGCCAATTGCTCAAATAATCTGCCTGATGCCAGAACTAAAACCAACGGTATATATCGAGACAAGTGTAATCAGTTATTTGACAGCAAGACCGAGTCGCGATCTAATAGTAGCAGCCCATCAACAGATTACCCGGGACTGGTGGGAGACAGCATTACCCAATTATGAAGCAGTCATTTCTCCGACTGTTTTAGAAGAAATTGCCAAGGGAGATAGTCAAGCAGCACAGTTACGCCTAGCACAAGTGTCTGGTTTGGCAGTTTTAGAGATAACGTCAGCAGTCCGTAGCCTCGCAAATATATATTTTGAAGCGCTGCAAATACCTTTAAAAGCTAGAGCTGATTCCTATCACTTGGCTTTGGCTTCAAACCAGGGGATTGATTTTTTGCTATCTTGGAACTGTACCCATATCGTCAATGGCAATTTTAAGAGAAAAATTGAAAGCATTAATGCTCAATATGGCATCCGCACTCCGATAATTTGTACACCAGCAGAATTAATGGAGCTTGAATATGACACGAGACCCAATTCTTGAAGAAATCCGTCGTATCCGTCTGGAAATGGACGAAGCTTGCCAACATGACGAGCAGCTTTTCTATGAGTATATGTGCCAAGTTCAGGAAAAGTATCGCGATCGCCTGGTCCGGCGCAGTCCCCAACCGGCACTGATTCCGTCATCAATGCCTCTTCCCGATCCTAGCAGAAAGGAGATCCTCAAGGAAGCTCAACTTAGCTAGAAATGCTCGCGATAGAGGCGATCGTATTTTCCAGGATAAAATGCGATCGCCTCTGCGCTGTAACAATCCCGTTACATAAAGCAATAGTTATCGGATCTTGTTATAATTATGTCAGCAAGTCAGGATAAAATACAATGCTCATAGCCATTGACGATGACATATTCCAAGCTAGCGGGATGTCCGAAGCGGAGTTTACCCTAGAAATTATCATTATGCTGTTCCAAAAAAAGAAAATCAGTATTGGAAAAGCTGCCCACCTTGCCCGCATGCACTTACTTCAGTTTCAACATGAACTCGCAAGTCGAAAAATTACCGTCCATTACGACGTTGCTGATTTTGAAACCGACCTAGAAAACCTACGGGAGATGGGTCGCTTATGATTGTCGTCAGTAACACTTCGCCTATCACTAATTTAGCAGCGGTAGGACAGCTACATCTCTTACAACAACTCTACAACAACATCATTATTCCCTCAGCGGTTTACCAGGAATTGACTCGCCAAGGGGATACAATTCCCGGTGCAATGGAAGTGCAGACTGAAAATTGGATTCAGACGCAAAATATTACCAACTTAACACTGGCAACTTACCTGCAAACTCAACTGCATGAAGGAGAATCAGAAGCTATTGTTCTGGCGATCTCATTAAATGCGGACTGGTTGCTAATAGATGAAGAATTGGGCAGAAAAGTCGCTGCTGAATATGGACTGAAACTTACGGGAATTTTAGGAGTATTGATTGAAGCAAAACACAAAGGTTTGATTTCTGCTGTAAAACCGATTCTGGATGATTTAATTACCATAGCAGAATTTTGGGTGAGCGATCGGCTATACCATCGCGTCTTGCAAGCAGTAGGAGAGTAGCTGTGATCGCCCTTTTTTCCTCCCTATTCCCCACTCCCTTTCACCAGAGAAGTATTGGGGGATTTATAGACTCGAATCAGTTTGCCAGCCAAAGTCTCAGCGGCATCAATAGCCTCATTAATGCTAGTAGCCATCTGCTCTCTGTCTTGGTTGTCAGTGCAGACAATAATGCCAGAGTGTTCGGGTTGTTGCCTATGCAAGCGCTTAAAATCACGTCTGTCAAGGGTCAAAACTGCACGATTTTCGCTCACAGCAAAAGCTAGCACTTCTTCGTCCGACCTTCCGGCGTTTCCAGATAACTGAACTGTCAGAACATCATGACCCAAATTTATGAGTAATTCCACAACCCGCCGGGGAAATTGTTCATCTGCATAGAGACGTGCCATTTAATCTTCCTCATTATCTCGGATTGCGGTTTCAATTTCAAGATGATTTGCCTCAGCATAAACCCAAGCATTTGTTAAGTCAGTAGCACTCAGAGTCGGATAGTCATAGAGAAGTTGAGATTCGCTGATGCCTAAATTACGTGCGTTTACCAGTACCCAAACGGGAATGCGAGTTCCGGTGATGCAGGCATCGCCACCGCAGACACCAGGTGTTTTGCTAATCCCACGCCATCTGTTGTTGATACTACGAGCTAATATCTGGATAACGTCAGCTTTCTCGGCAGCGGTTAAGGCAAGTAGCTGTGTTTCTAATTCTTTGACTATCATCGGCACTATTTGATTTTTGAATTATATAGCAGTTCTCATATTACTGTGATATGTTGTTGGAGATTGCTTCAGGGGGGGGGGTAACTATATGAAAGCATAAGTTCCTCGCCTTACTCCCCCCCCCTCGCAATGACAAGTAGGTAATTTTTATGTCCCACATCAATTTGAGAAACGCTATATCTCTACAATTACAATACTAGCGCTTACCTGCCCAGACGCGACAGCAGATGGTATGGGTGATTTGATGTTATGTAGGTGTACGGCATCAATAGATTATCGGTAAATCTTATCAATTTAATATTTTGTGCCCCGGCGCGACCCCAATGTTATGGATAGGCGCAACCCGCCCCGACATAATGCGATCGCCCGTCAATGGGCGATCGGGGCACTATATAATAGATGTAGGTTAGCCAGCGGCGTAAACATCAGGTTCTATAGACCCTATTTCTATGATAAAATAGACATAGCAGTAATTAACTAAACGCTTTCTGGACAATGCTTTTAGTGGGTTTTAACCCACTTTAGCTATTAGCCGGGGGTTTGAACCCCCGGCGGGCCAGGAGACTAATTTCCAATGGTGCAAGATGTCAATTTTAACCGACTTCAGCTAAAAGCCTTTGGGTTTGCAACCCCCGGCGGGCTAACAGCTTGCGTGACTAACCCCAACCTACTCCTTTATATCCTGCACCAACTGATAAAACGGCTGCCAATCATCAAACTCGACAATTTCCGACCACACAGATTCGATCGCGGGTCTGAGCAACACCGTTTTCGGATTATACTTTTCCAAGCGACTCGCGACACTATCCATCTGGGCAGGAGGTAAACTCTGCAAAACCCGCTGATATAATCTTCGCCATTTCTCCCAAGGAACTGCCGAAGCAAAATTGGGGATATTATCTGCATCATCCCGCCAGTTGGGCTGAAACTCCTCACTCAAGGCCATGAAAAACTGCTGATAACCTACCTGGGTATCCTTTAACACCTCAATAGTCAATTGCAGTAACTCCTCTGCTTCCCCGACTGCCACTGAGGACAACCCCAGTCTCTTCATCATTAACTCTCCATAGCTACTCTGATAATACTCATCAAATCTAGCTAAAATACTGTCCATCTCTCCCGCAGGAATTACTCTTAATAATGCTGCTTGCAACAATTCTAAATTCCACTTGCAAATCAGCGGCTGATTCCCGTAACTGTAACGTCCGGAATAATCGAAATAGGCAGCAGTAAACTTGGAGTCATAATGAGGAATGAAAGCGTAGGGACCGTAATCAAAACTTTCCCCAGTAATCGACATATTATCCGTATTCAGCACCCCATGACAAAACCCTGCTGCCATCCATTGCGCCACTAAAGCAGCCACCCGTTGCACTAATTCCTCATAAAATCGCAGGTATCTGTCTACTTCACTCTCCTGCATGACCAAGGGCGGATGGGGAGGATAATAAACATCAATTACATGATCTAACAGCTTCTTAATTAAATCGGTACGCTCAAAATAACGCAACCTTTCAAAGGTGCCAAAGCGGATGTGGGAACGACTGAAACGCACCATCACGCAGGAACGAGTTGGAGATGGTTCATCCCCCCTCCATAGCTGTTCTCCCGTTTCCACCATGCTCAAACAACGGGAAGTGCAGACACCCAAGCGATGTAATGCTTCCGCTGCTAACACTTCCCGCACCCCACCTTTGAGGGTAAGTCTACCATCAGCGCTACGAGAATAGGGCGTCCGGCCCGAACCTTTCGTGCCCAAGTCGTATAATTCCCCATCTATACCCCGTACTTGTCCGTACAGAAAACCTCGGCCATCTCCCAGTTGGGGGTTATATGTACCAAACTGATAGCCGTGATAACACAATGCTAAAAAGGGACGCACTCCTGGGAATTTGCCAAAGGCTTCGATAAAATGTTCGTCTGTGACCTCTTTGGGATCTAACCCCAGCAGGGGTAGCAGGTCGTCATTCCGCCATCTCAGGATCTGCTGGGGAAATTCCGCCGCTGCCACTTCATCGTAGTAGTCGTCTCCCAAGGAGGCGATCGCACCTTCGTAGTCGAGACCGAGCCAGGGATTGGGATTTGTAGCTATAGTCATCTATATCCTACTGGGATAAATTTTTGCTGCAATTATAACCTATGGTTGCCTCCAAAGTTCAATCTTAAGCAGTATGTTTCATGGCAACTCCGATGACTATGACTCCGACGACGAAGAGGCCCTCAGCTTTTCAACTTGGCATGATGCTCGTACAAGCATTTTAGGATGCTTCCAGTTTCCCTATACGGCGGATATTGAGGATATCACTCATCTTTTTGATTCTCGAACAGATCCGTTCAAATTGCTGTAGATTGCAAATATCCATTCCCAAGTAAATTATCGCTGGCTTACCCATGCTCGTGCTTACCTGAACATTACGGACATTTACGCCGTGTTCGCTCAAGTGTAATAAAATGTCCTTCAGTACCCCCACCCGATCGATCACATCAATTTGCACCTGCACCGTGTAAGTTGGCGCCCGCTTGGTCTCGCCATTAGTAGCATTCCAGCTTACCGGGATCAACCTCTCCCCTGGAACCCGATCCACATTCGGACAGCCTTGCTGATGTATGGAAATTCCCCGCATCCGCGTCACTACCCCAATAATTGCTTCCCCGGGAATGGGGTTGCAGCACCCAGCGAGATGATGCAATAATCCTTCTACTCCCGCGATCGGGCAACCCCGAGTGTTTTTTCCATCTTGCTGAGGAGGAGACGATACCAGCAGATTGGCAATCTCGGACTCTCGGGACAGATTTTCCACTGGTTCTTTGGCTTTATTGGCATCTGCGATCCGATTTACTACCGTATTCAGCGTTACTCCTCCAAAGCCCAAACCTGCCAGTAAATCTTCCACCCGCTGGTAATTGCACCGCTCTGCTACCGCCTGCATCTGTTCTGACTTTAGCAAAGCTTCCAAACCATTTTTCCCCAACGCCTTCTCCAGCATTTCCCGACCCCGAGCAATGTTCTCTTCCTGGTGCGATCGCTTGTACCATTGCCGAATCCGGTTTCGCGCCCCCGCAGTTTTGACAAAATTCAGCCAGTCCAAGCTCGGGTGACTATTTTTCTGGGTGATAATCTCCACAATGTCGCCATTTTTCAGCACCGTATACAGAGACACCATCCGTTCGTTCACTTTCGCACCCGCACAATGGTTCCCCACCTCCGAGTGGATCCGATAGGCAAAGTCTACCGGTGTTGAGTCTCGCTTGAGGGCAATCACATCCCCTCGGGGTGTAAACACGTACACCTCGTCTTCAAATAAATCCTCCCTGATATGCTCCAGATATTCCTGAGCATCCTTGAGGTCTTTCTGCCAGTCTAGCAACTGCCGCAGCCAAGTAAATTTTTCCTCGATTCCTGTCAGCTGGCTATTGCTCGACGAGCCCGTTTCTTTATACTTCCAATGGGCCGCAATCCCATATTCGGCTATGTGATGCATTTCTTGAGTGCGGATCTGCACTTCCAGAGGACGACCTGTCGGACCAATCACTCCCGTATGCAATGATTGATAGCGGTTCGGTTTCGGTAAACCGATATAATCCTTAAATCGACCCGGAATGGGACGATACGCATCATGGACGATCGCCAAGGCCCTGTAACATTCATCATTAGTCTGGGTAATGATCCGCACCGCAGCGATATCAAAGATTTCCTCGAACTGCTTCTGCTGCCGCTGCATCTTCTGGTATATGCTGTACAGGTGCTTGGGACGCCCGCTAATCTCGGCGTTGGTGATGCCAATTTGCTCCAGACGCAGTTCCAGAATTTCGGTCACGTTTTGCAGTCTCTCTTCCCGGTCTGCCCGCTTTTCGGCGACCAACTCCTGGATTTGCCGGTAGTCATCCGGTTCTGCGTACTTAAATGCCAGGTCTTCTAGTTCCCACTTAAACCGCCCGATACCCAATCTGTTGGCCAACGGTGCAAAGATTTCCCTGGTTTCCAAAGCAATGACCCGCTGTTTGTCGGCAGGCATATATTCCAGAGTCCGCATGTTGTGCAATCTATCTGCTAGCTTGACTACAATCACCCGGATATCTTGGGCCATTGCCAGGAACATGCGGCGGAAGTTCTCCGCTTGGCGTTCTGTCTTACTGGAGAACTTCAACTTGGAGAGTTTGGTCACGCCTTCCACCATTTGCCGCACTTCCGGGCCAAACCGAGATTCGATCTCTTCTGGCGTCACATCGGTGTCTTCTACCACGTCGTGCAGGAAACCGGCAGCAATCATTGCTGGACTACCGCCTAATTCCCGCAACAGTCCGGCCACGGCCACTGGATGGGAAATGTAGGGTTCTCCCGATTTCCGGTTTTGACCCTTGTGCAGTTGGTAGGCAAATTCAAATGCTTCACAAATTAATCTCCTGTCTGTCTGGGAGATTTCTGCTGGGGAGGGACTGGCGACCTCCTGTACGATCATACATGACTGTAGCCAGTCAGGAATCACAGATTCCGCTGGTTTAACAGCTGGTGCCGTTGGTGCCGTTGGTGCCGTTGGTGCCATTAAGTTCATCTTATTACTCCTATCAGGTTTTTAGATCGGCGACTTAAATATCTGCCATCTTCTGTTTTATTAGTTGCCAGGAATGAAATTATGCCTGGCAAGTTAATTGATTTCCGATGGTAATCTTTGTTTATACCTTTTTATTAATATATACAAATTTCTTTACATTCGGGAAAAATCATGACTGGCATCATCTTGCCCAACAGCCATCGCCAATGCTATCTTGAGTTTAAGCAGGCCCTGGAGGAGTTCCGGGAGACCGTGTCCTCTGGTCAGGAAAACCTTGACTGGGCGGGGATACAACGATTTTTCCAGGAACGAGTGGCCAGTTTGACTGCTGAGGGCGTCGATCCTTCCCTAGTCTCGCGATGGCAGTCGATACAAACGGAAATTCACAAACAGATGCGCTTGTTGACTGTCGATCTGACGTTTTTGCAAGCATCCCGGCAGTTATCTACCAGAGAACAGCGGCAAAAGCAAATAGTCTCGCGCTTGCAAACCTCGATCGACTACTGCCAGATGCTGGTGACTGGTGAAACCTGACTGGTGAAACCTGACTGGTGAAAGGCGATCGCCATCCATTGATATCATGCAGTCAAAATGAAAGTCCTCTCAGCCCGGAAAGATTAGGCATCCTCTAGTTCGACAATCGGAAATATCAAATCAAAGCATCTCTAATAACATGACTCAGCATACTAAAAAACTGGTAATTTCCGGAAAATCCCGCTCCTTAAGGCGGTTGAGGCGGTTCGGCTCCCCTTCGGCTACCCTTCGACTGCGCTCAGGGACCACGCTCAGGGGCCACGCTCACCGACCGCGACGCAAAAAAGCCACCGGCAGCGTGGCCAGTGACTATTTTGCTGCCTTTCGGCTCTCCCTAAAAAGGGGTAACGTTTGCCTCGGTCAAGTTAAAGGGGCTTTTCACATCTGACTCACGCGGTTCTACAAAATCCATTCGTTCCG
>JBFRWI010000032.1:0-27150 GCA_051439505.1 Hormoscilla sp. | reverse complement strand
TACTGGATGCATCCACAACGGGCGATCGCGTGCCCGACTGCAACATCCTGGTGCGCACAGAAACCGGGGCACGGCACGATTAAATTTCTGATATTACCCGATAATTTATGGATGCCGTGCCCCTACTGGATGCATCCACAACGGGCGATCGCGTTCTTATTTTAGAAAGTGCGATCGCCCTTTGCTGAGAGGCGATCGCATCTTCTCCTACCTGCTAGGAAACTCTCTCATAATCGATCGCAGGAACAACAATTTCTCCTCATCATTAATTATACCACCCCCGACTGTTCTCACATCCCCCTGCAGCCGGTCGCTCTCATGAGGGCGATCGCCCCCAGATGGCCAGGGCCCAGCCCCTTGGGGCCAGTACCCTGCCACCAGTGGTACCGGCAAGAACACGGACGATCGCCCCCCACCCCTCTCCTTTTTCCCCGGGGCCGTCCTGCCTCGCCATCGCTATTTTTAGCTTCTCCTACCAGTATTAATACTTGTAGATTTTTCTATAAATGTCGTTATGTCAGTCATCTGGAGCATGGTAGTCAGAATATATGTGACAGAATATACATTTATATTTTCGACATGCTGCTATAATATAGGGTTAGACTTCCAGGTCGAGGGTGAAAAAAATCATTGATTATGTAAATTCACCCGGAGAGCTTTACAGAATCTTCATCAAAAATACGGATGAGAAAACAGAACTTTACCAAATATTTAAAAAGCAAGTAAGTGGTTTGTGCGAGGATCGATGTAGAAGGTGATTTAGGTAACATGTGGTTACATCTAAAATCACAGTAGTAGAAAAAAAGTCCAGATACAATAGAATGGAGAGAGAGGAAAATGACCCCGCAGGGTGATCAAAAGAAAAGCAGCAAAGACACCGCAGTAGAAAAATGCCAGAAATCGAGAGAAAAATGGGACCACCCGATCGGGCAGTTATCCGGTGACCCGAAAATCAACGTATAGGAGAGCAAAAGGAGGTGCATACTGTGACCGGTGAAAATCAAAATAAAAACCAGGAGCAGCTGACCTACGACCATCTGCTCTCCTACGTGCGAGAGTCATCACCAGAGGAGATGATAAATCGCTTTCAGGCTTTGTTTATCGAGGGAAATTACCCAGAACATGAAATCAAAGCGGCATTAGATCGCCTGACAGCAGAGAAAAAGGCAGGCCAAGAGTTCAAGTTTATCCTCAATAGATGCTGCTACATCCCGATCAACTACTGGCGCAGGCAGCCCCAAATGCAAGGGGCGATACCGCAGTTAGTGGGGCTGTTTGAAAATTATGGTAAAGGAAATGGCCTGGGTAGTTATACTCATAGGATATCAGTGAGGCGGTTGCGACCTCTGGTACAGGATTTTGTCAATAGCGAGCAGTATCTGACTCTGTCTCGCTTGGCCCAGGTATTTAGCGAAACGGCAGAGGTGAATGAAAAGAAGGGAGATAAACCTTTAGGGGGATTGATTAGCCGCTACCCATACCTGTACTCCCATTGCATGTTGGGAGAAGAAAGCAATTACGAACAACAGCAAACGGTCAGACAGCTACAAACGGAAAGACAGCGGAAATTTGAAGTGGGCCTGTCTCAATACGTAACTTACCAGGTGCGGCGTTCTCAATTGGCCCGCAAATATCCCCCCGAAAAGGTGGCGAAGATGCTCAAACGTCACCCAAATCCGACCCTCATGAGCGATCGGGAACTGGTAGTGGCCCTGAAGCAATTCGTGGGGAAAGTGGAAGGTTCCTACACCCATCGGGAATTGGCCCAGAAATTCGTGAACAACACCACCCAACCCCAATCCTACAAAACTTACAAACGCGACCTCTACGAATACCTGACAGCATCGATAGATCCGGGGTACGGTCAGCGGAAATTTAATCGGCAACTGTGCGATCGCCTGAAAAAAGCGCTCCCGACTAGCGAAGATCAGAAGTTGAGCGACTTCTTGGTGGTCCGCACTTGCTCTCAGCTGCTGAACTTCCTGGTGGTGGAAAACGGCGCGAACCCGAATCACTTTGTCTTTGTTGACCTGATTGCCAACAACGGACCGGCCCGGACGGTGGGCTTATTGCTGAAGATCGTGCTCATCTGTCGGAAGGTGAAGCCATACCTGGAAAAGCGACTGGCGATTTTGTACAATCACTACGAGTCCTGTACCCGAGATGCAGTGCAGTGGTTAATCGAAGCCTTTGAACACGTGAATCTGGCTTTGATCACCAACTTTGGTGCTGTCGATCTGTCTCTGATTACCTAAATCAGCCGTTGCGGCTAGCATGGAGATGGTATATCTTCTGGGTAAGGACCGCCCTCCAGCACATGACGGATCTCGATCGAGAACTAGACAGCACCATTTCTAGCTTTGCACAAATGCAGGCAGAGCTGAACTATTTTCAGGCCCAAGATGCTTTGCGTTCTCTAGTGGCCTCTGTGGATTTGACTCAGCGAGAGCGATCGGGACTGGAGTCGCAAATCGAAAGTCTGGAAACCATGCTCGACAAGTTAGAGCGCAGCTGCGTGTATATTGCGGTCTTTGGCATGGTGGGACGGGGTAAATCTTCAGTCCTGAATGCTCTGCTGGGTGAAAGTTTGTTTACAACCGGTCCCACTCACGGTGTCACTCGCACCATTCACCGGGCAGATTGGCAGGTTAACCGAGATCCAATGCCAGGAGACAGAGATGATATTGTCCGCATCACGCTACAAAGTCAAGGACAATCTCAGGTGCAGTTGATCGATACTCCCGGAATAGATGAGGTCAAGGGGGAGGAACGGGCGGCCTTGGCACGTCGGGTGGCGAAACAGGCGGATCTGATTCTGTTTATTGTGGCGGGGGATATTACCAAGATAGAGTACGAGGCCCTCTCTCAATTGCGATCGGCCAGCAAACCGATCGTACTGGTGTTTAATAAGATCGACCAATATCCCGATGCCGATCGCATGGCAATTTATCACAAGATTCGGGACGAACGGGTGCGGGAGTTGCTATCCCCCGATGAAATTGTGATGGCAGCGGCGTCGCCCTTGGTGGCCCAGGCGGTGCCGCGCCCGGATGGCAGTATGGGGGTGCAGTTGACTCGCGGTCAACCCCAGGTAGATGATTTGAAGCTGAAAATTCTGGAGATTTTAGACCGAGAGGGTAAGTCTCTGGTGGCCCTGAATAGCATGCTCTATGCTGATGAAGTACAGGAGCAGTTGGTGCAGCGAAAGATGACTATTCGAGAGGCCAATGCCGATCGGATTATCTGGAATGGAGTGATGGTCAAGGCACTCGCGATCGCCCTCAACCCGGTCACAGTTCTCGACATCCTCAGTTCCGCCACCATTGACATTGTCATGATTCTCACTTTATCGAAACTTTATGGTATTAACATGACCCAAAATGGCGCTCTCAATCTTCTGCAAAAGATTGCCTTGGCCATGGGAGGAATTAGTGCCAGCGAACTGTTAGCTAATTTAGGACTAAGCGGCCTGAAAGGATTATTGGGAATAGCTGCACCGGCCACGGGTGGGGCATCTTTGGCTCCCTATCTGTCAGTGGCGATCGCCCAAGCGGGGGTAGCGGGGGTTTCCTCCTATGGCATCGGACAGGTGACCAAAGTTTATTTAGCTAATGGCGCCGCTTGGGGTCCCGAAGGCCCCAAAGCAGTTGTGAACCGCATTCTCACTTCCTTGGATGAAACTTCCATTTTGAATCGGATTAAAGATGAATTGCGGTCTAAGTTAGATTGGCGATCGCCCTCTTGAAACTTCTGGGGCGATCGCCCTTGCACAACCCTGATGCACTTGGTAGGTAGCGTAGCGTGTTGGGTAACGTGGGTCAACCCAACCTACGGCATTCGCAATTGGCAATTATAGCCAATTTCCTACGAGTACGAAGGGGGCCCAGTAATAGGGATGTTGGTACTCTTCTTTCTTCAATAATGCTAGTTGGGCCTCGCGCAATGCCTTACTTACTTCTGTTCCCTCAGCAGTTAAATTGCGGTAAAATTCTCCCATCAGCTCGGCAGTGGCTTTATCATTGGCTTTCCATAATGTACCTAGGGTACTGCCCGCGCCTCCCCTCACTGCTACTCCTGCTAATCCTAATACCGCCCGATCGTCCCCTTCTGCTGTCTGGCACGCACTTAATACTAACAGCTCAATTTTACCCGATCCATCTGGATTTTGCTGTTGCAGGAAGCTATTCAACTCGTTGATGTCTATCAGTTCGTCCCATATAAGTATAAAGGTCTCTTTCAGGTCGGAACTGAACTCCCCGTGAGTTGCCAAGTGAACGATGTTATAGTTAGATGCTGACAGAAGGGCTTGGAAGCGGTCTTTGGTAAACTCATCGTCGAGCAATACTTCAGAGGAAACTATAGGTTTAATGTTCTCCTCTAATTCTACCTTTACGTAGGGCAGGGCGGTAAAAGACTTTCCTTCTACTTTCTTTTCTTCGCTGATGCCTGCGGCTAAAACCTTGATATTTCTCAATTTTTGGGGAGCGTCTAGCAGTTGCAAACTTGAGGTCAGGGCGATGTTATAGTCCTGTTCCAAGAGATATTGGTTGGTTTTCCGATCGTAAAGCAAAGGCATCGGGATCCTCCGCAGTTCCCCATCCAGCACGAAGACTAAGGTTTGCACTCCACTTTGCTTCAGGTCCGCGTCTATAGGTCTGATTAACCAATCATAGAGTTGTTCCGCTGGGGAAAAAATATCCGTAGTGTTCCGATCTAAAACTAGCCGGAGTAGTTCATCGATCGTCCTTTCTAGTTCTTCTCGACTGACCTCAACTCTGTGACGAGCCAGGTTTTGCCCGGGCAAGGTGAGGATGATTTCTAAGTGGTCCGCTAAGACGATCGGATAGATGACTGCGGCCTCCGAACCTTCCTTGTCAATAACCTCGTTAATATCAACAGGAGCTTTTACTTGCAAACATGGATCGCCAAAGAAGTTCTCCAGTTCTGCTATTTGCAGAAAGTCTATTACTTCCTGGGCTTTTTTGAGATCCTCTTGACTGGGGTCATCCGATCGCAGCAGTAAGCTGACATAATTTCGATAGACTGGTTCGATGGTATCCCGAAAAGAAAATTGCACGTTAGGATTAATGCTGGCCAGATCTTTGCGCAAGGTTTGCAGGTCATTATATGCTTGGCGGTAATAGTCTGTAGCTAATTTTGTCTGCCCCTCTTGCTTGAAAATGCGTCCTTGCTGCCAATGCCACAGATAGGCCACCTCTGGCTTTTCAAAAGGTGAAATCAGCTTCAGGGCTGCTGCTGTCAGCTTTTGCGCTTCTGCTAACTGCCCTGCTGCTTCGTAGAATTTCCCCAAACTCCCCAAAGCGTAGGCTTCTGCTTGTCGGTCTTGCAACTGGCGGGCTTCCTTGACCGCGTCCTTTAATAGCTGCACGTCACTAGCAATGGGGTCTCTGCTTTCTGTGAGAGTTTCCACCAGGTTGATCCGAGCATATATTGCTGCACGACTGACCGGTAGGTTAACTAGCATCCCTTTAATTTGCCTCTCTAAGTCAGTCACCTTTTGGCTGATGTCAGCTTGAAAAATTTGGTTTGAGTATATCAATAAACTCAGATAGTTAATTTCTGCTTGCACCCTGGTCGTGTCCGACTCCGATCGCTGGCTAGCTTGTTGATAATATTTTTTCGCCTCTTTCAAATGAGCCAAAGCTTTTCCTAATGGGGCTTCTTCTAATTTCCCTGCCTTTTGCAGAAGCTTGAGGTCTCTTGCTGCTTTCTTCAGATCTTGCAGTTCCTGAAAACTTTTGCCCCAATCCTGCTCCACATTGCCTAAACTGATTAGGGTAGCGCTTTCTTCTTGGACCGAATTTAATCTCCTGGCTACATCTAAGCTTTCGGTTAAAACTTTGTGGGATACCTGGTAGTTCCCTAACTGCCTCAATACGTCCCCAAACCTGCGCAAACCCGTGGCTTTATTGAGAGAGTCTGGTTCGGCTTTTACGGTCTTGATTAACAAGTTTAGCTCCTCTTGGAACTTTTGGCTCTCGGGAGTTAAACCTTCTATTTGTTCTGCGGTGAGGGCTTCTAGCTTTTCCCGCAACCCTACGGTTGAGTCCTCGTCCTCTTCTGACTTTATCCCATCTAGTTCTCCTTGCAGAGTTATGGTATTCTCAGTTAATACCTTGCAGTCTAAATGCTCGAACTGTTCGCCCCCAAATGCTTGCAATAAACCGTTGCATGATTGAGGATAGTTCCCTAGAAAATACTGGGCTGTTGCTATATTTATCAAACTCTCCATCTCTTCATATCGATCTTCCCGTTCCCGATATATCTGGGCTGCTTCTTTCCACAGTTCTATGGCCCGATCGTACTTACCCTCACTATAAAATTCTCCGGCATTGCGAGATTTTTCTTCAGGTTCTGCGTTTTGAGATACTCGGTAGTTTGTCTGTCTCGCTACTGCTGGCTGGAACATCGATATGCTGATGCTGGCAATTAATCCCACTAAGGCGAGGATGATGAAAATTCGCGATCGCCTCCGGGGAGATAATATCCTATTTAAGGATTGAATTCGATGGAAAAATAGACGCCGTTTTCTTGCCATGTTCTATACCTCCTATCAATATCTACTAAAGGAATGCCCCAGTCAACCCGGGCCCGCAGGCGATCGCCCATTTGCCATAGTAGACCAAAGCCCACTGATACCAGGGTATTATCATCGGGGTTATCGCGGTCTTTATTCCCCACTGCACCGAAATCTACAAAAGGAGTAAAAGACAATACCGCATCAGCTTGACGCCAGCGCAAAATGGGCAGTCGCAGTTCAGCAGAAGCAAAGAAGCCATTATCTGCCAGCAGGGCGTCCTGGCGATAACCACGCACACTTTGGATCCCCCCTAAACCAAATTGTTCTAGGGACAGTAAACTGGTGGTGGAAAGTTGCACGTCCGATCGCAGCAGCAAGGTCGTATCTCGGCCCAGTTGGCGCAGATATTGCACTTGTCCCCGCCAGACGAAAAACCGACTGTCTGGTTCGACCTCGTTAATTGTAGCATCGAACGCCCCCACTCCCAAACTGAACTGCGATCGGGCGGCAATGACTTGGCGGCGATCGCGCTTACTCCATTCTTGGAAAAACCGCAGGGCGGAGATCCGGGTGGCACCGTCATCATCGGCCCCGGGGGAAAGGGGAAATTTCTCGCCCAATAAGGTAGTATCGCTTTCTTGGCGAGAAGCTGTCAACCCCAGGGCCAGTTCTTCTGTAAAGTTGGTAGTCGCATTGCGCACGATCGGTTGTCGGTAGGTTAATTCATAGGTGCGAGAGTTTGATTTCAGATCCAGGTCATCAAAAGGCGGTTCTATAATGTCACTGTCGATGGTCCGATAGCGGAAACTAATTGTGCCATCACTAGGATTCACCGGCAAGCTATAACTGCCTTGAAATTCATTACTACCATCAGTATTAGTATAATTAAACCCGATGGAGTCTCCCAGTCCTAACAGGTGGTAGTTAAGTTGCGTCCCCCGCTGGAAACTCCCCACGCTGGGGTTGCGGGCGTTATCGGCAAATATTTGTGGCTTAAAGGCCGGGGCAGCAGTTACCCTGACTGATAAAATCCAGCGTTCCCGACGCGAACCTACTGATAATTCCGCATTTATGTTTTCGATCGACGGGTCTAATTGTAGCAGTTGCAGGGCCTCTTGCAGACGATCTCTGTTCAGAGGTTTGCTGGCCTTTGCTAGGCGACTGCGCACGTAATTCGGGTTTATTCGCCCGCTTATTACTCTCACTTCTATATCTTCTAGGCTACCTTCGATTACCTGGATCGTCACGATGCCGTCAGCGATCTCTTGGGCCGGGATGACCGCACCGGAATTAATATATCCTTCTTTCAGGTATAGTTGGTCTATCTTCTCTTCCGCTGCCAGAAGTTGATTAAAACTCAGGTTTTGGTTAGTAAATTCTTCCAATACTTTTTTTAAATTTTCGGCTTTGAACACTGTACTTCCCACTACCTGAAAACCTTTTACGGGAATAGTGCCAGTAAAAGCCGGAAGCTGTGGCAAGTCTGGCCTGGGAGTGGGAATATCTTCGAGAATATCATCCAGTGGAGGTAATGGTTCTGTCGGTAGGGGCTGCTGCTGTTCCCGATCCGTCACCTGGGCGATCGCCCCCGTTCCTACCCCATCTGCCAGGCCCAGCATTACGATCGCTGGCACGATCGCCCATTTGTGTCTCAATGTATAATTTCGCACCACTCTTTCTCTAGTAAGTTAGCTTTGTCCCCATCCGGGGCTTTGATTGCTTAATTATCATATCTTACTATATCGCGCTTCAATTCTGTCAATCTTTTTTTCATCACTTAGGCATACCGGTTGTTCCTCCGGTCTGGCCTCCCACAACTGCCGATCGCCATCAGGGGCCGGGTCGAAAGGCGGGCTGAATATTTTTTGGTTTCCGATCGCCCGATCGCTTATTCTCCCCTGTTTTTCGGAAAACTCTGGTTGATGGTGCTGCTGGTGAATCAGCAAACAGGGAGAATCTTCAACTCACGCTCGTGGGACGATCGGGGAACTGTAGCTCGGGGCGATGGAAAATTTTAGCAAAAAAATGTTCAAAAAAACTGACAACTATGGGGAAGTATATGTTATGATATAACTAGGTAAAGAAAGATGATTTGCGATCGCCAGTCAAAGCGATGCCCAGAAATTAAAATGTTGGAGAAAAATGACGAGATTTGTTTACGACCAGTTTTATAAGGATTGCCTGGATGGGTTTCTGAACAAATGCGGCTCAGTAGAGATAGACAAGAGAGTTTCCTCAGAGGTGAAGCAAATAGATGTTTGGTTTGTTCCTAACCCAGATTTATCAGCACATCGCTCCACCTTGGGATTCCTAGGCAGGATGGCGGCCACCAGATCCATTTTTGAACCGTTTCACAGTCCGGCCACCCCAGGCGAAATCTGTGATTGCATGGTAAAATTGCGATATGTATGCAACCAGGAACAGCGAGAAGCTAATCGCTCGCGCCGTCAGGTTGCTTGGGAAGACTTTCCCAGATTATGGGTACTGACGCCGACAGCATCCACAGCACTTTTATCTGGATTAAATGCTAAACTAGATAAAAGTTGGGAGTCTGGAGTCTATTCCCTGGGGAAAACCTTGAGAACGGCTATTGTTGTGATTCACCAGTTGCCGGAGAACTCAGAAACACTCTGGTTGAGGCTCATGGGTAATGGAAGTACGCAAAGTCGGGCAATAGAAGAACTCAAGGCATTGCCACCAGAGCACCCCAACCGGGAGATGACCCTCGAATTGCTGTTAAACTTTTACGAGCATTTGTCAGAGCGTGAATTGGATGAAGTGGAGAGTAATTTGGTTATGCAATTAGAACCACTGTTGGACAAAAAACTGGAAAAGAAATTTCAAGAAGGCGAACAGCAAGGCATTCAGCAAGGCATTCAGCAAGGCATTCAGCGAGGCGAACAGCGGGGACGTCGCATTATGATCGAGAGTGGGCTGCAAGTTAGCTTTGGGGAGTTAGATGCAGAACTCGCATCTGTCGCCGAGCAAATATTGGCTTTGCCACCAGAAGATTCGATTCGCTTGATTATGCAACTACCTCAGTTGTCCCGATCGGATCTCTTGGCGCGGTTCTCAAAACCTGCTGAAGAAGATTAGTTACGTAGGGTGGGCACCGCCCACCTACTGCTGTATCATTGGGAGAAACTTTTCTCTTGGCGCGGTTCTCAGAACCTGCTGAAAAAGATTAGTTGTAGGGTGGGCACCGCCCACCTAAACAATTCAAAATTAAAAATTCAGCAATTCTTTAATTCTTTATTGGGAAAGTCCCTCAGAACAAGGATCTCGGTGGAACTGCCTATGCAATTTAAATGCACGACAGCTTACTGCTGTATCATTGGGAGAAACTTTTCTATTGGCGCGGTTCTCAGAACCTGCTGAAAAACATTAGCTGTAGGGTGGGCACCGCCCACCTACTGCTGTATCATTGAAATAAAAATTAGGGAATTCAAACCACAGTTGGACATAAAAATAGAACATAAATTTGCAAATTAATACCTTTGATTACTCAATTATCTCAGATGGACAGATCGCCCTTATTAGCGGAGTTCACCCAAAGTAAATTAATTAGACAAAACCTTGACAATACCTGGTCTATATATGTTAGAATATAAAGAAGTAAAGAGAGCTAATTTTAAGAGCGATCGCCAGTAGTGAAACAGATGTAAATTTACATGTTGGAGAAAGATGACCAGATTTATTTACGACCAGTTTTATAAGGATTGCCTGGACGGGTTCCTGAACAAATGCGGCTCAGTAGAGATAGACAAGAGAGTCGCATCAGAGGTGATGCAAATAGATGTTTGGTTCGTTCCTAACCCGGAGTTATCAAAACATCGTGAAACCTTGGGACTGCTAGGCAGGATGGCAGCCACCAGAGCAATTTTTGAACCATTTCACAGTGCGGCAACCCCAGATGAAATCTGCGACTGTATGGTAAAATTGCGATATGTATGCAGTCAGGACAAGAGAGAGGCTAATCGCACGGGCAAGAAAGTTACTTGGGAAGAATACCCGAGATTGTGGGTGCTGACGCCCACAGCATCAAAAGGACTGTTATCTGAATTTAGTGCTAAGCTAGATAATAAGTGGATGCCTGGAGTCTATTTCCTGCCGAAAAGATTGAGAACGGCTATTGTTGTCCTCCACAAGTTACCGGAAACCCCAGAAACACTCTGGTTGAGGCTCATGGGTAATGGAAGTACACAAAGTCGGGCAATAGAAGAACTCAAGGCACTGCCACCAGAGCACCCCAACCGGGAGATGACCCTTGAGCTGCTGTTAAACTTTTACGAGCATTTGTCGGACCGTAAATTGGATGAAGTTGAGAGGGATTTGGTTATGCAATTAGAACCACTGTTGGACAAGAAACTGAAAAATAAATTTCAAGAAGGCGAACAGCAAGGCATTCAGCAAGGCATTCAGCAAGGCATTCAGCAAGGCGAACAGCGAGGTATCCAGCAAGGGGCCCTGCAGGAACGTCGCGCTATGCTCCAAAATTTGCTGGTATTTCGGTTTGGTGATTTAGATTCAGAACTGACTGCTATTGTTGAACAAATGTTGGCTTTGCCTCCAGCCGATTTGACTAGCTTGATTATGCAATTATCTCAGTTGTCTCGTGGAGATCTCTTGGCCCGTTTTCCAGATCTTTCACAATAGTTACCTCGGGTGGGCATCCGCCCACCTATGGCCCACCCGTGATGCCCGATCGCCCCCACGACCACCGGGCATCAGATATCTTTTTCAGTTCATCTGCAAATGCGATCGACTCGTACCTAGACGCTTACTGTTCTGGGTGATTTGACAACCGCGCCAAAAACTCCTCTTTTTCCAATGAAGATAACTCTAGCATCAGGCCGGTCACTTCTGGCATTGACATCTTCACCAATGACTCGATCGCCTCTGCCAACGCTTCATCGATCGCGCCAAATCGAGCCTTCAGGAAGTTTTCAATAAACTGGCGCTGATTCTGAACTTGGCCGCGTTCGATACCGCGTTCGATCCCTTTTTGTAAGGTCGCTTGTTCCCATTCCGCAAAGCTTGTTGCTAATTCCATAATTAACTCCTGTTCCTCTGGGGTTTTTTCATCTTTTCCGTGGAGTGCCGAATACCATTTCTGCACTACATCCAATACATTGTTACTGAATGGAGACTCTTGCGGCAATTCCTTCACTTCATTAAAGGCCCGCTTCTGTACCCCTCCTTTCCCCAGCATTCTCAACCATAGGGTTTCTGCGTTTGCTGGGAGTTGATTGATGGCCACGATCGCCACCTTAAATATCCCCGGTGAAAAATATACGCCAACGGGCCAACCTTTCTTGGCTAATAACTCCTCTGTAACTTATGGAAGATAAGCTGTCGCGCATTTAAATTGCATAGGTATATTTTATGAAACCCTTTCCCTCAAAGGGTTTTCCCATTTTGAATTCTGAATTTTGAATTTTGAATTGTTTAGTTGGGCATGGACTGGTTCTAGCAAGCATTCTTTTTCTACGATCGCCCCTAATAAGCCCAGTTTTGACCGTTCCTCGACGGATGATTCTGCTGGCACGAACCAAGCGTCTATTTGACGGGCGGAATCTCTCACCTCTAGGGGAGCCTGAAATTGCCCTAATTTATCCAACATTTCTGACAGCAAATCTTTCGCAAAGCTGTCATGGGCTGTTCTCGTCATGGTAAGATACTGCTTTTACCTCCATACTAAAGTTCTCATTCTCGATCGAGTAAATCAGCTTTTAATTCCTTCAGGTAGTCATTTAAATCCGTAACCCCGCAGTCAAAATTATCCCTTTTGGCACTGCCATCGATCGCCTCCAAAGTTTATTCCATTGCCAGCTACCACTTCCCGTATTTTTCCTGATGCCCCTCGATCGCGGCTTTCTTTGACGAGCTTGGTCTGCGAAAATCACAGAAGTATTATTGATTAGTATACTTCATCATGAGTGCCAATGTCAATTAATATAATCATCTCCTCCTCCGAGTCATCGTCTTGTTCCATAGCATAAATAATTCGACAATCGTACTCAACCCAACAAGCCCATAATCCCTCTAATTGACCGCGCAGCTTGTGGGCTTTTAAGGAGGGAGCAAATGGATCGTTAGCCAATAATTCCAAAACAGCAAATATTTTCAGCTCAAGCTGGGGGTTTTTACGAACAAATCTCTTAAACCCCCGCCGAAAACTGTTGTCCCAAACTAAAGTTCTCATTCTCGATCCAGTAAATCAGCTTTTAATTCCTCTAGGGTACCTCGCTTTGCCGTACCTGCTTGCATTGCTGCTAGGGTCTGGGCGGCGTTATTGGCTATTTCCCTGCGCCTCCGCCTTTGTTGAATTAGTTCCAACAACACATCTTGGTCTTCTGGAGATAAAGCTTCCACATACTCGATCGCCTTTTGTAAAGATACAGAATTACTCATCTCTATGCTAACCCTATAGACAATTGTAGACTTTCTCCCAGCCAGGGGATCCGCCCGCTCCGCATGACCGCCGGTGCTGGATAAACCGGGTTCAACGAGCGTTCAACTCGTTCCCAGGTAGAACCTGGGAACGCGCGACTGAGGCTCTGCCTCCTGTCTCTAGCTATGACAATTGCTGACAATTTATTTAAGCGCACTGATATCTTATCGATTTTATCAAAGATCTTCCCGACTTTCCGAGGCACTCCGCAGAATGTTTAGATAGGAGGCAGAGCCTCCAGATAATCATTCCCAGGTAGAACCTGGGAATGAGAGGAAGGGGGTCTTCACGCCATCGATTTCACTTTTGGCTGCGGAGGGGCCCACAACCTGGGCGGGCCCCCGGATGACGCCCGGTTGCATTCGGGGTGGGATAGGGCGTCAGGACGATGTTCCCTTTTTCGTTGACAAACCACCCTCGGGCTGGTTGGATATCGTCTGATGTGATTTCTTCGGTGCGCTCTACTTTGGTGACAATTTCCTCTGGGTCCGGCAGGTCCGCCAGGCGCGGCGGGGTCACTTCTCCTCCTACCCGTATGGTATCGTCCGTGAGGGGGTCGTAGGGTGTCGGTGGTAAGCCCCCTCGCCCCGTCTCGATTAAACTACTGCCTCCGGTGCGATTTGGGCGACATGTTTGGGCGACTATTTCATTGGGGTCTACTACGTTCTCTGATAGTTCTACCAATCCCTGTATGATGTCGGCATTGGGGGTGTTGAATGTCACGTCCCCTTGAGGACCGGTTTCAGAACGGGCTGTGATGTCGTTGCTGCTTGATTTTGGTCTTTCGCGGATGTCGATGCCGAGGAGGCCGTCTGCTGTAATCTCGATTTTCCCGCCTGGGCCATCTTGGGCGTTGGCTCTGATGTCGTTATTTCCTTCGGGAAAGGCGATTAAGAATTCTTCGGTGCTGATGGTGATGTTGCCCCCTGTGGCAGTGCCGACGGCGTCTGTGCTGATCGTGCTGTCATTGCGTAGTTCGATCCTGCCCTCGGCGTTAAGGGTAATGTTTCCCTCTTCTTGAGAACCAGTATCGGCGCTGAGGGTGCCATTGTCTAAGAAAATTTCACTAGCATCCACTCTGAGGTTGCCCACTGCTGGGTTTTGACCGTTAGGAGCATCCATATTTATTGTGGGGTTCTCAGAATCTTCCACCTTTTGACTGCTGACGGTTACTTCTGAACCGTTGCGAAGGATAAATTGGGCAGTGGTAGTTATGCCCACATTTCCTGCGGTCCCATTACCTGTGGCAGAAGAACTGATCTGACTGTTCTCCTCCAGGATTACAGAATTGTTGGGAGCATTTACCGTCACGGAACCTGCTTGTCCATTAGATGTGGAGGCTGAAACTGTGGAGTTGTTTCGCAAGGCGACTGAGTCCCTGCTTGTGAGCTGGATGTTTCCTTGTCCGCCGAAGTTTGTGGTCGCACTGAGACTGCCGCTATTTAGTGAGATGTTTCCAGCATTGATGTTGAGGTTTCCAGCGTCTCCTGTCCCTGCACTGCTGACTGCTACCTCTGACGCATCCTGAACGATAAATTGATTGCTGGTTACACTCACATCTCCTGCCCTGCCATTACCTGTTGCTGAAGATGTTATCTCACTCTCACCAGAGATCGTCACAGAATTGGGAGCATTTACCGTCACCGTACCTGCTCTTCCATCAACTGTGGTAGCTGACACTGTGGAATTATTTTGCAATACGATGGAATTATTGCTAAACAGATCGATGTTTCCTTGTTGACTGGCTATATTTTCTGCCCCGATCGTGCCGTTGTCTATATGAAGGCCGCCTACTTGGATATCAATATTGCCAGATGAACCTCCTGGGATATCAATACTGCTAACTGTTATAGCGGCATTTTCAGCGAGAGAAAGAACATCTGACATTATTACAATGTTACCTGCCTCAGCTTGTCCTGAAGTGTTTGCATTAATTTCAGTCCCTTTCACAGACAATGATGCTGCTTCTATTGTTATATCTCCACCGCTACCTATTGAAGAATCTCCTGATATATCACTTCTGATGGAGCCACCTTGAAGTCTAGTTTCTCCCTGAGTGGCAATTCTGATTTGACTAGCATTACTGCTTCCACCAACACCGCCTACCCTGAAAATATCAAAGCTGCTACTACTGTTTATTTCTGTATCAGTCAAATATAATGAATCTGCTTCTATTGTTATATCTCCGCCGCTACTCGTTGCTACTACTTCATCTAGAGCACTTCTGATCGAGCCACCTTGAAGCCTAGTTTCTCCCTGAGTGATAATTCTGATTTGACCTGGCGTACCTCTTCCACTAAAAATATTGGAATCTATTTCAGTATCAGTCAAATATAATGAACCTGCTTCTATTGTTATATCTCCGCCGCTACCCGTTGCAAATTCTCCTAAATTACTTGCGATCGAGCCCCCTTGAAGCCTAGTTTCTCCCTGAGTGGTAATTCTGATTTGACCCCCATTACCGAAACCACCTCTGGCGGAAACTTGAGCATCTATCTTAGTATCAGTCAAAGACAATGAATCTGCTTCTATTGTTATATCTCCGCTTTCTATTATTATATCTCTGCTTGATTCACCTATAGCCGCCACGTCACTTACGATCGAGCCCCCTTGAAGCTTAGTTTTTCCCTGAGTAATAATTCTTATTTGAGCATTACTGACAGAATTGCTATCTATTTGGGTATCAGTCAAAGACAATGAATCTGCTTCTATTGTTATATCTCCGTTCACTTGTAGACGTGATTTTTCTATCACTATCACTCCTGTTGCATCAACCATAATATTTTCCCCGAACCCTAAACTGGTCTCCAAAATTTCTAAATTATCAGAATTGACTGTAATAGCCCCCCACAATCTAACATCAACTAACGATACATTCCCTCGGGCTACCCCATCAGGGAAACTTAAACTACCATCATCATTCAGCCCCACCGTTCCCGCTGCTGCCAAACCTCCCAAATTAATTCTTCCGTCTATAGCTGTCATTCTTCCCCCATCCAATCTGACATTCCCACCCACCAGTGTTATTGTAAGTTGGGTATTAGATTGCGTTCCGGGAAAGCCGGGTATAGATGGTGATGGGACTCTAATATCAGTTCCTGGTGGGGGTGGGATAAGTGGGTCAATTTCAGGCGCAGGTGTAGGTGTAGGGACGTCTGGTAATGGGCTTATATCTACACTAATATTAGATCGAAGTTCAATATTACCCTCATTACCCCGAAACTGCAAACCTATAGGAGCATTGATAGTCAACAGCGGCGTCTCTTGGTTTGTCGCGCTAAACTCCGTACCATCGGGGAACAGCAGACTACTGGCCGTACTACCCAGAAACGACCCCCCAACAACCAGATGCGCATTGGGGCCAAAGACAATTCCCGCCGGGTTAATCAGGAACAGATTAGCATTGCCATTAGCTCTAATCCACCCATCAATATTAGAGACATTGCCTCCCGTCACCCGACTGAGGATATTTTCCACATCCGCAGCATTATTAAAGAATGCCCGCCCGCCGGCGGGTACCGAGAACTTGTCAAAACTGTGAAATAGATTACCCCCCGCTCTCCCCCCGCCTTCAATGGTATAATTGTCACCATCCTGCATCACCTGAGTCGGCAGGGTGCCGTCCGGGGTAATTGCCTGCCCCCAGGCCGTGAGTGGCAGCAACATCTGTCCCGACAGGGCCGTTGGCACCAGGGCCCAGACCCAGAAAGGAAATCTCGTTTTTTTCACTTCCACCTCTTGACTTCTCAACTCTTCTGTGGTATTATTCATACTTGGCTGCAATGGGCAACCCAGGGCTTCATAAAACTTATCAAAACTTAGCATTTGTATTGGCTCCAACAACAGCAGCAAGTATTAATTGAGTTAGGCTTCCGAATATAATAAACCAATGTAGCACTAAATGCTAGGAGTGAAGTCAAATGAAATGTAAATTTTTGTCACAAACAATTTTAGCAGCAGCGGCAGTGACCGTCAGTGCCGTCACAGCGATCGGCGAACCAGCCTCCGCCACAGAACTAAGGTTTGGCTGCGAGGACATCGACGGCGTGGTGACCACAGTCGCTACTGAAACTCAGACGGGCGAAAGAAATTCTCTATTCTACTGGCATGATGACGCCTTACGCCAGTCCGAGGATCCTCAGAAAAAATGTCAGCCAGTATCTGACAAGCTGCAAGCCGCTTTAGCAACCGGTGGGGATGATTTATCCATCCAGGTAGAAAAAGTCGGGGGATTGCCGGTGGTGTGCCTGAAGGAGAAGGATCGAGCAGGATGCGGCGAGATCCTGTTTAGCGCCAGTTCCACCAGGAACCTAAATCGAATTTATCCGCAAAACCAAGGCTCTCGGGGAGTACAAGAGTACGGTCAGCCAGTAACCTTATGGGAATTGTTGGGCTTAAGTCGTCGGCAGAGCCAAGGGCAGAGGTCAAGAAACCTGGTTTCTCCGAATCAATAATGAGATATGAGCTTCTGTAGGTTGGGTTGTCTCACAAAACCCAACCGATACTTCCTATAGGTGCCCTACTGTTTTGGCAGAACCAACTGGCGCAACCCAGGACCAGACTGCCGGTTGGGTTGATGCCAGTTACCCCACCTCACAGTGGCCAGGGAGGAGCGATCGGATCGTCAACTTCTTTTATGCTAGAATACCGCCAGGTCCCCAAAGCTGACAAGGCGATCGCAAAAAATAAGTTAGCATTAATCGTTATTAAAATCCCCAATAATCTTACCCAAATGACAGGCAGTCAGATATCGATCGAGATTCCCAAATCGGTGCTAGAAGTAACCAATGCAGATGCAGCGACTTTTGCAGTCCAATTGCGGATATTAGCAGCGGTTAAACTCTATGAAATGGAGAGTTTATCCTCCAGCAAAGCCGCCCAACTAGCAGGAATGTCGCGTGTAGAGTTCCTACTCAACTTGGGAAACTATAAAGTCTTTCCCTTTGCCAAAGAATTACAAGAATTGGAAGTAGAACGTGCCAGTAGCCATCAGTAATACATCTCCCCTACTATACCTGCACAAAATAGAATCTATAGACTGGCTGAGAACTTTATTTGATAGTATCTGGGTTCCCAAAGCAGTAGTTAGAGAACTAGCAGAAGGTCAACAGCGGCGGGATCCAGGGAACGCGGGGCTTGAACCCCGGGTCCTGAGCCAAATCGAATGGGTGCCCATTCTACTGTTGTTGCGACTGTTGTTGCAGGATCCATTTGCGCAACTTAATGGTCTCTTGATGGTCCGGTTCCATCTCCAAAGCCCGATCGCATGATTCGAGAGCCTTTTGAAAGTCCTGCTGGCGATTAAAAATCTTGCATTTGAGATACCAAGCCATGAAATAGTCGGAGTCGAGCTTCAGGATCTTGTCTGAAACAAATAGCGCCTGTTCGTAACGTTTCAACTCCAAGAGAGCGTCGCCTTTGTTATACAAAGCTCTAAGCTGGTTACGATCGATAGCGAAAGCGCGATCGTAATCCAAGATCGCATCTTCATATTCGCGGAGAGCAAACCGAGCCAGACCCCGACAATTCCAGGCTTCCGCGTAATAGGGGTCCACATCTACCGCCCGATGGCAGGCAGAGAACTTTTCCTCTTGACGATCTAGCTTACCCAGAGCATAACCAAGGTCAGTGAGAGCTTCCGGGAAATCAGGCTTGATGTCCAGGGCCTGCTCTAAAGTCGCGATCGCCTCCTCATAGGATCCTGCATCGATCAGCTCCTTACTCTGATTGTAAAATTGGAGAGCCTGAAAAGCGGACCAAACTCTGGGGACAACGAAGAGAGCACCGAGTCCGAGCAGGACAGCGACTGATAAAAGGATTGGTTTGAGCGAATTTTTTCTAGTAGACATAATTGTGGGGCCAGAAGCTAGCAGAGGTTGTAGATCCCGGAGCACCTCCTCGACAGTTTGATAGCGCCCCTTAAGATTAGCGGAAACCATCTTGTCTAATATTTTAACCATATCTGGGCTAACCTGAGCCAGATGACGCCAGTTGAATTTCCGAGCATTAGCGGAGCGCAACTGATGAGGAGGGACACCAGTTAAAGCATAAATGACCGTCATACCCAAAGCATAGATATCGCTAGCTTTGCAGGGGTTACCCTCTAATTGTTCACTAGGAGCATAGCCAGGAGTGCCGACGATTGTATTTTGTCCGCTAGAGTTGCCCCCCATCTTATTAATTTCCTTAACCGCCCCAAAATCGATCAAGAATAGCTTGCCATCCGACTTCCGGCGCATTAAATTAGAAGGTTTAATATCCCGGTGGATGACCCCTTCTTCATGAACAAATGTCAAAATTTCCAGAACCTGCTGCAAGAGGTCGATCGCCTGGGGTTCGGTATAGCGTTTTCCGGGAACAATTTCCTGCTTGTCGAGGGAGTCGCCGTCGATACATTCCTGCACCAGATAAAAATCCGGATTTTCCCGAATGTCCGCAAGCAGTCGGGGAATGCGATCGTGATTTCCCAACTTGTAGAGAACATCCACTTCCCGATCGAAAAGACGTTGAGCCGTCTCTATGACGAAAGTTTCCTGAGAATCGGGATGAAGTTTTTTAATAATACAACGACTATCTTTGAGTTGGGTATCTTCCGCCAGATAAGTCCGGCAAAGCTGTCCTGCTTGCAGGGGCTGGATAATTTTGTAATGTCCTGCTATAATTTGACCTTGTTGCATAACATTGCTAGGGGGATAACGCCGACCTTCAGGACCGAACATTTCCCTAGTATTATACAATTACCGATTGCAATAGGGAATTTATAATTTACAACTTATGCATATATAACTATCTATGACCGTAACTGGCCAGGAGCGAGAAGTCCGGTCCGGTCCGAAATGCCAGGCCGAGGGGTGGAATTTCCGACCCCATCGCCCAACAGAGAATATAATAGCATTGTTGGCCCGATCGGGCAGAGAAGGACTAAAGTCCTTACTACAAACCTGTTCGTAGTAAAAACTTTAGTTTTTGCCGCCGTTCGTAGTAAGAACTTTAGTTCTTCCCGCGTTCGTAGTAAGAACTTTAGTTCTTCGGCGATCGCCTGGTTGGGTTTCGTGCGGAAACCCAACCTACGATCAACTTTCAATTACTTTTTTTACAAGATAGAGAGTCGGTTTTCAACCGACTTTAGCTATTAGCCGTGGGTTTGAACCCACGGCGGGCCAGGAGGCTAATTTACTAATTGACTGTTAATGACAACTGCTAACCTGCTGCTTAATTTCCGACCATTCTCGGGCCAATTCCATTTCCTCCGACTGGATCTTTCTGCCTGCTAACTCGGGATGATATAAATAGAAAATGTAGTCTACTACAGCATCGCATTGCTTGATTTTTTCCCGAGTTGCTCGCAACTCAGATGGCCGATTTTTTCGCCCTGCTAGTTCCGGATGCCGTTCGCGAAACAGTTTTTCTGTCAGGCGATCGACTTCCCGTTCTATATCCTTTCTGATCGTCGTCCATTCTCGGGCCAATTTAGTTTCTGCATCCTGGATTTTTGTGCCTTGCAACTCCGGATATCGGGCATAATATAAGCGGTCTGCTAGTTCGTCCAATTGCTCTTTACTATTTTCTCCGGACAAGGACAGATGGAGCGAATTGGGCGTATACTGAGGAACGGGAGTAGGATCGGGGACAATTGCGGGAGTAGGATCTGATACAATTGGCTTCGGTGCTTGTTTCTGCAATTGCTTGAGTGCTGTCCCCTCGGGAATGGGCGATCGGGCCTTTTCGGGAATCACTTCTGGTTCGGTGTCTGCCATGGGCGAGAATATTTGTTCTGACTGGGGAGGTTGTAGAGATAATTTAGCAGCAGAACGGAAAGCAAAAGCTTCCGGTTTAATTAAGGAAATACAGATGACAAAAGTGCTAATCAGACTACTGACGATCGCCCCTTTTTGCCAGAGAGAAGATTTCTTTTTAGTCTGCCTCGGTGCGGGGGATAGTTGAGTCGCGGATATTGTTCCGAGAGGCTTGACAGAAGCGGTTAGAGCTGCTAGCATTTCCGTAGCAGTACAGAAGCGATCGCCTGCTGTAGGTTGGATCGCCCGGTCTAGGACCGAGGCCAAATCATCACTGACATTAAGAGCATAGTCACGCCACCCAATCTTACCCGTAAATAGGTTTGTCTCTAATTCTGCGGGAGTCTTGCCAGTCAGCAGATAGACCGCAGTTAGTGCCAAACTATACAAATCACTAGCATAGACCGGACGACCTGCCGCTTGTTCTGGAGGCATGTATCCGGGAGTCCCAATGGCGATCGTCCTAGGGGCAGAATGTCCCTGGGAAGTTACCTGGGTGCCCATAATTTCCTTAACGGCACCGAAATCTATCAAAACTGGCTGGCCATCGGCTTGGCGGAGGATAACATTATCGGGTTTAATATCTCTGTGAACGATTCCCTGGCCGTGGACGAGTTCCAGTACGGACAGCAGAGAGAGTAAGATAGAGCGGACTTCCGTCTCCGTGAGTGGGCCTGATCCTTCCACCTTTTCCGTCAAGGTCGCCCCCTCTATCCATTCTTGCACCAGATAGAATTGACCACCCACCTCAAAATAAGCATATAATTTAGGAATTCGATCGATCGGGTCACCCAGGGCTTCCAGGATAGCGGCTTCCCTAGCAAAGCGTTCTTGCAGTAACTGAAGTATTTGCGGGTTGCCCGTAACTGGTTTGAGCTGCTTCATCACGCAGAGGCGTTGAGAAGGCATCTGGGTATCTTCTACCAGGAAGGTTTTGCCAAAGCCTCCGGCAGCCAATTCGCGGATCGGACGATAGCGAGTTTCCAACTGTGACTTCATATCACTTTCCCCCTTAGGGATATTATAGTGCAGGGTATCGGATATGAATCAAATACTATAGGACTGCAACTTCCACAGCATAATCCGAGCCATCAGGCGAAGAAATTTCGACAATGTAATCTCCCGTACTGGGAAGGATCCCTTGCCACCCGGTCTGACCGGGCATGGCCGCACCCAGGATCTGCCCTTCTGGGTCTCTGATGGCGATATTGACATTTCCGTGGCCTACCTGAAGGATAAACTGCTGTCCTTGGCCGCATTCAAGTAGGTAGCGTTGCAGTTGATGGGGGGCGACAGTACCCTGCAAAACATCCCCCGTCGCCCCCGCCGCAAAATTGACTCGCTGAGTTTGTACGGATCTGGGGGGCAAGACTGGTGTCTCGCTGACATTCTGCTCGATCGGAGTCAGTGCTGAAGGTGGCAGGGGTTTCGGACCCGGTGCGGGTTGCAGGTATGGGGTCTGCCAAAGGGCGATCGCGCCCATAGCGGCCAAGATGGGAGTACCCCAAAGAGCAATTCCTGGAATTTTTCCGAGTGCGGGAGATTTCCGCGAGGAGGATATCGTGACAGTAGACTGAACCTGAGAAACTGCAGCATCGGCACCCTGCAAAGCTGCTAGCATTTCTCCAGCAGTGGAAAAGCGGGAGTGGGGACGGGACTCGATGGCTATTTTCAGGACCGAGGCCAGAGTGGGGTCCAGACCCAAAGAACGAGGATCCCAAATAATCTCACAGCTGTTCTCGTCTATATCCAACTCTTGAGGCATCTTTCCCGTGAGCAGATAAATTGCGGTGAGTGCCAAGCTATACAGATCGCTAGAGTAAAGGGGTCGGCCAGCAGCTTGTTCCGAGGCCATGAACCCAGGGGTACCAACTATCATTGAGTTTCGGGACTCTCCGGTGACATTGACCGCCGTTGCCATAGTTTCCTTAACTGCACCGAAGTCAATCAAAACAGGTTGGCGATCGCGGTTGCGGAGGATAATGTTATCGGGTTTAATATCTCTGTGAACGATACCCTGACTGTGGACGGTAGTCAAGACAGGGAGGAGAGAGACTAAGATTTCCCCCACGGCAGTTTCCCCGAGGGGCCCTTGGTCGGAGACCAACTCAGTAAGGGTAAGGCCATCTATCCATTCCTGAACGAGATAGAATTGGTCTGCTAACTGAAAATAGGCATATAATTCGGGAATTTGAGGGCTTTGCTGGCCAAGTTCTTCCAAGATAGCGGCTTCTCGTTGAAACCGTTGTTGCACCATCTGTTGAATTTGAGGGCTACCAGCGATCGATTTCAGGCGCTTAATGACGCAGCGGCGTTTGGAAGGCATGTAGGTATCTTCAGCGAGGAAAGTGTCGCCAAACCCGCCAGTCCCCAAGTCACCGAGGATCCGATAGCGATCGAGCAATAGGGTTTCTCTCATGAGGGGGCATCTCCGATTGTATCAGTCTGCAAGTCACGTGACTGCAAAAAGGAGCAATTTGATTCCGTCACCCTAAAGGGTGCGGCTAAACAATTCAAAATTAAAAATTAAAAATTAAAAATGGGGAAAGTCATTGATAGCAATGGTTTCAGCATTTGGATCCATGCAATTTAAATGCGCGACAGCTTACAAGAACCAAGCCCACGCTCCGGGACGCTCCGGGCCCCCGACCCTGCGCAGGGGCTATATTATTGGCTGGATAAGGGATGAGTTGTTTTTCAAATGAAATAGCCCTGGTTCGTAGTAAACACTTTAGTGTTTACCCGCCGTTCGTAGTAAACACTTTAGTGTTTCCCCGCTGTTCGTAGTCAAGTTCGGATAATTAACTACGATCTCTAAATTTGCTTTGACTAGATAAAGGCGATCGGACTTCGCTGTCAGCCCGCCGGGGGTTCAAACCCCCGGCTAATAGCTAAAGTCGGTTAAAACCGACTAATAGCATATTGTCAATAATTGTAGCATTTTTTATATAAAACGGTATGAAAAAATGTGGCGATCGGATGTCTTCTCCCAAGGTGGCCAGGGCTCAGCATTCTGGAAGTAAATATGAGCGACAATATTTACCAATTGTCTGCCAGAATGCTGAGCCCCTACATATAAATTTGCTTTGGCCAGATAAAGGCGATCGCACTTTTGTCTGAGACCGGGGGGCGATCGCACGCTGAGACCCGAAGCGATCCGAACCCTAAAGGGTCCGGCTACAAGAACAAAGCCCGCCTGCGCGGGCTTAATTACATGCATCTTCGTTGCACCCAATCGCACTTTCTTCTGGGACCAGGGGGCGATCGCACTTTGTTCTGAGACTGGGGGGCGATCGCACTTTCGTTCGAGACTGGGGGGCGATCGCACGTTCTTCCGAGACTGGGGGGCGATATCAAGTATCCCAACGCACACAAATATACCTGTAGGGGCGAAGCATTCCGGCGAGCCAATTATGCCTTAAAACCAAAAAATTACGCCCGGAATGCTTCGCCCGGCGCCCATGAGATGGACCCCGATCGCACTTTATTCTGGAACCAGGGGCGATCGAATCTCTTCTCCCAAGGTGGCCAGGGCGAAGCATTCTGGAAGTAAATCTTTCGACAATACCTATCAATTGTCTGCCAGAATGCTTCGCCCCTACATATAAATTTGCTTTGACCAGATAAATGCGATCGCACTTTTGTCTGAAACCAGGGGGCGATCGCACTTTCTTCTGAGGCCGGGGGGCGATCGCACTTTCGTCTGAGACCAGGGGGCGATCGCACTTTCCTCTGAAACCAGAGGAATAAGGGAAATCTATGTTTCTTCAGAGTTTGGCGATGTCTTCACAGTAGAATTAGCGAAAAAATTTATTTCAGCTACTGCTGTTGCTTCAGCGTTAGTTGGAGACTGTTCCTCATCACTTTGCCTCTTTCTTTCGTCTTTTAACCAGTTGAAAAAAGCATCTTGACATTCTGTTTTAATTTTCAGTTTTTTGGATTTATCTTGATTGGCTTGCGAAGTATCCCCAGTTTGTATATCACTCCTGAAAGGATTTAATAAATACATAATATTTGATTTTCCTTTGTAATCTTCAATCCATTTAAACGGATGATGTTCAAGGGTTAGTAATAAACTTTTATAAGCTCGCTTCTTTTTCTTCGTGCTGTCATCATCACCTTCTTCATCCTTCGCTAAATTATCATAGTCTATAATGTATGTATTATCGTCAATTTTCTCAATGTTGTCCTGCAATTCTCCTAAAAAATCAGTGCCCGTTATACCAGTATCGAGCTTGATGCTTTCAGTCATCTCCGAGATTTGACGATCTTCAATTTCAAAGGGCACTGCTTCTCCATTGATCGCTCTTCTTATAGTCGCCTTAGCTCTTTTTATATTACGAATTAACCCTGAAACGCTCAGAGCAAATATTGTGGACAAGGAGAAATTATCGCCAATACTTCCTAAAATAAATGATGAACTATCTATAAAAGATGCGATTACTAAAGCTGCAAGCGCGTTTTTATCTCCAGCCTTTAATCGTTCCAGCGGCAGCAAAAATGCTTCCGGGTTTTCATAATCAGAAAATTGTGGTTTCAGTGAATTATTTTTGTGAGCTGCTGGAATTGAACTCCAAGCAACTAATCCTAGATCGTAAAGCTCTTTAGTTGAAAGTTTATCAATATCTTCATGGGACAGTTTAAATGCTGCGTCAAGATTTGAATTAGCAATAATTCCTTCAATTCGATCCACTTTATTTTGAATATTTTCTCTCTCCTGAATAAGACTCCGCGCTATAGGTCCGATCCCCGGGACTCCACTTCTTGTACCGTTGATTTCGTCTTCTATGCGTTTTTCTATTGTAGACAACTGGTTTTGTAAATTTTCATATTCAGCTTGCAAAGGAGTATATACTTGATTTTTAAGACTTTCATGTGCTTGGATTTTTTTCGGAGAATTTTCAGTTAATTCGCCTCCAAGTAATGCATCATAAAAGCAAAAAAAGCTAGTATAACTGCTGGCTGCGGTTAAGACAATAATCATGAACCATCTTCTGACAATAGATTCATTTTTTTTCTTTTTGGCGATTAAGAGCATAATTAAAGCTAACTGGACTGCACTACCTAGCACAAAAGGCATTAACTTAAATGTAATTGAATTTCTTAATAGAGATAGAGAAATTTGATTAGCTTTGGGAAAGATAATATGTGCGCCTTTAACTGTTGTGGTCCAACTAATTAATTGAAATACAAAGAGTACAACCGCAATTGGGTCTTTGGTGAAAAACTTAAAATTTATTCCAAATTTACCCCATCCTTTAGCAATATTCTTACCTGAATCTTGGCTAGGCTGATTGGATGAATCTTGCGGAGAATTTTGTGGATCTTCAGAATTTGGTTCTGAATTCACACGATGATTGTTGCTATCTATGTTAGGTGATTGTTCTTTTTGTTGGGGTTCCATGACAATTTCACTTGAGTATTTTTACTGATGGACTGAAAAAATGCTAACTTATACAATGTCTAGTTACTTGTCTCATGGTATGTCGTGGCAGTCGTTCTAACCGCACTCGCTAGCATATATCAAACTGACATGGGCTGTAATTGCGTCATTTAAAATCTTATGGCAATATTTAAGTCTTTTCCCATCGGAAAATGTCAGATTTTGTATGCAATTTCACAATCATCGGCGATCGCACTATGTCAGAAAATGTTAGATTTTGCCGCAAATGTCAGATTATGTTAGATTATGTTAGATTATGTTAGATTACAATAGAGCAAATCCCAGTATCTACCGGACCTATCCACCGGCGATCGACCTATGGAACTTGAAGATTTCCTCAGCCTCGCCTCCGACATCTTTTTCGCTAAGACCGGCAAACCGCTCTCCGACCTGCAACAGGCCATCCTGCGCGGTACTTTCCAACGTCACACATACTCTAAAATCGCTCGGGACTTCCCATGTAGTGAGGGCTACGCTAGACATGTTGGCTCCAAATTGTTGGATACCCTCTCTCCAGAGTTGGGGGGAAAAGTCGGGAAAAAGAATTTGAAATCGGTTTTAGATAGATTGCAAGTTTCCAATGTCTTAAACTTTACAAAAGACTCTGTACAGATTGGTAACTTTGGCATTTGTGGAGACAGTTTGCCATCAAAAGAAGTCCCGCACCCTCCCTCAAATGAGCAAACTCCTAACCAAGACAACCCTAGACCGAATGTACGTCTAGATTTAGCTGATGCGCCTGATGTCTCCCCTTTCTACGGACGCACCGCAGAACTGACTACCCTCAAACAATGGATCTTGCAGGAACGCTGTCGCCTGGTGGCTGTTCTGGGCATGACTGGTATCGGCAAAACCGCGATCGCGGTGCAGCTAGTCAAGCAGATGTCCGATAAATTTGACTATGTAATTTGGCGCA
>JBFRWI010000031.1:0-22323 GCA_051439505.1 Hormoscilla sp. | reverse complement strand
CTTCAGTATCAGGATTTAATCTACAACGAGTGGGGCATGGCTGAGAAGCACAAGTTGGACAAAGCTCTTTCTGTTAACTTTTCCGGTCCGCCAGGAACGGGCAAAACTCTGACTGCTGAAGCACTTGCTCGGGCGCTGAAGCTGAAAATTTTAGCTGTTCCCTACCAACAGCTAGAATCTAAGTATGTCGGCGACACTCCGAAGAATATCGCCAAAGCTTTTGAGTTTGCAACTAGCGAGAAGGCAGTTCTCTTCTTCGATGAAGCTGATTCGTTCCTGGGAAAACGTTTAGAAAACGTCACCCAATCAACTGATACGGCGGTTAACCTCACCCGCAGCGTTATGCTCGTACAACTCTCCTTGTATGAGGGGATTGTGATTTTTGCTACGAACTTAATCCGTAACTACGATCCGGCTTTTATTAGTCGCATCCGATGGAAGGTTCAGTTTGATTTACCCGATGAGGAAGCACGGGCAAAAATTTGGGACGTTCAGATTCCCAACAAGCTTCCTTTAGATAACTCGGTGGATTTTGCCAAGCTGGCCTCAGAATTTGATGAGATATCGGGAAGAGACATCAAAAATGCTGTTTTTCAAGCTGTAGTTGCTGCTGCTACAGAAGACAAGCGGAAAGCAGAAAAGCGCGTTACTCAGTCTCACTTTGCTCAGGCAATAGCTGAGGTAATTGAGGCTAACAAGGCGGCTAAATCGCCAGAATTAACGGTAACTCCTGTCGAAGGTAACGTTGAATTACCTCCGCCGCCTAATACGGAATCTGATTCTTAAAGAACGAGGATTGCAGGCGATCGCCCTTTTCTTTACGAGTTCGAGGGAAGGGCGATCGCTTTTATCTTCGTTCCACTGAATGACGGTAATGGATATCCTCAGCGTCGGCTCTCATTCGGAAATAACCAAACTCATTTGTTCAATCTCCTTCTTTACTCTTTACTCAGAGCTGACACCAGTTGCAACTAGAGGTATATCCTCTAGAATTTCATGACCAGGCGATCGCCTAGTCATGAGTAAATTCAGTTGCCAAGTTCTTTAACGTAAGCTGGTCTTGCACTCCCCAAGGAATTCAAAAGCACTCGATCTGCTGTCCAAAATTCTCGCGTAGCGCTCTCTGGGGCTATTGCTACCTCTAGAGAAGCGAGGAAGGCGGCATCGTAAAGAGTTGGCAACTGATAGGTCTGGGCAATTTCCCATGCTCGATTACGAAGCTGCTGACTATCTATATAGTCAATAGGTAAGGTGGCAAAAAACTGCCACAAGCTGTCAGCTTCGGAAACTGTCAACTTGTTAGTTCTTACCTTCTTGCGCAGCACTGAACCAACTTCTGCCCAAGCAAAGACTGGAGCCACCAGCTGTACGGTGTCTGATTGGGCTGTGTGAATAAGTTCGATAGCTTGTTCTGCTTCCTCTACAGGCTCTTCTAGCGTTAGGTATTTAATAATGACGCTGGTGTCCAGACAAAGAACTTGCTCAACCACGATATTCGTCTCCTTCCCGGAGTTGGCGAATTAGTGGTACAGAATTGGGATGTATCCCTGTACGGGCTCTGATTTGTTCCCGGAGGCGGGCGATCGCCGCGTCTGTGGCTAAAAACTGCTGCCGGCGACGGTCCCGATCGTCTCTGTCTTGCTGTTCTAGGTACGCTATGAATTCTCTTGCTAGGCGCGATCGCTCATCAGAAAGCTGGCCCAAACTGGATTTAACTTCCTCAAGTAAACTATTGTGCTGCTGTTGCGGTTCCATCGTGACCTCCCATTAACTAGGTTGATTGTAACACGCTGTGGATCTGTTCAGTTGCTAGTTCTATCTTATCCTATTTTATCGTGGTGGCTGCCACCCTTACACCAATTGCAATTAGAGGCAGAGCCTCTAGAATATCATTACCAGGCCGGAGCCTGGTAACGAGGGCAAAATGCTTCGCCTCCGGGATGCATCTTAGAAGTTATCGTGGTTAGCGATCGCCTCTTTCAACCTATCGAGAACCTCGGCCACGGGGATAGCGCCCAAATCTTGAGAAGGAACCCCCGCAGCGCGAGTTCTCACACTCAGAGTATTATCTTCCAGTTCCTTCGCACCCACGATCGCCATTACGGGAATTTTCTGTTTCTCCGCATTGCGAATCATCTTCGGCAGGCGATCGCCAGTGGTATCCACCTCCACGCGCATGGCAAAGTAACGCATCTTATCTGCCACCTCTTTAGCGAAGTCCAACTGCGCGTCACTCACGGGCAAAAATCGCACTTGTACCGGTGCTAACCACAGGGGAAAATCTCCCGCATACTCCTCAATTAAAATGCCAATTAAGCGTTCCAGAGAGCCAAAAGGAGCTCGGTGAATCATCACTGGCCGTTGGCGAGAACCGTCCTCCGCCACGTACTGCAAATCAAAGCGATCGGGCAAATTATAATCCACCTGCACCGTACCCAACTGCCACTCACGTTCCAGGGCATCCCGGAAGATAAAATCCAACTTGGGACCGTAAAACGCCGCTTCCCCAATGCCTTCAAAATGTTCCATCCCCAAGGTTTCCACCGCCCGACGAATGGCATTTTGGGCTTTTTCCCAAGCCTCATCGGAACCGATATATTTATCCAAATTCGGATCGCGGAAACTCAGTCGGGCTCTAAAATTGCTCAAGCGCAAAGTTTTGAACACCGACAAGGTTAAATCTACCACATTCAAGAATTCCTCATCCAGTTGTTCTGGCGTCACGAACAGGTGAGAATCATCCTGGGTAAAGCCTCGCACCCGCGTTAAACCCCCCAATTCTCCTGATTGTTCGTAGCGGTAGACAGTGCCGAACTCCGCCAGACGCATGGGTAACTCCCGGTACGATCGCAACTCGTTCTGATAGATTTGGATGTGGAAAGGACAATTCATCGCTTTGAGGACAAAGCCCTCATCTTCCGACTCTCCCATCATCGGAAACAAATCTTCTTTATATTTCTGCCAATGTCCGGAAGTCTTGAACAAATCGACTCTACCGATATGGGTTACCCAGCTTGCGGTGATCCCGCTTGATGGCTTCTTCCTTGCGGCGCTTGTACTCCGTTAAGCTGTTCCGGTGCCTCCCAGGCCGTGCCGTAAATCCGTTGCAGCTGGGCCTTCGTGGCATCCCCTCGCCAGTAAGCACCGGCCACGCTTTCCAAATCAATCGCTTTGGGGTCGATCTCACTGGTATTTTCCAGATGAGGACCAGCACATAAATCCCACCACTGGTCTCCCAGGTGGTAGATGGAGATCGGATCTTCCAATCCTGCTAAGATTTCTAGCTTATAAGGCTCATTAATTTCGGAGATCCGACGCTGGGCTTCTTCCCGGCTGACCTCTTCCCGAATCACTGGCAATTTCCGATTGACAATCTTGATCATCTCCTTCTTGATCGCCTTCAAATCCTTTTCCGTGAAGGGTTCTGGATGATCGAAGTCATAGTAAAAACCATTCTCGATCCAGGGACCGATGGTAACCTGGGCCTTGGGAAACAGCTTTTGCACCGCCATGGCCATGACGTGGGAAGTCGTGTGACGGATTTTTTTCAACGACTCCGACTCGCTAGTGCGCGGCAGTTGAATTTTGGCCGGTTGCACTTCCTCTAATTTCGTTCCAGGTATCTCTTGCTTAACCATGCAGCTTTCTTTCTCTATCTCGTCGGTTCGGGCGTCACCCTAATGTAGCATAGCGAAAGTAAATTCCCATCAGGCCCCATCTCGAATAGTCTCATGGCCCGCCGTGGGTTAAAACCCACGGCTAACAGCTTAAGTGGGTTAAAACCCACTCTCAACATTGTCTAGATAAGGATTTCCTCTCGTGAAGCCTGCCGACGAGGGTAAAACGCTTTCTCTATAAGGTTTTCAGTCGGTTTCAACCGACTTTAGCTATTAGCCCGGGGTTTGAACCCCGGGCGGGCCAGGAGACCAATTTACAATGGTGCAAGATGTGAGTTTAAACCGATCGCTAATATTAGGGTTATACCGTTCATAGCCTATATCTTACCGATGTTGTCCGGGAGCGGCCCGAGACCGAGAATATGAAACAGAAAGTTTCATATTGTAAAGAAACGTAACTTATGTTAAGATTATCTAGTGCGTTAGTCAATAGCGACCGCCCTCTGCCTCACTCGGCCACGAATAGTGCCGGTGCTGACCCGATCCTAGTAGGGCGGTCGCTTCGAGTAGCCCCACCGTTAAGTGAGGGCGTGGCAGCAAGGAAAATAAGATGCACCCTCTCCCAGCTGGCCCCAGACTGGGAAAATAGGATTCACCGGTTTGAAAACGTTAAAAAGCTATATAACCATCTGGTCTGGAGGAAAGTCGTATGTTACACCTGCTTTATATACTTGCCTTTACTACCCTGGCTTTGATCGCACTGCGGAATTTAATCGGCAACATGTTAACCCTGGGTATGGACTCTACCCGCAGTTATCCGCCCCAAAGCCCGAGCATCAGTAAAAACACTTATCAGTCCCTCGCTACCTCCGGTCGTCAAGCTGTCCCTCATCCAGAATTTTTGGATGAAGCGGGTAACGTGATCGACGAACCCCTGCTGGTGATGCGATCGATGACAGTAGAAGATGCCCGCTCCAAATTGGACGCCTTGTACAACTCAACTCCGGAATCTTCTGGTCTGGAAGGTCGCGAAGAAAACTAGGGGTACCCCGTGGCCTGCCATCTAGCTGGCGACGGGGCTTTAGGTGACATGAACTTTAGGTGACATGAAACAGCGGATTGAGTTTGAGTTGTTCGGGCTGAAAGTTCTGGGCCCATTCAATGAAAGCCTTGCTAACTGGTGTAGACTGAGTCTGATTAATCAATAGGGCGGTGTATTGAGTCTTCTGCTTGACAACCAGGGCGCAGTGGTCTTTGCTGTAAATGGTTACGTGATGAAATCCCTCTAGTCGCAGGGAGGACATTAGCAGCGATCGCAATCCCAATGCCTGAAAAATCGTCTGTACCCAGCTCATGTTTTTGACTTCGTTAGTGATCAAATACTCTCTGGGCAAGCCGTTGAGATCGAAAATCGCTGCGCCTAAAATCATGTCCATGTAAGAATTACCCGAATACTGGTGAGAAGCAGATGCAGAATTTATGGGGTTGGGAACGGGCGGCATGGCAGCAAAACTTGTCGAAACTGATGATTCTGACTTAGATGATAAGCAGACTGTAGAAATATCGGGAAATTCATATACCCAGTTGTGGCTTGCTAATTCCCGCTCATCTCGGCCCACCAGGATAATTTTCAGACCGGGGTACAAGTTTTGCGTCCGCCAGCAAAATTGCTGAGTCTGCTTGTCTAGTAGGGTCACATCTAGCAGCAATACCTCTATTGTCTCACTGCGCATACCCTCTAACAACTCCATTTTATTCCGGCACAGCAGTGGCGATAACTCCCGTTTCCCCATCAACTGCTCAAAGTTGCGATCGCTAAACCGACTGGAAGCTAATATAACTTTGAGAGTCGCAATGCTTGGGGCGATTTTTGTGAGGGGTAAAGTCATGTTTTTCATCTCCTTATAGCACTTCCAGTTGGAAATGCTGCGATTAGTTAACAAAATTTCTCAACATCGGCTTTTCTTTTCACCTAGTATACAACAATAGATGTCGGACTCCATATGTGATAATTGAGGAGGAGATGTCGGCGCAATTTCAACACCACCCTTCTGCTTGACTATTTGCGCTCGTAGTTATTCTATCGGTTAATTCTAAAATAGTATCATAGATAACAAAATTGCATCCCTCTAAGGTGATAAGTTATTGCTCCTGTTATGAAAGTAGATCGCTAGGAATACCAGTATTTGTAGGCGGCGTAGGCCAGGGTGACGACACCAATGACGATCGCCGATTCATCGACAGCAAATTGAGGATGATGCAGGGAATAATTAGGTTTGTCGGACTGTCCCACGCCGAGGCGAAACATGGTACCGGGTGCATGTTCGAGATACATGGAAAAATCTTCAGCACCGAGGGAGGGTTCGGGTAAAACTTGCACCCTGGAGTTTCCCCAAGCTTCTCTGGCGCAGGTTTCTACCAACTGTGTTAATTCTGGGTCATTTTGCACCGATGGTAGTTTCCGCCGATAATTTAATTCATAGCGGGCCCCGTAACTGTCGCAGATACCTTTAACAATTTTCTCGATCCATGCTGGTAAATTCGCGCTAGTTTCCGGAGCGAGCGATCGGGCGGTTCCCACTAAGCGAACTTGGTCAGCAATCACATTTGCTGCCCGTCCGCCAGTAATTTGACCGAAAGTCAGGACCAGGGGACGCAAGGAATTGGTAGTGCGACTGATGGCTTGCTGTAAAGTAGTAATCACTTGAGCGGCAATCCAGATAGCATCTATAGCTTCGTGGGGACGGGCACCATGACCGGATTCGCCAATAATCGTCAGTTCTATGTCATCAGCTGCGGCGGTTAAGGCCCCGTAGCGGACCCCAATTGACCCTGCCTGGATGGAGGGAAAAACATGCACCCCCAGAATTCCACTCACATTTTCCATTGCTTTATCTTGCACCATCCAGCTAGCACCTTGACCAACTTCCTCAGCCGGTTGGAACAGCAAGCGGACAGTACCCGGTAATTTTATCCCCAGTTCGGAAAGCACCATTGCCGTGCCTAATCCTACCGTAGTATGGACATCGTGACCGCAGGCATGCATGACCCCGGTCTGGTGAGAAGCATAATCAAGATGGGTGCGTTCCACAATGGGTAGGGCGTCCATATCCGTTCTAATTGCTAGCAGGCGTCCGTCCTTACCTTCACCATCTAGTTCGGCGACGACGCCGGTTTTGCCGACATCTTCTCGGACATGGAGTCCCAAGGAAGAAAGCACCCCGGCAACATAGGCAGCAGTTTGATATTCTTGACCGCTTAATTCTGGGTGGGCGTGGATGTGCCGACGAATTTCAATCAGTCGAGGGGCCAGGTTCGCGGCTAAGTCTTTAATCTGGGCGAGCATGGTTGATTACAAAAGGCTAGTCGATCGGTCTTATCCTTATGATAACATGGAAATATCTCCCTTGGGGATAATTCATGGTGGCCGAATATATTACCCTGCGTCAGTTAAGGCATAAATTTAACCTGGAACGCACTGAAGATGAACAGTTCTTCCGAGAGTGGCAAGATGATTTGCCCGAACTCACGGATTTAGAAAAGCAACTTCTAGACGAGGTAAAGAGTGATTATCGCTACTTGTCTGAATCTATTATGCTGGAAGTAATCGTAAAAATGGTGGTGCTGTCACCACTATTGAGGCTAGCAGGTTTTTACCGCCCGCCCTTCGATATTACGGCTGAGAAGGAAATAAATATTTCCTCGTTTGATGAGGAAACAATTATCAAGGGACGCATTGATATCCTGATTTTTAAGCCTGAGTTTTGGATAACTGTGATTGAGACGAAAAGGACACAATACTCCCTGGAAGCAGCGATCCCGCAAGCACTGGCTTATATGCTGAGTAATCCTCAGCCTTCCCCTGTTCTGGGGTTTGTCACCAATGGCGGTGAGTATAGGTTCCTGAAACTACTCAAAGAAAGCACGCCCAAGTATGCTCAGTCGGATCTGTTCTCGATCGATAGTCGGAATGATTTGTATACTGTCCTAATAGTTTTAAAGCACATGGCTCAATTAGTCAGTCAGTAACCGATGACATCTTACACTATAAAGGAGCAATCTAAGTTATGGTAGCTGCGACAGTTGTCTGCAAAGAAGCAAATGTCTTCTCCCTAGAAGACTATATGCTCGATCCCCCTGATAATATGGAATGGATAGATGGGATATTAGTGGAGAAAAACGGAATGACAGCAAAGCACGGTCGCATTCAAGCTAGATTAGCTGCTTACTGGATCAATTATAAGCATTCCAGTGGTCAGGGGGGTGAAGTTTATGCTGAAACCCCTTGTCGCACCTTTTCACAAGGCCGTCGTCCTGATGTTTCCTACTTGACTCCCGAACTGGTGGAGCAATTTGGCGATTTTACCATACTACCCCAGAGTTTCCCTTTAATTGCTGAGATCGTCTCTCCCACTGATACTACCGAAGCAGTATTTGGTAAAGTCAGAGAATATTTACAGTCCGGTTGTCAGGAAATCTGGTTAGTGTTTCCCGAAAGTCAGTGGGTTTTGATCATCACTCAACAGCGACAGGTTTTGTTGAGCAGTGGCGATGTCGCCAGCACTCAAACTATTCTCGAAGGTTTTTCTGTAGCAGTTGATGAATTATTGGCTTAATTGTCATCATTTAGCTTCACCAGAAACCATGGTCTCCCAAAAATATGAGGCGTTGCATAACAACGGGATGATAAGTGACATTGCACCATACATATTTCCCGAATAAATGTTAATATATGGCTCCAGTTAGCCATTAGCCATTAGCCATTAGCCATTAATCATCATCCCAAAAATGTGCAACGCCAAATAGGATTTCTTAATATTTCATTCCCGGGATAATCTTTGCTAGCTACTTATATAGTTGGACGGGGATGATCGTGACTTTGAATTAAGCTTTCACAATCATCCCAGCTTGTTTTCAAGGCTGCTATCGAAGCTTCATAGCTATGGTTTTTGGGTTGATGGCACACTAAAAAAACTCTGTAGAGATGATTTTCTATCTCGATAAATTCTCCCATGGCTGGCACTCGGCTACATTCCGTAATCTTGGGAATGGAAATGCTCTCCGGATCTTCTTTAAGATATACACAAATTTTGATCTTCTTTGTGCTTCTACTGCCATTATAATTTGGCAGGGTTTCAGGAGTTATTTGGGTTGATGTTTTCATCACCTGTGCTCCTCGATCGCTCATAATTTTCTCCACATTAAATACTTCATATTACTATTGGGACATTCCCGATAGCTTAACATGATTTCACATAATTTCCTTGACCATTATTCCCAATTTATGTCACTAGACAGACATGAGGCAAGCTAAAATAATGTCAGTTAAGTGGCAGCACAGACCTATTGGTCATCACTGGTCTTGGAGATATAGATGCTACGATTAGAACATATCAGCAAAATTTACCCTACTGGCGTTGTCCTCAAAGATATTAACTGGGAAGTGAAACCAGGCGATCGGGTAGGATTGGTAGGGGTCAACGGCTGCGGTAAGTCCACCCAGCTGAAGATTATTACAGGTGAAATCGAACCGACTGCCGGTGAATTGATTAGACCTGCGGCCCTCCATATAGCTTACCTGACCCAAGAGTTTGATGTTGACCCCGACTATACCCTCCGGGAAGAGTTCTGGACTGTCTTCGAGGAAGCTAACCGGGTACATCAGTCTCTGGTCCATGTCCAGCAACAGATGTCCGACGCTACTCCCGCTGAGTTGGAACGGTTAATTGGCCAGTTAGATAAACTCCAGCGCCGCTTTGAAGCCTTGGATGGCTACGCTTTGGAGGCCCAGATCGAAAAAATGCTGCCGGAGATGGGGTTTGACTCTGCTGATGGCGATCGCCTGGTGAGTTCCTTTAGCGGTGGCTGGCAGATGCGGATCCAACTGGGCCAAATATTACTACAATCTCCGGACCTGCTACTCCTGGATGAACCGACTAACCATTTGGACCTGGAAACGATCGAATGGCTGGAGGTTTACCTGAAGGGACTGACGATCCCCATGGTGATTGTATCTCACGATCGGGCTTTCCTCGATCGCCTCGGTCTGCAAATAGTGGAGACCGAACGGGGGGTCTCCACTACCTACTTGGGGAACTACTCGGCCTACCTGGAACAAAAGACCCAAATGCAAGTGGCCCAGCAGACGGCCTTCGATCGCCAGCAGCAGGAGTTAGAGAAGCAGCAGGTCTTTATCGAACGGTTCCGGGCCAGCGCTACCCGCAGTACCCAAGCTAAAAGTCGCGAGAAACTCTTAGAAAAAGTCGAACGCATTGAAGCACCCACCGCTACTCTCAGAACTCTCCACTTCCGCTTTCCCCCTGCACCCCGCAGCGGACGGGAAGTTGTCGCTATTAAAGATTTGGTCCATGCTTATGACGACCAGATCCTGTTCTTAGGCGCTAATTTGCTCATCGAAAGGGGCGATCGCATTGCCTTCCTCGGTCCCAACGGTTGCGGTAAGTCTACCCTGCTGCGCCTGATTATGGGCCTGGAACCACCTACTGAAGGGACGATTAAATTAGGAGATCATAATGTTCTGCCTGGCTATTTTGAACAAAATCAGGCGGAAGCTTTGGACTTGGACAAAACCGTGATGGATACCATTCACGACGAAGTTCCTGACTGGCAAAACGAACAGGTCCGTACTCTCTTGGGAACCTTCCTGTTCGGCGGCGACACCGTCTTTAAGCAGGTGAAAGCCCTCAGTGGCGGGGAAAAAGCCCGTCTCGCCTTGGCCAAAATGCTCTTGCAACCAGTCAATTTCCTGATTTTGGACGAACCTACTAATCACCTGGATATTCCCGCTAAGGAAATGCTGGAAGAGGCACTTCAGCATTATGAGGGGACGGCAATCTTTGTTTCTCACGATCGCTATTTTATCTCCCAGGTGGCTAATAAAATTGTGGAAATCAGAGATGGGGAATTTCATGTTTATCTGGGAGACTACCAATATTATCTGGACAAACTTGCTGAAGAGAAAGAAAAAGCCAGACTAGAGGCGATCGCGGCAGAAAAAGCTGCTAAAGATGCCGCCAAACGCGCCAAGCAAAAAGCCAAGCAAAAAGAAAAGCAAAAAGCTAAGAAGAAGGGTAAGTAGTTCTTCGCCCGGGGTTCAAACCCCCGCGTCATAGCTGGGTTGCACTGCATATTTGCATCGCCGTCCGAACCCTTGGGCGGCGTTACCGACCGCTTTTGAGTTCCCCTTCCCCCTGCTTTTTTATTGGTACTTTATTTTCTTCCTCGTCCCTTATGGTATGAAAAACAGAATTTGGCGTTAATTCTGGCTTGCTCTAATTCCCAGAGCTAAAATACCCAGAATTTTCTGGACGTTGACGAGGTAATATTCGGTTAAATCAATCTGGATCGCTTGTCCCTGGAGTCTCAGGAATTTCCAATTGGTTCCTGAGGTCACGGCACCATAAATAGCCGATATTTCATTTTGCTCGCGCTCGTTGAAAGTTCTGGCAGCTATCATTTCAGCCACGCATTGGCCTAAGCCGCTGTTCAGATTTTCCTTTTTCGCTTCTACTAGGGTGATGACCGGCGCGGCGATAAATAGCTGCTCTAAGCTCTGCGAAATTAGAAAGTCAACCCGTCCGTTTAATCCTTTGGCGGCATCGACATCAAACTCGACGCCAGAAAATAAGTTGATGCGATCACCAAAATGTTTTCTCAATTCGATTAAAATCGGAGCGACAATCATTTCCGACCGCGCCTTTTCGCTATTGCTGGCCAGAGCCAAGGGCAAGTTATATCTAAGGGTCTCGGCCAGATAGTCGCTGCACTCTACCTCTGGAGTGTCGGCGAACAAGTCCTGTTTTTCTGAAGTAGCAAGGTTAAAGGTTTTGGTTATTTTACCCAAGTCAAAGTCGCTATAGGACATTTTTGTTTATCTCCTCTTTAGACCTCTGCTCCCAAGGCCAAACGGTAAAGGAAGGCAAGAGAGCTACAGTAAGTAGTGCCGCTGCGCGGAATTTATCAATTCAAAATTCAAAATTCATTCCGGCTTTTGGAGTAAGGTAAGAAGCCACTATCGGGCTGGTGGATTATTTCTGCCGCGCGGTGCAGTAGTTTGGATGTAAAATGGCTGAAACTCTCATTAGGAGAGGATTTCAGCCATTTTATCAAAAGTTCCAAAAATTTACAGCCATTCAGTTTACCAATGCACCTATTTGATTTTGAATATCAAAGCGGGCGACGGCTGATGGGACCGCTCATCTCCCTATTGCTGCTGCTACTGCTCTGGCAATGGGGGGCTCAGCAATACAGTAGCGTGATTTTGCCGACCCCCGGTTCGGTGTGGACCGCCCTGCAAGCACTGGTGCTAGAAGGACGGGTGTTTCCCGCGATCGGGGCAACGGCACTTCACGTGCTAGTGGGATTTGGGCTAGCGGTGCTGGTCGGGGGAATGCTGGGCATCTCTGCTGGCACCCAGCCCCTCATCCAGCAGGCCATTGCCCCGATCGCGACTGCCCTCCTGGGGACACCTCCCATCGCTTGGTTGGTGCTGACCATGGTGTGGTTCGGGTTGGGCCATAGCAATTCCATCTTTACCGTAGCGGTCACGGTGGGACCGATCCTGTTTACCGCTGGGGCAGATGCTATTGGCACCATCGATCGGCAACTGTTGGGGGTGGCCCAACTATACCGACTGCGGGGCTGGGTGTTGTTTGAGTCCCTTTACTGGCCCCATCTGGTCTCCCGACTGCTGCCAGTGATGGTGGCGGGGTTGGGGCTCTCCTGGCGGGTTGCGATTATGTCAGAAGTACTGGCCACTCCTAAGGGCATTGGCGCAGAACTGAATACGGCCCGGGCTAACCTGGATACTGCTGAGGTGATGGCCTGGATTGTCGTCACCATTTTGCTAGTCTTGGCATCGGATACCCTACTGCGATGGCTACAGCAGGGCCTCATGCCTTGGCAGCAGGAAAAGGGAAATCAGCAACGTTTGAATCAATATTGTGCAACTACTCAATCGGATTTATCACCAGTACGACACCCGGCTGATTCTGGATGATGTCAGTCTGGCAGCAGAACCGGGGCAGATTATTGGTCTGATGGGGCCATCGGGTTGCGGCAAGACGACCTTACTCAACCTCCTGGCGGGCTTGCTTTCCCCAACCGCTGGAGATGTGATGCCGGACCCCGATCGCACGGCCTATGTCTTTCAAGAACCTCGCCTGTTCCCCTGGTACAGCACCGTCGAAAACATTGCTATTGGTCTCAAAGCCCGGGGAGTCAGCCTCTCCCAAAGGCTGCAACTGGCCTGGGCCCTAGCTGAAAAGGTAGGTTTGTCCGATGGGACCCACCTGTATCCCCAGCAGCTTAGCGGTGGCATGAAACAGCGGGTCAACCTGGCTAGGGCCTTTGCTGTAGATCCCCGCCTGCTGCTGTTGGATGAACCTTTCAGTTCCCTGGATATCGGCGTGCGGCAGCAGTTGCAGGGGCTGGTGATGAACTGGGTGCAGCAGCACCAAACTGTTGCTATTCTGGTTACTCACGACCTGGCCGAGGCCGCTATTATGGCCGATCGCCTGCTGGTCTTGTCCCCCCGACCTGGGAGAATTGTCTATAGCTGGCAGAACGAACTGCCTCCCCAAAGGCGAGACCCAGCCTATGTTTACCGCATCCTGTCTCAGTTACAGGCTATCCCCGAAGTCGCCGCTAGCTTTGGGATCGAAACCCGAGTGTCATCATCTGAGGAGTTAAAGCTATGAAGTGCGATCGCCGTCGGTTCTTACAACTTATGACCGCTAGCATTGGTTTGACAATGGCAGGAGGCTGCGGTCCGCAAGTCCCCTCCAGCAGCAATTTGTCTTCCCTGGGAATTGGGGGCACTCCCATTTTGCTAGCGATACCCCTGGCCTACCTCATAGAAAAAAGCGGTCTGCCTGAGGTAGTACCCGATAGCAAGTTCATCCCCGCGCGGAACCACGAACAAATGAAAGCCCTGTTGACTTCCCGACAAGTACAGCTTGCGGCTAACCCAACTTTACTCTCTGCGGGGCTATATCAAAAAGAGTTGCCCATTCAGCTGTTAAACGTGATGATTTGGGGCAACATTTACCTGCTTTCCCCTGATTCTACCATTGCTAGCTGGGAAGACCTGCGGGGTAAATCGGTGCTGATCCCCTTCAAGGGCGGTCTGCCAGAGATGATCTTCCGATTTCTGGCTGGTCAGTCGGGGGTGCAACCCGACCGGGAAATAACGATTCAATCTACCCAAGATTTTCAGACGACGGCTCAACTCTTGCTTGTAGGCAAGGGGGATGCGGGGGTGTTTTCTGAGCCCCAGGCCAGTAGTGTGGTGGCTAAAGCTCAGCAGCAGAATATGGAACTGTTCTATAACCTGGACTTTAAGAAAGCCTGGGGGCAGGTCACGGGTAAAGCGGCTCGTTTTCCCCAGGCGGGGGTTTCGGTTCTGAGTAGCTTCATGGAGAACCATGCCGATGTGGCTGAAACGATCCAATCTGAATTGCGCAACTCCCTGGACTGGATCGAGCAAAACCCTACTGCTGCTGCCGAACTGGGGTCGAAGTATCTGGACATTCCCTCGACTGTGATTGAGCAATCTCTCAAAAAGAATCTGTTTGAATATGTGCCAGCAGCAGAGGCAAGGCCAGAGCTAGAAACTTTCTTTAAATCTTTAATGCAGGTGAACCCAAAGCTGCTGAAGGGCAAGTTGCCCGATGCTGGTTTCTATGCAGCAGCGGGGTGAGGGAAACAAAATTGAGGTGCTCGAAAAAGTCATTGCATTAACCTCGCCAAGGCGATACCTGTCAGTCCGCCGACCACCAACCATGCTACCGCTAAACCCACTACATCTCCCAGAAAAAAGTTCGTCGCCTGGCGCAACATTCCCCCTACTCCCCACCCGATCGCCATTCCTATAGCCCAACTTCCCGTACTTACCAATGTCCACAACCAAGCGAAGGGGACTTGCCGACTGAGTACCAACCATTGTAGCGCTCCCAGCCAACATCCGATCTGCAACCCGTCCGCAAACCCGAATATCAATCTCAAAGGAATTTGCATAGTTCGCGGTGCCGCCCACCCCAGGGCCCCAAGATCGCTTGCCCCTATTAATCCCCAACCGACAATACTCGCAACTATCCACCACCAAGCATGGGAAATTCGACCTCTGAGTACCAACCATTGCCCTAACCCGATCGCCCCTCCTCCGATGAGTCCTTCCCAAACTCCCATATCCGGTCGTTCGCCGATTTCAATCAACAGCAAACTCAGCCCAAAACCGCCAACCGTGGCCAATACCCACTGTAACCATAAACTGTATGCAAACTTTTTCTTAGAAGGCAAAACATCTGACATAAAACTATTCTAGTCCTGTTATATCTTGCCTGTCCCTCATTGGGAACCGACTCTTGGAAACTCTAAGGTAGAGTTGCCCGAGAAGGGAAAAGTTTCTGGAAGGCCCGGCGCCGTTCCCGGGGAGATTCCGGGGCGATATAACCCCACAAACTCTCCCAGTAAAAGAATGATACTCCATTCAACCCCCGATCGCGCACTTCCTGCACCTGTTCTCGGATCTGCCTCATCTGTACGGGACTGTTCAAAGTCCCGCTAGTAATACCCACGGCCAAGGGAATTTTGCGGTTAGCTATCTTTACTGCTGGTTGTGACAACTCCGCTCGAAAATCTGGCAAATTTCCTCGATATACCTGCAAGACCAACTCATCTATTAAACCCAGTCGCACCCAAGTCTGCCAATCTTGGAGATAATTTCTATAGGAAAAATACTGGGAATTAGGAGATAAGGAAATTAAACAGTCTGGTTTAATCTCCTTGACCGTCTCGAACACCCGTGCCATAAAATTAGTAATCTTGGCAGCTCGCCAATACATCCACTCCGGGTTATAATAATCTAAGGGAGGACTTTTCCCCCCATGTTCATGCTGATAAAGCCCGATAGTAAAAGGGTCATAACCATACTCCGAGGGCATGCCAAAATGGTCATCTATTTGAATGCCATCTACATCATACTTAGTTACTACTTCCCGAATCAGATCTAGCATCAATTTCTGCACTTCTGGGTGAAGAGGATTCAGCCAATCCAGGTTAAACTTGTTATGTATCTTGTGCTTCATTCCCGATTGACTGGTAGTCAGCCAGTCGGGGTGACGCCGCACCAGTTGCGAATCACTCGGTGCCATGAAACCATACTCAAACCAGGGAATAACTCTTAATTTATGACTATGTCCCAGTTTAATTATCTGCCTTAATGTATCCCCTCCCGGTCTGGCCCAACTCAGTAGAGGTTCCTGATACCTACCCGTAACTTGTTTCCCGACTTTACTGGGATAAAATGTATGACCGCGATTCCAAACTACAGGATATATTGTGTTAAAGTTTAGTTGGGATAGCTGGGCGATCGCCCGGTTAATGCCCCAAGGAGAGAATAGCACGCCACTGCTCACATTAGTTAACCAGACTCCCCTGATCTCGGGCGCTGGCTGCACCTCAACAGCACCCTTCGTCACCGACAGTGGCGAGTCCTGGAGGAATACTGCCAGGGCGATCGCGCTTACCAGACAGCACAAATAAATCGACCATAACAGCGCTCTATTATACATAAAAAATATTCCTGTCCCGTAGGTTGGGTAGAGGTACGAAACCCAACTCCCTTGTCTGTTGCGATCGTATTTTTATCCAGGTTTTCAGTCGGTTTTGAACCGACTTCAGCTATTAGCCGTGGGTTTGAACCCACGGCGGGCCAGGAGACTACTTGACCAATCTCCAATGGTGCATTCCAGTCGGTTTTCAACCGACTTCAGCTAAAAGCCTTAGGGTTTGAACCCACGGCGGGCCGGGAGACTTTAGCCTTTAGCAGCCATAGACAGCATCAGGTCAACCATACGCTGAGAATAGCCCCATTCATTATCGTACCAACTGACGATCTTGAAGAAATTCGAGTTTAACTCAATTCCAGCTCCCGCATCAAAAATACTGGAATGGGAGTCCCCAATGAAGTCCGAAGAGGCCACCGGATCTTCCGTATAACCTAGGATACCCTTCATATCCCCTTCGGCAGCCGCCTTCATTGCCCCACAGATGTCCTGGTAGCTAGTTGCCTTTTCCGTCCGGAAGGTCAGGTCCACCACCGATACATCGGCAGTTGGCACCCGAAAGGCCATCCCCGTCAGCTTCCCTTTCAGTTCCGGCAATACCAGAGTCACGGCTTTCGCCGCACCCGTAGAAGCAGGGATAATATTCTGAGCCGCACTGCGTCCCCCGCGCAAGTTCTTCTTACTCGGTCCGTCCACCGTTGGTTGGGTGGCCGTCATGGCGTGAACCGTGGTCATCAAACCTTCCGCTAGCCCAAAATTGTCATTGATAACTTTGGCAATGGGTGCCAAGCAGTTGGTAGTGCAACTGGCGTTCGAGACAATGGTATGCTTGCTGGGGTCGTATTTATCGTGATTCACGCCCATCAACAGGGTCGGCACCTTTTCGGGGTCTTTCTCCTTCGTCGGCGCTGAGATTACCACCCGCTTGGCCCCCGCCTTCAGGTGCGCTGAAGCCTTTTCATAATCTGTGAAGAGACCTGTGGACTCCACCACATACTCGGCACCGTATTGAGTCCAAGGCAGTTCCGCTGGGTTCTTGATCGAGACGCAGGGAATTTCCTTGCCGTTGACCACGATCGCCTGCTCTTTTGCTTCCACCGTACCCTGAAAGCGACCGTGGGTGGAGTCGTACTTGAGCAAATAGGCAATTCCCTCTGGTGGCACCAGGTCGTTAATACCCACGAACTCGATGTCGGATCCTTCCAGGGCCGCGCGAAACACCAATCTGCCGATGCGGCCAAATCCATTGATGCCTACTTTAATGGTTCCCACCTTCTAATCTCCTACTGAAGTAATGTTTTTGCAGACTCTCCTCCATCGGACAAGAGTGCTCTAGGTTTATATGCTCTCAACAATCTATTACGATTTCTGGCTTACGCCCGCAAATACATAAATTTTTTAGGATCTACCCCCCCACCACCCGATCGCCTCAGACTTGTTGTTGGAGTAAAATTGGCTTAAACCCTTTATCTGTCTAGATTTTGGGCAGACAGTCTCGAACCAAATGACTGCGAACAACCGATAAGGGTATCATGAGCTGGAGACGGAATGGGGCATGAAGCACGAGACACCAGACATGGGAACTACACAAGCATCGTTACGAGACAGACACCAAGGCCCGACATTTATTACTAACGTCGGAGATGTCACCTCTCAAGGCGATCGGGCCCTGAGGGCTGACGACGCCCGCAGTGACTTCGGCGTAGACGGCACTGGCATTACCATCGGCGTGCTCTCCGATAGCTATGATAACTTGGGGGGAGCCGCCGATGATGTCGAAAGTGGCGACCTGCCCGAGGGGGTAACTGTCTTGAGAGATTTGCTTAGTAGGGATGAAGCTTTTCCTGGCAATGATGAAGGTCGGGCCATGCTACAACTGATCTACGATCTGGCTCCTGGTGCTGATTTAATCTTTCGCACCGCAGGGTTGGGTTCGGCTGACTTCGCCGATGGCATCGATGAACTCGTGGCCGCTGGGGCCGATATTATTGTTGATGACATTGCCTACTTCGATCAACCTTTCTTCCAAGATGGCATTATCGCCCAAGCTGCCGATCGGGCGGCAGCTGCGGGGGTGGCCTATTTCTCGGCAGTTGGTAATGCTGGTAACAACTCCTATGAAAGCAGTTTTAATCCCGGCACGACCTATGAGGAGGGAGACTTTCCCGTCAACATTTTCCCTGGCAACTTCTTCGGACAAGTAGATAGCTTCTTTGGCGGTACTGCCCACGAGTTCACTCCGGGCAATGAATTCCAAGAATTCACTCTCGGTCCCTCTGACGAGATCGTTATCAGCTTTCAGTGGGACGACCCCTTCTTCTCGGTTAGCGGTGGCGATGGATCTACCAGAGACCTAGATATCTATGTGTTCAATGAAGACCGCACTGAAGTGGTTGGCGGTGCGGCTTCCGCTAACCTGGGACAGGATGCCCTGGAGCGGTTATCTTTTTTTAACGGCACAGAAGAAACCCAAACTTTTAATTTGACGATCGTCCACGACAAGAGCGTGGGCAGCGATGTCGATCCAGATCTGATCAAATATATTGATTTTGGCGATCGGGCGAACTTTACCGAACAATCCCTAATTAACAGTTCTACCTCCTTCGGTCATCCCAATGCCGCTGGGGCTGCTGGAGTCGGCGCAGCTAACTTCTCAGATACGCCAGAGTTCGGCGTTAACCCACCAGAACTGGGAGATTTTTCTTCTCTGGGAGGCACTCCAATTTTATTCGATACCGAGGGGAACCGCTTGCCAACTCCGGAAATTCGCAACCAGCCTCTGTTTGTCGCTCCCGACGGCACTGCTACTACAGTACCGGGTTTCGAGACTTTTCGCGGAACTTCGGCAGCGGCCCCCCACGCGGCAGCAGTCGCGGCTTTGATGCTGGAGGCTGCTGGCGGTCCTGGCAGCTTGAGTCCCCAGCAAATTTACTCGGTGCTGTCCGAGACTGCTATAGATATGGAAACTCCTGGGTTCGACTTCGCTAGCGGTTTCGGCTTGATCGACGGGTCGGCAGCAGTGGCCGCAGTTCTAGGAGAACCAGTCGATCCTCCCGAACCTCCGCCCCCACCCAATAGTCCTCCCATGGCCCGGAGAGACAGCGCTGCTAGCTTGAGAAACCAGCCAGTGGCGATCGATCTCCTGGCTAATGATATTGACCCAGATGGCGATCGCATTCAACTTGTCAGCTTTGAAAGTCCTACCAACGGCACTCTCAGGCTTCTGGACAACGGTACTCCCTCCGATACCACCGACGATCGCCTGCTGTACCGACCCAACCCTGGTTTTCTGGGTATCGACAGCTTCAGGTACAGTATCTCTGATGGTCGGGGAGAAGACAATAGCATAGTGCGGGTGCGGGTGCTCGAAAGACGGCGAACTTCTACTGCTGATGCCCTCCCTGGCACCACTAGGATCGGAGCATCCAGGGAAGGCCAACTGGTTCCCAATAGCATTACGCCTGTTTCCTATCTGGGGGCATCAGAGGCGATCGAGAGAATCCTAGGATACAACATGGAATTAATTTCGCCAAGCATTGGGGACGTTATTTTCTGAGGAAATGTATGGTTTGCCAAATAACGAGGCATAATAGGAGATCGAGTAACAAAAAAATTAGGCTAAAGCAACCTCTATTTTTCGCGGAGCGTTCCTATGACAGCATCCACAAAACAACTGGTGGCAGAATTAGACAGCTTGAACCAACAGAGGGCAACGGGAGACCTAGTTATCAGTAACTCTGCCCTATCGGCAAAACTGCACTTGGTGGGCGGGAGGTTACTCTATGCTACAGGCGGCAGCCACCGAGTGAGACGCTGGGAAAGAGCGTCAAAGCAACATGCCCCTAACTGGATCGACAAAGAGTCGGAGTTACAGCAATTTATAGAACCCTGGGAATGTCAGTTACTCTCAGAGGGCATTGCAATGAAGCAATTGAACTTTACTCAAGCTAAGAAAATAATTCGTGCCGTTGCCTTAGAAGTGTTTTTTGGTCTGGCAGGTAAAAGTGATTTAAGTTATAATTGGGAACCCGGGCAAATAACTTCCCAGGGACTCTCTCTAGGTTTAGCTTTGTCTTACCAGGAAGTAGAACAGGTGCTGGAAGCTGCAGCTAGGTTGCAACAACAATGGGTGGCTGCTGGTTTGGGCAAGCTTTCTCCAACTGTAGCACCAAGTTTGAAGCAGCAGGTTTCCCCGGAAGCTTTTTCGGGTATGGCTAAATACCTGAAGGGTGAGTTGACTCTGTGGGATATTGCTATGACGCTACGCAAACCGATAATAGTGGTGACTCAGGCTTTGAGACCCTTGGCCCAAAAGGGTCTGCTACAATTGCAAGGAATCCCTGATTTACCAGTACCAGTCCAAGTGCAACCGGTGGAGACACCAAGCCCAGCAGTGACTGAACCATCTGTGCCACAACCTTTAATCGCTTGTATTGACGATAATCAGGTGGTGTTGGAAACGATGAAGAAAATCTTGATGCCAGCGGGGTATAGAATGTTGGAAATTACCGACCCGATGCGGGGAATGGCTCAACTGGCAGAAGAGAAACCGGATTTGATTTTCCTGGACCTAGTGATGCCCAATTCTAGCGGCTACAATGTCTGTAATTTCTTGCGCAATACCCCCGTGTTTGAAAAGACGCCGATCATTATCCTTACCAGTCGGGATAACCCGATCGATCGCACTCGCGCCCAGTTAGTGGGTGCTTCGGATTTTTTAGCTAAGCCCCCAGAACCAGAAAAAACTCTGCAACTGGTTACTAAATATCTGAGCAAGGTAGCAGAACGGGCGGAGAAGGAAAACAAGACGACAGGAGAAATGCCCAGTTTTTTTTCCTCTCCGGGTGCGGGAAAAGCTTCTACTCTCCGCCAAGGGGCAACGGAGTCCGCAGAGTAAAGAGTTCTGGGTGAAGGATGAACTAAGCAATTCAAAATTCAAAATTCATAATTCAAAATATGGCTGCGCCACACGGCTACGCCTGCGCGAAGGGGAAAGTCCCACCAGAACAAGGATATCGGCGGATCGGCCCATGCAATTTAAATGCACGACAGCTTAGAGGAGATAAAGATGGGGAAAAAAATCTTGGTGGTGGAAGATAGCGAGACTGCGGCAGATATCTTGACAAAGAGTTTGAAGAAAGCGCATTTCGATGTGACGCCTGTCACGACCGCAGAAGCAGCCAAGGCAATCTTGGAGAAAAAAACATTTGATGCGATTGTCATGGATGTGGTATTACCCGGTCAAAGTGGTTATGGTCTGTGTAGAGACCTGAAAGGCAAGGAGAAGACGGCCCATATTCCGATTATCATCTGTTCGAGTAAGTCGGGTAAGATAGATAAAAGTTGGGGGATGAAGCAAGGTGCAGATGCCTATATAACCAAACCGATCGACCCCGAAGAAATGCTGGAAACGGTGAGAAGTGTTGTCAATGAATGAGGAAGGGACACGGTTTCTGAGTTTTTCTATGCAGGGCGAGATGCAGGGAATGCTGCGGACGGCCCAGTTGGTAAAGGTGCTGAGATTAGACAGAAGTGCGATCGTGCAAATTCCAGATATGCCAACAGCAGTGGTGGGGGTTTGCCTTTGGGAAGGTGCGGTGTTATGGTTAATAGATCTGGGTTATTTATTGGGATATCCTCCAATATTTACTCCAGATTATCTAGAGCAAAAATGTAGCGTTATCGTCGTTCGGGGGGAGACTACTCAAGGAGAACCCCTGGGAATACTGGTAGATAAGGTGGGAAAGGTGATGCATTGCCAAATCACAACACTCTCATTACCTCATGCTAAAATCAAGGAAAGTAAGTGCATAACGGGGAGTTGGCAAAACGATCGGGGAGAACGTTGGTTGGTTCTGGATCCTGGGGCGATCGCATCAAGCGTATCAACTCTATAGAGTACCTCTGTGGTCATGCGTCAGTTGGTACTTGACCTCCCCGCCCGGGGTGTGGTCATGCATTTGTTGGAAAGGATCGGGTGTGGTCATGCATTTGTGGGTGTGGTCAAAAGTAGTTGGAGAGGATCCCCCCCAAACCCCCCCTTCCAAAAGGGGGGGGTTCCGGAAGCCCCCCAATAAAGGGGGGTTTGGGGGGATCCGGCGACTGGGAGGGCCGCCCGA
>JBFRWI010000030.1:0-7169 GCA_051439505.1 Hormoscilla sp. | reverse complement strand
GGGTGTGTAAAAAACCCTTTGACCCACCATCGAACACCCCCGGGGCCGTATCCCCCCTCGCGATGTCTCTTGGGAGCGCTAATCCCACTACCCAAGAGACATCCCACCCCCCTTAAAAAGGGGGGCTTCCGGAGCCCCCCCTTCTGAAAGGGGGGGTTTGGGGGGGATCCTCTCCAACTACTTTTGACCACACCCATTGTAGAAGTGTTGCTAACTACAGTCACAATTCACCTAGCCTTTTGAGGGTTTTCAGGTCTGCTTGAAAATCTTCCACATCGTAATGGACGCAAATGCCGCGACTGGCAAGTTCTCGTCGGAATTCAATTAAATTCATTCCGGCTATGCGACGCGCTTTCCCGGTGCTGATTTTGTATTTGTCGAAAAGCACGATCGCAATTTCTAGCATGAACTCTGCTTCTGACATCAACCTCCCTCGGTAAATCACCGGCTGTACGAGAAGCAATGGAAAAAAAATTCCCATACTGCATAAAGCCCCCGCCCCCAAGCACCCCTTTAAAGCCGACCACGAGCCGACCACGAGCCGATCACGAGCCGACCACGAGCCCCTAAAAGGGGTCAGAAGCCCCATTTTTCAACCAGAGACTTCAAGAACATCCCTATACGTAAATAACCGGAAAAGCCTTCCATAAGCACCGGTCATTCCCAGAAAGTCCCCCCATGATTACCTCAGAACTGCGTATAGGAAGTGCAAGGTATTGTCTCTGGCCTTGCTATTCCACAATTGCCGCCTCCCCTGATATCTATGCCAGTCTGGGGCAGATATTTAACAAAACTTTACAAACCGCACCCGTTCGTAACCCGTTCGTAGTGAGGACTTTAGTCCTCATCTCGGGCGGAAGGCAAGGACAGCACCCGTTCGTAACCCGTTCGTAGTGAGGACTTTAGTCCTCATCTCGGGCCCAGGCAAGCACTAAAGTGCTTACTACGAACCCAGGCAAGCACTAAAGTGCTTACTACGAACCCAGGCTTACTACGAACGAAGATTGTCTTTCTTTTCCCTTGACAAGAACGACAAGATTCGCTATCATCATAATATCCCCAACCGGAGTTTTACTCAATGCCGACCCAAACCCTGCCCAACCTACCAGAAATCATTGACGGATTACCCAATATATGCGGTTGGGAAGCAGAAATTAACTCCGTCGTGCAAAAGGACGAACAGGTATTTTTACCCAGCACAAATATCCGCTTAGAAGAAGTAACCGCCACCTTCGCGATCGCCCTCCACATGCACCAACCCACCATCCCCGCAGGGGCAAACGGCGAACTAATTAGCAACCTGCAATACATGTTTGAACATCCCCAGGAAGGGGACAATCACAATGCGGGACCCTTTGCCAATTGTTACAGCCGCATGGGTGATATAATCCCCGAACTGGTAGCACGGGGTAGTAATCCCCGGGTCATGCTAGACTATTCCGGAAATCTGTTGTGGGGCTTGCGGCAAATGGGACAGGGAGATATCATCGAAAAGCTCCAGAAAATTACATGCGATCGGGCATATCAACCCCATGTAGAATGGTTAGGGACAATGTGGAGTCATGCAGTAGTGCCATCCACCCCCATCCCCGACATAAAACTGCACATCCAAGCATGGCAACAGCAATTTGCCAGCATATTTGGGATAGAAGCATTAGGGCGAGTGAAAGGGTTTTCGCCCCCAGAGATGGCATTACCAAACCACCCGGACACCCTGTTTGAATTTATCAAAGCCCTAAAGGAAAGTGGCTATCGGTGGCTATTAGTGCAAGAACATACCGTAGAAACCCTGGAGGGCCAACCCATCCCCGAAAAATACCTGCCCAACCGTCTGATCGCCCGGAATGGACGGGGAGAAACCATCAGCATCACCGCCTTAATCAAAACCCAGGGTTCCGATACCAAACTGGTAGCGCAGATGCAGCCCTATTATGAAGCCAAAACCAGGAAAAAAAAGCAGCTAGGGGATATAAAAGTACCCGCATTAGTAACCCAAATAGGGGATGGGGAGAATGGGGGCGTGATGATGAATGAATTTCCCCCCGCCTTCCAGCAAGCGTGGGAAGACATGGGGCAAAATAATGGCGTAGTCGGAGTCAACGGCACGGAATATTTAGAACTAATAGAAGCAGCAGGTTGCCATCCAGAAAATTATCCCCCTTGTCAGGCAGTAGGTCAACATCTAATCTGGTCGCGGGTGGACCCAGAGAACTGCACTCCAGAAAAGGTGGAACAGGCGATCGCATCCATCAAAGAAGACAATTCCAATTATCATATAGAGGGAGCATCATGGACAAATAACATCAGTTGGGTAAAGGGGTACGAGAACGTATTAGGGCCGATGAATCAACTCAGCGCCATGTTTCACGAAAAAATAGACCCATTGCGAGGGGAAAATATAACCAAGTCATCCGAATATCGTCAAGCACTGCTTTACAACCTGTTACTTCAGACTAGCTGTTTTCGTTACTGGGGGCAAGGAACTTGGACCGACTACGCCCGGGAGATTTACCAACGGGGCGAGACTCACCTCAGGAATGCATTCTAAAGAGTCCCGTTACCCCGCCGGGGGTTCAAACCCCCGACGTTACCAGGCGGAGCCAGGTAACGAGGCTCAAGTCGGTTAAAACCGACTAAAAAAATTGTCATTTTAGGTGGAAGTTATACAGCGATAAAGCTCTAGCACATAATAGCATATAGGAATCAACGCCCATGCCTATGAACGAACCAGAAATCGAAGCATTACTGTCAGACCTGAAAAACCCTTCAGAGACAGTGCGCCAGCGAGCAACTCAAGAACTGTGGAGTCGCTGGTTTAGGCAAAGAGGTATATTAGGATTAGAAATGCTGCAACGGGCGCAAACAATGATGCAAGCAGGAGACATGCCCCAAGCGGAACTGCTGCTGACAAAGCTGATCGCCGACTTGCCAGATTTTGCCGAAGCCTGGAATAGACGGGCCGTACTTTACTATACTATAGGGGACTACCGCAAATCCCTGGCCGACTGTCAGCGGGCGATCGGCCTCAACCCGGTGCATTTTGGCGCACTCCACGGACTGGGGTTGTGCCACGCCGCCCTGGGAGAATATCAGCAGGCGATCGGGGCTTTTCGCCGGGCCCTAGAAATTCAACCCTATGCCCTCGACAATCAAAGGTTGATCCTAGAATGTACGTTGCGGTTAAAATAATAGGCGAGCGTTGCTCTGTGTTGATAACAATTAGCAATTAGCAATGAACAAATTATGAATTCCCATGCTAGAGAGAACTTAAGTCAAGCGATCGCCGCAGCAGGAATGGCCCTGGTGTGCGGAGGTGCGATCGCCTTTTTGCAAATACCGCAACTCCAGCAACTCAAAGCGGACCAAAGTCTAGCAACACCAGAAAAAGTGCAGAGGGAAGTTGAAGCGGAAAAAGCCAGACTAAAAATACTCCAGCAGATGCCCGCATTTGGCTTTGATAACTTAATAGCCAACTGGACTATGGTTCAGTTTTTAATCTACTTTGGAGATGACCCCGCCCGCGCCCAAACAGGCTACAGTCTGAGTCCGGAATATTTTGAAGTGATCCTCGATCGGGATCCCCGGTTTCTGGATGCTTATTTTTTCCTATCTTCCAGCCTATCGATTTATGCAGCCATGCCAGAGCGTTCAGTCGCTATGATGGACAAAGGATTAAAGTTACTAAATCCCCAAGTACCTCCCAAATCTTATTATATTTGGCGTTATAAAGCCATCGACGAGTTATTATTTTTAGGAGATGGCAAAGCAGCGAGAAAATCATTTGATATGGCAGCAGACTGGGCTAGCAATTATTCTGACCCAGAAAGCCAAGCGGTAGCAGCAGTTTCTCGTCAAACAGCGGAATTTTTAGCCAGCAACCCCGATAGTAAAAAAGCTCAGATTTCCGCCTGGACTATGGTATTAAATAATGCCTTGGACGATCGCACTCGCCAAATTGCGATCGATCGCATCAGGGCCCTAGGCGGAAGGATAGAAAGATCCCCTGAGGGATTAAAAATTATCATACCACGGGAAGATTGATTTTATTTCACCTCTGTAGCTAGATATATTCAGATCCTGCTGCGCATATCCTCCGGACCAGGGGTCCAAACTCGGGGATGCATAATAGTGAGGGATGATGGTTGATATAATATATTATAGAGAGGAGGCTAGAGGCTCCAAGATATAAACTCCCAAAGAATGCTATAATCAGACATTATGTAGTCATTGTCAAACATCCACTCCTACCCGATCGCCTGGTCAGCGGAGGAGACATAACTCAAGCAAAGCAGTACAGCCCACGATCAAACCCCAGTTATAACCGGTGAAAGACTAAATTGGTATTTGTCCCATCTCAATGCTATACTAGCGCAGATGGGGAAACAGCAGAAGACCGGTACGGCCAAGCAGCCAATCAGGTAAAATTACCGAGCAAACTCTCATAGTTAGGTCGAACTCAGGTAAAATTAACACCAAGGTGATCGCTACGGCAGCAGAAGTGGGTAGACTAGATACAGAGGACTCCCGATAGGTGAGTCATAACCCCCAAAAGTCCACGGTCACGTAAAAAATCAGCAGTAAGAGCGCGATGTCGAAAAAGCCAACAATTTTCCAGCGAGTTTTTGCTATAGTGGGAGGAATGGCATTCTTAGGCAGTACAGCCTTCGCAACAACCACGATTTTTCGTGAGGCTCTGACACCACAGAACCGACATCCCCAGGAAAGGACAGTTACCGAGAGTCTGGTGGACAAACTGGCGTCAGCAGAACGAGGGTATGAAAAAGTTTTGCAGCGAGAGCCAGAAAATCAGATAGCATTAGAAGGGTTGGCAAATGTGAGGATCCAGAGAAATAATGCATTGGGGGCAATGGAACCATTGGAGACCCTAGTCAAGCTGTATCCAGAGCGATCGGATTATCAAATGGTTTTAGATAGGCTAAAACAACAGGTGGGCGAAGGGACAGAGAGTCCACAAGGAGAATAAGCCCGCAGGGGTGAGCGCAGAGGGATAATTAGGAACCAGAAACAGCAGAGCAATAAGTAGAGTAAATTATAAGGAAAAGTGATAAAATGTCACAAACAGAATCTGAAAAAGAAAACATTGGTGTAAAATTAGTATATTCAATAACAGAGAGAGAAGTAAAACAACGGGTGTACGCTATAATTGACAGGCTGACACCAGATTATTGGTTGTTAAGAAATGATTTGACTCCTTATGCAGAAGCAGCTCAAGCAGAATCAAACTGGTTTGATTTAATCTCATTTCTGAATTGGTATGCCCATAACTTCAAACCCAGGAACTATCTGGAAGTAGGGGTGCGACGGGGTCGCTCGCTCGCTCAAGTATTAGTGGAATCACCGGAAACAAAAGCCTATGGCTTCGATATGTGGATAGAGAATTATGCGGGTGTGGAGAACCCAGGTTCTGAATTTGTGGTATCAGAGCTAAAAAAACTAGGGGTTAATAACCTGCCAACATTGATTCAGGGAAACTCTCACGAAACATTACCATCATTTTTCGCCAATCCAGAGAATCCCCAAGAATTAGATTTAATAAATATAGATGGGGATCACAGCTACGTAGGGGCAAAAATGGACTTAGATATAGCCTTTGCCCATTTAGCTCCTGGAGGTGCAGTAGTATTTGATGATATTCGCCATCATGCCCATCCGGAACTAGGGGGCCTGTGGAATGAGTACAAGAGTAAGTACAAAGATTATATCTTTATTGAGGATAGCTACGGTACGGGAACAGGAGTTGCGTTTAAGCCACCGTTTACTAAACTGTCGGAAAAACTGCCTGAAGTGAAGGATTTTAAGTTGGACCAGGAAAAGTCAGGACAGCATAGGGGAGTTGAGCTAGTCAGCCAGCCCGTCAGTTATAAAAATATCCAGCAGGCGGTAGAAGTAATTGAAGGCTTCATGGTTCGCGGACAAGAAGAATATCTGTTTAATAAAGTCAAATCGCTTCCCCAAGATGCAGTAATCGTAGAAATTGGCTCGTATAAGGGAAGATCGACGGTGGCGATGGCATATGCTTGTAATGAAAGTAACCGGAAGATTTACTGCATTGATACATGGGACGGTAATGATTCGGACTTTCCAGATAGAGATTTCTTTCAAGTTTGGCAGCAAAATGTACAAAAAAATAATCTCGATCAATATGTAGTGCCTTTGCGGGGCTACTCCAACGACATTTTAAGTCGTTGGAGCGAATTGACGGATGAAAATAAAATCGATTTTATTTTCATTGATGGCTCTCACCAATTTGTGGATGTATTGAAAGATTTTGAAATATCTTTATCCATGGTGAAAGAGGGTGGGTGGATAGCATTTCATGATGTCGTACAAACATGGCCAGGACCAGAGCAGGTATGGCACAAAATCGCTAAGAATTTTCTGGAAAACCACGAATATTCATCAACTCTTGCTTGCGGTCAAAAAAATTCGAGTTTAGGCATTAAGTCATTAGAATTACCCATCCACTTTTTTACCATAGTACTCAACGGCGAACCTTTCATCCGCTACCACATAGAAGTATTCAAGCAACTCCCCTACAAATGGCATTGGCACATTGTTGAAGGAGTAGCAGACCTGAAGCATGATACCGCTTGGAGCCTGAAGTTGGGCGGAAAGATTAGTGATGATATTCATCGCCACGGACGCAGCAATGATGGCACAACTGAGTATTTAGACGAACTAGCGCAGTTATATCCAGACAACGTCACAATTTATCGACAGCCAGAAGGGGTGTTCTGGGATGGCAAACGGGAAATGACAAATGCCCCCCTTGCCAATATTAAAGAGGAATGTTTGCTGTGGCAAGTGGATGTAGATGAACTGTGGACAGTAGAGCAGCTGTGTATAGCCCAAAAGATGTTTATTCTCCATCCGGAAAAAACAGCGGCTTTCTTCTGGTGCTGGTACTTTGTGGGGGAAAATATAGTGATTAGCACGCGCAATTGTTATGCACAAAACCCCCAGCAAGATTGGTTGCGAGTCTGGCGGTTCAAACCGGGATATGTTTGGGCGGCCCACGAACCGCCAATTCTAGTGGAACCTTTGACAGATGGAGAATTCAAGAATGTTGCGGCTAATCATTTTCGGCATGAAGAAACTGAGAAACTTGGTCTGGTTTTTCAACATTTTGCCTACGTGATGCCAAACCA
>JBFRWI010000029.1:0-8601 GCA_051439505.1 Hormoscilla sp. | reverse complement strand
CAATATTATGTTGAGGGCTTTGCAGGCTGTAGCCTTCAGTATCGAAGATGGAGTAATTTCCATTTCTGATGCTGATGTTGTACTTGCACAGGGCTAATATTAGCTTTGTGAGGGTTTAATACAGCACATATTTGGAATCAAATCCCAAACAATAAAAGCGGGTGTGGTCAAAACCCGTTGATCGTTTATGGGCCGGACCAGTCGCCGGATCCCCCCCTTTTGGGAAGCTTTTGGGAAGGGGGGGTTTGGGGGGGATCCTTGTCCAACTACTTTTGACCACACCCATAAAAGCGGTTAATCGGTATCAATTATGAAAAGTTTATACAACTTATCCATATAGCCAAAAAAATCACTGAAATTCATTAAGACAAGGTCTCAGAGATTGACAGGAAATCTATCAAAACCCGTGCTACCCTGTAGATCGCAGATGTGAGAAAAAAGGCGGAGCTTGAAACCCAGAGCTGGCAAGGGTTTTATTCTTGGAGATGTCTATATCTCGGACGAACCTCCCCGTAAAATGGGCTTTTCGACCGCTGGAGGTTCATCAGCTGGGGGTTCATCAGCAATGAAGTTTTCCACCCCTGAACCAACATCAACCAGTTCAGTTTCGCTGCTCACTTGCACGGGGATAGCATTAATAATGGCATCTAATACTTTAGCCACAGGGATAATGTTCAGACCCAAATCTGGCAGGGACTGACCTTTTGGTATAATTGCTTGCTTAAATCCCAACTTGGCAGCTTCTTTGAGACGTAACTCTAGCTGGGAAACCGGTCGCACCTGTCCCCCCAAACCCACTTCCCCAATGATGACCATGCGCGGATCGACAGAGCGATCGCGAAAACTGGCCACCACGGCCACCGCAATGCCCAAATCGGCTGCCGGTTCTTCAACTCCCAGTCCGCCAGCAGAAGCTACATAAGTATCTAACTTGGACAGGGGAATGCCCACTCGCTTTTCTAACACTGCCAGAATTTGCAGCAGTCGATTGCTTTCCACCCCAGTAGTTGACCGGCGAGGGGAACCGTAGCTAGTGGGACTCACTAGAGCTTGCAATTCCACGACAATAGGGCGAGTGCCTTCCAAGGCCACAATATTAGCCGTTCCCGAGACTAATTCATCCCGGTTGCCCAAAAATAGCTCCGAGGGATTGGAAATCTCCTTCAATCCCATGGCCACCATTTCAAATACGCCGATTTCGTGGGTTGCGCCAAAACGGTTTTTCATCGAGCGCAGCAGCCGGTGGGAGGCAAAGCGATCGCCCTCAAAATAGAGTACCGTATCCACCAAATGTTCCAGCACGCGCGGACCCGCGATCGACCCTTCCTTAGTCACGTGACCGACAATAAAGAGATTAATATTTTCCCGCTTCGCCACCTGCATCAGAGCAGAAGTGCATTCCCGCACCTGGGCCACCGAACCGGGAGCTGAAGTCAGGGAAGGAAAATAGATAGTTTGAATACTGTCAATCACCGCCATCTGGGGTTTGAGAGATTCCAGTTCCCGGAGAATTTCCTCCAAGTCAGTTTCTGGCAGCAAGTAGAAATCAGTCTCCGATGCCTCTGGATCCTGTTCTACCATAGAGTCGTCCGACCCATTCGTCTGGTCGCTCTCCGGTTCAGAAGCTCCTACACCCAAGCGTTGGCTGCGCAATTTCACCTGCTGACCCGATTCTTCCGCTGACACATAGAGTACCCGATGCTGGTAAGATAATTGGTTAGCCACCTGAAGCAGCAGCGTCGATTTGCCAATTCCGGGCTCTCCCCCAATCAGCACTAGCGATCCCGGTACAATCCCACCCCCTAACACCCGATCGAGTTCCCCATAGCCAGAGGACCAGCGAGACACCGTCGTATCCTTAATCTCCGATAGCTTGAAAGCTGCTCTGGGTTGACCAGATTTTTTGCTTAACTCCGAGTCCCCTGGCCTGTCCCGCCTCCTGGCAGAACCGTTCAAACTCGGTCGCGTCTGGCCAACGGTGCTTAAGCCACCAGCTTGCTCGATCAGGGAATCCCAGCTGCCACAGTATGGACATTTGCCAAACCATTGTGAAGACTCCCCCCCGCATTGGTTACATACATATATGGTTTTCGGCTTTGGCATGGGGTAGCAAGTCAAAAGTTAAATTATCTTAAATTTTTTTATCCTACAATGGACGCTCCAGAAAGGACGGACTCAATCACAGGACTTGCTCCGCTCTGGAGGCTATCACCTTACTACAGAAGCAGAAAGATTATTGTTAAGATAAATCAAATTAGTATGATAAATCATTGATAAAGGATGAAGGAGTGTTAAGTCCTTTGGAGATTCACAAAGAAAAAATTCTGGTCGTTGATGACGAAGCGAGTATCCGGCGCATCTTAGAGACACGTTTGTCTATGATTGGCTATGATGTCGTGACAGCAGGGGATGGCGAAGAAGCACTTACTACCTTCCGCAATAGCTTTCCCGATCTCGTAGTGTTGGATGTGATGATGCCAAAATTAGATGGTTACGGTGTATGTCAGGAGTTGCGCAAAGAATCTGACGTGCCGATCATTATGCTAACAGCTTTGGGAGATGTGGCGGACCGGATTACTGGTCTGGAGTTGGGAGCGGATGATTACGTAGTGAAACCCTTTTCGCCCAAAGAACTGGAAGCCCGCATCCGTTCGGTGTTGCGCCGAGTAGAGAAAACTGGAACCTCGGGAATACCCAGTTCGGGCGTGATCTACGTGAGCAGTTTGCGCATTGACACCAATAAGCGACAGGTATATAAAGGAGATGAGCGCATCCGGCTGACAGGGATGGAGTTCTCTCTGTTAGAACTGTTAGTCAGCCGCTCTGGAGAAGCATTTTCCCGCTCGGAAATCTTGCAGGAAGTGTGGGGCTACACGCCAGAGCGTCATGTAGATACCCGGGTGGTGGATGTCCACATCTCCCGTCTGCGAGCCAAGTTAGAGGAAGATCCCAGTAACCCAGAGTTGATTCTGACAGCCAGAGGCACCGGCTACCTGTTTCAGCGAATTATGGACGGACCCGATATTTAGACTTTCGGTGTGGGTATTGGCAGTACACTTATTTCTTACCATAAGGTAGAATTGTTTCGGCTTTTATGACTTGGATCAATGGGCTTAACTCCAGCAAAACCAAGGATAGCAATAGATGCTATGGGTGGGGACCACGCCCCGGACGAGATTGTCGCAGGAGCGCTGAGGGCAACGGAAGAACTCGATGTTGAGGTGCTGCTAGTGGGAGACCCGCAGCTGCTTAGAGACTCCATAGCGCAACATACTCATTCCCATCAGCTGGAAATCGTTCCGGCTGAAGGTGTGATTACCATGAGCGAAGAGCCTTTGGTAGGTCTCAGACGCAAGCCGAAAGCTTCCATCAATGTGGCAATGGATTTAGTAAAGCGCTCCCGTGCTCAAGCAGTAGTATCTGCAGGTCATTCGGGTGCAGCCATGGCAGCTGCTCTGTTACGGTTGGGTCGTCTGCCAGGAATAGACCGGCCAGCGATCGGGGCGGTTTTTCCCACGATCCTGGCCAGCAAACAAGTTCTGATTCTGGATGTGGGGGCGAATGTGGACTGTCGGCCTCAGTTTTTAGAGCAATTTGCCTTGATGGGAACTATATACAGCAAGTACGTGCTGGGTATATCAGACCCGAAAGTGGGACTGCTCAATATTGGTGAAGAATCCAGTAAGGGAAACGATCTGGCAGTGCGCACTCACCAGCTACTGCAAGATAATCCGCAAATTCCTTTCATTGGCAATGCCGAGGGGAGAGATGTCCTCTCCGGTCGCTATGATGTGGTAGTTTGCGATGGCTTCGTGGGTAATGTGCTGCTTAAGTTTGCAGAAGCGATCGGTTCAGTGGTACTACAAATTCTCCGGGAGGAGTTGCCCCAGGGCTGGCGCGGTCAGATGGGTACGGCACTATTGAAACCGAACCTGAAGCTGATTAAGCAGCGACTGGACCATGCGGAACATGGCGGTGGCTTGTTGCTGGGAGTGGCCGGAATTTGCATTATATCTCACGGATCAGCTCAGGCTCCCTCGATATTTAATGCGATTCGCTTGGCAAGTGAAGCGATCGAAAACCGGGTCCTCGATCGCATTCAGTCTCAGGATCGAGAAATATCGCAGCAAGCATAAAATTATCTTATGTTAGCGGTCAGTTGGGTTCGGTGGGCATTGCCCACCATGTCAGTTGGAAGGTCAGTAACTGGTACAGCAAGCCATTAGCTAATGACTGATAGCTAATGGCTGTCAAACAGGGATGATGGTTTTCAGTGGAGAAATAAATTGAATCAATCAAGCTTAGGGGTGGCAATTACCGGTAGTGGCTCGGCAACTCCAAAGGTTACTCTTGATAACGTTGGCTTGTCGAAGATTGTGGAAACCTCAGATGAGTGGATAACTTCCCGGACGGGAATTAAAACACGATGTCTGGCATCGCCGACTTCCTCGGTGACGGCTCTGGCGGTTGCAGCTGCAAAAGAGGCGATCGCAATGGCTGGAATTACTGAAACTGCCTTAGATTTAATCATTCTGGCAACTTCTACTGCTGACGATCTGTTTGGCAGTGCTAGTCTGTTGCAAGCTCAGTTGGGTGCATCAAATGCTGTAGCTTTTGACTTGACAGCTGCGTGCTCTGGGTTTATATTTGGTCTGGTAACGGCGGCTCAGTTTATCCGTACTGGAACTTACCAGAATATATTGCTAGTGGGTGCAGATATTCTCTCACGCTGGGTAGATTGGGGAGATCGCAGTACATGCGTCCTCTTTGGGGATGGTGCTGGTGCGGTGGTGATGCAGGCCCATGGGTCCGATCGGCTTTTGGGATTTGAACTAAAGAGTGATGGCAGCCAAAATGAATGTCTCCAACTAGCTTACCAGTCAGGACAAAAGGAACTGCTCTCTGGAGTTGCCGTTGGGAGGGGAACCTATCAACCGATTACCATGAACGGCAAAGAAGTCTATCGCTTTGCCGTGCAAAAAGTGCCAGAAGTGCTCTCAAAAGCTCTGTTTCGGGCAAATATGAGCACGGAGCAAGTAGACTGGCTATTGCTACATCAAGCGAATCAGCGCATTCTGGATGCTGTGGCACAACGGTTGCAGATTCCCGATCGGAAGGTGCTCAGCAATTTAGCTAACTACGGCAATACGAGTGCGGCTTCCATTCCGATTGCTTTGGATGAAGCGGTGCGCGATGGTAAAATAAAACCGGGTGACGTTATTGCTGCTTCTGGTTTTGGTGCCGGGTTAACTTGGGGTGCAGCGGTTTTCCAATGGGGAAGGTGACTAAAAAATTAAAAATTACAAATTCAGAATTCAAAATGGGAAAACCCTTTGAGGGAAAGTATTTCAGAAAATATCCCTATGCAAGAAAAATGCGCGACAGCTTAAGCAATTGGTAAATTTATCAATTCAAAATTCAAAATTATTGCATTGGGAAAATATTTTCTCGCAAGGGTTTCATACTTTGGATCCAGGCAATGTAAATGCGTGACAGCTTATCAAATTTGGCATTTTCGGCCCTCTTGGCGGAGATGTAAATACCAGATAATCAGAAATTATGTTGCGATCGGGCCGAGAAAGAGCGTCACGTTAAAGGACTTGGCGTTAAGGGTAAGGAAAATTGCTAAAATTAGCTAGGTTGTTGACGAAAAAATAGTAATAATAACTAATGAAAACTGCATGGGTGTTTCCAGGACAAGGTTCCCAAGAAGTAGGCATGGGAGTGGACTTAAAAGATCTGCCAGATGCTAAAGCCAAGTTCGAGCAAGCCGAGGAAATTATAGGTTTGTCGATTCTAGAACTATGTCAAAGTGACAAAGAAAAGCTATCTCGCACTCTCTATACTCAGCCTTGCCTTTATGCGATCGAAAGCATTCTGGTTGATTTGATGCGGTCCCGGGGACATGAACCTGATTTGGTTGCAGGTCACAGTCTGGGAGAATATGTGGCTCTCTATACGGCGGGTGTGTTTGATTTTGTCACGGGATTAAAACTGGTCTGGGAGCGTGCCAAACTGATGGATAGTGCGGCGGGTGGTAAGATGGTGGCTTTAATGGGGTTCTCACGTTCGGAGTTGGAAGCCCTCATCGAAAAAACCCCGGATGTAGTTTTAGCCAATGACAATAGTGCGGCTCAAGTGGTGATTTCCGGTACGCCTGCTGCGGTGGAAACCGTGCTAGCCCAGGTGAAGGTAAAACGTGCCGTGCCCTTAAAGGTCTCGGGTGCCTTTCATTCTCCATTAATGGCACCCGTGGCGACTGAGTTTCAGAAACTTTTGGAGTCGGTTTCCTTTGCTGATGCTCGAATACCGGTACTGTCTAACGTGGAACCGGTGCCAGCAACAGCGGCAGTTGTGTTGAAACAGCGTCTGAAACAGCAGATAACGGGTTCGGTGCGGTGGCGGGAAATCTGCCTGCAATTACCCCAGTCAGGAATGGAGCGAGTGGTGGAAATTGGACCGGGTAAGGTGCTTACGGGTCTGATTAAACGCACTTGTCCGGAATTGCTCTTAGAAAATGTCAGCGGTCTTGCTGATTTGCCCAGTTAACCTAACCTTAACCTGCTGGAGGTCTCTAGCCTCAAGAAATTGGCATAGAATAAGGCTAGAAACTATCCAGCACCGCAAGATAAATGAAGAAGGCAATTTACTGGTTAATAGGCGAAAGGGCTGGACGCACCATAGTCGGGACTTGGAACTGGCTGTGGGGTATTCCAGTGGAACAAGGCGGCAAGGTAGCTGTGGCTACCGCTGAGGAATCATTGCAGTCGATGCAGGAGTCGGTGCAAAAGCTGGCAAAGGCGGTGGCGACTCAGGTGGCAGCCTACGAACGGGCTAAGCAAAAGTATCAGGAGAAGGTAAAGGAATTACAGAATACCGAAAATCAAGCGGCGATCGCCCAGCGTTCGGGGAACGCCGAGGCGGCGCGGATGGCGATGACGAAGGTGCTGCAAATCGAGAAATTGCTGCCGCAGTTGGAGTCCCAGGTGAAGCAGGCGGAACAGTACGTGAATGCCTCTAAGGATAAGCTGAATCGCGAACGGATGAAGATCGAAGAGTATAAGGCCCAAATGCAAAATATGAAAGACCTGGCGGAAATTAACGAGGCCCTGGGATCGATCGCCAAGGTGAACAACGAGTTTGATATCGGGAGCGCCCGCTCGCAGTTTGAAACCGCCAAAAATGCTGTGGAACGCCGCAACCTGCAAGAAAGTGCTTTGGCAGATCTGTCGGAAAACCAAGCCGAGAAGGTCCAAGCTGAGTTGGAACAAATGACCGCAGACGACGAAATAGCTCGTCGCCTCCAGATGCTGGAAGGTTCCAGTCCCCAACAAATAGCTGGAGGCGAAAATTGATGGCAAGCAAAAGTGGTCCTCCTCCAATTGTTTTCATTCTGGCATTCCTCGTGCTAGCGGGAGTGGGCGGCTGGTTCTTTTTTGCTAGGAAACCAGCTACTGATACTCAATCAAATCCCCCAGTTACCAATCAAACAGCAGTCTCTAATAGTTCCTGGAGTAGTCAGTTTCCCCAAGTAGCTGCCGTGCCAGGTGGCACGGTGGTGAGAGTTGATGGCTCCACCAGCATGGTGAATATTAATTCATCTCTGAGAAATGGCTTTCAAGGGCAGTATCCGGGGACGACGGTGGCACCTCAAGCCAATGGTTCCTCCAGAGGAATTCAGGCCCTTTTAGAGGGAAGGGTGGATATAGCCGCTATCTCTCGCCCCCTGAAGCCCCAAGAACAATCAGAAGGCTTGGTGGCAGTGCCTGTGACCAGTGACGCGATCGCCCTGGTGGTGGGAGTCGGGAATCCTTTGTCAGGTGGCTTAACTCAAGCTCAAGTCAGGGACATATTCCAAGGGCGAATTACTAATTGGTCAGCTGTGGGCGGCCCGGCTAAACAAATTAGGGTGATCAATCGCCCAACTATCAGTGGCACTCATCAGATGTTTAAGGAACTGATCTTGAATGGGGGTAATTTCGGCACTACACCGAATATCACCACCATGGACCGCGATGCTACCACTCCCATGCTACGAGAGTTGGGCGATGATGGCATTGGTTATGCTACCTACGATCAAGTCAAAAACCAGTCAACAGTTAGACCTGTTGCCGTTGACGGGACAACTCCCAATATGGGAAATTATCTCTATCAACGCACTCTCTATTATGTTTACAAAAATCAACCTAACCAGGCTGTTGAAGCCTTCTTAGGTTACGTCTTTTCTCCTCAAGGACAACAAGCTGTGGCAGCATCTGGCTCTTGAGGGGCGATCGCATCTGTCATCTTCACTCTTCAGCCAGAAACCAGGTTGGGGCCAAAATCTGGTTTCTTAATTCTCTGGGATTAAATTTTGGCGTTGCACAACAACACCGATGATTTGGGACCACTTCCCTTCGAGCAAATAGTGACTACAACCCATCTTTAATGATAACTGACAACTGACAACTGACAACTGATAAGTGACAACTAAATTTGGCGTTGCACAACGACGGGATGATGAGGTCTGCTAATTGCAGAGGACGAAGTCGCGCAGCGGAGGGGGCCCGGAGCGTGCAGGAGCGCTATTGTCAATGGTTAATTGAGAGCGTCATTTATAGT
>JBFRWI010000028.1:0-52055 GCA_051439505.1 Hormoscilla sp. | reverse complement strand
CAGCGGCGCAACGGTTACAGACAGCGGCGCAACGGTTACAGACAGCGGCGCAACGGTTACAGACAGCCGCTTTGAGATCCCTAACTCCGAACGGAGAACGGAGAACGGAGAACGGAGAACGGAGAACTCGCGTTGGGGGCGGGTCTTTTTTACCAACTGGTTTTGACCACACCCATGCAATTATGATAACGCCTGCTTACTTTCGCTGATAAATATTGAGAAAGCTTGCCTTATTTCCATCAAATATTGCCAATAAATTTGACAAAAATCACCATCGGGAATAAACGTGACTTGCCAATCTCCCTCCACTTGCCGAAGAACAGCAATTACCCGATCTGCAAGCCATACTTCTCGAACAAGATCGAAATCTAGTTCTGGGTCATTCGTCACCACAAACTCTAATCTAGTTTCCTGATTTTTACAAGCTGATTTATTATTAACGGCGAATTGGATGTCACTCGGCATTTATGATTACTCTTAAAGCGTCAGAAAGCGTATATATTATAGCTAAAATTACAATAATTGGCGTTGCACAACGACGGGATGATGAGGGCTGCTAATTGCTAATGGCTAATTGTCAATGGCGGGCAAGAGAATCGTCATTTGTAGTCATAAATATCTATTTACTCTTTTCAATTAGCAATTAGCCATTAGCAAAGTTTAAAAATTGGCTGCTATCATCCCAAAAATGTGCAACGCCCAATAATTTTAGTCGCTTTTAACTCACATATTGCACCTGTTGCAACTAGAGGCCCCCGCCTCGTTACTCGTTCCCAGGCGGAGCCAGGGAACGAGGGGAAAAAAATGGGCGATCGTCCTTTCTAGACAATGTTAATAGTGGGTTTTAACCCACTTTAGCTGTTAGCCGGGGGTTTTAACCCCCGGCGGGCTATGGAACAAACGAGAGAATTTAACTCTGCTGTTAACTGCGCGGTCCCATGCCTACAGTCCCAGCATAAACTGCCAAATCACCCAGTTCATCTTCGATCCGCAACAGGCGATTATATTTTGCAATTCGTTCGCTGCGGCACAGAGAACCAGTCTTAATTTGACCCGCACGAGTCGCTACCGCTAAGTCCGCGATCGTCGTATCTTCCGTTTCCCCAGAACGATGGCTAATTACCGAACGCAAACCATTGCGAGTAGCTAGTCCTACGGTTTCCAGGGTTTCCGTCATCGAACCAATTTGATTCAGCTTAATCAAAATGGCATTGGCGGATTTTGAGTCTATACCCTTCTGTAAGCGGGTGGGGTTAGTCACGAACAAGTCATCTCCTACCAACTGGATGCGACTACCCAACTTTTCGGTCAATAGCTGCCAGCTTTCCCAGTCTTCTTCATGCAGACCATCTTCAATGGAAACAATGGGATATTGGTCCACCAACTGACCCATATAATCGATAAACTCCTGGGGCGAGTGGGGGTTGCCATCATAGACATACTGACCGTCTTTATAAAACTCGCTAGCTGCCACATCCAGGGCCAGGGCCACCTGTTCCCCCGGTTTATAGCCCGCCTTTTCGATCGCAGCTACCAGTAAATCTAGGGCCTCTTGATTTGACCCCAGGTTGGGAGCAAAACCCCCTTCATCTCCCACACCGGTCAGCAAACCTTTGCCATCCAAGACCTTGCTGAGGCAGGCAAAAATTTCCGCACCCCAGCGCAATGCCTCGGCAAAAGTGGGCGCACCCACCGGCACGATCATGAATTCCTGAAAATCGACATTATTAGCAGCATGGGCCCCCCCGTTGATCAGGTTCATCAAGGGTACTGGTAGCAGGTTGGCCAAGGGACCGCCCAGATAGCGATATAGGGGGATGCCTAGAGAGTCAGCACCAGCTTTGGCCGTGGCGAGAGAAACTGCCAGGATCGCATTGGCCCCCAGGTTGGCCTTATTAGCAGAACCATCCAGGTCTATCATGATCCGATCGACCAAAGCTTGGTTGAGGGCATCTATCTCCAACAGTTTGGGCGCGATCTTCTCCTTAATATTCCCCACGGCCTCCAGCACCCCTTTGCCACCGTACCGGTTAGGATCTCCATCCCGCAGTTCGTGGGCTTCAAAGGTGCCAGTGGAGGCCCCGCTGGGAACCTGGGCCACACCCAGGGCCCCGTTAGCGAGTTCAACTTCTGCTTCCACCGTCGGGCGTCCGCGAGAGTCCAGAATCTCCCGGGCGCGAATCTCTTCAATTGCAGTATCTGGTGTAAAAACCATTTATCTTACCTCATCAGACCGACTGTCGCTTGCTAGAATACGTCCAGATCGACAACTCTTGGCTGAAGTTTGGAATTTATTTGGGATTGACCATGCGACTATTACACACGATGCTGCGGGTGGGCAACTTGGAAGAGTCCCTCAAGTTCTACTGTGAGGTGCTGGGGATGAAGCTGCTACGCCAGAAGGACTATCCCGGTGGTAAGTTTACTCTGGCCTTTGTTGGTTATGGCGACGAGTCCGACCATACTGTGCTGGAGCTAACCTATAACTGGGATACGGATAAGTACGATCTGGGTGATGGTTACGGTCATGTCGCCATTGGCGTGGATGATATTTATGGCACTTGCGAGACGATTAAAGTCCGTGGTGGTAAGGTAGTGCGGGAACCGGGTCCGATGAAGCATGGTTCGACGGTGATTGCCTTCGTCCAAGACCCGAATGGATATAAGATCGAACTCATTCAGTTGGGTACTCAAGGTTCATCTCAGCAGCAAGCAACTCCAGCAATGGCTTCCAGCTGAAGTCCCCCCCTTCCCAGGCTCCCGCCTGGGAACGAGGGGCGATCGCCTGGGGGACGTAAGATATAGCTAATAGCATCACATTCCAGCCATGCAGCCGACAGACTCCAGTAAATTTACAGATAAAGCTTGGGAAGCGATCGTCAACTCCCAGGATGTGGCCCGTCGCGGAAAACATCAGCAGTTGGAGGTGGAACATGTGGCGATCGCCATGTTAGAACAGGACGGCATTGCCAAGACGATCCTGTCCAAAGCTGGCGTAGACCCAGTGAAGCTATTTCAACAGTTAGAACTGTTTGATTCCCGGCAAAAAAAATCCTACGATGTCGATCAATTATACCTGGGACGGGGCTTGGACGTGATGCTGGACCAGGCCGAAGAGGCCAGAATGTCATGGGAAGACGAGTATATCTCGGTCGAACACCTGCTGCTGGCCTTCGCTGAAGATGAGCGCGTCGGTCGCCGGTTAATTAGAGGATTTAACTGTACCCGCACCCAGTTGGAAGAGACAATAAAGGATATCCGGGGCAGTCAGAAGGTAACGGACCAAAGTCCAGAAAATCGCTACGCGGCCCTGGAAAAGTACGGACGGGACTTGACAGAACAGGCTCGCACCGGGAAGCTGGATCCGGTGATTGGCCGGGATGAAGAAATTCGCCGCGTGATTCAGGTATTGTCTCGCCGATCGAAAAATAACCCGGTGCTGATCGGAGAACCGGGGGTAGGGAAAACGGCGATCGCGGAAGCCCTGGCCCAGCGGATAATTAATAACGAAGTACCCGAATCTCTGAAAAACCGGCAGTTAATTGGCCTGGATATGGGGTCTCTAATTGCTGGTGCTAAATATCGGGGGGAATTTGAAGACCGGTTGAGAGCAGTATTGCGAGAAGTGACTCACTCGGACGGTCAGATCGTACTGTTTATCGACGAACTACATACGGTGGTAGGAACCGGTGCGGGACAGTCGAGTGCGATGGACGCCAGTAACCTGCTGAAACCGATGCTGGCACGGGGGGAACTGCGCTGCATCGGGGCCACAACCCTGGACGAGTACCGCAAATATATCGAAAAAGATGCCGCTCTGGAACGCCGGTTTCAACAGGTGTTTGTGAATCAGCCCGGGGTAGAGGATACTATTTCTATCTTGCGGGGACTGAAGGAACGCTATGAAGTCCATCACGGGGTGAAAATTACTGACTCGGCCTTGGTAGCGGCGGCCATGCTGTCCAGTCGTTACATCACGGATAGATTTTTGCCCGATAAGGCGATCGACCTGGTAGATGAAGCGGCGGCGAAGCTGAAGATGGAGATCACTTCCAAACCGGAGGAACTGGAAACCATAGACCGGCGAATCATGCAGTTGGAAATGGAAAAGCTGTCCCTGGAAGCGGAAGTGCAGCGGGAGGCCCAGGAACGATCGCGCCGGATCGAGCAAGAAATTAGCAGTTTGCAGGAACGTCAGCAACAGTTTAACGACCAGTGGCAGGGGGAGAAGCAACTGTTGGAGGCCATCAAAACTCTCAAGGAAGAGGAAGATAAGCTGCGGGTGCAAATCGAACAGGCAGAAAGGGCCTACGATCTGAATAAGGCGGCCCAGTTGAAGTACGGACGCCTGCAAAAGATCGAGGGCGATCGGGAGGCGAAGGAAGGGCAATTATTGGACATGCAGTCCAGCGGATCGGCCCTGCTGCGGGAACAGGTGACGGAAGCAGATGTAGCAGAATTGGTGGCGAAATGGACGGGGATACCGGTCAACAGGCTGCTAGAATCGGAACGACAAAAATTATTGCAGTTGGAAACATACCTGCACAAGCGGGTAGTAGGGCAAAATGAAGCAGTAGCAGCGGTATCGGCAGCAATACGCAGGGCCAGGGCCGGCATGAAAGACCCCCAACGCCCGATCGGATCCTTTTTGTTTATGGGACCGACGGGAGTAGGGAAAACGGAACTGGCCCGGACCTTAGCAGAATGCTTGTTTGATAGCGATGATGCCATAGTACGGATCGACATGTCCGAGTACATGGAGAAGCATTCCGTAGCGCGACTGGTGGGTGCGCCTCCAGGATATGTAGGTTATGAGGAGGGAGGACAGTTAAGCGAGACGGTGCGCCGGCGACCCTATGCCGTAGTGCTGCTGGATGAGGTGGAAAAGGCCCATCCAGACGTGTTCAATATCTTGCTGCAAGTGTTGGATGATGGCAGAATCACAGATTCCCAAGGACGCACGGTAGATTTTAGGAATACAGTGATCGTCATGACCAGTAATATCGGTAGCGACCATATACTGGATGTGGCGGGGGACGATACTCAGTATGAGGAGATGCGCAAACGGGTGTTACAGGCCCTGCGCAAGCAGTTCCGCCCAGAGTTTCTCAACCGGGTTGATGATATAATTCTCTTCCATGCCCTGGATAAATCTGAGTTACGACAAATCGTGGGAATTCAAATTCAGCGGATGGAAAAGCTGCTGGCAGAGCAAAAAATAACTCTGGAACTGACTGATGCTGCTATTGACCATTTGGTGGAGGCGGGTTACGATCCTGTCTATGGGGCCCGCCCCCTGAAACGGGCTATTCAGCGGGAACTGGAAAATGTGATCGCCACCAAAATTCTGGAAAATACCTTTGTGGAGGGCGATCGGATTATCATAGATTCAGTAGAGGAATCTCTAAGTTTCAGCAAAAAACAGCCAGCTTTGGTTTCAAAAGCGCTAGTAGAGACTGTTCCTACCCCGACGACAGTCACCCAATAATTAAAGTAGCTATGGATTTTAGCATAGTCATTCCCACATATAATGGTGCTCAACGTCTGCCAGAAGTGTTAGATAGTCTGCAAGGTCAGGTGGGTACAGAGGGGATAAAATGGGAAGTGTTGGTCGTTGACAACAATAGCAAGGACGAAACAGCCGAGGTGGTATCGAACTACGCCCAGCAATGGCGTCAAGATAGCCAGTTACGGTATCTGTTTGAAGCGAAACAAGGACCGGCTTATGCCCGTTACTGTGGGGTAAAAGCAGTTAAAAGCATTAGCCTCATGGGTTTTTTGGATGATGATAATATAGCAGGGCCTAATTGGGTGGCAGAATGTTTTGCTTTTGGGCGCGATCGGCCCCAAGTAGGAGCCTATGGCGGCATAATCCATGCTAAACTAGATAACGATCCTCCGCCCTACTTCAAGCAAGTCAAGAACTATCTAACTATCTACAACCGGGGGAACAAACCTTTTCATTACCAGCGTAACGCTAAACCAAGGAGAATCCCAGCTGCGCCAGGAGTAGTCATCCGCAAGCAAGCATGGTCTGAAGCAATACCGCCTCCAGAAAAATTGCTAATTCCCGGTAGAGATGAAAAAACAATGGCTGCTGGCGAAGATGCGGAAATGATGTGTTATATCCAAAATAGTAAATGGGAAGTATGGCACAATCCGAAAATGGAAATCTGGCACCATATTACCCCCGATCGTTTAGAAAAAGCATATCTACTCAGATTGGCCCGTGGATATGGTTTGTCCAATCATCTGGTGCGCCTAACCAGATATTATCCTTGGCAAAGACCTCTAGTGCAATTAGCAATACCGTTTTATACCTTGCGGGATAGCTTGCGAGTATTGAATCACTATATCAAATATAAAGATGTGCTTGAGGATGATTTTGGCAAAGCCTGTGAACTTCAAGTAAAAATCGGTCAGTTATATAGTCCTTATTTAAGGCTATATTTATGGTTTCAGTAAAAAGAGTTATAAAATCATGATATGCCAGTAATTTCTGTAATCATTCCGGTTTACAATGGAGCGAAAACAATTAAAGAGACGATTGAATCTGTACTCAACCAAACTTTCTCCGATTTTGAACTAATCTTAATTAATGATGGCTCGACAGATTCAACCTTAGAAATTGTTGACAGCATTCAAGACTCCAGAGTGAAAGTATTTTCCTACGTCAATGCTGGTCTAGCTGAGTCGCGAAACCGTGGAATTGCTCGGGCAACGGGGGAGTATATTTCCTTTATCGATGCAGATGACCTGTGGACACAGGACAAGCTAGAAGCTCAACTCAAAGCACTACTAGACAAACCCGATGCTGCTCTCGCTTATAGCTGGACTGATAGTATAGATGAATCAAGTAAGTTTTTGCGTCCGGGAGCCCATAGAACTGTCAACGGGGATGTCTACGCGGAACTGTTGGTAGAAAATTTTTTGGCAAATGGTTCCAACCCTTTGATTCGCAGTCAAGCTCTTGCTGAAGTGGGTAAGTTTGATAACTCACTCTTGGCAGGTGAGGATTGGGATATGTGGCTGCGATTGGCAGCGCGTTTCCATTTTGTCGCGGTCCCTTACCCGCAAATTTTATATCGACAAGTTGCGAATTCTTTATCTGCTAATGTTATTCGACAGGAAAGAGAATGCCTAAAAGTTATTGAACGCGCTTTTAATCAAGCACCTGCATCTCTACAGCATCTCAAAAAGGAGAGTATTACTAATATTTATCAATATTTGATTTTTAGATCCCTGGAAGGCTCTCCAAATCGTAGTAGCAGTCTGGTGGGTGCTGGATATTTATGGAAAACTGTTAGATTTAGACCCTCTATACTTTGGCGACGGCGGCGACTCATGGCGATCGTCTTTTTAAAGATATTGGTGGGAACTCTCATCCCCCCTCAACAGGCTGAGGCTTATTTAGCCCGCATTAAGGAACTTTCTCGGGCTAAATAATGATTCAGAATGGCTGGATTTTAATGTAGCCCAGAATACTGCTGGTATTGGCGAGTTTGGTAAATTTAGTGAATAATGCCTGGGCTAATTGAGGCGGAACAAAGCAGGTCGCCCCTGCCTTCAACAACACTTTCCAAACCACTCGATATCGCAGCAGTGACGGGTCGTTAAGAATCGCTTGACCTAAGAATCTCACAGCAGTAAAGCCTTTTTCTCTTGCTGGTTTTCCTTGCAGCGCTTTGTAGATCAGATATTTGTACTTATTTGCCAGAGCGGGCTTTTTTAAGTGCTGTAGAGATTCAGGTGCTCGGGCAAAGGCAATATCTATAGCTTTGAGGATTTCTCTTTCTTGTCGAACTATATTAGAAGACACGGAATCAGCAACTTGTCTATATAAAATTTGCGGGGTAGGTACTGCCACGAAATGAAAACGCGCTGCCAACCGCAGCCACATATCCCAATCCTCCGTTCCCATGAGTGACTTGTCAAACTCACCGACCTCATCAAGGGCCTGTCTACGAATTAAAGGATTGGAACCACATATCAAAAAATTTACTACTAACATATGTGCGTAGACATCGCCGTTTAGAGTTATGTATCCCCCTGGATGTAAAAATTTACTCGATTCATCTATACAATTAGTCCAGCTATAAGCTACAGCTGCTTCTTGATTTTCTTGCAGTGCTTTGAATTGAGCTTCTAACTTATCCGGTGTCCACAGGTCATCTGCATCAATAAAGGAAATATATTCACCAGTCGCCCTGGCTATTCCACGGTTTCGCGACGCAGATGCACCTCCATTAGGATAGGAGAATACTTTCAGCCTAGGGTCTTGAATGCTGTTAACAATGGACAAAGTTGTGTCTGTAGAACCATCATTAATTACGATTAACTCAAAATCAGAGAACGTTTGGTTCAAGATCGATTCAATTGTTTCTCTAATTGTCTTTTCTCCATTATAAACGGGAATAATTACAGATATAAGGGGCATGGGTATTGTCGGGTAACATCAATTAATTTTCCTTCACGAAGCTTTGACTTCCATGTAACTCAGTAAAGTTTCGTGGCTCTTAGGCAAACCTTTAAATTTATTGAAGAACGCTTGAGCTTTTTTCGGTGGCAGTAGCACGCCTACCACAATCTTAACTAGCAACCGGCTAATCAACGGCGTCCGCAGGAAAGTCGGATCGTTAATTACAGTATGCCAGAGAAATCTGGCTGCTGTCAAGTTTCGGCTTCGTCCCGTTCCTGCAAGTGCTTTGTATGTCAAATACTTGTATATGTTTCCCAGACTACATCGCTTCAGGTGTTGGAGCGATTCAGGAGCTTGACTGAATGCTCGTTCAATCACTATTAAAGATGCTTTTTCTAGCTTCATGAAATTAGACGATAGGGAGTTGGCAGAAATCCGATATAATATTTGAGTGCGGGGCACATTTACGAAATCATATTTAGCAGCTAACCGCAAATATAGATCCCAATCCTGTGCCGCCGGCAGTGATTCGTCAAATAAACCAACTTCAATTAAAGCTTGCCGACGAATTAATGGATTAGAACCATGTTCCAAAATGTCCGCTGTTAACAGCTTAGCATAAGCATCTCCATCGACAGTAATATAACCGCCTCGACGGAGAAATTTACCCGATTCATCGATACAGTCACTCCAGCTATAAGCAACTGCGGCTTGGGGATTTTCTTGCAGGGCTTGCAATTGTGCCTCTAGCTTGTCTGGGGTCCACAGATCGTCGGCGTCTAAGAAGGCAATATATTCCCCAGAAGAATGGGCAAATCCTCTGTTACGGCTGGGGTTTGAACCGGTATTGGGGTAGGAAAATACCTGGAGTCTGGGGTCTTGTATGCCAGACAATATCTCTAGAGTGGAGTCTGTCGATCCGTCATTAATCACTATTAACTCAAAGTCTGTAAAGGTTTGCTTTAAAACAGATTCAACAGTCTGGAGAATTGTTTTTTCCCCGTTATATACGGGAACTATTACAGAAATTAGTGGCATATCACTCTCCTGCAAACCTCGCGGGGCGAAAATCTGACTGGGACTATATTCAATCTAGAACTGTTACACTTAGCATCTCTACAAACTATGAAACCGGTGGGCGATCTATGCTAACCGGCACTCTATCAAAGCATATCTCTAGAATATCCTATATTTGATAATAGATCAACCCTGGGTGCCATACCGTGCCATACCCTCAATCTCTATCTTACCTAAATTGCCGATCGAGCGCTAATCTTGGTAGAGTGCGGCCTGCCCGAGAGTTCTCTGGTGCAAGTATTTCTTTACACCGGCGATAAGCAGAACATCCACCTTACCCCCCAACTAAGATGAAGACGATTCAATGGACAACATCATTTGACTACGAAACTTCTCCGATTACTGGATGGACCAGAAACCACTGGGAAGAAACGGTTTTCGTGCTACTCAAAGGAATTATAGCTTGCGCCTCCGCCGGTAAAGCGAGAATCCCAATTACCGGTCCTCGGGGTTGCCAAGGTCCAGTAGTTGACGAACTAGAAGGCTTTGCCCGGTCTTTTATTATGGCCGGAGTATGGCTGCACGCCAGCGATACCGGTAGCATGACTGTCTCTGGCGAGACCTTAGATGTCGCTGAGTTTTACCGCGAAGGGATCCTCGCAGGAACCAATCCCACTCATCCAGAATATTGGGGTAAGATCGTTAACTATTCCCAGCATATTGTCGAATGTGCTTCCCTAGCTTGGTCCCTGTACCTCTCTCAAGCCCATATCTGGGACAAATATTCTGTGGCTGAGAAAAAGCAGGTGGCTGACTATCTCCGCCAATGCGATCGGGCAAAATGTTACAAAAATAACTGGCTTTTGTTCAAGGTGGTAATCAATGCCGTATTGCAGAAATTGTCGATGCCCTTTTCCACCAAAGAAATTGATGCTAACCTGCGGGCTTGCCAGGCCATGTATCTGGGGGATGGCTGGTATCGAGATGGTAAGATAAATCAAATCGATTATTACAATGCCTGGGCATTCCATTACTATTTTTCGATCTGGGCGATATTAGATGGCGATCGCCTCCCGGAAATCGCTCAGATCCACATAGAGAGAATGCAGGCATGGATGCGCAACTTCCGCTACTTCTTTTCTGGGGAAGGCAGCATTCCCTGTTTTGGCAGATCTGCTACCTATCGCTTTGCCTATCTCGGTCCGATCGCTTTGGGTCTATATCTTAACTGTCACGAACTCGAGCTGGGGGAAATTAAAACCATTTGCAATGCTACCTTAAAGTTTTTTTTCGATCGCGAAATCCTCACGGACAAAGATCTCTTAAGTCCTGGATATCTCCGCCATGCTCCCAGACTGCTGGAATATTATTCTTGCGCCGGTTCCCCCTATTGGGCAGCTAAGGCGTTTAACTTACTGCTATTACCGGCATCACACCCCTTCTGGCAAGTTCCAGAAAAGCCTTTAGCTATTGACTCCGAAAGCGTCTCTATCCCCCTGAAGTCTGCTGGCTTCCTCCTACTAGCCGATCGCCCAACTGGTCACGTGCAATTGATTAATCAGAAATCCCATTACTGGGATCCTAATTTTAGCAGTAAATACACTAACTTTGTCTATTCCTCCGTTTTTAGTTACGACATCGGACCCCTGAAGAAGAAATACGAAGGGGACGGTGCCCTGTGCGACAACGCCCTCACCTTTTCCGATGGGGGCAAGTACGTCCAGCGATCGCAGATCCAAAATCTATATTGCGAACGTAATTTTGCCGCTGCCAAATATCCGCTGCGGATAGTCAAACGGGAAGCTACCCGGTTCCTACCCCGCCTCTATGGCACTCTAGGTTGGGCTTACACCTACATTCTAGTCAAAGATGACTTCACCCTCAACGTCCACCGGATTCAAACTCGCAAGTCTTTGCGGTTTAAGGAGGGAGGATATCCTTTAGGTTTCGACGAGGGAGTTGCGGAAATTCTCTCCACTGAAGGGGCAGAAGCGGCATCTATTGATGGCAAAATTAGTTTCATCCGCAACTTGTATGGCTACGACCGGCAATTTGCAGCTCGACCCTTAGCTGCTAACGTACCGGAAAACAATATCAGATACAAATACAGTGTCGTTCCGGCCCTGGGCTTTGAAAATAAACAGCGAAACCTATTTTATCTAGCTTCCATGGTCTATGGTAAGATCGGGGATGCTACTCTGGAGCAGTTAATGCAGTTGGTGACTGACTTCCGGATTGAAAATGGCTTAGTCCGAGTGACCTTTTATGATGGCGAACGGGCTGTGATGCAACTGGGCAAGATCGCGCATTTGGATCTAATCTTAAACGGCAAGCGGATAACTGGAAAACTTGTGATGGCCCGGGTTGATGCTGATGGCAAAAATTTCCAAATGGTCAAGCAGTAACAGCAGTAACTGCCTCAATACTTCTCGGTTAAGAATAAAGTTGTCATTGCGAGGGGGGGACTCCGCGATTAACGGCCTGCTCAATTGAGTTAATCCCCCCGAAGCAATCTCCCTCTCCCTGCTCCCTGCTTCCTGCTCCCTGCAAAACCTACGAGGTATTGGTAACTGCCTTGTTACCAACCGGTAACTATTCCAGCCATTTTGAAAGGTCTCTCCCTAGGATATCTTGGAGCTTCAAGATATCTTCTCGAAATATTGGGATTAATTCCCGTCGCATCTTTGGTGTCAAGGGTTTGGGTTTATCCCGGTTTTTTCTGTAAACCTTGGCAGCCATACTCTGGCGTAGCTTAGTTGGAATCAACGGTCTGAGGATATCTTTAATTCCACTCGGCTTAGTCAGTAAGTTATAAACTAACCTACTTTTGGGAATATGGGACGATCGGTTGTACCTGACAGACATATCCGGGACAAACTTCTCGTCTACACCCAGAAACTGGAAAATATCTTGCATAACCTCAACGGGCTTGCTTTGCCAGTCTTCGTACAAATATATTTTCATCTGACCCCGATCGAACTTTTCCAAATAGCGCTGCAACTGCACGGAGTAAAATCCAAATTGCTTGTAACGCCAAACGGGAGACCAGTGGTTGGCCATTCGCGTTTCCTCCTGCTCTAGGGCCTGGTGAAAATCACTCAGCGGCTCCCGACCGTCCCGACGCAAGTGTAAATAAAATGAGTAGGCTCTGTCCACTGGATGGCGCAGGATCGCAATTAATTTCCCATCCGGAATATAATGTTTGATTCGCTCCGGAGTTTCGGGAATATAAAGGTAAAAAGTCGATGCTTCCCCGATCGCTTTTTCCGACGTTACTCCCTGAAAAAGTGCCTGATAATCCTGTATATTTGTGACAGACAATCTATTTGTCGATGCTTCTGCATCTCCCGGTCCAGAATAATTAGGTTGCCATCCCTCATAGGCAAAGAAATTAGGTTCCTTGTTCCTACTCATATATATTTCCGGATGCTGATCCAGATAGCGATACATGGAACTCGTGCCAGATTTGGCAGCACCGATGAGCAGAAAGTTAGGCATTGTCATCACATTTTTCTCCGACGCGGGACAGCAAAAAGGTGGAAAAGCCCAATTTTCACCTATACTAATTATCAATCATCCCTTGATTCTGGGTCGATCGGGGCCTAGTAGTGAAATCCGAATTCGCCTTATCCGGCAATCCCTGATGCCAAACTATCACTGCATCATAGACAATTTATCCCAGACACCGATTCTTGACGATCACGAACCGACCTATGACTGTACTAGAACAAGGCAATATCTCGATTCATACCGAGAATATCTTCCCCATCATTAAGAAGTCCCTTTACTCGGACCACGAAATCTTCCTCCGAGAACTGATTTCCAATGGGGTAGATGCGATCGCCAAACTCAAGATGGTCTCCCATAGCGATGAATTCTCCGGCGAACTCGGTACTCCCGAAATCCAGATTACCATAGATAAGGATAAAAAGACTCTCTCCATCTCGGATAATGGCATCGGCATGACGGCGGAGGAGGTGAAAAAGTACATCAACCAAGTAGCCTTCTCTAGCGCCGAGGAATTTATCGAGAAATATCAGGCCAATGGCGATAATGCCATCATCGGTCACTTTGGACTGGGCTTTTACTCCTCGTTCATGGTAGCACAGAAAGTTGAGCTTGATACCCTATCTTACAAAGAAGGGGCCCAGGCGGTCCACTGGAGCTGCGATGGTTCTCCTGCCTTTACCCTAGAAGAGTCGTCCCGCAGCACTCGCGGCACTACCGTTACCCTCACCCTTCCCGAGGGAGAAGAGGAATACCTAGAACCGGCACGCATCAAGCAGTTGGTCAAGACCTACTGCGATTTTATGCCCGTGCAGATTATGATGGATGGCGAGCAGGTCAACAAGCAAGAGGCCCTTTGGCGATCGTCCCCCAGGGATCTCAAGGATGAGGACTATCTGGAATTTTACCGCTATTTGCACCCCTTCACCGAAGAACCCCTGCTGTGGATCCATCTAAATACAGACTATCCTTTCCTGCTGAATGGGATTCTTTATTTTCCCAAGCTGCGACCGGATGTGGATGTCACTAAGGGACAGATTAAGCTATTCTGCAATCAGGTGTTCGTCACCGAACACTGCGAGGAGGTGATTCCTAAATTCCTGCTACCCATGCGGGGAGTTATCGATAGTCCAGATATCCCCCTGAATGTCTCCCGCAGCGCCTTGCAGATGGACCGCACTGTCCGCCGGATCTCTGACTTCATTGCCAAAAAAGTGGGCGATCGCCTGAAAGAGCAATACCGGGACAAGCGTGCCGACTACATCAAAAGCTGGAAAGACCTGGGCACATTTGTCAAGTTCGGCTGCCTCAACGACGACAAGTTCAAACAGCAAGTGGAAGATATCGTCATCTATCGTACCACTTGGGATGGCAAGGCGGAGCAACAACCAGCTGAAGTGCAAGTACAAGCAGAAGAGGGAGATGCTTGGCAAGAAGTCGGTCCCGCCAACACCGATGACAAGGGCAATACCTACAGCACCTTGAAGGAATACCTGGAGCGCAATAAAGAACGTCACGAGAACCGCGTCTTCTACTGCACCGACGAAATTACCCAGACAACCTACATCCAGCTGCACAAAAATCAGGGCCTGGAAGTCCTGTATATGGACTCCTTCATCGACTCCCACTTTATCAGCTTCCTGGAACGGGAACACTCAGACGTGAAGTTCTCCCGGGTAGACGCCGAGATCGACGAAAACCTGCTGGACAAAGAGAAAGATTCCGAAATCGTCGATCCCAAAACCAACCAAACCCGCAGCGAACAGATCCAAGAACTTTTCAAAAAGGCCCTGAATAAGTCGAAACTCACCATCCGCACCGAAGCGCTAAAATCAGATAATCCCCAAGATTCGCCCCCGGCCATGGTTCTCTTACCCGAGTTCCTGCGGCGGATGCAGGAGATGAATGCCTTGATGCAGCAAGAAACTGTGCAATTCCCCGAAGAGCATACCTTGCTAGTCAACACAACTCATCCCCTGATCCAGAATTTGGCCACTCTTGCCCAAGGTAGCATCATTGGTGGCGAAGGCACATCTCCCTCTGCCGAACTGGCTAATTTAATTTGCCATCACGTCTACGACCTGGCCCTGATGGCCCAAAAAGGCTTCGACGCCGATGGTATGAAGGCTTTTGTGGAACGCTCAAATCAAGTGCTGACGCGCTTGACAGAACAAGCAACTAAGTAGCATCACTTTGGCGCCGTTGGTAATGACTACCAGAAACCCGGTTTCTTAAAGAAATCGGGTTTCTTTAGCTTCACGACTGCCTTTAAGGTATATAATATAAATTTGCAGAAGTGATCGTGGAGGTGTTTTATGTCTCGCAGATGTCAGCTCACGGGTAAAAAGGCAAATAATGCCTATGCTATTTCTCACTCACACCGGCGCACCCATAAACTACAGCAGCCTAATCTCCAGTGGAAGCGAGTCTGGTGGCCCGAAGGTAATCGCTGGGTAAAGCTGCGACTTTCTACTAAGGCAATTAAGACTCTGGAACGTAAGGGCCTACAGGCCATGGCTAAGGAAGCGGGAATCAACCTAAATCTACATTAAGTAGCAGCTCAGACCCTGGCAGATTGGGAATGGGGGATTCTGTATTGGTATGTAACTATCCAATACAGAATTAGGAGATGATCTGGGTAACTAGCTACTAAAAGTGCTGGTGATAACTCGGATCGCTGGCGATCGGCAGACAGATCGCCATCGGCTGAAACCATTGTTCAAGAAAGGTTTCAGCTAAAACTAGCTCCCGGTCGCTCGGGGCACTACTCCTGAAGGCTCGCTATACTATATAATAGATCGTATCGAGGAAATTGCGTTTGGCTAGCGAGACCAGAGACTAAGGGTGACAACCCGGACAGTTGGGGACAGAAAATCCGTCTGTAGATGATAAGTGTTGTGGGAAGATGGGGTAATATCTATAATAGAGTCCGTCCGCAGAGTATCATTTAGCCGCAGATAACTTCAGATTGGTGGTGCATCGACCGTAGGAAGGATCATATAGCGTTTCTCAGATTGATGGGATCTAATATCTGGGAAATTAGGGAGAGTTTCGCATAGCTATAAATTTAGCATGCTAGGTTGCTCCCTTGAATCTATGGTAAAGGATAAGAGATATAATGGTAATTACTGAGAAATAAAACGGGTAAAACCTACTAAGACAGTTTAAGGTTTTTCACTGTTGAAGCGGAACGCGGTAAGTTGCTAAGACAGGAGGTAGGAAGTCATGCTAGAAACCCAAAAAGCAGAGTGGCCAAAGAGCTGAGTGGGTGGAAACGGAATCTAGAGATAGTAAAATCAGGAAGGCTACCATGTCGATAGGCAAGTTTTTCAGAAAACTACAAAGAAGCTTCAGACATCTGTGGCGGATGTCGGTGAAATTGCTTCATCGTTTGAGAAATAGGTTATTGGCCAGTCTGGTGGGTAGGGGGCGCAGAGGACGACGCCACGGCACATCAGGCTTTGTGTTGCCGACGGTGGCAATGGTGATGTTGGTGGTGGTATTGCTGACAACGGCGATGGTGCTGCGTTCCTTAGATCGAGCGAAAAATGCTAGCAACTTTAGAGTATCTCAGGCGGCGCTGAACGCTTCTGGACCAGCAATAGAACGTGCCAAGGCCAAAATAGAGGCGTTATTTAGTGACCCGACCCTACCGAGATCGACCCCATCAGAAAGAACTCTGTACAATGCGATCGTCAGTCAACCGGGAAGATACACCTTCGGAGATGAAATAGCCCTGAAAGTGATTGATGATTTTGGCAACGGAGCGGGAGTGTACTCTGAAACTGGAGATGGAACGGTAAATAGTACTGACGATGGTTCGGCAACGGAATTAGCAAACAGCGAAACTAGCAACACGGCTTGGAAGTTTCCCGTAGATACGGATAATAATGGGAAGTACGACAGCTTTACTCTATACGGACTATATTTCCGCAGTCCGCCTATTAGTGGCACATCTACGACTAGACCGAGAACGGCCTTAGAAGCAAGAACACCGCCAATGGAGGAGGTGAGTATAGAGTCGGGCTGCGAGGGTGCTATAGGTACTAGCGCTGCTTTGGTGGGCAGCAACGGTTGGTATAAGGTGGGCAGCGAACTGAGAAAAAGCTTTTATGTATACACGGCGACAGTGCCGATAACTGTTGAACCGTCGGAGATAGCAAGTGTTGTGGAGATGGGGGCAGAGGATAGGTACGAAAAATACCAAGGGAATAAGGGATTTGCGGCGCTGGAGATGCAGCAAGACCAAGGTCAGATACCGCTACAGTATCAGGCAGTATGGTATCAGGACGACTTATCGCTGACGCCAGGTACTCCATTCAGGCTGAATGGACGGGTATTTACGAATAGCAATATGTTTATGTCTGAAAACTGCGGTGGAGGAAGCGGCTGCCCAATCAGGCTGTATTTAATCAGCTCTCCAGCATCTTGCTTTTTTCAGGAAGAAAACTCCAAGGCGGTTGTAGGGGGTAATTTAGTTAATGGAGGTGCAAGTTGGGACAGTAGCATTAGTACCTATGCAGTGCAGGTTGATATGTTTAATGAAGACCTGGCAGTAGGCTCAGCTCCCAGTTCTCGTGATATTACAAGTGGATCTCAATCAGTGAGTGGTGAGGCTCCCAGAAATGTGGCTTATAACAATGAGGCATATGAGGAGCGCATAGACTTTCTGACAAGATCGGCTGAGCTGGGTTCGGGAGGAAGCTACACGGTCTCGGGCGGGGACGTGACGGACACGACGAGAGATCCGCAAGTGGTGAGAACGCGGGTGAAGGCGAGGCTAAGAGAAGACTCATCCTTAGACCCAGTAACGGTACGGTTGGAAGAACTGGAACTATACATGAGAAATCGTACCCGCCGAATACCTTTTAAGGAAGTGGCCAGTGGTGCTAGTGCATTGGGAACCACCTACGATGTAGATAGCGACAGCGATGGGTTAGCGGATGCTAATGCAGGTGTGTTCGAGGGATCTCCTTTTGCATCGGTGTCAGCAGGAGAGGCAGCAGAAGGGCTGCGACCGCCGAATGCCTGGGCATTTCCGACAGATCCGATAGATGGAACAACCAGCACAGGCTATACGGGGCTGAGCTTAAACATTAGCGGCTCGGTCGCATTACCGGGGATGACAGAACCCCAACAACAGGAAGATCAAGGGTACGAAGAGTACCTAGGCGATCGGATCTTGCTGGGAAACAACCTGCCAGCGCTGTGGTATAAGGACTCTCTGGGTGACTTTGTGGGTGATGACGAAACCCAAGAGCTTTCGGGGATTAACTGGAATGCGGGGGACGGAACTCGCTATCGCAAAACTCGCGTGCAACGGTTGGATGACTTGGGAACGACTAACCGCAACGGCTTCTGGGAAAGGGCTGCTGCTGACAAACCAATTCAGAGGCTGGAAAATAAAGGTGGACTGCGAGTGGTAACAGGCGCTGGAATATATGTAGCGGGCGATTCTTTATTTCCACGAAAAAACATATCTTTCCTACCGGCACCGCAACTAGGTGAAGACGTGACAGTGGCTGCTCCTACCTTCGGCGCAAATATAGTGGCATGGCCGGACACAATGCCGATGTGGGCAGACACGGACTTGACCGCAGGCGATATAGCAACTTTAGGCACCGAGGATTTAGCATTCTACTGGGAGTGGGAGAATGATGGGGATGAGGAAGTTCCCAATCAACTACCGCCAGTGATAAGGGATGGCGATTCAGATCCCCCTCCAGTTCTAGGATATAGCCTAGCTTCTCCTTATACAGCTATAACTAACGATGAGCGGGATCTAATGGGAGACCTGCTGATGAGGTCAACGGTGGTATATCACTACGCTAATTCCTCTCCAGACGAATCGAGAAACCAGCTCCCTTTAGCCTGTGTCAGCAGCTACTACGACCCCACAACTGAAACGACGGCCAAGAACTTTGTAGAATCTGGAGAGCCTGATTGGGATGAGCGCTACGATGCTGAGAAGGGTCGTTCTAATAATGGGGTAGTTTACGATCCGCCCCACAGCGAAGAAGACAGAACGATGCTGATGGGGACTTGGGGATCGCGACTGAGAACCCAGGCAAGTATAGTATTTCCCAATGGACGGATCGCCAACCCCCCATTAAGATCGGCGATGGAAAAATATGCAGCAGACAGTAGTGCAGAGTTTACCTTTGAAGAGAATGGGGCGATCGATGCAGCGATATGTTCCCTGAGAATCCTGGCAGGATATACGAGTGGGGGTTTTGCTCCAGACACGAGTCCGCCCATAACCCCAGGCTCGATATACGAACAAACTTTCCTGGATGCCCAGCAAATCAGGGCAATTCACGCGGACGATGGTACAACAGATCTAGATGAAACCTTCAGCTTTAACAATGGGGCTCTAGATGCAGGCTATGACCCGGGGTATGACCTCCCAGTAGAAGAAAGGCAGCCGTTGGAAATTCGGGCGACGGTGCTAGACTTGAATTTACTGCGGAATCAGGGAATTGCAGCTATAGCTGATGCGCCCAATCCAGAGTTTATGCTGCCCAATACGGGGATAATTTATGCTACCCGGGATGATGCCCTGCCAGACCGGAGTGCTCCTCCGGGCTCGTCCCAGCTAAACCTCAGCGCGGTAGACTTTAAGCTTGACCCGACTCGCCGTCCTAATGCGATATTGCTGATTAATGGCGATCGGCTAGACAGAAATAGAACGCCAGTAAATGACGGTAATTTTAGGGATGAAGAAAAGGGCTTGGTATTGGCAACGCCATTGCCAGTATATATAAAAGGCGATTTCAATAAGCATCAGACGCCAGTGGGAGCGGCTCTAGAAGAGTTTACTACCGATCTAGCGGATGACTGGGGAAATTTCTACAACCGCACAAGTAGCGCTATAGATCCAAACTTTGCCTGCCGTCGCCCGGCGCCCCCTAGCTCTGTTTGTGCAAGTGCATCTGCAAACGGAGACTTGTGGCGATCGGCCACGATAATCTCAGATTCGACCACATTGCTGTCTGATAGTTTTGAGTTTGGTTACCGGGTAGATGGAGATTACGACCTGAGAAATAATGCTGGCGGTGGGAGAAACGATGAGGACAGTACTGCAAATGGGATTATGAGAATTGACAGGAATGGTGATGGGACTATAGACGAAACGATGGAAATCTTTGACCCGGAGATCGAGCGCCGAGACAACGGATTCTTTGCCAACAACTACGTCACGAGTCATGATTTCCTAGATAGTGACTACAGAAGTTTGGTGACAACTGATGAAGAGGATCTAATAGCATACCAAGCAAGTTCCTACTTCAACAACTTTGTCACGCCAGTTCAACGGCGGACTAATTTCTATGAGTATGTGATGGAAATATGTCGCAAGCCGATGGTTTCCTTATGTACAGCTGATGACTGGGTAGTTGGTTTGACGACAGGAACGGGAAATGAAAAAGCAAGCGAAATTCCCATAGGGACGCCAGTGGGGAATCTGTTGTCAGGCACGACAGTACAGATGGCCCGCAGTCCAATAGACCCGCTTGATACTGATTTAAATAAAGTAGAGCAACGCTATCCTCGTCGGGTGGCTTTCCTGAGAAATCCCGCAAACAATCGCTTGATAGTGGTCACCACAGGAACGGCTCGAAGACCAATCCCGATCGGGATAAAAGACGAGGGGGACGGAACGCTAGATTGGTATCCTTACCAGAATCCAAGTAGTGGAACCGATAGGATTAAGCTCCCTGTAACTGACAACGTATTAGACCTGAGTGGTAGTGGTATTCTGACTGAGTTTGAAGGGTTCGGTCCGGTATCGCCAGGTGCAAACCATCCTCGACGTGAAGACAATGCTCTGTGGTATGTAACAAGACAAGGTTCCAATCGCCGCTACGGTAATACTCGATGGCTGTGGTATCAACAACAGTATGATGGAGACTACCTATTAGAAGATGTGATTTTGGACAACACAAGCTCAGCAACTTGGAGAACAGCAATCAGTAATGAGGTCGAGCAGCCGCTATTGGAGCCAGTATTGCAACAGCAGGTAACAACACGACATTTAACTGGTGACTCGGATCTAGGTAGTTTTGTTAATGCAATTAACGGTCGCGACCCTGGTTCAAACTGCAATGGGGAGAGTTGCGTAGTAAAATGGACGAGATGGCAGCCCCGTGCAACAGAATCGACCTTCAATATAGTAGCGGTTTCCGGTCAAGGACCAGTGCGCGTGCAGGACAGTCCCTATACAAGAAACGAAGATGGTGGTGGCCTTCATAACTTTGTGAGGACGTTGGAGAACTGGGTGCGTGCGGGTGACGAAGACTATGTTGACCTGAACATATCGGGTTCGTTCATAGAGACTAAGAAAAATAACTATGCTACAGCACCATTTTTCACCCTGCTGAATACTACCGAAGCGGACGATGCCTATCTGTTTGTAGAGAGGCAAGGATATAAAACTGACAACGGTACGAAACCTCTGGGATATACTGGGAATAACGTGCTGGGTGCAATTCCCTATTACAATCCACCGGGCCGTCAGTGGGGGTTCGATCTGGGGCTACTGTCTCAGCCACCGGACTTGTTTGCCGAACAGTTTACGGTAGAGACAGCGGAATCTCCCAAGGAATTTATGCGGGAAGTAAATCGCGACGATGATTGGGTGGAAGCCTTAATGTGTGCTGCGGAAGCCCGAGATCCGGACTCGACTCCACAAACTTATGTCGGACTACCAGGCGCTACATATCAGCGCTATGCGATTCCTGGGGCAGACCAGCGTCCAAATGATTGCCTAGATCTGTCAAACTATCCTGATAATCCATCCTGATAATCGGTGAAGACAATGATGGGAAGAACAAAACATGACTTGCAGGGGAGGAAAACTCCCCTATTAGGAAAACTCCATTCCTGGTGGTCCCGCTCAAACCAGTCGGGGTGTGGTCAAAACCCGTTGAGCGTTCATGGGCCGTCCCAGTCGTCCGATCCCCCCAAACCCCCCTTAAAAAGGGGGGCTTCAAGGCCCCCCCTTTTGGAAGGGGGGGTTTGGGGGGGATCCCGGGAGCAACAAATGCAGACCACACCCAACCAGTCGGGTTTCACTATCATGGAGTCATTGATGGCAATTGTGGTAGTGGCGATTTTGTTGACATCGATCGCGCCGATGGTCGTCCTGGCAGTAGCAACCCGAGTGCAAGCAAGAAGGGTAGAAATGGCCACGCAAGCAGCTTGGACCTACATTGATGGTCTGAGCACTCAAACAACTCCTCATCCGAACCACGCAGTGGTGATAGATGGGACGACTACGACTTGGTCTGAGTTTATAGGCACCTTTGCTGCAACAATTCCTCCAGCAAATCCTAGCAGTGACCTAGGAGGCTGCGGGCCAACATTATATCCCTATTGTCAGAACAATCCCAGCTGGAGCTTGTACTGTGTAGACCAGGATGAAGAAAGCGGTTGTAGCACTGACAGCATGAAAGACATGGTAATTCAAGCTTTTCGCAGCACGACAAACACTGGCTATCTAAGTATTACAGATGCTGATGAGGCGGCAAGGCAAGCGGATGGTAGGCGAGGCTATCTGGTGAGCGTGCGGGTGTATCGGGCCGATGCGTTCAGCGACGATGAGGAACTGAAATCAGCAGGTTCCCATCCAACGGAGGTAACAGGCAGACAAAGGACCTATACTAGCGGTCTGGGTTTGCGCAAGGTGCCATTGATCGAGCTAACAACAGAAATTCCGGCTGAAGATGGGGCGGGATACAGTAATTTGTGTGAACGAATTGGGGGTTGTAGTTGATTAGCTGGGGTTCGGCATGACGGCCCGGCAAGCTAATGTAAGCTGTGTGCCGTGCCCGCTGTCAGAGGCGATCGCTTACTCGTAAAGTCGATCGCACCAGGTCGTGAATTAGGTAGCAAAGGTGAAAATGAAGATGAATAAAATATTGGAATATATTATAAGTTTAAAGCTGAAAACTGCGAAGCTAACCAGAAAGCAGAGTGGCTTCACCCTGATTGAACTTTTAGTAGCATTGGTGATTTCATCGATAATAATATCATCTCTGCTGGGGTTTATGGTAAATATCCTCACCACAGAGCGCCGGGAACAAGCGAAGACCAACTCAGAGCTGGAAATTCAGGCAGCAATTGACTATATAGCCCGGGACTTAAGGCAAGCAGTATATATATATGATAACGATTCATTAACAACAGTCCATAGTGATACAGGAGATTCTGGGATTAGAGACCAAATACCACCCGACAGTCTGGCGCCAGGTTGCGGGGATGCTAGTACTTGTAGACCTGTGCTAGTCTTCTGGAAGCGAGAATTGAAGGAAAACGTAATCCCTGTTAGTGGTGGTGATGACGATACGTTTGTCTACTCACTCGTGGGCTACTATTTAATAAAAGATAGTAGCTCTACATGGTCTGAGTCTGGAACAGCGCGGATATCCAGATTTCAAATAGAGGATGGAGTGGATCCAGACGGTGATGGTGTTTATATAACAGATTTTGAACCAGACCCTGGGTTTGCGATTTTTAATCTCGGTGGAACAGGTACGCTGAAGGAGAAGATGAACCGATGGACAAAAGCAGCAGACGCTTATACTCAAAATGCTCATGTGTTAGTTGATTTTATCGACCAAAGCACGGACACAGCAGAAATACCACTGCCACACGGCGCGATGACCACCGAACAATACGATGAATTTTGTGACGATCGCATGTCGGAGACAGCGCAGCTAGTGCCAAACTATACTGAGGGAGGGTTTCCTGATGTATTGAAAACAGGTAGTTTTTACGCTTGTATTGACTCGGACTCAACCCAAGCTAGAATATACATTCGGGGGAACGCCTTAGCGAGGTTCAACAGTATTGAAAACGCTGAATATAAGAGTTCGCGATCGCAATTTTTTCCGACAACAACTATAAGAGTGCAAGGACGTGGCTTGTTAGGAGCTAATTAGCGAGAATTTAGCAGCATAGTTGAGAAAATAAACAATGAGGTCGAGTATGGGTAGTAGAGATATTGATAGAAATGGGCATCTTACCAAAGGTAGAACAGCAGCATCGGAGGCTGGGTTTACACTCATAGAGTTGCTGGTGGTGATAGCAATGGTGGCTGTATTGAGTGCGATCGCACTTCCCGGCTGGCTATTATTTACGCAGCAGCAGCGAGTGAGTACAGTAAATGACGAAATATTTAGAGCGATAAAAGAAGCTCAGTCAGAAGCAAAACAGCTAAGGCTGAGGCGCAGAATCAGCTTCAGAGTAAATTTGGCAGGAGAGGCTGAATATGCCTTGCATGATGGGGATGTGAATGTAGAAGATGTGAGTGATTTATCGTGGAAACAGTTGGGTGAAGCTCAGGAAATACAAGCAAATCAAATATTGCTATGGACTAACATGGTGTTAGGAGAGGAAAACCAAATCACATCGATTGGAGATGCTTACCCACAACCAGATGAAGAAGATGGCGAGGAGATAACAATAGGGTTCGATCAATATGGGGCGATCGAACCTTTACCCACAGAAGCAGATTTGGCTGAAGGCTCAGCCGGTTTCAGGGTAGCGGTAAGCGTTCCCAGTTCGAGCGATCCGGATGAGGGAGTTGAATCAACTAGCCGATGCGTGGTGATCAAAACTATATTGGGTGCGGTACAAACAGATCAAGGTTCTGACTGTAGACCGGGTTCATAGCAAGGGTAAAAATATAATATCTCGTGTTTTACTAACCCGGAAATGGTATTAGATAAAGTAGAGTTATTGTAATGCTGAAGCTAACTCGGAGTCAGAAGGAGCGAGGAATTTATAGACTTGGGGGCAAAAGATAGGGACGACTGACTAAATTTTGCTAGCAATTCAGGGTGCAGATGAAAAAACTGCATAGATCCAGTAAAAAATTACGGCAAACCACTGCGGGGTTTACGCTGATAGAAGTATTAGTCGTGGTGGCAACGATCGCGATATTAAGTGCGATCGGGGGACTCACCTGGCTGGGTTTCGTCAACAGTCAACGCCTCAGCATTGCCAACGACGCAAATTACCGGGCTATGCGGGAGGCTCAAAGCCAAGGAAAGCAGAATAATTTGACTTGGCAAGCTAGCTTTCGACAGGTAGAGATAGATGGCAAATCACTGGCACAGTGGGCGGTACATCGTGCTACAGACAACGACGATGATTTCAATATACCCCTTGTCGATCCTGACCCGGGTCCATCTGATCCTAACCGCTATGCAGTGATTTGGAACAGCTTGGATGAAAATGTAGAAATAGATAGGGAAGAGACAACCTTACCTGGACAAGATATATATAGTGAGCCCGGGGACGATTTGTGGCGAATGCGGTTCGATCGTTATGGTAATGTGTATAGACCTCCTTTTGGACGAATAACGGTAAAAAGTAAAAATGGTGGGACAGCTAGACGTTGCGTGTTTGTTTCCACCTATATTGGAGGATTGCGCACGAGTCAAGACACGGGTTGTTACTAAATACGAGGGGCCTGTGCTAGCTGTCCAGTGAGCTATTCAGGCTGGAATTATCTGAGTTCCTTAGTACAGGTGTAGGCGCAAGAGCTTGCGGAGGGGCCAATACTTCTCGGTTAACATCTTATTTGTCATTGCGAGGGGGGAACACCATCCGATATTGTGGAGATCCCTGCCCAAGATCCCCCCGAAGCAATCTCCCCTCCGACCCATGAGATTGCTTCGGGGGGGTTAAGGATATTTCCCGTAAGTTGATCGCGGTTGTCCCCCCCCCTCGCAATGACAATCTATATCCAAAACCTACGAGGTATGGGCGGAGGGCCGATCGCCCATACTCGGCCAAAAATTCCAGATAGCTATTGCTAAGTTCCTTCACCGCCACTCATAAAACTGCTTGCCATGTTCCGGGGTTGCCAACGCCGGGTTAGACCCCATACGGCCATCCGGGTAGCGGCGAAGAAAATCAGCCGGTCCATAAAAACCATATCCCTTACCAACCTCTTCAGACACCGAAGCAGTTTTAATCGCTTCGGGATAGAGATTTGGCCAGGCGACATTGTACCCGATCGGCATTGGCTATGTTTAAGTTTACCAGATGAATATAAATTTCCGCAAAGGCCGCCTTCAGGGTAGCGATATTGCCCCCATGACCATCGATCGAGAAAAACTTAGTAAATCCTGCCCTGGCCAAACATGTGATATAATCTATTACTAGCTGAATCATGGTACTCGGTCTGGGGCCCGGCTCACAGCTAAGTTCCGAGACTACTTTCGGACAATGCCTTGCCAACGGCAAATTTCTGCTATAATAATGTTAAAACAGCAATTTAGTCAAGGATTTGTTAAAATAATTAACATTGAGCGGGACAGAGTTGCTCGGATGTAACTCGTCAAAGTCAGGGAATGATCGAGAATGTACAAGTTTTTTGGAGCAGGAGCAAAATATGCTACACCGCAAGATTTATCAACTCTGTTGCGAAAATCGTGAAGTCTGGATTTTCTTGCGGGACCAGCAACGCTGGATAGAACGCGCGACGATCCTGGATATAGAAGGAGATTTGGTAACGATTCGTTATGAAAGCGAAGAAGAAGATGAAATATGTTCCTGGGAAGAAATGGTGCGGTTAGAGAGTATAGGTGCAGTCACCCAGAAACTATCGACGGTCCCCAAAGGAAACATAGAAATCATGATTTCCGAAGAATGCCCAGAAGCAGAACGGCTACGCCGGCATCCAGGAGCTGATTTAGAATAAGCGGCTCAAAAAAGGTCATCAGTTGACTTCGTATCCGACTGTTCGGAGACGGGCATCCTTTCAAAAACGGGACAAAAACCATCTGGCGTGACCTTAAATTCATACAAAGGACTGGCGCGATTGCGACATTTATGTCCCCGGTAGTAGCGACAATTGCCGCAGCAATCAAGATCTAGACTGACCCGAGAATCAGTGCCACTAGAGAGTAACTCCCGTTGATGTACCCCCCGCAAGACCAGTTCGTCTCCCTGCCAGCGAGCAGAGACTAAACCGGTATCGGCAAAATTTTGCCAGCGCCGATCTCGCGCGATCGCCTCTGGCAAGGTAATGGTGAGAGTAGTTTCAAACTCAAGCAACTCCCCTTCATAAGTAGTTTCTGGTGGTGCCGGTTGGAGAAAAGTCTCGCCGATCGGCAGTTCTACCAGAGTGCCAGGGGCGGGAGAGTGCAAATGGTAGCGATTGTAGAGTTCCTCCAAACCGGTGAGGTCAGCAAGATAGGATGGAGAACCGTGGATAAAAACCACGTGCTGGGGACGGAGATTATGAATCAGCTGGGTAGTGCCAGGTCCATCGGAATGCTGAGACAGCAAATAGGTTTCGACTCTCATAGCTAAATCTGATGGAAAACTCTGGGAGCCATTAACATCTTCAGGTAGTAGGACAAGTCCTGCTTGGGGATGAGGCCACTCAGTCACATCGGCATTGCCATCGACCAGGAGGATATAGGGAGACGATGAAGTTACAGATTGTTGGCCAGACAACCGGCGCACCCGAGGCCGCACCCGTTCATCCCAAAACAAAGGTTGATGCTGGGCAAAATTCTGTACGGCAGCGGGCAAGTGGGGTAGCAGTTCCAAATAGGCATCGCAACCAGCCGCGACCCCCTCATCTACCCAGATATCCAGGTCCCGTCCAGTAAACTGGTGATGACTCCGCAGCAGCACCAGCAGTTCTTGACCCAATCCCAGGGTTGGTACTGGCAGCAACACGGAACAGCCATTGGCGATCGCATTACCAATCCGTTGGAGCAATTGATTTTCTTGGGTGCGCCGACGGGGATGGCGGGCCGTGCCATAACTCCCGTTGATAATCAGCACATCCGGTTTCAACCCCCGCACGTCTTCCAAGCGCAGGCCGTCTACTAGGCGGGAGTTAGATAAGAAAAAATCCCCAGTATAAAAAACACTATAAGTACGCTGTTGAGTTCTGTAAGTCAGCAGGAAAGCAGCGGCCCCGGGCAGATGTCCCGCTGGAAACAATTGAGCAGTTAACCCCGGAAGTAACTCTACTGGCGTCTGCCAGGGCAAAGCCTGACAAAATAAGGGGATGAGATCTGCCCTGTACTCTGGCCAATTCAGGGGTAACAGTTGAGTTGTGGCTTCCGAGGCATAGATGGGTAGTTGCCGAAAAGCTTGATGTAGTGACAGCAAACCTCTAGCATGGTCTGAATGGGCGTGAGTACAGAGCACCAAGTCAGCCGGTAACTCCCACTCAGTAACCGCCTGCAGGGGTGAGATATCTCTCAAACCGCAGTCCAGCAGCAGGCGGTAGCCACCCATGCACATTAACAAGCAGACTCCTTCATCTGCCTGCTCGACTCCATAGGCTAAACATTCCAGCTCGTTTCCTTGAGGCACAAGAGGAGATCCTTTAGTGGGCAGAACCGTTACCGTGATAGTTATCCGAATCATAGAAGCCGTTCTTGGTGCCAAAGAACAAGCATGACACCGTAAAGGCCACGGTTAACACCACTAAAATCAGCTTGACTTCCATAACCTATTTGTTCTCCTAATATTGAATAGTTTAGATAAATATTATATACAGTAACGGCTGGATGTGGTCTGGCGCCCGTTGGTAGGAGACCTGGTCGCCGGAACCCTTGCATGGCCCCCGGCTACATGAACCAACGCGAAAGCCTGCGCGGGCTAATGGCTAATGGCTCAGGGGTGTGGTCATGCATTTGTTGGGTGCGGGCTCTCTCCTTCAACACTTCCCTTCGACTAACGCTCAGGGACCGCAAAATTAAAAATGCGCAGGAGAACCCTGCCACTGCGCTCTCCTTGTGGAGTCTTGCGTGAGCGATAAAGAGATTTACCTGACCCGGAGTTACGCTCTTCAGCGCCTGGTGAACCGTTGCTTGACCCAAGTGGGGCGCTATGAGCGCAGTCCGGGCCGGGCATCTCTGGTTTCGCTTGGGCTTGTGTTGTTGATTTTCCAAGCCCCCATGAACCTTTATTTCTGAATAAAGTATAGCTAACGGGAGTGGAACTTGTCAAGGGTTTAATAATTTTTTTTCCCTCTCATGGGAGATTTATATATTGGCTCTGGTGCTCCCTGCTCCCTGCTCCCTTAGAAGATAATTTCTTGACCAAGCTGGGTAAAGCGAACTTCTTTGATCTGCCAATTTTGGTTATCAGTCAGGGTTTGGCGGAGACTGCCAAACAAGGCAAACTGTTCGCAAAAAGAAAGAGAGACCAACTTCCGCCTCGTGTTAGGATTTAGTCGCAGATCGACTGTGGCGACTTGACGCTGTCGATCGAGGTTCACCCGATAACCAGCGATGTCAAAGTCAGCGGAGGTTGCTTGTTCTATGACTTTTCCTACAACCCTCACAAGTAAGCGATGCTGGGGAAAGACTAGGTTTTCGGGAATCAAGGTTTCGCACTGGCTGTCTGCTTTGTAAATAGTCACCGTGACAGTATTATTAGCAGTATCGGTGGAGGCAATGGGCGATCGGCTGCTAGTTGTGGTGACTTGGTCAGCTACTCTGTTGGTACTCAAGCTGTTGGCGATCGCCGGGGTGTTACTGTCGTCAGGTCGAAAACGGCCATGGCTGACGATGATCGTGCCCACCAACAGCAGGAAAGCTAAAATATTCTTGATGTTCATCACAAAAATAGATCGATGTTGCTATTCATCTGATTCAATGTCACTAGGATATAATCAGCTTAATTTTGGCTCGGTTGTCAGTTGTCATTTATCCACCAACAGCTAACTATTAACCCATGACGAATACTTGGAATCGGCGACATATTCTTTCTCTGGCTGATTTGACCCCAGATGAATACGATACTGTTTTGCAGACAGCGGCTAGCTTTGTGGAGGTCCTCTCTACACGGACGAAGAAGGTGCCAGCTTTGCAGGGACAGGTGGTGGCAAATCTGTTTTTTGAACCTTCTACCCGCACTCGCAATAGTTTTGAACTGGCGGCAAAGCGCCTTTCTGCTGATACCCTGAGTTTTGCCCCGGGAACTTCTTCTCTTTCTAAGGGGGAGACGATTTTGGATACGGCAAAGACTTACTTGGCGATGGGAACTGATATGATGGTGATTCGCCATAAACAGGCAGGAGTACCGAGTGCGATCGCCTCATCAATGGATCGTCTGGGGGCAAAGGTGCGGGTGCTGAATGCGGGTGATGGCCAGCACGAACATCCTTCTCAGGCATTGCTGGATCTATTTACTATTACTTCTCTGTTAGATGCCAAGCATCCGCGCATCTCATTGCTGGCAGACAAAAAGATCGCGATCGTGGGGGATATTGTTCATTCCCGGGTTGCCCGATCGAATATCTGGAGTCTAACAGCAACTGGAGCCCAAGTCCATCTGGCGGCGCCGCCGACGCTAGCACCGAAACTCTTTGCTGAATATACTGCCATATCCGACGATCGGGAACAAAATAGACAGTTATATTTACATTGGCAGCTTGAACCAGCGTTACAAGATGCTGATTTTGTCATGACTTTGCGCTTGCAAAAGGAACGCATGACTCAGCATTTGCTTCCCAGCGGGCGAGAATATCATCAGTTGTTTGGCATTACCCGCGATCGGCTGAAACTTTGCAAACCTGATGTGAAAGTTTTGCACCCAGGTCCTGTCAACCGGGGGGTAGAAATTAGCTCCGATCTGATGGATGACCCCCAGTTTAGCCTGATTTCTCAACAGGTTACTAACGGTGTTGCGGTCAGAATGGCTTTGCTTTATCTGATGGGTAGCGGTAAGTAAGTGAATTCACTTTTGCTGCGGGCCTATTTACGAGTAGCCCAGAAACCCGGTAACTCCTGCGAAACCGGGTTTCTTAATCATACAGGAGATTATCCCGTTTTTTTGAGGCTAATTGGTAATTCGATCGCGAACTCAGTGCCTCTATGCAATTGGGAGGAACAGCGGAGGAGGCCGCCATGCTTTTCCACTACTATTTGATAGCTAGTCGTTAATCCCAAACCAGCTCCTTTGCCAACGGGTTTGGTAGTAAAAAACGGGTCGAATACCTTCCCGACAACCTCTTCAGTCATTCCCGGACCATTATCAGCTATCTTAATGCTGACGCAATTGGTATCAGGGGCAGTTCTAATCCAAATTTTCGGTGCTTCTTGGTCCCTAAGTCCCGTTGCTAAAGCATCGATCGCATTATTGAGAATATTCATAAACACCTGGTTTACCTGTCCTGCATAGCATTCTACCAGTGGCAGATTCCCATACTCTTTGATTACCTCAATTTGGGGGTCACTAGCATCCAGTTGGTGCTGCAAAATCATCAGGGTGCTATCAATTCCCTCGTGCAGATCTACTTGCTTGCTTTCGGACTCATCCAGTCGTGAGAAAGAACGCAATGACAAGACAATAGCACGAATGCGTTCCGAACCCCCTTTCAGAGAAGAGAATATTTTCTGAAAGTCATCTAGCAAAAATTCAAGGTCGATGTCATCAATTAATTCGGCGATTTCTGGCTCTGGTTCTGGATAATGCTGCTGGTATAAGGCGAGTAACTCATATATATCTTGGATATAGTTATGGGCGTGATTTATATTACTATAAATAAAACCAATGGGATTATTTATTTCATGGGCAATTCCCGCTACCATTTGCCCTAGGCTGGACATTTTTCACTCTGCACCAACTGGGCTTGAGTTGAGGAAAGTTTTTGCAGGGTTTCCTCTAGTTGTTCCATCTGAAGGTGGAGAAGGCGATCGCGTTGAGCCAATTGCTCTACCATATAATTGAATCCCTGGGCCAGTTTACCTAGTTCGTCACTAGAAATCACGGGCAACCTGGTTGTCAGAATACCACTGGCTAACCTTTCAGTGGCCTCGGTCACCTGAGTAATGGGACGGGCGATCGCCCCAGCGACCCAGAAGCCAACAGCAGTCGCCACTGTAACTCCCATTAGAGAAAACAAACCAATAGTAATCCAGAGATTTTGCTTGGCCTTCATCAGGGGGGCCAGGGGACTCAGCAACACCAACTTTAGTTCGGCATTATCCAGTCCAGACAGAATTACAGTTTTCGTAATGTAGCTGTTCGTGCCGATATTAATGCGTGAGGTGCCCTGCTGTGGCGGTGCTTGCCACTCGGTCCCATTGGGTAAAGTGGAGGCGATCATCTTTCCTTGATTAAAGGCGGCAATATATTTATCTGTTCCTTGGGCGATCTGCTCTAACAGCCGATCGCTAACGGCATTGCCAACAATAACTGCGCCGATAACTCCCGTGCGGGATTTAATCGGCGCAGTCCCGACTAGGATAGATGGTGCAGGCTTTTCCACTGTCACGATGCTGGACAAATCTACAGCACTGAGAGCCTGGGAAACTAGGATCTCGTCGTACAGTTTTGCCTGGTACAGCACTTGTCGCCGCAAATCTATCAGTACATGGCCCTTGCTGTCTACAACCCTAACCAGATCGAATGACAAGGTTGTTTTCAAAGGTAACAATTTCTGCCGCAGCATATTGATGTTACGATCTGCTACGGCTGGGCGAAGTCCTTCCGTCTCTGTTAACAACTTCGCATCTAAGCGCAAGTTTTTTCTTTTCTGCTCAAATTCCTGCAAAACCAGTGAGGCGATCGCTTCTGCCTCCTGGCGCTGCCTTTGTTCGATATCTGCGGAAAAATAATAGCCAATTGAAAGCATCCCCAGCATCCACATGCCCAAGAACACGGAAACAAACGGAACGCTGATTTTCCCCCGCAATGACAGTCGCCAGTAGGCTGCTTGCAGCAGTCGTGAGATTGGCGATCGGGGTCTAGGAGTTTCCTCAGTCCCTGATGCTAGTGCTTGATTCTGTTTCATAATCTTCCCAAATTATAAATCAACTATTCCGCGTTGCACATTTTTACCGATGATAGCAGCCAATTGTTAATATTTGCTAATGGCTAATTGCTAATTGAAAAGAGTAAATATATATTTGTGACTACATATGACATTTCAATTAGCCATTGACAATTAGCAATTAGCAGACCTCATCATCGGTGTCGTTGTGCAACGCCAACTATTCTCCATTTTCTCTTGACTCTATTTTTTGCACTCCTTCTGGACTGAAGATAAAATTGATGAAGTCTTGAACTGGGGGCTGTGGTTGAGAGGGAAAGACGATTCCGATCGTTAATAGCATTTTATACTTGCCATTGCTGATATTGGTAGGAGTCGGAGCAATTCCATTCAGACTCAGGATATTAACTGGCCGTTCTGCCAGTTCTGCCTGTAGTGGGACCGGTCCGATGCTGTAAGGCTGCGTTGCCACCGCCTCTATCACCTCATCGTCTTCTGAAAAGATGATGGCTGTCGATCGCACTTTTGTTTGTCCCAGATAATGTTCCCGTAACAGTTGCTTTTCATTTTCATCTTCTGCCACATCCAGCAAGATAATTTCTGCATCCGGTCCCCCTAGATCCTGCCAGTTATTAATCGCACCGCTGTAGATCCCTTGCAGTTGCTCCCGATCTAGATTCGTGACTCCGGTCACGCTTGAATGAGTAACTAGGACCAGGGCTTCCTTAACTAGCGGTCTATATTCTAGCTTACCACTTGTTTCTGCTTTTGTCAATTCCCGACTGACCAGACCAATATCGATCGCTTCGTCTCGCACGCCTTGGATACCACCACTGGTTTGAGAACTGGGAAGAAAAGTAATTTTCCTATTTTCCCCTTTGGTCTGGTAAGCTGCTGTCAAGACTTCTAAGACTGGGTAAGCTTCCGATGAGCCACCTATTTTGATTTCATCTGGCGTCTGATTTTCCGTTCGAGCGCTGCTACAACTGGACATGGCGATCGCGCATGATCCCATCAATCCCATCCACAAAGCTTTCTTAAACATTTTCTCCATCATCTTCAATGCTAGACAATCCTTTTTAGTTCCTCGGCAGTGTTCTTCAACTTTTGGGTGCCGAGTTTTGTTTGACCAATGCTACTGGTAGTTTCTTTAGCTTCCTGGTTGATAACGTTCATCGCTTCAACTACTTTGCTTATGGCGATCGCCTGTTGTTTAATATTAAATGATATTTGTTGATTATTCAACACCACATCATTAACTGCTTCGGCCACCCCAGTAAAAGCATCGGCTGTTTGATGAGCTATTTCCACTCCTGATTCTACCTTTTTCGACCCCGACGATGTGACAATCACTGTAGAATTGATTGATGATTGCAGGTCTGTAACCAGTTCGCTAATGCGAGCCGCAGATTTCTTGCTTTGGTCGGCTAATTTCCTAATTTCACTAGCAACAACGGCAAACCCCCTACCATGTTCGCCAGCTCTAACTGCTTCGACGGCGGCATTTAATGCTAGCATATTCGTCTGGGAAGCTAAATCGCTTACCAAGACGGAAATGTTGCCAATTTGATCCGTTTGCGTACTCAATAGAGAAATTTGTTGGGCGATCGCGCCGACTTTTTCTTTTAGTTCTCCCATCTCTTCCAGGGTACGTTCCACTGCTGCGGTGCCTCCCCGGGCCAGATTCAGGGCCTGTTGAGCGCCAGATGCCGCTGCTTCTGCTTGTTGGGCCACCTGTCGGGAAGAAGCACCCAATTCATCTATTGTCGTGGTAGTTTCATTGACAGAAGATGCCTGGTTGGTAACTGCCTCTTCCCGTTGTTCCACTGCGGCAGCAATCTCAGCGGCGACCTTGGCAATTATATCAACAATCTTATCGATCCGCTGAACCAATGGCTCCGTGAAGAAAATACTCAATAAGGCCGCGATCGCTCCTACTACCAAAGCTATCACCAGAGTTCCCATACTAATAGTGAGTAACAACTGATTAGATGCGGCCAAAGCTACTTCTCGCTCTATCTCTATTACAGCTACCCAGTTCAAAGATAACCGATTTGCTAATTCTGTAGTTGGAGCGGCAGCAAGTACAATCTTCTCTTGTGTCAGATGATTATTTGTGATGATCGCATCTGGCCTTACTGCTATTTCAGCAAAATCTGAATACTCTCTTTCGATATTTTTCCCAAATTCTGACGGTTCATGACCGATGATAAATTTACCCGATGCATCAACTAAATGTAAGTGATCTTCCGAGCTGACGCTTGACACCAGTTGCTCTAAGGCTTTTATCGGCATTCGCGAACGGACGATGGCAATGGTTTTGCCTGTAGCGGTGTCTTTAATTGGTAGAGCCATATAGATTGCCAAACCGCCAGTAGTTTTTGATAACTGGGGTTCGCTGACAAAGGGGCGATCGGTCTGGAGAACCTCCTGAAAATAATTGCGATCGCTGTGGTTGCCTATTGCCTCCCCTGATGATTTGACAATTATATCCCCCTTGAGATCGAAGACAGCAATACTGTCATAGACGCTATAGGCTTGGATGAAGGAGTTTAGCAAATCCTCTTTCTGCTGAAAAGGAGCAGTTTTTCTGATGCGAGGGTCCACGAAAATAGGTAATCTAGCCAATACCTGAATGTCTCCATAGCGCTCAAGGATAAACTGGTTTACATTGTCGGCTAGATTGACAGCATTAACTTTCTTTGACTCTAAAACTTGCCTTGTAATTGTTTGGTTAGTAAAGTGGTATGCTACTCCCCCAATTACTAACACCGGCAAGGTGCCGAGCGCGATCGCTGCTGCTACAACTTTAGTTCTTAAACTCCGGCCTGATGATGGCGATGCCGATTTTTCTAACATATTTTTGCTGGTTATTTGACTTTTTTTTTTGACAAACAAGTATTTCCCTGTAAGCTTGATTAAATAGTCAACTAACTACTGACAACTAACTACTTACAAAGATAATATCAAACTTCTTCATCAACAATTAATCCCCCTTGAACGATAATTTTCGGGATATCCAGAATACTCATCATCTTTTCTCCATAGATAGCTGTACCTCGCAGGAATTCCGACTGAGAAGAATGAACAGCTGAGGGTACTGGTCTAATTTGTGAGAGGTACATGACGTCAAATACCCGATCGACCGTCACCCCCGCCACCAAGTCATCAATCTGAACTACCATTGCCTTAGATGCCTTTATAGCATTATTCCTTGTCAGATTCAAGACTGAACGAATATCCACTAAGGTAACAATCTCGCCCCGCAGATTCATATTGCCAACAATATGAGGCGGACAACAGGGAATAGGAGTGACTTGAGTGATTTCAGTAAACTCGCGTACCACTCCCAAGTCGAGTCCAAAATATTCCTCATTTAAACCAATTACCGCCACGGGCATTAAACCAGTTAAATCGGAACCTTCGATTTGATTTTTTAAGTTCTCAGCCCTCGCCTGAAATATTTCCCTCTCTTCTGCTGTGGCTTCCGGACAGAATATATGTGCCCTTTCTCTGTCTGGTGCTTTTTCTTTGAGAGTATCTGAGTGAGTTTCTTCTTTACCCGAGGGTAAAATAGGTTCAGAGTAGCGAATTAAATTTTCGTGATCGATCAGCATCACGATATTGGCTTCTACCTGGACAATCCTAGCCACAAAACGACTTTCTCTCGACTCTCGCCCGTAGTCAATATTATGAGAAATAGTCTCGATGTTCTCTACATTATGTACTTGATTAACGATCGCCCCTAGGCGCACATTTTTCCACTTCAATACTATCAAGCAATCAGTCAGTGAGTAGGGCTGGATTCGATCCCCAAAGCGCCGATTCAAGTCCATCACTGGGATAATTTCTCCCCGCAGATTCATCAGGCCAACAATATCTAAGGGGGCTTCTACTACTGGCTTTAACTCTGGCAGGGCCAAAACTTCTTCTACACATATTGCTAACAGCCCATAGCGGACATTGTTGAGACTAAAAATAATATATGGTTGCGCTGCATTCATCTTTACTTTAATCGCTCGCTAATTTGCCAATCTTTTAGCCACCAGCGGTAGCAATTCTCCAGCCGTCATTGTACAGTGTTCTTCTACGATCGCCCGCTCGGGAAGTTTTTTCAGCAAATCCAAGGCTACAGTCCACATTTTCGTGGACCGCGTCCTATCACCTTCTTTAGCATAAAGGGAACCCAGTTCAATATAGGCCGAAACTGCGGTCTGGTTTAAATATATGATCCGCTTCCAAAACATCTTAGCATCTTCAATATTTCCCTGTTCTTCAGCAATATGTGCTAACAGAGAGTAGATTTTAGTTGACAAGGGGTTAACTGACAAAGCTAGCTGACAGTATTTTAATGCCTGGGTTAAGTCTCCTAAATTCGCATAAACCCGAGCTATGAGATGATACGTCGCAAAATGTTCTGGGTGCAACTCTAGCAATTCTAATGCTGTTTGCAATGCTTCGGGATAATGTTTATTCCGAAAAAGATTTGAGGCGGCTTGCAGCATGGCGGCATAGGTACTATCATCTAAAGTGGCGTCGGTACTCCTTAACCCAGAAGAGGAATCAGAGGTTTTGTGGAGCACATCCGTTGTTGGCTTCGATGGGGTCCTTAGCCCGTGCCGGCGGTTGCTAAGCTGCGCAGAGGGCTGCGCCTGCCCGAAAAATCGCAATGACTTTGCTTTGTTCTTGTAGTCCCACTCTTGAGAGTGGGGCCGAGGATGGGGGTAATGAAATTGAGATGTAATGGGGCGCTGATAGACGACAGATTCTGGAAATACCCTGGTAACGAGGTTGCCGAGATTATGACCGTAGAGTTCATTGTGACCGGGGATTAGATAGCCATCTGGTTTGAGCAGATTACAGAACTTGTTTAAGACAGTGGCAATGGCATCAGGGGTAAAATAGACAAAAACATTACGGCACAAAATCAAATCTAGGCTGTAAAGGTTATCTTGCGGGTGGGACAGCAAATTTTCATAGCGGAAGGTGACCAGGCGACGAATGCGATCGTCCAGTTGCCAGGTATGTTTGTCAACCTGACGAAAATAGCGCTGCTGGATTTCAGGTGGGACCGCGCGAAAGGACCAGGGACCATAAATGCCTCGTTGGGCTTTAGCGATCGCCACTTGATTTATATCTGTACCCAGAATGAACAGCCGCCATTTCGGCAAATCGGGAAGCAATTCTGCCAGCATAATCGCTAGGGAATAGGCTTCTTCCCCCGTAGAACAGCCCGCACTGTAAATAGCAAGCGAACGGGTGGCCGAGTTCCGGGAAATTAATTCGGGTAGCAGGCGATCGCGCAGGAGGTCAAAAACGCCCCGATCGCGAAAAAAGTAAGTTTCCCCAATTGTCAACAGTAGGGCCAGTTGCTGCCATTCCCGCTGACTATCATTGCTATTAGAGGATAACAGTTGATAATAAGCCTCTGGTCCGGATAATTTCAGTGCCTGGCACCGGAAAGCGATTTTCTCAGATACAGATGGCTGGTCTTGGGCCCGGAAGCGCCAACCAGTATAGTTAGCAATTAGCTGGGTAAATTGCTGTAATAGCTCCTGAGTCAATTCTGATGGCACTGACAGTCTCCTACTTTTCATGAAAAATCATACAGATATCTATTGCCAAGGATACCGCAGTCCCTCGGACTACTTATAATTATAAATTACATCTTGCCAGTCAGAAGGCCAGCTCGCCTAAAGATAGATTTAAGCTTGGGAAATGCCCAAAAAATTTTAGCACCCCGGCTGCCATCCGATCAGTGTGACATCCCCCTCGATCGGATTGATAGATGATTGAGAATCTTCACAAGATATTTATAATTGAGCTATGAATCAACATATTCTCGACTTAGCCTCATCCTATCTGCAAGTAGCAGTAGCACCCCAGGCAGGGGCGATCGATCGGGAACCGGTGGCCCTGAAAGCAGCCTTAACAGGACTGGGATCGCGCTCATTATTAGGTTTGATGGTTCCTCAGGACTGGGGAGGTCCGGAAGTAGACATCGGGACCTATCGTGCCTTTCAGCAGCTAGTAGCTAGATATAGCGGAGCCTTAGCTTTCCTGCAAACCCAGCACCAGAGTGCCGCCAGCAGGATCGCCGGTAGTGACAATGAGGCTCTCAAGAGCGCATATCTACCTTATATGAGTAATGGTGAGGTATTATTAGGAGTCGGCGTTTCCCAACTGCGGCGTCCCGGCCCTCCCCTAGTGAAAGCCTTACCAGTAGAGGGCGGGTATCAGATCGATGGCAAGGTTCCCTGGATAACGGGTTTTGGCTTGTTTCAGGAGTTTATGATCGGAGCCACCTTACCGGATGGTAGGGCCCTGTTCGGTCTCATGCCTTTGAGAAAAACCTCAAACATTACCTTCTCAGAGCCCATGGAACTGGCAGCAATGACCTCCACTAACACTGTCACAGCTGTCATCAAGAACTGCTTCCTACCCCAACAGCAAGTAGTCTCCATCAAGCCAGCAGACTGGTACCGGGAAAATGGCAAGAATAATGTCCTTCATCACAGTTTTTTTGCCCTGGGATGCGCTAGAGCCGGTCTGGATATCGTGGAAAATACGGCGAATGTAAAAGACTTGCCTTTTATTGGCGATGCCTGGATATCCTTAAATCGAGAACTGACTAACTGCGATCGTGCAATTATGGCAGCCGGTCCCCAGGACTCCTTTGACGATCGCCTGCAACTGAGGGCTTGGGCCATAGATCTAGCAGTCCGTTGTGCCCATGCTGCTGTGGCGGTTTCCAGCGGTGCGGCCAACTACTCCGACCATCCGGCCCAGCGAGTCTACCGGGAAGCTATGGTCTACACGGTCTCCGGTCAAACACCGCAGGTGATGGAGGCGACCCTGGCCCGGTTGATAAGTAAGAATGTCCAGTAGGGTGGGCACCGCCCACCAGATGTAACTGTAGATGTAAGTAAATTACTACAAAATTTACGTAATTACCCCTTGACAGTTGCCAATATCTAAGCCAGAATGGGAAAAGTAAGACATGGGGCTGCAATGGCTTCGACGTGTTAGCGAAAGCTGCTCCGTGATTCAGGTCGAGAGTGAGTCTCCTCTCGTAAATATCGGCTCAAACAAAAATGTAACTGCGAACAATGTAGTTCCTTTTGCTCGTAAAGCAGCTGCGGTTGCCTAAAAACCTCTCATAGGTTCGAGCGTCTGCAGTTTGACTCCGTTAAGGATTGCAGACAAAACCCCAACGGATGCGCTAGTCAGTTGTCTCTGGTAAACTAACTAGCAAAGAACTCACCAGAGCATCCTGTCATCCGGGATAATGGATGGTTCCCGCCCCGAGGGTTAGAAGGGCTAAGCCTGTGAACGATCGGAATGTCAATAACTGATGCGGACGGCAGTTCGATTCTGCCCAGCTCCACTTCATTGAGTTCGAAATCAAATACCCCCTAGCTGTTCGCCCCAGCTAGGGGGTATTTGATTTTGGAGAATGGTGAATGGTAAATTGAGAATGTAGAATTATGTCTGGTTTGTGATGAAGGAGGATATATTTGCCTCGATATCGTTTTTTAGATCGGCAATAAAAGTCTCTAATTTTGACCGAGTTTGCTGCTAATTCACCGACATCAGTAAATTTTATGACAACTTCTGTGACCTTCCCCTCCGTCAAAGCGCCGCAAACCTCTGCTGACTGGCTTGCCTATTTCGAGGATAACCGCTATAATCTCTTAGCGCTCCCTTGGAATACTCCCTATTTTTTAACTGCTGAGGAAAAAGCTGCGATCGCTCATTCCATCCAAAAATTCCAACTCGGTGAACAATCGGAAGGTACAAATTTACTTAAAGCAACGCGAAGCGATGTAGAGCGATCGGGGGATACAGAATTTTTCCAAGCCATGAAATTATTTATCGGCGAGGAACAGCGCCACGCCCGAGATTTAGGCAATTTTCTACAGCGCGAGGGAATTCCCCTGCGGAAAAAACATTGGTCCGATCGCCTTTTCCGTCGCTTTCGTCGCGGCGTCAATTTAGAGATTGCTCTGCGAGTTCTGTTGACAGCAGAAATTATCGCGACGATTGATTTCAAGCCCTGCAAGCAGCGACTCAATCGCCTCTTTTACAGAAACTTTGCGAACAAATTCTCAAGGACGAATTGCAGCATATTTACTTTCACGTATATCAGTTAAAACGCTTACGAGAACATCAAAAACATTGGCACAAAAAAGCGAAAAACATTGGGAATTATCTTTTTATCGTGCTGACGGTTTGCATCGATCATTATCGCGTTTTTCGTCGCAGTGGCTATCGATTAATCGATCTGTATCGGTATGGCGATCGCATGAGTCATAAGTTCTTAGAACTTAGCTAATTTTTGTTCGATAGACTAGCGCAGTTTCTTAAATAAACCGCGTGGCACCTTACGAGTAGTATCAGTTTAGCAAACATTTGTTACCGAACAAAATTAATTATTAGCTCCCATCAATAAACAGAATTGACATGCTTTGAGAAAAATATTTACCGGGCAGGAAATAGACAACAAGGGACAAGCTTGTTGGGCGATCGCCCACATGCATATACCACCACAATAGCTAATGGCTAATTATAAATTGTCCATTTCGCCCACATTAACCGGAGGCAAGCGCGCTTTGCGCTTACTACAAACGGTGCCGATGATTTACAAAAGTTAACATTATTAAGTCAGAAGATGGGTTATGCTAGCAGAAGCAAATAATTTGAAACCCCAGAGAGTCGAGGATCCCAAAATGACTCAAGCAGGACTTCTACCAAAAAATCAGACTAGCTTACAACCACTCCCAAGTGAGAAAAAGCTACTGGTCATCGACCCCAGAGTCCAAGACTACCAAATGCTAGCCGCAGGAGTACCCAGCGGGGTCCAGGTTCAGATCCTGGAAACAGATATCGATGGGGTTGACCAAATAACTCAGGCCCTAGCACGAGATATCGAAATTACAAGTCTACATATAGTTGGCCACGGGGCACCGGGTCGCTTATATATAGGACGAGATGCCCTAACTCAGGATAACATAGCTTCATACAGCCACCAGCTACAAGAGTGGGGAGTTACTGAGATTATCCTGTATGCTTGTAATGTCAGCCAGGAAACTTCCTTCGCCGAACTTCTGCATCAACTGACAGCTGCAGAGGTGAGATCGTCAGCAGGGCGAGTGGGAAATGAAACTCTGGGAGGTACTTGGCAGCTAGAAAGCAGGTTCCCAAAGAGCGATCGCCCCATAGAACTAGCATTTAAACCCGAAATCATCCAGAATTATCCAGGAGTTTTCGTCTCCTTTCAGGATGCGATCGACTTTCCCACGGGAGACTCTTCCCGCACGGTGTCCGTGGGAGACTTCAATGGGGATGGTAACCTGGATCTGGCAGTGGCGAACAGCGACTCCAATAACGTCTCAGTTCTGTTAGGCAATGGAGAAGGAAACTTTAGCGAACCAGCGCAGTTGGTAGCAGGGAATGCACCATATTATGTGGCGGTAGGTTTCTTGAACGGAGACGGGTTTCTAGATCTAGCAGTAGCAAACATAGACTCCAATAATGTATCAGTGCTGTTGGGCAATGGTAATGGCACATTTGACCCTCGGATAAACTTTACCACAGGTTCTCAACCTAGGTCGATCGCCCTGGGAGACTTCGACGGCGATGGTAACCTGGATCTAGCAGTAGCAAACCGTGGGGACAACAATGTCTCGGTGCTATTGGGTGCAGGAGATGGTAGCTTCGCAGGTGCAACTAACTTTCCTGTAGAAGAGGCCCCTGTCCCGATCGCGGTAGCAGACTTCAATGGCGATGGCAACCTGGATATTACAGTAGCAAACCGGGTATCGAACAGCGCCTCAGTCTTATTAGGTGCAGGGGATGGCAGCTTTGGCAATGCTATTAACCTTGACGTGGGGGAAGAAAGTGGGCCTCGGGGAATAGCTGTGGCGGACTTCGACGGGGATGGCAACAGTGACATCGTCATGTCAAACTATGACAGCGACAATGTCTCAGTGCTATTAGGTGTTGGAAATGGCAGCTTTTCGGAAGCGACTAACTTTAACGTCAGAAATGGTCCCCAGTCCGTCGCCGTAGCCGACCTGGATGCTGATGGTAACATTGACATTGTTACCGGAAATAAGCGAGGGAGTACTGTCTCAGTCCTATTAGGTGCCGGAGATGGTACCTTTGCCAGTGACATTCGGTTGGACGTAACGGGTGGTCCGGAATTCATCGCCGTGGCAGAATTGAACAACTATGGCGGACTAGATCTAGTCACGGCGAACCGGTTTGGAGACGATGTCTCGGTGCTGCTGACCGCAGCAACAGTAGAATTTTCTCAAGCTACCTACCAGGTCAATGAAGATGGTAGCTTCACATCATTCGATATTACTATCAACCGCAGTGGGGATATTAGCGGGACATCTACAGTCGAGGTGCAGTTAAGCGATGGCACCGCAACAGGAGGCACTCCCCCCGAGGCAGTGGATTTCGATAATAGCACGATCGCCCTTGAATTTGCTCCCGAACAGACCACTGCCACGATCGCCATTCCCATCAACGACGATGACATTGCAGAAGACACCGAAAACCTGACTCTCACTTTAGCTAATCTCAGTATCGGGACTCAAACGGGTAACCAAGGGACAGCTACTCTAGAAATCATCGATAATGATGATGTGGTAAATCCGGTAAATCTGGACATCGACGACAACGGTGAAACAGATGCCCTCACAGATGGCATCTTGGCCATCCGTTATCTGTTTGGTTTTACAGGTGATGCTCTCATTCAAGATGCGATCGCCCCTGATGCCACCCGGACTACAGCCTCAGAAATTACAGCCTATCTGGACAGGGCCCGCGATACCATGCTAGATGTGGATAGCAATGGCATGGCAGACGCTCTTACTGATGGCATTCTGACGATCCGCTATCTGTTTGGTTTTACAGGTGATGCTCTCATTCAAGATGCGATCGCCCCAGATGCCACCCGTACCGATGCCGCTAGCGTACTCAGCTTCCTGCAATCATTCGATCTCGTCTAAGATATAGCGTTTCTCTCTCTTGATGTGGGAGTGCCTATTTGTCATTGCGAGGGGGGGGGGAAGTAGCGATTAACTTATGATCCCATTGAATTCCCCCCCCCGTTAGCGCAGCGGCGCGACGCAGGAGCGCTAGCAATCTCCAACAGCATATTACACTAATCTGAAAAATGCTATAGTTGATAGTTAATGCCTTTAACGAACTAATAGAACGGGGCAAGGACGGCAAGGACTAAAGTCCTTACTACGAACGACTAGGAACGAGCAAGGATTTTAGTCGGAGTCTACTTAATTTGTAGATGCCTCTTCCAGATCCCCTAGGTTGAATAGGAAGGGAACCGTACTATTAGAGTCTCCACTCATAACTAGCACCTTCGGCATCTGAGCGCCACCTTGTCGCCATGCCTCGATCGCCTCTTTTTGCAGCACCAACTCACCCCCTTGGGCCTTCAGGGTTTCAGCCAGTAATTTCTGGGCCTCCGCCTTACCCTTAGCACGATTAATATCTGCTTGGGCTTCTTGTTCGGCCTCTTGTGCCACATATACCGCCCTTTGGGCCCGCTGTTCGGCGATTTGTTTCTCCTCCACCGCCTTCGCAAACTCTGGGGAGAAATTTAGGTCGATCACGCTAGTATCCAGCACGATGATACCGTACTTTTCTAACCGATCGTTCAAGGTTGTATCAAAGTCTTCCTTGAGTTCCGCCCGTTTGGTAACAGCTTCTTCCACAGTTCGCCGGGCCGCAGCGATCTTAAAAGATTCCTGGGTCTGGGGCGCAATCACTTTCGACACCAGATTCTGCAATGTTCCTTGTTTCCTGCGGATATCAACTACCTGCAAGGGATCTAGGCGGAAGTTGATCGCGAAGCTAGCGCTGATATCCTGTAGATCCTTGGTGGAACTCTGGGCGGGCACCTCAAACTTTTGCACCGTCACGTCATAGACATCCACCACAGAGATCAGGGGGGGCTTAAAGTGGAGACCCTCCAGTAAGGCCCCATCTCTAGCCTTACCCAGAATACTGAGGACTCCTGCTTGACCTGGGTTGATGACTACGAAAGAATTAGAGGCGATCAAAATGATCGCCGCAGCAATAATCCCTCCGATTACTGCTTGGATATTGCCTTGGGGTGATTGACTTCTCAAATTCGATACTCCTGTATTTTCCTCGTTACTGACTGCGATTTATTACTTACGCTTCTGGTGTGCCATCTTACAGATTACAGAATATACTCCCAAAGGGCTCGACTTGCGCTTAAAGCCAATTGAATGTGTCATTGCGAGGGGGGTATCCATGACCGCTATTGTCCCGAACAGGTCGAGGATCCCCCCCGAAGCAATCTCCACGAGTAGGAGATTGCTAGCCCTCCTACGTCGGGCCGCTGCGCTAGCGGGGGGAGTTACTCCTACGACACAAGGATCTCTCAATTGTCCCCCCCCCGAATGGAAGTATAAACCATTTTTACCATAGCGAACGACTTAGACATCACAGCAGCCCCCAGCCAAGCTATCCTGAAAGGGAACTGCCTAGCAAGAGAACTCGCGGCCCCATGACCGAACAACCTACACAGATCTGTATCCTGGGTGGAGGCTTTGGTGGCCTCTACACCGCTAAACGCTTAAGCCAGCTACCTTGGGAACAGTCCTCGCGACCGGAAATTACCCTGGTCGATCGCCATGACCGGTTTTTATTCTCGCCTTTGCTGTACGAACTGCTGACAGGGGAACTGGAAACCTGGGAGATCGCCCCTCCCTTTACCGAACTTTTGGCCGACACCGGTGTGTCCTTCATCCAGACAGCTGTAGCTAGCATTGATGTGGATAGCAAGCAGGTACAGTTGGATAATGGGCACTCAATAAAGGCCGATCGCCTGGTTTTAGCCCTAGGCGGCGAGACGCCCTTACATATAGTACCCGGATGTACAGAGCATGCTATCCCCTTCCGTACCATAGCAGACGCCTATCGTCTAGCCGAAAAACTGCGCATCCTCGAACAGTCCGATACCGAAAAGATTCGCATTGCCATTGTCGGTGCCGGTTATTCTGGGGTGGAATTAGCCTGCAAGCTAGCGGACAGACTCGGTACTCGGGGACGGGTGCGCTTAATCGAACAAGGGGAGATGATTTTGCGTACCTCTAGTGAGTTTAACCGAGAAGCCGCCATGGATGCCTTGTCAGCTAGGGGGGTGTGGACTGATTTGGAAACTACTGTCCAATCAATTGAACCAGATTCCCTTTCACTTGTATATAAGGAACAGCTTGACAACATTCCTGTGGATGTGGTTTTATGGACTGTGGGTACTAGAGTGGCCGATGTCGTGCGATCGCTCCCCTTGAAGCAAAACCAACGCCAGCAGATCGTCACCGCACCCACGTTACAAGTCATCGACTACGAGGATATTTTTGCCCTCGGGGATTTGGCAGAATGTCGGGATGCCGACGGTCAGCAAGTGCCGACAACAGCCCAAGCAGCTTTACAGCAATCTGATTATACTGCTTGGAACATCTGGGCATCCCTCACCGGGCGTCCCCTACTGCCCTGGCGCTATCAGAATTTGGGGGAAATGATGACTTTAGGCATAGATAACGCCACTCTTACCGGTTTGGGAGTGAAACTAGATGGTCCCTTGGCTTATCTGGCCCGCAATCTAGTATACCTCTATCGTCTGCCCACATTCGAGCACCAAGTGAAAGTCGGTTTTAACTGGATGACTAAACCTTTACAGTCGGCCATCATGGAAGTATTTTCTACTTGAATTATCGGTGGGCGATGCCCACCCTACGACTACTTGAATTATCGGTGGGCGGTGCCCACCCTACTACTGTTTGTAGTGAGGACTGAAGTCCTCAACTTATCACAAGAACATGAAACAACCAAAGGTAATTTTTTTAGATGCCGTCGGCACCCTGTTTGGCATCCGGGGAACTGTAGGTGAAGTGTATGGAATGCTAGCGCGTCAGTCAGGTGTGAAGGTAGCAGATGAGGCCCTAGATGCAGCATTCATCCAGAGTTTTCGGTCATCTCCACCAGCGGCATTCCCCGGAGTAAAACCAGTCGATCTCCCCACCCATGAATTTAACTGGTGGAAAGTCGTCGCCATGCAAACCTTTCAACAAGCAGGGGTTTTCCCACAGTTTTCCGACTTTGACAGTTTCTTTAACGAACTCTACGGTTACTTTGCGACAACTGAGCCCTGGTTTGTCTATCCCGATGTCTTTTCCGCTTTATCCTCTTGGCAGCAGTCCGCGATCGAGTTAGGAGTTTTATCTAATTTTGATTCTCGGATCTACTCAGTCTTACAAGCATTCGGACTGGCAGAATTTTTCACATCCGTGACCATATCTACAGAAGCAGGTGCTGCTAAACCCGATCGCCATATTTTTGCAGCCGCCTTAGCAAAACATAATTGTTCTGCCAGTGACGCCTGGCACATTGGAGATAGCTTTAAGGAAGATTATCAAGCTGCCCAAAAGGCTGGTTTACAAGCTATCTGGCTAAAACGAAATTATCCATCAGCAGCAGGTACTGAAGAGGGCGACTTCTGGACGACACTACAGCCTCAGAACCAGGCGATCGACAATTAAATAAATAGTTCTTCAGATTCGGGACTATAGATATAGTCATAATTAAAATTAAAGCATTTAATATTTCTCATGATAGAAAATCCAAATTCCGTGATAAGTTTTGTAGTAAATGTGGCGATAATTAGCTCCATCGCTTTTTTCTCTGACAAAATCGGTTCTTCGACAAAGTAACTGCGTTTAGCAAAGAATAACCTTTCATCTTTGGGCATAATTATACCATTAATCCTATGGGCATGTTGAATGGGCTTGATATAATTTTTGAGAAAATCTTCCTGATTAATCTGAATTCTATATAATCTTTCATGTTGTAACCAACTCATATTAAACATAATTTTCATGATTTCAAAGCCCAGAATATAATTGAAGACATTATTTTTTTCTTCAACACTAAGAACTAGACGGAGGACAGATTCTAAATATTGATCTGGCTGGATGCGCATATCATGAGCTGAATGAATATAAAACTGTTTAATATAGCTTCTCAAGATATCTTCGGAGAGGTTAGTCGGAATCAGAAATTGTTTTAGATAGCGTTGAACTTTATTTTTAGTATAGCGATCTTCGAGCATTTTGGAGACCAAGCCATCTGCAGTATAATCATCTAAAAATTCAGCTTGGGTTTCCGGAGAAGCAGAAAGCAGAAGATGACATAAAGACAAAACATAACGGCGGTGTTGCCAGGGCAAACTTTCCGTCCAGTTTCTGGCTTCAGCAGGGAGTTTCTGCATCATACTTTCCAAATTTTCGCCTTCATACATAACCATAAAATTGAGGACTAAACAGGAAAAGCAACTGAGATAATTATATAATTGCCGAGCCCTGGGAGCGTGAATAATATAGCAGTTCGGATTACTAACTCATCAGGATTTGGGCGCGACCACAAAATCACCTGTTATCATGAAGATAAATGCTATTAATAGTTGTTAGCGGTAGCCAACTTCCAAGGGGAAGCCACGGATGATAACTAGGTGTGCATTGGTAAACTGAATCATGTAAAGTTTTGTAAGTTTTTGTAAAAATGTCTGAAATACTCTCCTGATGCGAAGTTCAGCTATGTTGACATTCCCACTTCATAAACTACGAACTACGAACTACGAACTACGAACTACTTAACTATGCCACTCAAGCAGTCCCAAGTTCTGTCTCTGCTTCAGGCAAGGCGATCGGACTTTAAAAGATTTGACCAAAATGCTGCTATACTACAGCAGTATAGAAAAGCATGGGCAGCCGCAGCATCGGATTTTGCAGGACATGCCCGATCGGGCGATTTTTCCGGAACGGCCCTGGCAGCAGTACCATTGGAGAAAGTTGCCAGTCAGGTAATTCCCTTTGATATCTCCTTGACCAGTCAGGAGGAAAGATTAGCATGGGCGCGGCCAAGGCTGACAGGAGTAACCACCTTTGCAGTGGATGGTTCCCAAATCTATCCTAGTAAAGATTTCTCAATCCCGATCGCCCTCATCCAAGTAGGATGGTATGAAAATTTGCACTTACCCACTGGCGCTTATCAGAAAGATGTAGCAGTTGATATTCTCACTCCAGCCCAGCTGCAGACATCGGGTGCGAGTAGCCAGGCTCTAGAGCGAATTGTCAACCGGCGTCGGTTTGAGATGGAAATCAGGCGGCTGATTAGATATATGCAGGAACATCGTACCGATGGCTCGCGGACTCTAGTATTCTACGATGGTTCTTTGATTGCTAGCTTTGCCGAAACCCAAGATCCAGAGAGCCGGGAATTTTACGTGCAAAATCTGCGGCAGCTTTTACAGACTAGCGAACGATGTCGGGTGCCCTTAGTCGGTTATATCGATACGACAACTGCTCGCGACCTGACAGAGACATTGCGACAGTTATTTGCCTTGCCGGAAATGCCTGGACTCCACGATGCCCAACTGCTGCACCCTCAAATGCAGCGGGGTTCGCGGACTGGACTCTGGAGGTGTCAACGTCCCGGTATTCTCAAGGAATACGGATCTTGGGCTGACAAAATTGCTTTCTGCTATCTGAAAACCAATGATGGTTATCCGGCTCGGCTGGAAATGCCAATATGGATTTATGAAGATCGAAAAGATTCTTTGCTAGAACGGGCGATCGAATGGGTAATGTGTGAAGTAATTGTCGGGGGCGGTTACCCCTACGCCATTGAAACAGCAGATCAAGTAGCAGTGCTGCAAGCAAACGATAGGCTTTGCTTTTACCGACTGCTGCAAAACTGGGCCGACAAAGAACACTTGCATCTCCGCCTTTCCCGCAAAATGGTCAGCAAAGTGTGCCGTCGTTTGTAGGATCGCCTGCCCCTCAATTGGAATTCGCAATTGGCAAAATTTCCCAACCATCATTCCGAAAATATGCAACGCCGATATGATTTTTTAATTTCTGGTTTGGTTGTTGTTGCCTATATTGCCACAGGTGGGGCTAGTTATGCTTCTATATCACATCCGGACGATCGGGTGACAAACTACGCCCAGTCGTCCGATCCCCCCAAACCCCCCTTAAAAAGGGGGGCTTCGGAAGCCCCCCCTTTTGGAAGGGGGGGGTTGGGGGGGATCCCTATGCAACAAATGCAGACTACACCCAACCCATCGGCAGAAGCAGAACAACCGATCGCGATCGAGAGAATTGAAGTTGTCGGCAGTACTATTTTCGGACCGGATATTCTTGACCCGATCGTCCAACCTTTGTTAGGCCGTTCCGTGACCCTGAAGGAACTAACCCAGACAGCCGATCGCATTACCCAATTGTACCTCAAGGGCGGCTTCATAAACTCTAGAGCAATTATACCAGACCAAGAGATTATCGCAGGTATCGTTCAGATTCGGGTGATCGAAGGGTCTCTGGAGTCGATCGAAGTGGAAGGAACGCGCAAAATCAATCCAGAATACATCCGATCGCGGGTACGTTTGGGAGTCAAGATGCCTCTAAATACTGCCGATATAGAAGAGCAGTTAAGATTGCTCAATACTAATCCTTTATTTGAGAATGTGGAAGCTAGTCTGCGTGCGGGCGGCGATGTCGATCGCAGTATTCTCGTAGTGCGGGTGACTGAGGCGAAACATATAGATACTAGCTTATTTGTGGATAACTATTCTCCCCCCACTATTGGCAGTGAAAGATTTGGCGGTACGGTTCGCTATCGTAATTTAATTGGCATTGGTGATGAGTTAGCGGGATCCTATAGCCGCACTACTACGGGGGGCGCTGATGTTTATTCCTTTGATTATCGGGTGCCCCTCAATGCTAGAGATGGTACTCTCTCACTCACAATAGCAGGAAGTCGCAATCATATTACTGCGCCTGAATTCCAGAATGTTGGTATTCGGGGCAAGTCGAGGGCTTTTGATATTACTTACCAGCAACCTCTGCTGCGCAACCTGCGTTCAGAGTTCGCTATATCTGTCGGGTTATCTCACCAAAGTGGTCAAACTTTTTTGTTTGACAATCAACCTTTTGGCTTTGGTTTTGGCCCTGACGATGATGGTAACAGTACTACCAGTGTAGTGAAGCTGGGAACTTCTTTTTTACACCGTGAAGTTAACGGTGCTTGGGCCCTGCGATCGCAATTTAGTTTCGGCACGGGCCTATTAGATGCTACCATCAATCCCGAACCCATTCCCGATGGACGTTTCTTTAGCTGGTTTTTCTCTGGTAGGCGGGTGCAGCGTTTGGGTGCCGATCATTTACTCATCTTGCAGGCGGACCTCCAGCTTACCCCTGATAGTCTCTTACCTTCCCAACAATTTCTGATTGGCGGCGGTCAATCTTTGCGGGGCTATCGCCAAAATGCCCGGGCTGGAGATAATGGTTTTCGGCTTTCTATTGAAGACAGAATTACTGTCGGGCGGGATGATACAAATGATTTAACTGTCCAGTTGATTCCTTTTGTGGATCTGGGCATGGTCTGGAATAAGTTTGATAATCCCAATTCTTTACCGGAACAGACCTTTCTTGCTAGTTTCGGTTTAGGATTAGCTTGGCAGCCTCTCCCTGGTGTCGATGTGCGATTTGACTATGCTTTGCCTTTCGTAGTTCTGGACGATCGGGGTAACAACGCTCAAGATCGAGGTTTCTACTTCAGCATTAATTTTCAACTTTGATACAGACAAGAAACCGGGTTTCTGCGACAAAATATGGTGCCAAAAACCAAAATTAATCAGAAACCCGGTTTCTGGCCCCACGCGAGGCCCCCCGATCGTCGGTGTAATTGTGCAATCAAAATGTCATTCTAATTTCAGGGAATAACTATGGGGTAAGTGAATAATTTGGTCGCGATATTCATCATCAAAAGATGCCTCGGCAAGGAAAATTAATTCCTCAATATTTTGACCAAAACTTAAATTTTTTCCCAGGATAAAAATCCCTGGAACGTGACGACCTTCGTTAATATGGTCTCTTAAATGACCCGGCATAGATGCGCGATTATTTGTTACCAAAACAAAATCATATTCTTCACACCAACAGAGAATTTCTGGGTCTAAAGTGGCTTTAGGGGGAGTAGTAGGCTCTCCTCCAACTTGCCAAACCATTAGTTCTGGTTGCTTGCGTCGCATCTGAATTTTATAGAGAGGATGAACGTTTTCATCCAGCAGATATCTCAGACTCATGGGCTTTTTTCATTGCTTCTCGTTCTTTTCTGAGTTTGCGCAACCGAATGGCAGATGGGGAAGGGTTAAGTTGTTGGGCTTTTAGTTGCTGGTGGCTCCACTCTAACCAGTCGGCAATGTATTTGCTCACTGCTTCTTTGTTGTGCAAG
>JBFRWI010000027.1:0-24843 GCA_051439505.1 Hormoscilla sp. | reverse complement strand
TGTCTGTAACCGTTGCGCCGCTGTCTGTAACCGTTGCGCCGCTGTCTGTAACTCTTACATGCTTGTGGCGGCCTGGGCTATATGTATCATCAATGCACCCGGCTATCAACTACTTTTGACCACACCCTAATTGCATGAGTGAGAGAAACTGAAAATATTTTCATTAGGCATCGCCCACCTTCTGTAAAAATTAGCGTTTGTAGGTTGGGTTTCCGCTACTTACCCAACTTCCCCGAGACTGCAGTTGCATTGAGATGCACGGGCGAAGCATTTGGATCCTATATCTGTCGTCTTATGTCATAATTGGTCGCCCAAATGCTTCGCCCCTACAGATAGACCTGCAAATATGAGATGCACCCGAGGCTGTTCACCTTAAATCAAGGTAATATTAAGATATTTTACATTAATTTCAACCGAAAGATACCTGTGCTATATATATTTGCCGTAATCAGTTATCCTTCCTGAATCATCCAGAGGAGAAAAGCGAGGATTTGTCCTACAGGCGGTAGCGGATAATCCATTAAATCAATAGTGACTGTTTGGTTTTCTAGCTGTATAAATCTCCACTGGGTGCCACTACTGACGCAGCCATAGATTCTGGAAATGGGTTGTTGCTTTGCTTGATTGAATTGCTGTGCAGCAACCATTGTGGCTACGCATTGACTGATGCCAGTTTTTATATCCGCTCGTTTGGCTTCGACAATGGCCACTGCTGGGGCTTCTATTTCCAGCAATTCGGGCGATCGGCTAATGAGAAAGTCACAAAAGCCACTCAACCCACTGGCAGGATCGACGTTAAACTCTTCCCCAGAGAAGAGGCTAATTTGTTGTTGTAATATTTCTCTGACTTCTAGCAGCACTGGAGCAATAATCATTTCCGATCGCGCCTTCTCGCTGCCCGTTGCTACTGCTAAGGGCAAACTCTGCCGCAGAAAAGCTGTTAGCATCTCGGAAGGGGCGTGGGGCTCTAGGTCCGGCAGAAATCTCACCCCTTCTCTAGTTGTCAGGTTGAAATCAGCTTTGACTTTCCCGATCGTTTTGAATTCGCTATAAGGCATATTGTTTGACTGCGGTGTAGATTAATATCATGTCTGGGTAATCACCCACAATAAAAACCTCTGACTTTGACGACTAGAGGATAACGTGAAACAAAGCGTGGACGTTGGGTTTCGTGCCTCAACCCAACCTACAGGTGATGCTAATTGCTAATTGCTAATGGAGAGGGGAATCGCTCATTTTAGCAATTAGCAATTAGCAATTAGCCATTAGCCATTACCTCCGGTCGCAAATCATCCGCTTGCGGTCAATTTCTGGTTCTTGCCAAGAATAGGCGAAATGGCTGATGGTTCTAATTTGGGGAGCAACTTGACGAATTGCTTGCATCTGTACTTCTAGGGAAGGACGGTTGCGGAGCGCGCGCCCCCAATTTCCTGCTAATACTGGTTGGATCTGGGCGTTATCGGGTGCCAAAGATAGTACCCGCTTAACTTCAGAGACAATGCAACTGGCATCACCGCAGACACCGTAAGACATGGGATGCCATTCCATCGAACTCTCGAACCGATCCCAGGGTTGCAAGCGAGAGTCAAACCCCTGACCGATCGCTTTATTAGCAGAGGGAAAAAATACCACTCCTGTAGGAATTCCTTTGCTTTCGGCTGCATAGCTAGCCATCTTCACAAAATCTAAAATCCCTTGCACGGCATGAGCGACAGTCAGCTGCCAGAGTTCGACTTGTAATTGAGCTTGACGTGCTTTCACTTGTTCGTCAGACTCAGTCTCATCGACGGTCTCATCTTCTTGGGGTTTTTCCGACTCTGTTTGTTCGGCAGGGTAGATATTGTCGAGTTTGCGACCTTGCCAAAGGGGTTCTCCCTCTTCAGGATAGAGCTTATCTACTTCCCGAATATCTGGGACGGTAATAAATCCTTGCTCTAAGAACCTGTGGATTAGTTCTCGACCCTTCTGGTTGAGGGCACGTCTATATAAATTTTGTCGGGACGCCTGGCCATAAATCCACAGGTCTTGAACTCTGCTGGCTATAGAAGCCTTTCCCATCAGCCGTGGATAGCGGACGTAGTCAAATAATACTCCGTCTGGTTGCCGTTGCAGCACGGCATGTAGCATGTTGTAGTAATCCCGTTTCGCTTGCGGGTTGTAGGGGTCGATGAAGACTTGCTCGGAGTCCCCCTGTCGCAAGTTATATCCCGTGTTCTGCTGGGCTTTGTCATGTATGGAAACGCTGGTGTGGTTGTCGCCATTGCGGGCTAGTGCAACTTCCCGATCGGGCAACTGGGAGTAGGTGTAACCGAAATTCATCGTAAACATCCAGGCATAGACTTTTAACCCCCGTGAGCGACCTTTTTTAATCGCTTCTGCTAACAGATCGATTCTCTCCGTGCCGGGCGATCGCACTATCGAGGGCCAGGGAGTGCGGTTGTCTGCCATTGGCAGCAGCACCTGACCGTCATAAAATGCTTCCACATAGACCTGATTGTAGCCCAGATTAACAATGCGGTCCATGAGAAAATCCAGCGCTCCCGGTTGGACATCGCAGGGATACAGGCGCAGCCAAATCGCCTGGTTTTGAGGCCAATTTCTCCGCCGACATGCCCGTAATTGCGATGCATGTTGCTTCACCATAATCTGGTATTGCTGTTCTGCTTTTTTGTCCCCTTCTAATGCTACTTTTCGTAGGTTTTCTTTCTCTCGTGCTGCCGCTGGCAATAACTGACAATGGGCTGTAGTTATCGCCTGGGCTGCTTGACTTCCCACTAGGGGCATATTCCCATACAGCCCCACAAGGCTACTGGTTAAAAAGGCGATCGCCCTCCTACTCCAACCCTGTGGCATTTTGCTCTTATGCTTTAATCTCATTAAATAGTTTGACATTCCTACAGACAGTTCCCAACAACTCTTACAATTTCAGCCTGACTGAGCTAATTTAACTCAGTCAGATGAATAGCTTTACCAGATATTCGCTTGATATCCGGTATTTTATCATCTAAGGAATTGATACCTCTTGCAGCAGGCGATCGATGATGGCTCCTGGCCGACGGCCCCCTGCTGGGATCATCCGGTGGGACAATACATAAGGGGCTAAGAACTTGACATCATCTGGAGTAGCATAATCCCGATCGTCGATCAATGCCAGGGCTTGGGTTGCCCGCTGCAAGATCACAGCGCCTCTGGGACTGACACCGAGGGTGATTTCTTCATCGGACCGCGTCACCCTGACCAGATCTACGATATACTGCTGCAAAGATTTATCCACTTTCACCTGAGTACAAAGCTGCTGCAATTCTAGTACCTCTTTTAAGGAAATGCAAGGCTGCAAATCTTCAACTTTAATTCCCGTTTGGACTTGTTCGAGCATTTGCAGTTCCTCTGCTGCTGTCGGATAGCCCAAGGAAAATGATAGGGCAAAGCGGTCCATCTGCGCTTCTGGCAGGGGAAAGGTGCCCTGATACTCGATCGGGTTTTGGGTGGCAATCACAAAAAAAGGACTCTCGACGGCACGAGAAACCCCATCTACCGTTACCTGTTGTTCCTCCATCACCTCTAACAATGCTGACTGAGTGCGGGGTGTAGCGCGGTTAATTTCATCGGTGAGTAGGACATTAGTGAAAGCTGGTCCCGGCATGAATGTAAACTCACCGGTGCTGGGGTTCCAGATATTCGTGCCCGTGATGTCACTGGGTAAGAGGTCGGGAGTGCATTGAATGCGTTGAAACTTGCCGTCAATGGACCGCGCCAAAGACTTTGCCAGTAGGGTTTTGCCCACGCCGGGGACATCTTCCAGCAAGGCGTGACCCCCTGCTAGCAGTGACACCAACACTAAACGGATGGCATCATTTTTCCCCACAATTGTGCGGTTGAGGTTCTCGGTTAGCTGCTGTATACGCTCTCTCATCAGGATAGTTGCTCCGCAAGGCATTTTTAAAGCAGGATCGTCTCTTTAGCATAGCAATATTGCCCTGCGATCGGCATTCAGCAAAAGCCCTTGGGTGTAATTTTTTTTCGCTACAGTCCGATTATCGTCCATTCTTCCCACCGCGATCGCTTGACTGCTTTCATATTATCATGCTGTTGTTTCCAATTGGCAGAGAATGGAGAATCCATTTTGACAAAAGATTGCTACATTTTGACTAATATCTAATTTTCTGGCTTCGTTGTCAGCCCGCAGGGGGTTCAAACCCCCTGCTAATAGCTAAAGTCGGTTAAAACCGACTGGGTAAGATAACACTTATTAACTGTAGCTATCGAACGACGCGCTTCTTCTTGGGAATCACAGTTGCACGCGATCGCCCCAGGTTCGTAGTGAAGACTTTAGTCTTCCACCGGTTCGTAGTGAAGACTTTAGTCTTCCACAGTCCGATCGCGCAATATTGCGGCAATTTCTTCTAAAGTTGAGGGTGGAGGGTTATGTTCGCGGATAATATTGGCAAGGTTTTGTAGATAGGCATCCATTTGTTGTGATTCTTCTTTGGCTATTGCTTTTTCTCCCAGCAAGGTACCATCCTCCATCTTCAGGATCCGATCGGCCAGATCCAATATCCGATGGTCGTGGGTTACCATCAAGATCGCCGCCCCCTCTTCTTTGGCTAAATTATGCATCAGATCCACTACCTCTCGACCTGTTTTACTGTCTAATGCCGCTGTGGGTTCGTCTGCTAATATTAATTGCGGATAACTTACCAAGGCACGGGCGATCGCCACCCGCTGCTTTTGTCCTCCTGACAGGTTCTGAGGATAGTAGTTTACGTGCTGGCCTAGACCAACTGCCTTGAGTATAGCATCAGATTTAGCACGCGCTTCCCGGTCTGATTTTTTTTCATGCAATTCCACTGACATTTGGACATTTTGTCGGGCAGTCATAAATGGTAATAAATTATGACCTTGAAAAATATAGCCAATATGCCGACGGACCCGCACCAGTTGCTCCTCGGAAGCCCCATTTAATTCTTTCCCTAATGTTATCAGACTTCCTGCTTGCACCGAACGCAAACCTCCGATCAAGGATAGCAAGGTCGTTTTTCCCGATCCTGATGGACCCGTGAGAATCACAATCTCTCCCCGATCGATGCTTAAATCTATATCAAATAAAACCTGTTTGCGCAGGTTTTTTTTGCCATAATAGTGATTGAGGTTACGAATGTCAACTACCGATTCCATAATTTTTAATGCCAATTTATTTCCTCTCGTTCCCAGGTTCTACCGGTTCTACCTGGGAACGGTCTTCTGATTTTTCCGGAACGGTGGCTCCCGCCTCCTATCCTATCTATGCATCCATGCAGAGTCAAGTCTTTAATATCTTTAATTCAATGGTCTAATTGTTAATTATTAATTGTTAATTGCTAAACATTTAATCCCATTTTGGAAAACCCAGGCTACAATGAAATGAATTTAATTATGGTCTTAGTCGGTTTTAACCGACTTTAGCTATTAGCCGGGGGTTTGAACCCCCGGCGGGCCATGAGACTCAATTTTAAATTATATATTCTCCATTCTCCATTAAAAAATATCTGCTGGGTCTGCATCTCGGAGTTTCCGTACCGCGATCGCGCCCGCAATGCAACACATCAATCCTGTTAAGATTAACACTACCACAGCTCGCATATTAGTCATTTCTATTGGTAAGGATGTAGCATCCCGAGAAAATTTATAGGAGAATAAAGCAATAATTAGTCCTTGAACGTAACCTAAAACTGCTAAGATGATCGCCTCTTGGAAAACTAAGGATAGCAGATAATTTTGAGTATAACCCATCGCTTTCAGGGTGGCGTATTCTGGCAGATAGTCCGTGACATTAGTATAAAGTATTTGATAGACTACCACAATCCCGACAATAATTGCCATCCCTACACTCAAGTTGAAGACAAACCCGATCGCCGTACTGCTTTGCCAATATTCTTGCTCAAATTTAATAAATTCTGCCTTAGATAGCACTTTCACATCTTCTGGTAATAATTGCTTAATCTTGGTAACTAAACTCTCAATATTAGTTCCCGGTTTTAACTTAATTAATCCTATCTCAATCAATCCTTTTTGCCGTTGACTGAAAATCCGCAGAAAGTTCAAATGGCTAGTAATTAAATTACCATCAGCGCCAAAGGACGTTCCTAACTTAAATAATCCCACGACGGTAACTCGGCGATTTCCCGGTCCTCGGTTTCCCACCTCTGTCGTCACCCTTTTTCCCTGCTGTAATTCCGCAACTACCGGACCAAACTCAGACCGAGAAGCTGCGTCAAATAATACTACATCTGGCTTTTTCAGTTGCTCTAGATTTTGCTGAACTCCTGGTAGGTTAAAAACTCCTTCTCTAATTTCAAATCCAATAGCATAGATGGGACGCCAATAATTTTTAGTTTCCGGATTTTTCCACTGGGCAAACCCTAAATATATAGGGGTGACAAATGCTACTTCCCGAAAAGCTAAAGTTTGTTCTAAGCGTCTTTCCGAAAAATTTTCCATCGCTGTTAAAGAGGTAGATCTGGGACTGAGCAAAAAAATGTCCCCCTCCAAACTTTTATGCAGATGAACGGCGCTATCAAATAAGGCTTCGCGGAAACCTAGTTGCATGAAGATCATTACCACAGCAAACACAATTCCCGATAGGGCTACTGCTGTCCTGCTAAAGTCATATTTTAGTTGTAACCAAGCTGTGGGCAGTTTGAGAATTATCATTTTTCACGGGAGACATCAATAATTGCGTTAATTTCTAAGTTAGTTAAACCTGCCACTTTCTGGCTATCTTCCAGGCGGATTTTTACTTCTACTACCCTCGCATCGGCAGCGGCGGCGGGATCGGTTCCCAGAACGTCTTTTTTGCCGATTTGCAGGGCGATTTCGTCAACGGTGCCTTTGATTTGACCCCTAAATCCATCGCTAGTTACAATGGCTTTATTACCCAACTTTATTTTACCAATATCTGTTTCATAGACCTCGGCGATCGCATACATCTGGTCCGTTTGACCGAGTTCCACAATTCCCCTATTCCCCACCAGTTCTCCCGGCCAACTGTGAATCTTGAGAATTTGACCCGATCGGGGGGTTTTGACGTAAGCTAAATCCAGGTTAGCCCGGGCCTGGGAAACAGCCGCGATCGCCCGAGAAAGTTCTGCTGCTGCGAGGGCCACATCTACGGTTCTCACCTCGGCAATTTCTGCCAACTTCGCTTCTGCTTCCAGGATCTGCTTTTCCAGGGTAGTCACCGTGCGGTTTAAATTTGCTTTCGCCTCATTAATATCCTTGGGGAGAGTATTGACAATGCGGAATAAAACTGCGTCCGCCTCTTGCAGTTGTTCTCTAATAGTTTCCTCTGCTAAGCAGGTACTTTCATATAGAGAGGCCGATACCGCCCCCCCTTCATAGAGGTTCTGATAGCGCCGACATTCCCTTTTGGCATTAGTTAACTGGGCCTGCAAACGGTCGATCGTTGCTGCTTGTGCTTCCCGAGTTCCTTGCAAGCGGGACTCTAAACTCGCCACTGTCGCCTCTTGAGCGATAATTTGCCCTTGCAGTTCGGCTTTTAATCTTTCAATAGTTGCTTCCTGTGCATTTATTGTACCTTGTTTGGCTCCCGCTTTTACTCGCTCTAAATTGGCTTCCGCAACCTTCACTTGTTCTTGGGCCAGTTTCAGGGCCGCTTCCAGGCGATCGCGGCTATCTAGAATTGCCACCAGGTCTCCAATTTCTACTTTATCTCCTCTTTTAACTAACAATTGTTCGACCCGCGCCCCTTCCACAAATGCCGGTGCTGATATGCTAATTACTTCTCCTTCCGGTTCGATGTAACCCGAAGCCGCCACCGCCTCAACCACTGGTTCTATACTGGCCTGAGGAAGGACCGATCGCCTGTCTGCTGGGGGATTTTCTTCCCTATCAGACAGTCCGAAACTGTAGAGAATAGCAAAGGTCGTGACCGCAGCAGTTATCACTGTTAAAGCCGTTCCTACTGCCGCGATCGCCCACCAATTCCCTCTATTTTCCCACAATCGAGTCATCTTCTGAACTCCCCCATCAGAGGCATTTCCATCAGAGGATATATCCGGTTTTTCTTTTTCATTCGTTGACTGGCGAATGGTCATGGAAGTTATACATTACTTTCACTTAATTTAGATTCTAACTCACATTGAGATGCCGGATAAGTAGGCGAACAAAAATATTTGTACATAGCGGCAAGCCTAACTGCGATGGTGGTGGGCGGTGCCCACCCTACGTCAAGCGTAGAATATTATTTATTAGTCGGTTTCAACCGACTTTAGCTATTAGCCGGGGGTTTGAACCCCCGGCGGGATAACAGCGAAGTGACTGGTCAGTGATCTTGATTCTCCAATTCTGTAAAATACTGAATTTCACGACTTCTCGTGCATGATTTTTCGTAGAACTCTTTTAACAATGGTTCTTCTTTAAGTAGAAGTTCCTTGTGCTGTTCGATGCTCCCCCAATGGTAAAGCATTATTGCCATACTAGGACAGAAGTGGCTTTGATAAAAATGTGCGTGTTCGCGCCAGCCAGGATCTGCGTGAGCTATGGGCCCCACTATCTCATCCATCTGTTGCATCAATTCCTCTATCTTTTCCTCTTGACCTGGTTTGAAGTACCATACTTCCATGACGAAAACCATGCTATTCTCCTTTTTCTCTCTATTACTGACTTTTTGGGTTTGTAGTCAGCACTAACTGTGCTTCTTTCCTACGGATGTGGTCAAAAGTAGTTGGTTGTTATTGGCTACACCTGCGGATGACAGTGGATATTGCTGCGCGGGACCCGAATGGTTAGGCTAAGGGCAGACCGTAGAACAGACCACCTTGAGTCCAAGGTATATTAATCCCAAAGAGATCGGGACCGAAGTGAGTAGCTGCGATTTCGGTGATGCTGCCCGTTGTCTCGATCATATTCACTGCGAAGTCCTCAGGCAGACCTAAACTCGCACCGATATTCCCTGTTACACCCAACAGGCGTTGGATCCGAGGATCGGTGCTATTTTGTGCCAATTCTTCGACGTTTTCGGAGCTAACACCCAGTTCCTCCGCCCAGATTAAGGTATGAACTGCCCACCGAACCACATCAGCCCACTCTGATTGATTCTCGTCTACAACTATAGCCAAAGGTTCTTTCGACAGAGGCTCCTGCACGATCGAGAATTCTGGAAAAGGATCGGCTTGATTAGCTGCCCCTAAAAGGGTGCCATCAGCAGAGACAGCGACAGCATCACCCTTGCGAAATGCTTCCAGAAGTTCCCCTGTGGTCGAGACCTCTACTAATTCAAATGTCAGACCCAGTTTTTCAAATCGATCGGAGAAATTATCGATCCAGGTAGTACCAGTTTGGAGAGCGACCCGTTGACCTGCTAGGTCGGCTAAGGAGGTGACACCGCTGTCGCCTCGAACCAATACAATTTGACTATCGTGAATATAAATGGGAGCAAAGTCTACCCCTAGACTGGCATCCCGACCCAAGTTGTGGGTAGTGCCATTGATGGTCACGTCCACGATGCCATTGGCGACATCGCTAAACCGCTTTGCTGATGTGTTCGCGATGACAAACTCGACAGCATTGGGATCGCCAAATATCGCTGCGGCGAGCGCGCGACCAGCGTCTACATCCAATCCTTGCAATTCGCCGTTTACATCCAAGCCAGATCCCGGGCGATCGTCTGAAGTGCCGACTCGGACGAAGCCCCGTTCTTTTACTTCTGCCAAGACATTGCGATCGTCGTTATTAACAAGTTCTACGTCCGACGGCACTGAACCCGAGAATGGGGGAGAATAGAGCAGACCACCTTCGGTCCAAATCTGGTTAAGACCCCGGGGGAGAACATCAGTATCGAAATTCCGCTCGTAAATCTCTTCGTAGTTGCCCACCTCAGAGATGATCTTCGCCACAAAGTCATTATCTAGACCCAAGAATTCACCTAAATTTCCTTGTAATCCTAAAAACTCGCCGATCGATATATCCTCTGTCTCTAGGAATTCCTCCAGATTATCCGAGTCAATGCCAAACTCTTCGGCTTGGATGGTGGCATAAACTGCCCACTGGACCACATCTGCCCATTCTGACTCATTTTCCGGAACTAGCAGTCCTAAAGGCTCCTTGGAAATTACCTCATCCAGAATCAACTGATTGTCTGGATCTGATAAGCTAGGGATGCTACTGACCAGAATGCCGCGATCGATGGAGACTCCATCGATATCCCCAGCATCATAGGCAGCAAACAGCGCGTCTTGGTCTGGTAGAACCTCAATATTTACCTCAATACCTGCGAGTTGGGCCGCATCTTCTAGATTCTGCTGTGATGTTGTTCCTTCTGCGACACCAATGGTGAGATCTTCGAGATCTTCAAAGGAACTGATGTCAGCATCAGCAGGCACTAGCACTCCCTGACCGTCGTAGAAGATAATCGGTGAATAGTCTACTCCCAGGGTGGCATCGCGAGTCACGTTGTGGGTAGGGGTTGTTGCTCCCAGATCCACATCTCCATCAGCAACGGCATCAAACCCATCGCTAAAGTCTACGACCACATACTCGATCGCATCCGGGTCATCGAACAGTGCCGTGGCGATCGCGCGACTAAAGTCAACGCCGAGGCCACTGAAAGAACCATCTTCTTCTTGAAAGCTAAATCCTACTGCATCATCAGTCACCGCGACGCGCAGGAAGCCACGATCTTTAATAACATCAAGTAATGAATCTTCTGGTTCTGGTGGTTCTGGTTCTTCTGCCACGAAGAAATCATTCATCGTCAGGGAAGAAGCTCGGACACCCCTCAAAATCGCCACATTTTCACCTGCCACCTGCACGCCTGTATCTCTGGGATTTATTTGTGATACCCTCAGACCCGTGATTTCTTCTGGTGTCAGACCGCGAATGCCCAGCACGTCCGTTCCTTGCTGAAAGTCCCGAACCACATTCACCCGTTCGGGCAGTTCGCCATCGACTATCCAAAACCCGTCTGCCCCCGGTCCGCCAACTAGCCGGGCCCGACCGCTGCCTACAAACAGTTGGTCATTTCCTGGGCCTCCCACCAGGAGATCTCGGCTACCGGCTTTGAGTAGATCGTCCCCATCCTGACCAAATAGCCGGTTGAGCCCGCCGCCGTCTGTGGCATCCAAGGTATCATCACCTGCTCCACCGATCAGGGTGTCTCTGGTGCCTGCAAATAGTTCATCTGGTCCTGGGGTGCCCCTCAATCTTTCCATCAACGCTCCTCCTCAGAGATTTTTTGTTCCTCAGCATTATACAGCCAACTCATGCTAAATGCAATTATTTTTCTCCCCCAGACAAATTGAATAAATAATCAACCATTTTGGCTTTTTCAGCCCTTGACATCGATTATAAGCTAGAAACCGGGTCTGGGAGTGCCGCCATCAACGAGATCTCAATACTTTGGCCAAATCAACCCGGTAACATGAGCCGATGTTCTAGCTACTCTGAAGTGCTTTCGGGCTAAAATATGCGCTTATTGCACGTGCGATCGTCATGTTGCGATCGTCATGGAGAGATTATGCTGAAGGATGAACCAGTGCAACCAAGTTCCCAGGAATAGAAAATCAAGCGTTTTTTTGAGATTGCCGATCGCCAGCTATCTCTGAAGGAAATCATCGGCATATCTTCCTCAGAAATTCAAGCTGAAATCGAGGCTTACCGATGCCAAAAGTCATCCAGGAAAGAGGCGATCGCCCAGAAGGGCGACCAATTTAGCTAATTATGCTTTACCATTATGAGAAACCAAAGCCAGTTGCAATTTTTGCGCTTCTTGCACTTCCAGTCTTGCCAGAGTTGTAGCCGCATCAGCTAGCTGTAAAGCCAAATTTGCCCGACAGATGGGATTTTTTTCCTTCCAGAGGTCCTGTTCTAAGCAATGCACCCGATAGCGGAATGCTTTAATTGAGTTAGGGGGAATAGCTTTAACTGTTGTCATATTACAACCTCTTTTCTACAGCAGTTTGAACGCGCAGCAGTACCCGTTCTGGTTCTAGGTAAACAAATGTTAGCAGGATTACTTGGTCTTCTCTACTGATTGTGACATTCCTGGTAGCCGATCGGGGTTCCACACCCTCATGCCTAACAATTACAGTGTATTCTCCTACCGGCAAGTCATCAAAACCCGCATCTGCATAGATTAGTTCAACTGTTTCTTCGGCAAGAACTTGCCCTGCTTGCAGGAGTAAGGCGACAAAGGCGATGCCATTAATGGAAGTTAAGGCAATGTTATCCTGATTGCGAGTCATCACGAAAATATCGGACATAGTCAGCCTCTTGTTTGTCACGAGTCTATCTCATGAAAAACGAGCAACTTTCCTACTTTAACTCCCGATGGTACTCACTTCACCTCTGTTTTCCAGGGGACAGGCAGTAGTTCTTATACTACTTCGAGTTACATCCTCCCACTCCTCTCCCCCTCCCGGTTCCGCCGCGATCGCTATCATAAACGAATTTCCTGCCCATGCCATCGGGGGCGATCGCCATCATTCCCCATCATTACCGGTCCGACTCCCCTTAACCCCCCATGACACAAATACCTTAATATAGTCACCTAGCGATTAATAAAAATTTACAAAAGTTTACACACAATCTTGTTATTCGGATGCTAGGCTATAAAAAGTCCGGAGAATCAAAGGCCGGGTTCGTAGTAAGCACTTTAGTGCTTGCTTGGGGGGAAACACTAAAGTGTTTACTACGAACGAGGAAAGACTTTAGTGTTTATTACGAACGGGAGATGAAAATGGCTTCACCACAAGAGATTATCGAAGACATTAGAAAGAATACTTACGGAATTGGCTTGTCAACTGATGCAGCAGCTAAAGGCGTGATAGATAGCTTGAAGAAAAGTCTCAATAGCGCCCTGGAACGACTCTCCGTAGACCTTTACTCTAAAGAAACCCATTTCGTTCTGGAACTGCTCCAAAATGCAGACGATAATGAATATAGATCGGACGTGAATCCCACCCTCACCATCACCATCGCACCAGAAAAGATTATAGTAGTCAATAATGAGTGCGGTTTTACAGAAGCTAATGTCAGGGCCATCTGTGATGTGGGCAATAGCACCAAAAGTCGCGCGATCGGGTATATTGGGGAAAAAGGCATAGGTTTCAAATCGGTGTTCCGGATCAGTGACGAACCTCAGATATTCTCTAACGGGTTCCAGTTCAAGTTTAAGCATCAAGACGATCGCGATCAATTAGGATTTGTGGCGCCCTACTGGATTGAAGAAATCCCCCCAGAGGTGGATATACAGCAGACTAATATTATTCTGCCCCTGCGGGAATCTGCGAAAGATGAGTTGTGGAAACTAAATCAGATCGAACATACCCTGATTCTGTTTCTGCGCCAACTGAAAAGGGTGAAAATTGACAATCAAGTCGAAAATAAGTTTAGCCAGATCTCCCGCACGGATGCAGAGGGCAAGGTGGCGATCGCCTCTACTACCGGTTCGGAAGTGAAGCAGCATGATTATAAAATAGTCAGTCAAACTCTCAGGGTGCCAGAAGATATCCAAGAAGAGAAAAGAAGTAATGTAAGGGAAACGGAACTGATCCTGGCCTTTAAGATGAAAGCAGATGGCACGGCAGATGCAACTCCCGAACAGAAAGTATATGCATTCCTGCCCACCCGCAGCTATGGATTCAAATTTCTGATTCAAGGGGACTTTCTGGTGCCAGCAAATCGGGAAGATATCCATAAGGACAAACTCTGGAATAAATGGCTGCGAGATTGTATTGCCCGGGTATTTTTGTCAGCAGTAGATGAATTTAAGCGGGAACGTAACTTAAGTTACTATAACTATATCCCCCTGGTTAAGGAAGTAAAAGATCGGTTTTTTGCTCCTGTAGTCGAGGAGATCCACGCAGGACTGAAAGCTACTGCTTGTATGCTAACAGCATCGGGCAATTGGCGCCTGCCCGCCGAAGTGCTGCGTCCAGACGAGCAAATTCGAGAATTGATTGCTAATGAAGATTTACAACAAATTCTTAATAAGGAGTACCGGCATCCTCAAGTAACGGCAAAAGGGCCAATTTTAGACAGCCTGGGGGTGAAAAAGTTTGGCATTGATGAGGCGATCGCCTGTTTGAGCAAAACCCAATGGCTATCAGCACAAAGTGATGATTGGTTTGTGAAGCTGTACCTGTACCTGAATAGCAAATCATACTATTTAGCCAAGGTCAAGCATTTAAGGATTATCCGACTGGAGAACGGGAGATTGGCTTCAGCATCAGAAACCTCGATATTTTTCCCATTAGAACAGGGAGAATATGGATTTGAATTGTCAAAATCACTGCAAGTAGTCCGCCAAACGTTGCTGTCGGATAGTGGTGTAGCAGTCAGAGAATTTATGAAAAAAATGGGAGTGCAGGATACTAGCGCCTACGATATAATTGAAAATTATATCCTGCCAATTTATCAGAGGGGCGCAGATAAAGGAGACCGGGGTTATCTCCGTTATATTAAGGATAACTTGTCCGCATATGAAACGAAGAAAAAGCGGGAAGAGTGGGGATCGAAAGACCCACTGGAAAAGTTGCAGAGTAGCTTGTGGATAAAAACCGATCGCGATAGCTACGCGCGGCCCCGAGAACTCTACCTCCCCAAAGGATATGGAAATGAAAATGACTTGGAAAGCTTGTTATCTGGAATCAAAGATGTCCAGTTTGTATCCTTAGATTATCTTGCCGATCTCGCCGGAAGTGAAAAATATGCTGAGATGAAAAAGTGGCGGGAGTTTTTCGTCAAGTTAGGGGTGCAGACGATCCCGAAAATCGATGTGGATGTGAAAACTGCATCCTACAAATCAAACCAGGGACAGCGGTTAACCCATGAGTACCCTGTCTATCGATCGCCCCATATTCTGGGCATCCTAGCATCCCAGAATGAAGCCAAGAATCGGCAGTTAGCCAAAATCTTAGATAAAAACTGGAATTATTACCAGCAACACAAGCAATGGACCTATTACTATTTCGATCGGGGGAAAAGCAGTTGGGAACCGGGTAGAACTAGCGATGCTGACTGGTTCGCCCAGTTGAAAACAGTTGCTTGGCTGCCGACGACAAATGGTACGATGGCTAAACCGGGAGAAGTGTTTCTCTCCTTACCAGAAACTGTCTCTATCTTAGGAGATACGGTCCCCTACCTGGCGATCGCCCTCCAGAAGGAAGAGTTGATTCAGGACTTGGGGATCAAGGCGAAAATGACCGACCCCAAGGATTATGCGGACTTGTTGCTAGAATTATCCCAAAACCAACAGTTGTCGGCCAAATCAGAACAGATACTCATAAAAATTTACCAGGAATTAAACAATCATATCGCCACAATTTCCCCAGCAGCTTGGTGGCGAAGTTTCATTAGCAAGCGAATCTTTTGGACAGAACGATCTGGATTTTGTGCCGCCGGGAATCTGTTCGTGAATGACAACGAGGAAATTTACCAATTGTTTCGCGATCGGGCTTCCATAGCATTCCTGAAACTTCCCAACAACTATTATCCCCAAATTCAGCAGTTAATTAAAGCAGTTGGCATTCGCTATCTATCTCAAGCAGTAAAAACGGAATTGGCAACTGAGTCAGCGGCAATTATGGCCGCAGCATCTCTGACAACTCAGATTCAAAGATTTACGCCCTACATTTGGCGCTATCTTTACCAATTAGAATATGATACCTATGAAAAGCTGAAAAGCGATGGGAGTTTAGTGAAATTTAAGGATTTGACCTGTTACCAAGTGGATCGACTGGAAATACAATATACATTGAATCAGCAATCAGCCAAGACTCAGGGCGGTGCTTTTCTGGATAACAGCAACCTTTATATCCGATCGGATGGGGATACAGATAGTTTAGCAGTGGAACTCTCCAAATTATTTGGCAACCCTAAAGGTTTGGATGAATTTTTGATGCTATTGTTCTACAAACAGCACCCAGCAGATATTGAAAGGTTAATGAAAACTAAACAGATTCAGTCATTGCCAACTGCGGAAATATCTTGGTGGGAAACTATTTCCACAGAAACGGACGATACTGAAGATCCAGGATCCTTAGAGGGCGATCGGGTGACAGAGGGCGATCGGGTACTGTCCTCAGAGGGCGCTCGGGTACTGTCCTCAGAGGGCGATCGGGTACTGTCCTCAGAGGGCGATCGGGTGACAGAGGGCGATCGGGTACTGTCCTCAGAGGGCACGCGGACGACAGAGACATCTAATGAAGATCGGGTGACAGAGGGCGATCGGGAGACAGAGACATCTAATGAAGATCGGGAACCAGCGGAAACTATAACAGCAAGCAGTTCTCCAGAGAAAAGGAAACAAAGGAATGAGTTACCAGATCCGGAGATAGTGTTAGAGTCGAGTTCGGAGTCGAAGGACGCAAGTAGTGAGGAATTGAAATCTGGTTTAACTCGATCGACGTTAAAATCTACCCAAGGGGAGAAAGATGCGAGTGAAGAACGTAAAATAGAGATCTGGGGAGAGAAATATGCCCTAGAATACTTAAAGAAAAAGTACAGCGAGAAATACCCTCAAGGGGAATTAGCAGCAACAGAGTCGGGTTTCGCGATCGCCCTTGCAGGGAAAAACATAGTAGAGGTAAATTGGCTGAATCAAATCGGGGATAAGGGAGAAGCTTACGATCTCAAAGTAGTCGAAAATGGCAATCCCGAGTATATAGAAGTGAAAGCAAGCAAACCAGGAAGTAATAAGAACTTGGTCAAGCTTTATGGATGGCAATGGAAATTTGCTGCTTCGATGGGAGAAAAATTCCACATCTATCGAGTGTATAATGCAGGAACCCCCAGAGCAAGACTGGCCGATATCGCCAATCCCACCCAACTGTGGCAGCAAGGGAATCTCCGTGTAGATTCAGTTTATCTTCGCATGTAGCTTGAATTCGTATTGTCACTAGCTTCGATAGAATATTTGAGTGCAAGATCCACAGGCCGATTTAACATGAATTCTAGTTCGTGCTTTATTTTAGCAAGGGTTAACAACCCCTGTCGCACATTGGGGGCGAAGGTAATCAAGAAATCAATATCACTATCTCCCCGAAAATCCGATCGCAAAACTGACCCAAACAATGCCATATATGTAATTCCCCACCGCTGGCAAAATGTGGAAAAATAATTTATGTTTATTCCCAGACGTTTTGGGATTTCGGGGTCTACCTCGGTCAACATGGTGAATTGGAAATAATATTTTTGCACCGGTCGGGCAGCGTAGGGGTCCCGGAGCGTGCCCAATACTTCTCGGTTAATGAACAACCTGTCATTGCGAGGGGGGGGATACCCAAACTGATCTCGGAGCGGGCTCTTCGCGATCAATCCCCCCCGAAGCAATCTCACAACTGGGCGGGGGATTGCTTCGGGGGGGGGTTAATGCTCATTGGTGCAGAAGTTAATCGCGAAGTCCCCCCCTCGCAATGACAAATATTCCCGTCATTGTGCTTAACCGAGAAGTATTGGGAGCGTGCCCACCCAACCGAGGATAACATCGATCCGATAAATAGAAAGTATCCTGCATGTCCCGGGCTGGGTGGTCCGGTGGGGTATTGATGGGCTTGAAAAAAGTGCGACGGCGAGTCCCATTCGTCAATAGGACTCGCCGTTAGTTGAGATCGCTTAGAAGTAGAGTGCCTTGGAAGGAGTAGGACGAACCTACAGGCTTCGGCTCATTTCCTCCCTTTGTGGCACCTCTCCCTTTCTTTCTCTAATTTTGCGGGCACACAAAGCATTCTCCCGTTGGAAGCATGAAGGACTGGTCCACTGGATGATCGCACGCCGGCATATCGTAATGGGGAGGTCCCTGGCAGTCAGGATATGCAAACACCGCAAAATTCAGTGGGCAAACTTCGCATACTCCCGTCGCTGGATTTACGAAGGAAAGGTCATTTGGATGCTCGCAGGGAACCGGATCGACATGGGGCGCTCCCTGGCAGTAAGGAGCTTCAAACACCAGAAACCCCGGTTGGGCTTGGGCGGGCGCTACGCTTCCTAGTGTCACGCACAGGAAGGCGAACAGGGCACAGAAGACGGCTGCTACTGCCGCGAATCCTTTCTTTTTAGTCATCTTGCGTCATCTCTCCTTTTCCAGGTAGACTGCTTTGCTGGTGAGATAGTGGGTTACAAGTAGTTAAATCACTACCGGATTGACCACTATCATTTATCTTACACTTATATGACGTTTCCCGATCGCTTTTTCTGACATTGAAGAGGAAATTTTGCTTAACTTTCTCGAACAGCCCCTCCGCCTACTCACCGGTGGTGGGTTCTCGGATGCAGTCCTCCGTGCTGTCGGATGCTGATGATGCCTCAACCCACGCACGGACTGAATCATCCAACGGTGCCCTACGCAAATCAGAATAGTTAGAACTGCTGCAAGAAACGCAGGTCGCTGCTGTAGAAACGGCGAATATCATCGATCTGATGCAGGACCATGGCGAAGCGTTCGATGCCAAAGCCAGCAGCAAAGCCGGTGTAAACTTCCGGGTCGTATCCCACAGCTTTCAAGACATTGGGGTCAACCATACCACAGCCCAGCACCTCCAACCAACGACCTTTCCATTCTACGTCCACTTCGGCACTGGGTTCGGTGAAGGGAAAGTAACTGGCACGGAAACGAATCTTGACTTCGCCAAACATCTGGTGAATAAATTCTGCGATCGTCCCTTTCAGGTCGGTAAAAGTCAGCCCTTCATCCACTGCCAGCAGTTCCATTTGATGGAAGACCGCAGCGTGGGTAGCATCTACGGTATCGCGACGGTAGCAGCGACCGGGGGCCACAATGCGCACCGGTGGTTCGTTGTCTTCCATATAGCGAATTTGCACCGAAGAGGTATGGGTGCGCAGGAGATTTCCATCCGGTAGATAGAAAGTATCCTGCATGTCCCGGGCCGGGTGGTCCGGTGGGGTATTCAGGGCTTCAAAATTGTAATAGTCCGTTTCCATTTCTGGCCCCACGGCTACGGTGTAACCCAGCCCCACGAAGATATCGACCACTTGGTCGAAGGTGCTGTTGAGGGGGTGAATGCGACCCAGGCTGTGATATACTCCTGGCATAGTCACATCCAGGGTTTCCGCTTCCAACTGGGCTTGGATCTGTGCTTGTTGCAGGGCTTCCCGCTTACTATCCAGTTGGCTTTGCAGGGCGGTTTTGACCTCGTTGGCCGCAGCACCCAGGCGGGGGCGATCGGCTGGATCGAGTTTACCCATGCCACCCAGAATTTTCGATATCTGACCCTTTTTGCCCAGATAGCTGACTCTCAATTCTTCTAGGCCCTCTAGGCCGTCAATAGAGGCGATCGCATCCGTTGCTGCTTGTCGGAGGCTTGCCAATTTTGTCTCAATCTCGCTCAGCTCAGTAGTCATGCTGGGGGTGGAATAAGCTACGTTATCATTTATGCTGAGTTTAGCGCGATTTGCAGGGCACCAGGATATCTAAAATCGTCTCGGACCTCTGGATCGTGCGGCTGCGGTCCGCTATAATCTGACCATGACTATAATTTCATCACAAGAAATTGCCCGATATCGGTCCGCCTTGGCAGCATATCCAGAAGCCCTGGTAGCACTTGACGCGATCGAAGACTGTGAGGGAGACTTAGAAGACGCGGCGACATCCTTGGGAATTCAGGCCGGACTTCAACCTGATAGAATTGATTGGTTAGACGGGTTAGCCAAGAGATATCGCGTTACAATTTGTCAAGAGGAAATGAAAGCCGATTTATCAAATGGCAGGTTAGCCCAGGCAATGGGACATTTCATCGAGACAGCAGTTTGTCCAGTTCTTTTGGCAACTCCTGTCCTGCTATATGTAGTGAAAACTGGCGTGCATGATTTTTGTTTACCTTTAGATTTGAAGCTCTGAAGATTTTATTTTTTATTTAGCTTCCACTCTCAGGAGCGGCGATCGTCCCTGATGATGTTAACATTTTTTCAGGTGACAGATTTAGCTTCTGCATTGCTCTTGACAACCTGTAACGGTGTAGAGGGTGCTTGCGAATATCTGCCTCTAATTCAGCAATTATGTAGTCAGCCACTACAATTAGAGCATCCCATCGTTGGTTAATTTCCTCCATTTTGGCGGCTCTTTGCTGAACTTTTTCTAAGCTAGGTGGTGGTTTATGAGTCATGACAGGTTCCAATCTCTTTTAGCTTCTTCGATAGTAGCAGCTGAAGCAGGGACAACAGCTTGTGCTTCTACTATAGATTGTGCTAGTAATTCTAGCATGGCAGGTGAAGCACTGGGATAGGATTCGGCAATCCGCAGCAGAAGTGTCGAAAAGCGAGAGTAATAGGTTTGGGCCCGATCTCTCGTATTCTGGAGGAGATCGAAGTCAATAATTGCCGCATCGGTCTCACCATACTGTTCGAGTATAGTATATCCAGTCGAATTGGCTTCATTGATAATTGCTAGCAGCCGCTGCTGCAAGCTGAAAACAGTTCTGGTGATTTCTTCTGGTAACTGGGCCATTTAAGCTGATTTGTGGGAAATGAACCTATAATAGCTTATAACAATGTAAGGATGTTACCGAGAAATAGAGGCGATCGCACCGGTGATGGTCGAGATCGCGACTGAGCAATTCTCCTCTACTGACAACTGACAACTAACCACTAACCACTGTCAACTGACAACTAACCACTGACAACTGACAACTAACCACTGACAACTAACCACTAACCACTGACAACTGACAACTGACAACTAACCACTGACAAAGGACAGTAGATGAAACTGTTAATTAGTAATGATGATGGGATATTGGCACTAGGGGTGCGCAGTCTGGCTAATACACTGGCAGCAGCCGGTCATGAGGTGACGGTGGTTTGCCCCGATCGCGAACGGTCTGGGACTGGTCACAGTCTGACACTAGACAAACCGATTCGTGTAAAACGAGTGTATGATATTTTTCACCCGGGAATCAAAGCTTGGGCAAGTACAGGAACTCCCTGCGATTGCGTGAAACTAGGACTAGAGGTATTAATAGAGTCGCCCCCGGATTATGTACTATCTGGAATTAACCAAGGTGCCAATTTAGGCACAGATATATTCTACTCAGGTACGGTATCAGCTGCGATGGAGGGCTTAATGTTGGGCATAGACAGCATCGCCTTGAGTCTGACAAGCTTTGCTTCTGCTGATTTTACAATTGCAGCCAGTTTTGCAGAGGCAATGCTAGCTCAGTTAGCAGCAGAAGGGAAAAAATTAAAAATGCTGCTAAATGTAAATGTGCCAGCAGTTACCTCTTCAGAAATAGCAGGAGTGGCAATTACTCGTCAAGGGGTGCGTCGCTATGAGGAGGTGTTTCAGAAACGTACCGATCCCAGGGGCAAGACATATTATTGGTTAGCAGGTCAACCATTGTCAGATCCCGAGCAAACAAAATATAGTATAGAATCAGAGGAACTCCCAACAGATGTACAGGCAATTAGTGCCAATTACATCAGCGTGACGCCTTTGCAGTATAATCTAACCAGCTTTGGGGACATCGAGTGCTTGCAAAAATGGCATTCAAGTTTCCCGCCGCATCGCCGGTGAAAATCAGAGGGATTTCCACCGGCGATAACCGGAGCAGGAGGATGGCGTTCGGCATGACAGTGCCAGGGTTTGGGGGTAGCACGATGCATCTGCGCCGCTGCTATGCGAACGGTGAAGATGTTAAAAAAAGATAAAGAGGGGCCCCTCAAGTGGCATTTGGTGGGAGAACCATTGCCAAAAGCGTAACAGGTCAGGTTAGGCTAAGAAGAAAACAGGCAGTTCGCCTCATGCACTCGGTAGAGTTAGTGGAATCCGGGAAAAACACCCATGTCAGAGACGCAAAACCAATTCACAGTACACTTTTGGGGAGTTCGAGGAAGTATCGCCTGTCCGGGATCGGAAACAGTCCGCTATGGCGGCAATACTTCCTGTGTAGAAATGCGGGTGGGAGGCTCGCGCCTAATATTCGATGGCGGTACGGGCCTGCGAGTTTTGGGACAAACCCTGTTATCGCAATTGCCTGTAGAAGCCTATCTGTTTTTTACCCACTCCCACTGGGACCATATCCAGGGCTTCCCGTTCTTTGTCCCGGCCTTCATTCCGGGAAACCGCTTCCACATCCACGGATCGGTGGCTCCCAATGGCTCGACGATCAAGCAACGGCTGAACGACCAAATGCTTCACCCCAATTTCCCGGTTCCCTTGCAGGTTATGGGCGCGGACCTGAAATTCTATAATCTCAAGATTGGGAAACCGGTGAAAATTGGAGAGATCAAGGTGGAAAATGCCCTGCTGAACCATCCAGGAGAAGCAGTGGGCTACCGGGTAAACTGGCGAGGTCATGCAGCTGCATATATCACGGATACAGAGCATTTCCCAGACCGGATGGATGAAAATGTGTTGTGGCTGGCTCGAAATGCAGATGTCCTGATCTATGATGCAACCTACACGAATGAAGAATACCACTCACCGAGATCGAGCAAGGTGGGCTGGGGACACTCGACTTGGGAAGAAGCGGTGAAGGTGGCAAAGGCAGCAAAGGTGAAAAAATTGGTGATCTTCCACCACGACCCCCTACATAATGATGAATTTCTCGATCGGGTTGGGGAACAGGTGGCTCAAGAGTTTCCTGGCAGTATGATGGCCAGGGAAGGGTTATCAATACCTCTGGCGACACTGCCAGCAAATGACGGTCCCAACCCATAGAAACAGATAGAAACAGAAAAGATTTCTACAAAAGTAAGGTTATAGTTGTTAGTTAGGTGATAAGGGACAGTTTGTGTAAGAGTGTGCTTGACAAAATCGCTAACTAATGCTATAAAACCAACGGCGATCGCCCTAGGAAATTTTGATGGCGTCCATAGAGGGCATCGGCAGGTAATTAACCCCATCTTTCAGGTGGCGGAGTCAGTATGCGCAACAGTGGTCACATTCGATCCCCATCCTCAAGAGTTCTTTACGGGTAAACCCCGTTTGTTGCTGACACCCATGGCGGAAAAGGCGCAACAGATGGAGGTTCTGGGGGTGGCACAGATGGTACTGTTGCCTTTTAATCGCGATCTGGCCCAGTTGAGTGCCTCGGAGTTCGTAGCTAAAATTATAGTGCAGCAGTTGCAAGCAAAGCTGGTGACGGTGGGAGCAGATTTTCGCTTTGGTTCTCAGCGTGGAGGAACGGCAAGTGATTTGCAGGATCTCGCCTCGGGTTTTGGGGTCCAGGTGGCGATCGTGCCGTTACAAACCTGCGTGGAAGGTAGGATCAGTTCCTCGCTGATCCGCAAAGCATTAGAGAATGGCGAACTGAACCAGGCAAACAGACTTTTGGGACGGCCCTATAGTCTGGTGGGAGTTGTCCAGAAAGGGGCGCAGTTAGGGAGAACGATCGGGTTTCCTACTGCTAACTTGAAGTTACCTCCCGAAAAGTTTTTACCCAGACAAGGTGTTTACAGGGTACGGGTTTCCTGTGAGGCGATCGCCAGTCCGATGTTAGGGGTGATGAACCTGGGAAAACGCCCCACGGTAGATGGCCGAGATCGAACTGTAGAGGTACATATTTTAGATTGGTCCGGGGATTTGTACGGACAGACTTTGACGGTGAGTCTGGAAGAATTTATGCGACCGGAACAAAAATTTGCTTCTCTCGACGATCTCAAGGCTCAGATTTTAGCAGACTGCGAGGCAGCTAGAAAATATAAATAACCTGCGGGATATTGATCAGGTAAAATTACTCTCACTCAATCATGAATGTTTTAAGTTACTCCGATCCCAAAATTGAGAATGCAGTCACGATTGTCATAACTGAAGTGATTGGAGACAGCTTATGTATCGCCTGTGAAGATGGTCAGAAATTGTACGAACAGATTGCAGTGGCCTTGAGGAAAGACAAGAACGTATTTCTTTCTTTCCTCAATTGTGAAGATATTACTCCAGCTTTCCTCAGTCAGGCGATCGGTCAATCGTACCACTGGTTTCCTGAAGATCTGATCGCAGCATCCCTGAAAATAATAGATATTCAGCCGGAAGATGCGGATATGATTGCTGATGTAGTTGCAGATACAAAGGAGTATTTAGAAGACCCGCTGAAATTCACATATGCTACGCTGGAAGTGCTGGGACCAGACTATCTATGAATACGCAAGTATACCGGATCGATCGGTACCAATTTAGCGCAACTGATGCGCTGCTGTTTGATGGGAATATCTGGCTGTATATTTATGGACCAGAGGTAAATTCATCTCGGCGGTACAAAAGTATATACTCATTAGCATTTAGACGGATTCGCAGTGTGAAAGCTAGAATATTTATAGACGTGCTCGTGCTTTCTGAATTTATTAATACTTACTCTCGACTCGCTTACAATAAATTGCCACAAGCAACTAGACCAGCGGACTTTAAGAGTTTTCGCAATAGTAATGAGTTCCAGCCAGTTGCTCAAAAAATTGCCAAATTTTCTCGGAGGATACTGGGGGTTTTGAATCAGTGGATTTGGATGCGATCGTGGTAGATTATGCAGGAGGAAATGCTGATTTTAATTATTGGCTGAATTGTGCAAGGCGAAGGGGCTGAAATTTGTGACTCACGATGCAGATTTTAAGGGAGATGATTTGACGATCGTAACGGCTAATTCAAGATTAGTGACACGAACAAATTAACAATTAACAATGATTGATTGCCTGCGATCGCTAATTGGGAATTTTTGATTTGCTCTCTTAAAATCATATGTTCAATGAAAGCTGCGGACAATTTACTAAAATAATTGGCGTTGCACAACGACGGGATGATGAGGTCTGCTAATTGCAGAGGACGAAGTCGCGCAGCGGAGGGGGCCCGGAGCGTGCAGGAGCGCTATTGTCAATGGTTAATTGAGAGCGTCATTTATAGTC
>JBFRWI010000026.1:0-57045 GCA_051439505.1 Hormoscilla sp. | reverse complement strand
AAAAGAAACCCGTAGTCTGGTTAAACAGTCATACCCCGTAGCGTAGCGAAGCCGTAAGGGAAGGGTTGACGGTTAAGCGACAAGGGTTAAACTATTTTGTCGGGCTGTGAGTAGGTAGGGGAAGGTGAAGGTAGTCTTTAACTATTTTCTAGTAGTCATTGAGAGTTGCTACTACCCATTGACCATCCTCGTAAACCATGGGTCTAATTTCCTTAATCTGTATCCCCTGGTAAGATTAAATCAATTACATCTTCTCTATCCATTTCTAACCAGTCCTCAAAACTCAGAGATTTAGCATAGGTTTTATAAAAAAGCGCTCGCTTTTCTTGGATAGTTAGGGGAACATCATTAAAGCTATCTCGGAAAAAGTCAGTCAAGGCTAGTTTGGTTAGTGCAGCTTGTAATGCAATCGCTTTTTGCTTACCTTTGATTGCGCCATAGGTTATTAGATGATTGAAATCATCCAAACTGATAGTGCTATCTTGATACGAATTTCCTTGGTTTGACTGGGCGAACACTTTTTCATTTTTTCCTTCAAAACCCATACCCTGTAAGGCTTTAGCTGTCCGAGGAGTTCTGAATTTTAGCAGATCGTCAATCCATCTATCCGAGTAACTCATTGAACTCATTTGGTATTGTGATTAAGCTATAGAATTATGCGATCGCTCCTTGTAACTAAATTCAGAGTGAATCCTTGATTTGAAAGATTTAACTAGTTGTTATGTTGTGCCTAGAACACCCATTCAGTAATGCCAAAAACTACTTTTTCGGATATTCAGCTAACGAAATCTCGGCTTTTGAAAACTCCCGAAATTCCAGATTTGGACTGGATTCTGAATACTGAATCGGTGTTCTAGTTTTTTTATTGGGGAATAGCTATTTACAGAATCTTTACTTGTTGATAAAGAGTTGATGAAGTTGGGTGTAAATATTCATTTTTACTGCCTGATTGGGACAAAATTGGGACATAAAGTAAATCTCAACTTTGTTTCAAAGTACTACGCGGATTGGTTAAGTACCTGCTTTTGAGCAGTGGAGTAGGTTTCAATTGAGTCGGGATGACAGGATTTGAACCTGCGACATCCTGCTCCCAAAGCAGGCGCGCTACCAAGCTGCGCTACATCCCGTTTTTCATCTACCTTTGATTATATACCAATGCCGTCAATTGTGGCAAACTTTTTTTCATCTTCACCTGCTACTCGGGCAAGCATGCCGTCAGCACCCTAGTTCTATGTTAACCTGGTTTGACCCTTGCTGACAACCACCAAGCCGAAAGATTTTGGCTGTCTGGCTAGACAATTGGCTCTCTTACCCATCGAACTACACTCCCAATCGATTCCCTAACGGGGAGTTTCGGTGCCCACCGATCGATCTTGGGAGTCGAGCTGGAGACCGCCGGTCCCTTTTTGGTTCAATTTGGGTACCAGAACATCCCTTTTATCCCTTCTGGGTCTGGGATAAAGCCCAGATTCCGGTAGAAATCGACCACATGAGGATCTGCAAAGAGGGTAATATTGCTAATATCCTCGCTACGCAGTTTTCTAACTATCTGTTTCATCAGAGCCTTGCCCAGACCCTTCCCTTGGAAAGCTGGGTGAACCACCACATCCCAGAGGGTAGCATTAAAGGCATGGTCTGACGTTGCTCGGGCAAATCCAATCAGCCGGCGACGCTTGCCTCGGACCTCCCACATGGAAATGACGAGAAAACTGTGCTGAATGGCTTTTTTGACCTTCCGCAGGGGACGCCGAGACCAACCGACAGCATCGCAGAGTTCTTCCAGTTCGTACAGGTCTAGTTCCCGGTCCGTACTGAAGAAAATGCGTGCGCTACTGCCGGCGTTTCCCCCCGCATCTAAGGCAGCAATATACTCCTGTGTGCGTGTTTTTCCAGGAGCGACGGTCGTATCTGAGCTGCTAAACAAGCTTTTCCAAAAACCCATGCATGCGTGATTAAGGTGTAAGAGTTAAATAGACATTACTAGCTAGTATATACTTTGAGCGGTCACCCGCAGCTCTGGGCAGCTAATGGCTCTCCCGCGTTTGCTAGAGCCGTTATAGCGGTTTGTAGTCTCTTCCGCGAGCAAGAGTAGATCTCCTCCCGTATCATTCCTTCTCCATTATGCCCCAGGGATTAAAACCCTCGACACAGGAACTGCTGAAGCGCTTTAACCGGGCGTTTCCCCAGTTTTATGAGCAATTTGTCAGCAGCGAGATCCAATTGCAAAACCTGAGGCTAGCCTACCAGCTCTACAAAACTCAGCAGGCGGTGATCGAATTGAGGCCCGAAGGTTCTAAAAGTGCCCTGCATTTTGCCTATCGTAACCAGTCCTTTTTGCTGAGCGACATTTTTGGCGTCCTGGCTGCCTACGGACTGACGATCCATAGTTTGAGTCTGTATGGTCAAATTTATCAGCCGATGTTGGTGTTTATCAAACTGGTGGTCTCCCGTGGGGGCAAGGCCCTGACGGATAAGACTGCCGACAATGTCTGTCGGGCCATCAGGGAAGCCCTGGCAGGCCACTTTGAGGTAGAAGAAATGCTGGCAGTGGAATTTAATCTGGATGCCGGTCTGGAACAGGTGGAGACAGAATTTTATGTGGATCCGGTCTTCCATCTACCGGCGTTGCTGATCGAAGCAGATAACCAACCTGGTTTGTTCTATAAGGTGATGTATGCCATCTGGCAGGAGGATCTGCTGGTGGTGAATGCCAATTTGCTGGTCTGGCGAGGACGCACTCGTCTGATTCTCTACCTCTTAGGGCCTAACGAGAGTTTAATTCCCGAATATTTGGGACAAAAGATTGCCGAGGGGGTACGGCAGAGGTTGCTGGGCCAGTTGATGTAGAGCCTGTATGACGGGCGGAGCGGCTGTCGGGAGGTCCCGAGATTATGGGGAATGGGTTGTTTGCACAACTATGGTAATCCAATTGAGTGAGGGAATGGATGTGGGGTAATACCCTCTTTGGTGGAGTAGAGGTGAAATTGCTCTTGAGGATCGGCAATAGAGAGCACTTGCTCGGATAAGATAGAAATATGGCAACTATCGATATTCTGGGCGTCCCGCACGCCTACGATTTAAAGGCACCTACGGCTTCGGTGTCTCCTGAGAGCGCTAAAAGCACAACAGAGGAGACTGGGACTGGACATACGCTGGTATTCATCCACGGTTGGCTGTTGAGCCGGCGATATTGGCAACCTCTGATCGAGAGGTTAGCACCAGATTACCAATGTCTTTGCTACGATCTGCGGGGGTTTGGTGATTCCCAGCTAACTAGAAAATCGGGTGTCAATGGTAAAAGGATGTCCCGGTCTGGGAAGTTAGATGATGTTGCTGGTGCTGAACTGGCAGGGTCTTGCTATACACCGGCTGCCTACGCTGCTGATTTGGCGGTCTTGCTGGAACAGCTGGGGATAAGTAGTGCTTGGCTGATCGGTCATTCTCTGGGTGGTAGCATTGCTCTCTGGGGGGCGTCGATATATCCTGAGTGCGTTCGGGGGGTGATCTGTGTTAACTCTGGTGGCGGGATTTATCTGAAGGAAGAATTTGAGCGATTTAGAACTGCTGGCGAGCAATTGGTGAAATGGCGACCGAGGTGGATAAGTCAGTTGCCTTTGCTTGATTTGCTGTTTGCCCGGGCTCAGGTGGCCCGCCCGATCGCCCGTTCTTGGGGGCGTCAGCGGTTGATTGATTTTGCGGTGGCGCATCCAGAGGCGGCCCTGGGAACTTTACTGGATTCGACGACGGAAGATGAGGTGCATCGCTTACCGGAGTTGGTGTCGCGGTTGGAACAGCCTGTTTATTTTATTGCTGGTGCGGAAGATCCGGTGATGAATCCGAAGTACGTGCGGCATTTGGCTAGTTTTCATCCTATGTTTCACTCTTGTTGCGAGATGGTGATGGAAATCCCTGATTGCGGACATATGTCGATGCTGGAACATCCCGATCGGGTGGAGAGTGAAATGCGCAGGATTTTGGCTAATTAGAGAAGTCTTAACTGAAGTTGCATTTGTAGGGTGGGCGGTACCCACCATTTGCGGGTGTGGCCAAGGTTGCAGTTAGGGAGCTGAATTCATGGAAATATTAGACATCGATCGGGCCTTAGTGCAAATGTCCCAATTGCTAGAAATGGCATACAATGGAACAGAAATTATTATCACGAAGAATAACCAACCTATGGTTAAATTAGTATCACTGCATCCTCCTCACAAAAGACCCCCCCTTTTTGAATCGGACAAAGATGTGATTGCCATAGCAGATGATTTTGATGAACCCTTAGAAGAGTTTAATGATTATGTATGAAATATCTTCTCGATCCTCATGCCAAGATGGGGGTTCTTTTCAGGTAATGTGAATCTTAGCAATACTGTCCGGGAACTGATGGAAGATATCAAAAATCAAAAAATTATCAGCATTGCTAGTGTTTGGGAAATGGCGATATAGCTTTCAAAAAGCAAACTTAAAACTAACCATATCCTTACATTTGGAAAATTACATTACACAAAAGCTCAATCTAGAATATTTTGAACTCCTGACAATTAAATTAAATCATCTCGCACTTATTTCCACCTTACCTTTTCATCATCAGGATCCTTTCGATCGACTTTTGATTGCACAAGCTTCTATAGAAAATATCCCAATTTTGAGTAGAGATGTTGCCTTCGATGCTTATCAAATTAACAGAATCTGGAATGAATAATTGAGCTAAACAGACCAATATTTTGATAAACCCTAGGTGATTAAATGGGTGCAGCTGGTGATTTACAAATATATCTGTAGAGTTTTTCTTCTACCGATCGCTCATTTTCGGCAATAATTTCCCTTGGTAAAGATGCTGGCAGATAGGTTCTTCTAAAAAGTTCTAAATCCAAGTCTTCTATTGTAGCATATGATAAGGGTCGCAGATCGAAGGGTAAATCCTTTACCGTCTTTTTTCGGCTAGACTACTTTCCACCCGATCTGATTCTAGATACTTCAGCAGGTTTTCTAATTCCCGATCTTCCATTTACCTGTCCTCTTCGCTGTTAGCCCGCCGGGGGTTCAAACTTTCTCATTTTCGGTTCAGTGCGGTACAGACCAGCAGACAACTCTAACTGCTGACTGAAGTCGTTCAGTGGTTCGGATAGGAGTAAATATTTAGAATAACTTCTAGTTTTATGGCGTTCTTCAAACAGGTGCGGGTGAGATTTGCGCTCATCATGTCAGTGCTTTTGAGGATGGCATTCGTAAAATCTGCATCGGTAAGGTTTGCCCGGTAAAAATTGGTGCCCCAGATCGCAGCCAATTCTATAGCAAAAGCGCGGATACCAGCATTTCGGGGGTCTCCTGCCATCGCGCGCCAGCCGATGTACGAGCTTAATAAAATCAAGACTCCGATGGCGGATAAAATAATGGTTCCAGCTTCTGCTTCCCCTCTGGCTTCAATTCCAGTTCTGAAGATTGCTAAAATAGGAGCAAAATTGACAGCGACAGTTCCAATTCCAGCGACAGTTCCAGCGACAGCTAAGGCGGCGGCGACCATAAAGGCGAAGAAGAAGACAAAGAAGAAGTTGCAGACTACAACTAAGGCGGCAAAGGAGATGGACCCGGCTCTGGCGAACCCTGTCGCGATGCCGACGGCGTTGAACTGTGTCGCGATGCCGACGACTAAGATTACGACGAACTGTGTCGCGATGCCGATGACGGCGATTAAATGACTGAACGTATATGCATTGTATGCTCCTTCTTTTTCCCGAATTACGATAATCCAGAGGATGACTATGATTACCAAGGAAACCCAACCAGCTATAATATTTTCTACCTCTTGACTCATTATCAACCCTATACACGCTCCACCAGCCATAGACAAAATCCCGAAAATACCCGAAAACAGCCAGATTATCAAGACCAAGCTAATTGCCCACCTTTTTTGCAACCCTGCTTTCGCCCCAACAAACTTTGCTTCTAGCAAATAAGCGTTAGTAAAGTTAGCACCTCGAATATCAGCCCCACTGAAATCTGCCCCAGATAAGTTTTTTCCCTTGAATGACTGTCCCCGAAGGTTCTCGCCTCGGAAATCTCTCCGTCCCTCGGCGTATAACTGCAACAGTTTCTTAGCTTTCATGTCTTTTTCTTAGGTATTATCGTCAATTTTTTATATTTTTCCGCGCAAGCATCCTCCGCAGGCGATCGCCGGAAGCCGCATCTACCGTCGCCCCGGGGCACGGCGGTAGTGCCGCTGCGCGGAATTCAAAATTCAAAATTCAGAATTCAAAATGCTTTGGGAGCAAGGCTTTGAGCCACTTCCGGCTGGTGCATTATTTCCGCCGCGCTGCAGTAGTTACATCCCGTAACATACCGATAATCTGTTGATGCCGTGCCCCTACCGGTGTATTGTCCGGTGCGATCGCATCATTATAAATGCGATCGCACCATAAGTCGTGGCCAGAAACCGGATTTCTTTTGAGGATCTGGTGGTTTGATGCAATAATTGTTGTAGAAACCCGGTTTCTTTAACCGTCTGCGCGATCGGGGGGGCGATCGGGTGGCCAAAAAACCGGTTGGGGTGCGATCGGGCAGCGGGGGTCGGGCAATCTCGTATTGTCTAAATTTTCATTCCATTTCCTGTTGACGATCTAACAAACGTTTTTTGAGCAATGGTGCAATTTCTTCATATAGCAGGTGTTGCACTGTTGTTTCTATCTCGTCCATGCTTTCTATCTTTTCTAGTGGGAGATTGTCAAACAACATTTGGGCTGCTTTTTGTATAGTTCCTTCCAGATCTTCAAGTTCGAGTTTTTCTTCTGGGTTCATAGTGGGCACTCCTTTGCCGATCGCCGATCTCTGTGATTATATACTCTGGGCGGGTTATCCGAAGCGCTTTTGGGAAAATGACATTCTTTACTGCCCCCAAAGCCGCAGTTTATGGTACTCATAGTGCCGCTGCCTGCAACCATTGCGCCGCTGCCTGCAACCATTGCGCCGCTGCCTGCAACCATTGCGCCGCTGCCTGCAACCATTGCGCCGCTGCCTGCAACCATTGCGCCGCTGCCTGCAACCATTGCGCCGTATTGAGCAAAACTTGCCGGAGATATCCCCCGAGAACTAGCTTTTCGCAACCAAATTCAGAATTAACTGACTGTACTCGTCTTTCATGGGCAGTTCCAGATCCCGGTGAATGCGCTTGCGTGTGGTTTGCACTGACTCCCCGGTCACGGGATTTAATCCCGTCTTCTGGTATTCCTCCCAATATAGCCCGACTCCCCGTTTCTGCCAATTGGGAATGTCGTTAAAATTTATTCCCCGCTGGAATAAAAGTTCGTTTTTCTCAGAAAAATTACTGCCATCCAGAATTTTAGTCGCCTGTCTGGCGCTTTTGCCTTCTCCCCGCAGACACCAGTAGGCGTGAGAATTGATCGCGTTGCGGGAGGCGTCTTCATGTCGCCAACGGAAATAAACTCCCACATCTTCTAGGTTGGGAAGCTGGCAGATCCGACAGTCGAAACAGGCTATGCTTCCTAATAGTAAGGAAAATTTGGCACTCGCTTCCCCTGCTAACACTGAGTTGAGTTTTCTTAATTTCCGGTTGAAGGCGCTTTCTTGGAGATCGAATAGCAGGGAAATTTCGTCGCTATGGGTATATCCGTAGATTACGTACAAACCGATGTTCATCAGATGTTCTACGGTGGCGATCATGTAGTCTCTAAATCTCTCGTCATAGGGCACATCAAATTTATGCACTTCTTTCGTCAGGCGGGTGAAACTCCGCCCATCTAACCGCGCTACCATATATATTCCCGGAAGGACGCAGTGGTCGTGGGCCGTTTCATAGACCCGCATTTTAGTATCTAATTCGTCAAATTTCATTTCTTCCCTGTCAGCCCGCCGGGGGTTTGTTCTCTTCTCTCTTCGCTGTCAGCCCGCCGGGGGTTCAAACCCCCGGCTAATAGCTAAAGTCGGTTAAAACCGACTATTAGGATAACGCTATAAATTGTAGCATGATTTGGAAAAATGGTCGGGTGCATATCACTTTTGATATTCGTAGGTTGGGTTGACGTTAGGAAACCCAACAGGCGTAACGCGGCGCCACATCCCTTTGTTGGGTTGAGGCACGAAACCCAACCTACGACTAATTCATTTTAGATCAATTCTGCAAAACATGCTTTAAGTATAGCCCAGTATAAGAGTTGGGATTTTCTGCCACTTCTTCCGGGGTGCCCACGGCTATTATTTCTCCGCCATTATCCCCCCCTTCTGGTCCTAAGTCAATTACCCAGTCCGCACTGCGAATTACATCTAAGTTATGTTCGATCACTATAATCGAATTTCCTTTATCTACTAAGCGCTGCAAGACATTTAACAGTTGATGGACGTCATAAAAGGATAAACCCGTCGTCGGTTCGTCGATTAAATAGAGAGTTTTCCCCGTGGCCCGACGGGATAATTCTGATGCTAATTTCATCCGTTGCGCTTCCCCCCCGGAAAGGGTGGGTGCCGGCTGTCCTAACTGTATATATCCTAACCCGACATCGACTAATGTTTGCAATTTTTTTGCTGCTTTGGGGATGTTCGCAAATATTGACAATGCTTCTTCTACTGTCATGTCCAGGACTTCAGCAATAGAATGTCCTTTGTATTTCACTTGCAGGGTTTCCCGGTTGTATCGCGCCCCTTTACAAACTTCGCATTGGACGTGGACATCGGGCAGGAAGTTCATCTCGATGATATTTATCCCTTGGCCGCTACAAGCTTCGCATCGCCCTCCTTTGACGTTAAAGGAAAATTGTCCCGGTTTGTAACCTCTTGCTTTCGCTTCTATGGTTTCGGCAAATATCCCCCGGATCACATCAAATACTCCTGTATAGGTGCCGGGGTTGGAACGGGGCGTTCTGCCTATGGGTGATTGGTCGATCGCGATCGCCTTATCGATGGCCTCCAGTCCTTTGAGGCGCTTCATTTCCTTGGGGAAGGGAACTTTGCGAGAGAGATGATGTTGCAAGGCCGGGTAAAGTAACTCGTTAATTAAGGTAGATTTACCGGAACCGGATACTCCGGTAATGGCGACTAACTTTCCTAAGGGTATCTCTACATTAACATGCTTGAGGTTATTTTTGTGGGCCTCTTGCAAAACTAGCGATCGCCCATTTCCTTCTCTTCTCTTATTTGGCGTTTCAATAACTCGCCTCCTGGACAAATAGCCACCGGTTATGGACTCTTCCGATGCTTGCAACTCTGGGAGAGTTCCTTGGACGACAATATGGCCCCCATGGACTCCCGCGCCGGGACCGATATCTACCAGAAGATCGGCAGCACGAATGGTTTCTTCATCATGTTCTACTACTATTAAACTATTGCCCAGATCCCGAAGTTTAATGAGGGTTTGCAACAGACGTTGATTATCTCGTTGATGCAACCCGATACTGGGTTCATCCAAAACATAGAGGACTCCCGTGAGTCCGGCACCAATTTGGGTGGCCAGGCGAATGCGTTGCGCTTCCCCTCCAGATAGGGTGGTGGCCGCCCGATCGAGGGTCAGGTAATCTAAACCCACGTCCAGGAGAAATTGCAGTCTGGCGGTAATTTCTTTGAGTGCCAATTCTCCAATTTTCGCCTGACGGGGGGAAAGATTTAGGTTGTTAATCCGTTCCAGACATTCGCCGATGGAAACGCTGGTCAGGTTCTGAATTCTCTCCTGTCCTAATCTTACCGCCAGGCTTGCGGGTTTGAGTCGCAATCCTTTACATTCGGGACAAGGTTGATTAATTAAATATTGTTCCAGCTTTTGCTTTTGCAATTCGGAACCGGTTGACTTATACTGCCGGTCCAGCATGGGGATAACCCCTTTATACAAACCGTAGTGACCCCGTTCGTCTTCTTCATCTACGGCAGTGTAAAGGTAGAGGGTTTCCTTGCTGCCATAGAGGATAATCTCCTGTTGTTCTGCGGTCAAATCGTTCCAGGATGTTTCCATTTCAAACCCATATTCTTCCGAAAGGCTGTAGAGTAGGGAGAGATAATAACTACTATCTTTGTCTACCCAAGGGGCGATCGCGCTATAGAGGGGGGCATCGGGATAGGGTACGATTAATTCTGGAGAAAAGGTCCGCAAGCTACCAAGTCCGTGACAAGTTGGACAGGCCCCGTGGGGAGAATTAAAGGAAAACATGCGCGGGGATAACTCTTCCATGACGGCCCCATGTTCGGGACAAGCAAAGTTTTCCGAAAAGACGATGGTTTCGTTCTCATCTGCATCTTTATTGAGAATTTCAATAAAGGCCAGTCCCTCTGCCTGACTCAGACAGGTACTCAAAGAGTCATGCAACCGTTCGGTAATTTCCGGTTTCTTCACCAGGCGATCGACTACGATTTCAATGTTGTGAGTTTTATTTTTATTTAACTCAATCTTTTCGTCCAGGCGCAGGACTTCTCCATCTACCCGGACTCTGACGAAACCTTGGGAACCAAATGATGAAAGTAACTTCTGAAAGCTGCCTTTTTGGCCCCGGACTACGGGGGCCAGGATTTGGAAACGGGTTCCATCGGGCAGTGACATTACCCGATCGCACATTTGGTCGATAGTTTCCGGCACGATGGATCGATCGCATTTGGGACAGTGAGGTTCTCCGGCCCGCCCGAACAGCAGTCGCAGGTAATCGTATATTTCCGTTACCGTTCCGACAGTCGATCGGGGGTTGTGGGAAGTAGACTTCTGGTCGATGGAAATAGCGGGACTTAAACCCTCGATCGCATCTACATCGGGTTTATCCACCTGTCCGAGAAACTGCCGGGCGTAGGCGCTGAGAGATTCTACATAGCGGCGCTGTCCCTCGGCAAAAATGGTGTCGAAGGCCAGAGAAGATTTCCCCGAACCCGATACTCCTGTAAACACGATCAGGCGATCGCGGGGCAGTTCCAGGTCAATATTTTTGAGATTATGCTGTCTGGCACCCCTGATTTTAATTTTATTCTCCCTGGCGGCAGGATTTGCCTTTGCCCTCGGCAATTTATCTGAAATATTCACAATCTCTGACATAACTACGTGGTTGCTTTATTCATTTTCTAATATACCACAACTCAATGGTTTTGGGCAAATTAGATAAAACTTGTAAAATATAATAGAGGCGATCACCATTTCCGCGCCGGCAAAAGTATATCTGATTTTTTGCTGCTCGGCTATTAAGCGTTTCCCGAAATGATATATTTGTTTCTGTAACCGGTGTAATGGCGATCGCGATATTATATATCTGCACAAAAAAATAAAGAAGTTTGCGAACTCATTCAAATATCATTAATTGTGTTAGCATAGTATTAGAGTAAAACCAAGAAAGAAAAGAGGATAAATTGAGTTACGACAACAGCTGCAAATATCTGGCAGAACAGGATCCGAGAGCCTTCTTCCGTTGGATTTTTAATATCGACTCCGACGAGGTTGAGCTATTAAAGACTGAACTGCTCTCGGAACCAGTTCAGGCGGATTCGATTATTTTCCTGCGCGTAGGAAATTAGATAAAGCAGCTGGAATTTCAGACTCTGCCCTATTCATATCCGCCAATTCCCACTCGCATGTTAGACTATAAAGCAAGGCTGGTCAGACAGTATAACTGTGAAGTCAAACAGGCGGTGATTTTCCTCAAAGCTACTACGAGTGAGTTAGTGTTCCAGAATCGGTATAAAGACTCTGATACCATACATCGGTATCAGGTCATTCGCTTATGGGAAGAAGACCCAGCTATACTGATGGCAGATCCGGGTCTTTTACCATTGGCAACTCTAGCTCGCAGTGATAACTCCAATAGCTTGTTAGCACAAGTGGCTCAGGAATTTGGTAAAATCGAGTCAACAGCTCGACGCAATGAGATTTCAGCCTGCATTTCAATTTTGGCAGGTCTGCGATTTGAGAAACAATTGATTAATCAGTTATTCAAAGAGGAAGTCATGCGTGAATCAGTAATTTATCAGGATATTCTGCAAAAAGGTCGGCAAATTGGTCGCGCGGAAGGTCGCGTTGAAGGCCGTGAGGAAGGTCTCGCGGAAGGTCGCGCCGAAGGTTATTTGGAAGTTATTTACCGCCTGGGCGTGCGCAGATTTGGCGTTTGGACTGACTGGTTTGACGATCGCCTGAAAAAGCTGTCTATCTCTCAGTTAGAAGATTTGGTAGAAGCGCTGTTGGATTTCTCGACGGTGGATGATTTAGCCGCTTGGTTACAGCAACATGAATCAGGCGATATGCCAGTAGCCCCATAGCCCCATGCCCGATCGCTCCTGTCGCGATCGGGGTACAATTGTATTATAGCTCATAGATTGGCCTGGGCGATGAAATAGCGAAAAAAAAGGCGATCGCGCAATTAAATAGTATAGTAAGATTAGGATAAGAGATAATTGATGTAGGGAGTAAAGATTAAATTGTGCCAGAACGCCAGATTGAGGGTAAAGGGTTTACGGTCAAAGAAAGTAAATTTGACTTCTTTTTTGGGAGAGTGACATCTAATACAAAAAATATCAGGAGGTCGTCAGATAATTTAGAAAACTTAAATATCCTAGGAATTGACGAAGCTGCTGATGGTAGAGAACGTCTCCTAGAAATATTTCAGGAAGGATTAAATGCTCCAGAAATTGAGAAAGGGAGAAAACTGACTAAATACGGTCTGAACATATCAAGGAAAGTGGAAGTGAGCTACGGTGAAGTTGAGGGTGCGATCGTAGTTAGATACTTTTATCCTAATGGCGACCTATCCGTCAAGCCTCAAGTAACTTCGATCGTAGTGTTAATCTATAAATAGGAGTCAGGATGAAGATTAAAAGCATTAGGGAATCCGAGTTCAACCTTATGGAGGGAGTGAGGCAGATAATTGTCCATGATTACTCTCACAAATTTGCTATCCTAGACTTGGGAGAAAAATTGGGTAGTTACGGAATGAGTTGGCGCAGTTCTTCACTGAAGCCTATAATTAAAGTATGGTCGGAAGAAAATGCAGTTTGGGTCGGCGTAGATCAACAGTTAGCCTGTATTTGTTTGCAAAGCGGTCGCCTCCTAGTTTCACTACCCTTAACAACCTATATAGTGCAAATTATGACGCTCGATCGGGTAACAGCGGTACTGACGGAAGAGGAAGTGCTGCTGTTTAACCCAGGAGGTTCTATCCGATTTAGTGAGGACTTACCTGACCAGGGAATAGGTATGTCTGTGGTTGGTGAAGAACTGGCGATCGAAATGCTCGATGGAGACAGTTTAACTATTAATACCATGACAGGTGTTTTTAAATCACTTGTCCCGATCGGGTATAGATGATGGACAAATTTCAGCAAATTTCGTCAAAATCATTAAAGTTGAGGTGGCGGGCGATCGGGGTACAATTGTCATTATAGCTCATAGATTTGCCTGGGCGATCGCATCGCGGCTACAAAAACAAAACCCGCTTGCGCGGGTTCGAGGGGGCGATCGCCTCGCCAAAAGCTGGAGTCGCGACTGATTCACAAGTGGCTACCGTCGTTCAACAAGCCGTGTTGGAGCCAATGGGGACAGCTATGCAGTAACTGAGGGCGATTTCTGGGCGTTGCACAATTAGGGAATGATAGGATTAGCCATTAGCAAAAGCGCAAAAGCGCGAAAATTATCAACCATCATCCTGAGAATGCGCAAATCCATTATCTAATAATTTGATGTTCCGAAAAAACCGCCTATTCTTCTTTGGATCGCCATTGGCATTTCTTCATTTCTTATCCTATATATTTCTCCTTCTATCCGATTCCTTTCCCCTGGGGGTATTCCAATTTTCGCCAAATTTAACTCAAGTAAACTTATTCGCATTTGATATTCCGCCCTGATCGTTGCCTCCCAAAAATATCTGAGACTTTGCTCTACTTGCTGTTGAATATTTCTGCATCGATAATCTTTATAGATGGATTGAAGTTGTACCACAAGTCTTTGCGAACGGCGCGGGAAAGACCGTAATTGTGAAACTGAATAAAGTCCATCTTCTTTAGCAGCTATTCTAATAGCTTCTTGCACTTGTGCATAAGTCACTGGACAATTATTCCCATATTGAGATTGAACCGGTAAACTTACAGCTATTGTTGTGGTCAGAGCAATAATTCCAGATAGGACAACTTGATTTGACTTCATGATTTCCTCTACATAACACGATTTAATCTAATTGTCAATTACAGAGCAGCCAGCAGCCTTGGCTGTACATGTACATGTACTATGATGCCATACAAATTTCGCTTTGCCAAGGGGAAGATAGTGGTATTTAGTGGTAAACAGTGGGTAATCTGAAAATTTTCCAGTTCTAATTTAGTGGGAAAAAGTGGTATTTAGTTCTGAAAGTGGCAAAGAGTGTGATATAGTGGCATAATAGTAACCTAAACTATGACGCATAACTCCACCTTGACCTATGGACATCCAAGAAATGCTACAATGGACCGGCGATCGGGTACTCGCCAAGACCGGCAAACCTCTGGACTCCCTGCAAAGATCTATATTAGAAGGTACTTTACAAGGTCAAAAATATCCAGAAATAGCCAACAATAGCCATGTCAGTCACGATCATGTCAAGAAGGTTGGTTCAAAATTATGGAAACTCCTATCAGATGTATTGGACGAAAACATCAAGATCACGCAATCTAATGTTCGCTCTAGAATATTGGAAAAATGTAAATTTGCCAATATTTCCAACTTTGGTGAATGTATGCAAATTGGGAACATTAATGTATGTGAGGAAAATAGAAACTCTCCAGCAAAAAGCCGATCGCCCTCATCAGAGGGGGACAACTCGGACAAGGTCGATCGGGAAAGATGCCACGATCTCAGAGATGCGCCCGAGTTGAATTGGTCGTGCGATCGCCCCCATGCCCTAGCTACCCTCAAAGAATGGATTATCGAAAAGAATACCCGCCTAGTCACCCTATTAGGATTATCCGGGATTGGCAAAACTGCCCTAGCGGTGCAGCTAGTGCAACTTCTACAAGACAACTATGATTATATCATCTGGCGCAGCCTGGAGAATTCCCCGACTTGGTCGGACCTGCAAACAAACTTAATGCAGTTTTTCTCCCAGCAGCAAGCAACTCAGTTCCTTTCACCCCTCGACTACCTGCGATCGCATCCTTGTCTGATAATCTTGGACGACGTGCAGCAAATTTTAGTTAGTGGTGAATTAGCGGGGGAGTACCAACCAGGCTACGAAGATTATGGCACATTTTTTAAGCAAGTAACAGAATTTTCCCACAAAAGTTGCTTATTACTCCTGAGTTGGGAAAAACCCAGAGAAATTGCCACCTTAGAAGGGGTGAACCGTCACTGTCGCAGCTTCCAACTCCAAGGTTTAGGTGCCTCAGGGCGGGAAATCTGCAAAGAGAGAGGATTAACCGATCCAGACAAATGGTTAGAACTGATACCGCTTTACAGCGGTAATCCCTTATGGTTAAATATAGTTGCCACGATGATTATAGAATTATTTAATGGTAGCGTAGCACAGTTTTTATCTTGTCCCACCCTCTGTTTAGGAGATGTAGAACCTTTATTGCAGAAACATTGTCAGCGTTTGTCCGAGTCGGAAAAACAGGTAATGTTTTGGTTAGCAAGTCAAGAGGTGGCTGTCGAGATTTCCAGTCCCCCAGAAACTATCCCACTTTCCCCCTCTGATTTCTTCACTGCGGTACATTCTTTGAGGCGACGTTGCTTAATTGATAAGGTCACGGCAAATGGGCGATCGCGCTTTACCCTTCAGCCTGTCATTAAGGAGTACGTGAAACACCAATCATGGGCGAGTACGGACAATTAATTCCGAAATTTAGCAAAAGCCTCTAACCTTTCTTTTCTAAATAGGTCTATGACTTTGATTTCATTCTCTTCCGTTATTTCAAAAATAACTCGGTATCTGGGACTAGCGTGCAGCAGATAGAATGTCCGCATTTCTGGTGGTGTATATTTTTGGATCTTCGAGTCAAGGGGTTGGTCTGGATCGAAACTTTCCAGAGAGTCGATCGCCTGCCATACCTTTCTGGAGTCATCTGGCGACAAAATGGCCAGACCTGCAAGCACACTGGTGTCAATATCGAGCTTACTTGGTTGAGTTTTCATTTCCCGATCGCGCTCCTGGTGCAATCTACTACTATATTCTAGCATATCCCATTACTTTCTGCTCCCTAATCGCGAAATTTCGCAAAAAATTCCAACCTTTCTTTTCTAAACAGGTCGATGACTTCTATTTCACCCCCATCACTCATTGTAAAAATGACTCTGTAAATTGGAGTAGCGTGGAGCATGTAGAAGACTTTATCTGATATTACACCTTTTTGGATCTTCGAGTCAAGGGGTTGGTCAGGATCGAAACTTTCTAGGGAGTCGATCGCCTGCCATACCTTTTCTCTGTTCTCTGGCGACAAAATGGCCAGACCTGCAAGTACACTGGTGTCAATGTCAAGCCTAGTTGGTTGAGTTTTCATTTCCAGATCGCGCTTAAGCGTGCTATCGACTCTTCTATTCTATCATATCCGATCGCTTTCTCCTCAATGTAAAGATATATTAAGCCCGCGCAGGCGGGCTAAGTTCAAGTAGCCGGACCCTTTAGGGTTCGGGCAGCAACGCTTGCGGTCCAGATGCACCCCATTTCCTTGGACTAGGGTAGTTTCTCCCGTAGAGAAAGCCAAGCCTTAATTTCTGGAGGTAAAACGCACTTATCGCTATCGGCTAAAACGGCGATCGCGGCCAAGCGATTTTTGATCGATCGTAACTCGCGAATTTCTTCAATATTGCACGATCGCCAATGACGGGCCTTGGAAGCTGCACGGTGAGGCGATATGGTGAGACCGTCGCCAAACCAGCGGACAATCTGTTGGAGATCGAGAACGGGATGACCGGAAACCTGTCCGTGTTGGGCGATCGCAGCAGCGCGTACCAACATCGACGAAATCATCAAAGACTCTCTGACGCTATTGTTTTCTGCCGCCAATCGATCGTAAACTGATGTCGCCACCTCTGCCCACAAAAGGTTATATTTAGAATGGGCTTCAAAAGCAGCTAATTCAGCCAAGCCTAGCCAGTTAAATCCTGCCTCTGGCAACTCTTGACCTGACTCTATGCGCTTCAGCCAAGCCAGCACCTCCGCTGCATCCTGTTGCTGTAGCTTATTTAATGGTATTGTCTCCTGGGTTTGACTCATAATGATTCACTCACTACATAAATTCTTCTTGGGCTGTGGTTGGGTCAATACCTTGTTGTCTAAAAGCTTCTTTGCCAATCTCTAAGCTATCCGCAGTTGGTCGAAAATGACCGCTATAATTATTTATTGACAACATTATATATTGACCGTTGCTGCCAGCAATTTCCGCTTCCCCCGCTGCCAAAACTGGCTGACCGCGAGTTAAGATAGTATGAGGTATTTCTTGCCCATTCACAATTTTGGGAATGACAACGAGTTCGGAGGCTGTCGTCACCGCCCATTTGATAGTTCCCTGATTGATTACCCGATCGAATTGGGCATCCAATACTACCACAGGCTTGATGCCGAGGTTGTCTGCCAACCTAAGTTCTGCATCCAATATATCTGGCAGTTGATTTGAGAATAACACATCTAATCCTCAGTCAGTAGTCAGTAGTCAGTATAATTATACCCGAAATACCCTGTAGAGGCAAAGCATTCTTGCTTGAGTTTTCATTTCCCGATCGCGCTTAAGCGTGCTATCGACTCTTCTATTCTATCATATCCGATCGCCTGTTCCTCAATGTAAAGATATATTACTGACCTTTAATTTACATCTTGCATGTCGATCGACTGGAGGCTGAACCTAGGAACCAGAAATGGTGGGCGGGTCCCTACGCACTACCGGTGGATGGTGGGCGGTGCCCACCCTACGGCGATCGCCTTTTTTTACCTCCGCAGCACCGCCGTGATAATGACTGTCAGAGTAGCACTGGCTATTAAAGTAAAAGCAAGTTGCACAACCCATTGAGTCGCTTGCTGGTAGTTGGAAAAGCGATCGTTAAACTTTTCGACCTCATTCGATAACTTTTCGACTTCATTCGATAACTTTCCTAACTGTTCAACTACATCTGCCAGTGTTGGTTCAGTGTTTGGTGTACTCGTCATTTTTATTTCTTAACCCGACAATTATATTATAGCAAGCCATCAGAATTTCCGCAGCTGCTTTTCCCTGAAATATTTCTCTTGCAATCTTTTACAGGTTCCTAGGATGACCCCGGGAACCATAAACATGCGATCGCCCTATCAAACCCCAGAGCTTTGAACCACTGGCGGAGTAACTAAACCCATTTGCACTTGCCAGAGACTAGCATAAATTCCCGACTGTGCTAACAGTTCTTCATGTCGTCCCGATTCTACTATTTTACCCCGTTCCATCACGTAAATGCGATCGGCCTTGCGGATCGTGGACAGACGATGAGCGATCGCAATTGTCGTGCGATTTTGGGTAATGCGATCCAGCGATCGCTGAATAGCTGCTTCCGTTTCATTATCCACTGCGGAAGTCGCTTCGTCTAAAATCAAGATTGGCGGATTTTTCAACACCGCCCGGGCGATCGCGATCCGCTGCCTTTGTCCTCCCGATAACTTTTGTCCTCGTTCTCCCACTATGGTATCATAACCGTAGGGGAGTCGGACAATAAAATCATGGGCTTCCGCCACCCGTGCAGCGGCAATTATTTCTGCTTCTGTAGCATCGAAACTGCCATAGGCGATGTTCTCAGTCACAGTTCCGTGGAATAAGAAGACATCCTGACTCACAAACCCGATACTTCGACGTAAATCCTGTAGTTGCAGTTGTCGTAATTCTATCCCATCCAGAGTAATACTGCCAGATTGAACTTCATAAAACCGCAACAATAGTTTGACGATCGTGCTTTTGCCCGAACCCGTGGCTCCAACGATCGCGATCGTCTTGCCAGCAGGAATCTTCAGGGAGAGATTTTCGAGAACTGGGGCGCGATCGCGATAAGCAAAAGTTACCTTTTGCAATTCCAACTCACCCCGCACTGCTGCCAGGGTCATCTCTCCAGGATGGATCGTAATGGGCGTATCCAACAAATTCATCACCCGCTTCGTAGACGCCATTGCCCGTTGATATTGATCTAGGGTATCTCCCAAACGCACCAACGGCCAAAGTAACCGCTGAGTCAAGAATACCAACACGCTGTAAGTGCCAACTGCCAGTCTTCCTGCTGCTGTTTCCATGCCGCCGTAGAGTAATATCCCCGTAAAACCGCAGAGAATTAACATTCTAATTAAAGGTACGAAAGCAGCAGATAGGGCGATCGCCCGCCGGTTGCTTTGGCGATAAGCTTCGCTATCTTGTGCTACCCGGGCCGCTTCATACTCCTCAGCAGTAAAGCTTTTAATCGTAGTAATACCACTCAAATTATTAGACAGCCTGCTGTTGAGAAAACCCACCTTTTTCCGCACCTCCGCGTAACGGGGGGCGAGACGGCGCTGAAAGGCGATGGAATTGAAAATGATAAATGGCATCGGGACGATCGCCATCCAGGCCACCTCCGGGGCCGCCACAATGAAAGTCGCCCCCACAATGACTACTGCGGTGCATATCTGGAGAATTTGATTAGCTCCTACATCCAAAAAGCGCTCTAATTGATTAATATCATTGCTGAGGATCGACATCAACCCTCCCGTGCTGCGCTCTTCAAAAAATTCTAGTTCCAAATCTTGCAAATGCTTATAGCTATCCAGACGCAAATTATGCTGAATTGTCTGGGCGAGATTCCGCCACAGCCTAGTATAACCATACTGGAAACTCGATTCCAATCCCCAGACGATCGCCGACAGTAGGGAAATTACCAAAAGTTGTCCGAAGATATCCGTGACTCCCAACTTGGTAGCAATTAGAGAATCTTTTCCCTTGACTACCACATCCACTGCTGCGCCAATTAAAGCAGGAGGCGCTAAGTCGAAGATTTTGTTCAGGACCGAACAGGCGATCGCCTGCCATACTTGCATGCGGTAATTCTGGGAGTAGTCCAGCAAGCGCTTTAACGGATGCACCCGCCTTTTCCCGGTATCTAACCGACCCTGGGTAGTTTTTGCCTTTGTCACTTTATTCCTCATTTACAACTAACTCTGCTAGATTATATAACATCCCTTGCCTATTTTTTAAATCAAAATTCAAAAAGTATCTGGTCCAGCTACAGCATGGCGATCGCATAGCGTTTCTCTCTCTTAATTTAGTACAGAAAATCGCCTACTTGTCATTGCGAGGGGGGGGGAGATTAGCGACTAGCTTATGATTTATGATTTACCCCCCCCCCCGAAGCAATCTCCAATAGCATATCACACAACGGATGAGAACTGTTATCTATAAATTCAGTACAAGTGCCTATTGGATATTAACAGAGAATAAGTAATAATTAAGTGAAGATGATTGTCGCGATCGCCTCTGAAGAGGCAAAAATGTGATTGACTATGACTCAGCAACCACCACCTGATATGGAAAGAATCAAGCAAAGAGCAGCTAAAGTCGAAGAAATATGCAAAAAAGCTGATGCGGAAATTTTGATTCTTGACGATCTGATTGCCCAGTTAGAGGAAAAGATTCGTGCTTCTCCTCTATACCGTTACCGACTGCATAAGGCAAAGCGTTTGCTCAAGATTGAATCTGAAAAGTCTGCAGGAGTGGAAACGCGCTGAAATGGGCGATCTGCGCTTAAATATCCTGCAGATATTTAAGTCGGAATTTAATTGGAATATGCTTGATGCGATCTGGTTCATATTCGGGCTGTCCAAGAAATATTGTTCTGACCTACCATACCACAAACGGGGCATAATTGAGATCGAATTATTGATCGATCGCATGAATTGGCAAGCAAACTTCATTATGACTGATCGCACGTCTTCACCCGTAATCAATCATGAGGGAGCATTCCCATCATCCAGGGCATTACTAGAGTAGCAGACTTTTTTTAAATGCTATCAGCCGGGGGTTAAAACCCCCGGCGGTATGACAGCGAAGTGAATAAGTTTCAACCGCATTATAGCAATTATAAATCCGATCATACCTGGAATCTGAAAAAAAATTGACATATAAAGTAGCTTTGCTATATAATCAAAAAAGGACGTGTTAGTGAAAAAGTTGTGGAAAAGCACGAAGAAATCACAGTCGCAGAGTACCAGGCAACGGCAGAATCGTACCGGGAAGGCACCTGGAATCACGATGTCTCTCAAAATATTGAGGCTTTAATCGCCGCCCTGCCCAGAAATCCTGGTAAAATACTGGATATGGGCTGCGGCCCCGGACGAGATTTGATCGCTTTCAAAACTCTGGGACATACCCCGATCGGACTGGACGCCACCCCAGCGTTTGTAGAGATGGCGCAACAGCTATCTGGCTGTGAAGTTTGGCAGCAATCTTTTGAAAGTCTAGATTTGCCCCCGAATTTTTTTGATGGCATCTTTGCCAATGCCTCATTAATTCACGTTCCCAGTGCTAAAATGGTGAAAGTGCTCAAAGATTTGCACGAATCTTTAGTTGCAGGTGGGGTAATAGTGATGTCCATGGCCAGAGGTCAGGGAGAGGGTTACATCCCTGCTCCCACGGGCGATCGCTATGTAGTAGGATGGGAATATAAAACCTTGGCTCCTTGCTTAGAAGAGGCAGGATTTGAAATTATCCATCACTATTATCGTCCCCCAGGATTGCCCCGTACAAAGCAATCATGGTTGGTAATGGTAGGGCAAAAAGTTGTAAAAGGAAATAAAAATGACAGTTGAATCATATATTTTGCTAGCGGGTGCGAGTCGGGGAGTTGGTCGCGAAATCGCAAACAGCCTGACAGCACAAAACCAAAAAGTGAAAGCCATTTTGCGATCGGACGCAAGTCGTGCAGAATTGGAAGCAACGAACATTGAGGTAGTCAAGGGAGATGCCCTCAATGTTGCCGAAGTGGAAGCAGCAATGCTGGGAACGGAACCAATTAGTGCGGTAATTAGCACCATTGGCGGTTTACCCAAAGACGAACAAAGGGCAGATTATCTGGGCAATAAAAACCTGATCGACGCTGCGGTCAAGGCCAAGGTGGGGAAATTTATTCTCATTTCCTCCATCGGTAGTGGAGAGAGTGTCGTCGCCTTACCACCACAAGCATTAGAAGCCCTGCGAGAAATTTTAATTGAGAAAGAACAGGCAGAAAAGCATCTCATTGCCAGCGGACTGACTTACATAATTATTCGACCCGGAGGATTGAAATCCGAACCCGCAACTGGCAATGGCGTACTGACCGAAGACTACAAAGTTGCAGGCACAATTCATCGCGCTGATGTAGCGCAGTTAGCTTGCCAATGCTTGCTTTCTGATGCTGCTAACAATAAAATCCTCTCAGCTATTGATCGGAATATGTTCTACGGGCAGCCTAATTTTCAGGAATTGGTTTTGAGTTAAAATACCAAGGTGGGCGATTAAGGTGGGCGATGCCCACCCTACATCTATTAGCAATTAGCCATTAACAATTAGCTATTAAGAAAAGGTTTCACCCAGCGACGGCGAATTGCCCAGTCGAGAGTAATACCCGCGATCGCGAACAGGAAAATACTCTCCAATCCCAAAATCCCACATGACCAGAAAGTAGCTAAGTTCTGCAATTGGACGTCCACTTGTGCTAAACCTCGTACCAATCCAAAAGCCAATATAGCACCAGATTTCAGGTGACTGTTCTCGTCGGTGCGGATGACGTAGCGGTAGGTAACGCCGAACAGAAAGCCGCTGAAAATGGCGATCGCCCCACTCACCAGCCAACTAACATCATACATCAAGTCAACTTCTGCTGGTAAAACCCACCGATTCATGCTAGTAGTGAATAAGAAGGCGATCGCCCCAACTCCCGCCGCCAGCATACCAGCTTTCAGAGATTCCACCCGTTCTGCCATCAACTTCATTTTTTCTCCTTTCTCCTTACCACGATCTGCCGCGATGCTTTTCCAGTTTACATCCTAATTCAATCTAGTTTAATGCTATAATTAATCCAGAAGCAGATCTATATATCAATGATAAAAAATTTATGGGTTTTACGATCTTCATACTTTTATCTTTGTTTTTAATTTCAGATTACTCATTATTAAGTAGTTGGACAAAAAAATTACACACTCACTCCTAGTTAGCTTAACTGCTCAATGGTGGGGCGATGTCTCCGGAGTAGTGCGATTAGCGCTCTCCTTCGACATCGAAGGTGCCCACCCTACGTCCCGACAGTGTAATTGATTTTGTCTTAACAACCAATACTTACGACTGACAATCATCAAGTAAGACTTGGTGAACTTTAAGAGGTTGAGAACGGCCCTTAAGGGAGATCGTGCCAAGAACTTGAGTAGGAAACTGGTTCTGGATATAGAAATAAGTTTCTGGGGAAACCAAGATCAGACAAACGCCACCATGTTTATATTTGTCGTAACGTTCTAGAGCCGAAGCAATATTGACAGTATCTCCGAGGGTAGTATAATTAAGGCGTTGGCGACTGCCGAGACTGCCAGCGACCACAGTCCCAGTAGCGATCCCGATGTGCATAGCGACATTAGGGAGTCCTGACGATCGCCATTGCTGATTGAGTTCGCGCAGTTTCAGACCCATTTGGCGAGCGCAACTAACAGCAGCGATCGCATCGGATGCAATTTCCGACGCTTCCGTGCGGGGGATGGGAACGCCAAATACGGCCATCACTTTATCGCCAATAAACTTGTCCACAACACCATCATATTGAAAAACTATATCGGCCATTGTATTCATATACTCGTTCAACCAAGACATCAGTTCTGCCGGATCCATTTGTTCGGCAATAGCACCGAAGCCTTTTAAGTCAGCAAATATTACAGTAGCGGTAAGATGATGTCCAGCTAGGCGTCCTTCTTCTAAGAGAAGGTGGCGATCGCGCCAAATAGCATCAGCAATTTTGGGGCTAACATTCCGCCCAAAAAGGTTCATCAGCATTTGCCGTTCTCGGCGTTCCATATTCACAATATAACCCCCGATCGCCACCACAGATCCTGCCAGGGCTAAGAGGGGTGGCACAACTGGGATCCACCAACCCTGGAGAAACGCCAGGTAAGTGGACAGAACCAGACTTGCTCCCAAGACCAGACAAATGCCAGCTATCCATTGCATAGCTGGCAACTTCCACGCCAAAATCGCACCCAGGCCAGACCAGATAAAAATCCACAGCCATTCCATCGGTTCTGACCAGGATTTAATCAACGATCGCCCTTCCGTGGCCGCAAACAGGATCCCAGAGATAATATTGGCATGAATCACGACTCCGGGAGTGCGATCGAACCGAGTCCTGCTATTATAGGGAGTGTAGAACAGATCGTTCAGGCTGCTAGCCTTAGCGCCAATCAAAACAATGCGATCGCGCATCAAGTCAGCAGGGATGTTATTGTTAAAAACATCAGTTAGGGATATAGACTGGAAATTTTCTAGGGGTCCGCGAAAGTTCAATACGATCTGATAGCCGCCATCATCAGCATCCACATAGCCGCCATCATTTTTCTGAAAAGGGACAAATACCGCCTGACCCAACCCTATCTTACCCCGATCTGCATCTATAGCATATAGTTCTATCCCCGATCCTTCCAAGTACATCAAAGCTAGCCTGAGTCCCAGACCGTAGATCGTCTCGCCATTTTCCGGCTTCAGAGATAGCAAACCGCGACGAATCTTACCGTCAGCATCTATTACCAGATCCGCTGCGCCAATTTGATTTAGTTTCCCCAGTAACAGCGGCGGTTCGACCGCACGACCCAGATCGTTACCCACCACCTTGGTAATCCCAATCAGGTTAGGGCTAGACTTAAACACCTCTACTAGCTGCTGATGACCCGGTTCTACCGCTAAATCTCGATACAGGTCCATCCCGATCGCTCTCGGTTGCTGTTGCTTGATATTCTTTAATATTTGGGCTAGCTGTCCATCGGTCATCGGCCATCGCCCTACCTGTTTGATATCTGACTCATCAATTGTCACAATCACAATATGCGGATCCTTTGGTTGTAAAGGACGCCAGCGCCAATAATTATCCCACACCGCCCATTCCCATAGCTGCAACCATCCCAGCAATCTCATCCCCACGATCAATACTGCCACACTCGGCGCTGTCATCAATACAGGAGTCCATTTGGGTGTAGTCAAAATTAGTTGGATCCGATCCCCCCCCTTCCAAAAGGGGGAGCGCAGGAAGCCCCCCTTCGATCGGGGGGTTTGGGGGGATCCGGTGACTGGGGGGGCCGCCCGAACGATCAACGGGTTTTGACCAGACCCAGTCCATTTTACAGCTATTTCTCTCAATCTTTTCCACATAATTTGTAATCATTAATTGGTAATTAACAATTAGCAATTGCCACATTCACTAATCTTAATTACCCATTCTTCCTCGTTTCGTGGCTCAGCCACGGAACGCTACTTTGAGGCTCTGCCTCCTGTAGCAGACATATTTTATCTAGTACATTGGCTTCTTTAATTGTATACCCATTATTTCAGAGAGACTCTATCTACTATTACCAGGCTTCGGGGAACGAGATCGAACTAGAGGCGGGAGCCTCAGCACGAGCGTTCCCTGGCTCCGCCAGGGAACGATATGATTGAGCAATTCTCAATCATATATTCGTCTGACTACACTTTCCAGATAAATTTGCGCCACCTTATCCCAGGGAGTAAGGCGGAGGCAATTTTTTAACATTTCTGCTGCTGCTTTTATCTCTCCCATATGATAATATACTAATGCCTGCTCAAACATCGTTTTAGTAGTTAACTTCCCCTCTCGCATTTCCAGCGGATCGGCATCAAAAGCTTCATATACCGTCACCAATTCTGCTTTTCCCTTAACCTTCACCCGATCGATCAAACGGATCGCATAATCATCAGGATTTTCTAACTGTAAGAGGGTATGGTGAGAAATCAACAGGGACACGCCATAATCTTTTGTCAAGCTTTCAATGCGGGCGGCTAAATTAACAGCATCGCTAATTACCGTACCATCCATGCGGCCTGAACCCCCGACAGTGCCCAGCATCAAAGAACCTGTATTAATACCAATACCGATTTTTAGCTTTGGTCGTTTCGGTCTGCCCCTGGTTACATTATATTCTGCCACTTTTTCTAGCATAGCAATTCCAGCTCTAACAGCATTATCCGCACTGCTGTTTCCCCCGGACGCTCCTTGAGCAATACCCCGGGAACCCAGACCGCTAAACAATGCCATGATCGCATCGCCAATGTATTTATCAATAAAGCCTTGATTTTCGGCGATCGCCGCTTCCATGCGAGACAGATAAGCATTAATAAACTTAAAATTATCTTCTGGAGTCATCTTTTCCGACATGGCAGTGAAGTCGCGAATATCAGAAAACAGAATCGACATTTCCTGCTGCACGTTGTCCCCTAATTCGACATCGATAATGCTATCCTTGTCCAAAAAATCCAGGAACTGACTGGGGACAAAGCGTTCGTAAGCTCGATTTAAATGTAACATTTTTTCCGTTAACTTTTGACGTTCTAATTCGGCTTTTTTGCGTTCTGTGATATCCTTAAAAGCAACTAGCGCGTAGGTAATCTTTCCCGATCCATCGTAGATAGGAGTGCCCCAAGCCTCGATGGGGATAATTTTATCTCCTTGGTGGATTTCAATATCATCAGCGCTAGTATACTCGCCCCTCAAAGCTCGCATAATCGGCAATTTTTCCGGGGGGTACAATTTATCGGTTCCTGCAATATAATTCTGATAAACCTCGGAGAGTTCTGCGGGCGTGGCATCGGGTGCGAGTCCTTTGCCCAGCAAATCTTTGGCCTGTGAATTCATAAACACGGGTTTACCAGTAGCATCGATCACGCCAATACCCACAGGCACGGCTTCGAGAAATTGCGCTAGTCTTCTCTCACTTTCGCGTAGGGCCTCTTCTGCCTTTGCTCGCAAATCATCTGCTACGGCATCGGCATGTTCGGCAGTCGTCTCCAGCAAGATTTCCAGGTCGGCTTTTCGGTGCTGCAACTCGCGGCTATAGTACATGCTGATGACGATCGCCGATCCCGTTATAGCCACGAGGGGGCTAACTGCGGGTATCCACCAGCCCCAGAGAAAGGCCAGATAGGTGATTGAGATCGAAGTCCCCCCTGCCAAAACCGCGAAAACACTTCCCACAGTCCATTTTGCCAATACATTATTTTTCAGCTGCCAAGGACCAGCGGCACCGATGAAAGACCAGACTAAAACCCACAGCCACTCGCTCAGTTCGGGCCAGACTTGGATAAAGGCTCGCCCATCCAGGGCCCCACTCAATATCTGGCTGATTAAATTAGCATGAATGACTACTCCTGGAGTTTGCCTGGGACTGGTAAGTAGACCGCTGCTGTAGGGAGTACCGAACAGGTCGTTGAGGCTTTGTCCCGTAGCACCAATCAAAACAATCCGATCGCGCATCAAATCTGGTGGGATCCGGTCTTTGAGCAGCTCCGTTAAGGATACGATCGCAAAGCTCTCTCGCGGCCCGCGAAAATTTAATAATATCTGATAACCCCCAGCATTAGCCCGGACGTAGGCTCCATCATTGCTCTGGAAGGGCATAAATGTCGCCTTACCCAGTCGCATCTGTCCCGAGCTGCCGGGGATCGTCTCGGGGATGATGCCGTCCCCTTGCAGATACATCAAAGCCAATTGCGTTCCCAGACTTAATTTCGTTTTACCCGACAGTCTGACAGATATCAAAGCCCGACGCACCTTACCATCGCCATCCAACACCAGGTCCGCGATCGCTACTCGCTCCTGCTGTTCCAAGCTTGGAGGTGGGGCCACCTTTTCTCCCACCACTTTTTCCACCCCCAGCAAGTTCGGTGTCGATTTCAATACCTCCACCAACTGCCTATGTCCTGGTTCTACCGGTAAGTCTCGATACAAATCTAGACCAATTACTCGGGGATCCCGTGCTTTAATTTTTTCCAGGGCTTCTGCCAATACCTCATCGGGAATAGGCCAACGTCCTACTTTCGAGATATCTGACTCATTGATTGTCACAATCACGAGCCTCTCATCAACTGGCTCTCGGGGACGCAGGCGAAAAAATCGATCCAGACTGGCCCATTCCAGATGCTGGAATAATCCCGCCGAGCTAGCCACAATCGTTAATCCAGCTATACAGGGGGCTGTAATCAATACAGCCCGCCATTTGCCAATTTGCTTTTTGAGCTGGAACATTTACTCCCGACTAATTGCGATGCTAATTTTCATGCCAGTTTATCTGATGGATCGCAACATCCCGATTAAGTCTAAAGCGATGTGATTGCCTGTATTAGCCAGAGCGCAATTAGCTCTCAATGAACAGCTTCCTGTTTTCTATTCCAAGATTGGCACCGAAGCGATCGCATGGAGTCCCACTGAAGCCAGTAATTTTTCCCATTTTTCTGCTACTGTCCTGTCTGATGGCTGCTCCCGTCTCATTTTGGCCAGATTTGCCGCTCGATCATACCATGTTTGAGCTGCTGGGGACGATCTCGCGGTTGATTCTACTCGCATGATGATTCCTTTTACCCCGGGACTATCTGGTTCTAGTCCTCCTTCTGGCACTAAGATCATTGACCAGTTATATTTGGTGTTCATTTCCAGGACCGGTGCTGACTCTGGCAAGTTAATTGCCATTATACCCCCTGTCTGTACAATTGACAAGGTCTTTTGGTAATAGTAATCTTCATTTTTATCCCGTAGGATGAAAACTGCCTGTTTGGCTGCCGTTTCCGGAACATATACCAAGAATGTCGGACGTTCTGCCACCGTTAACCCCTCTTTCCTGGTTGGCAGCAGGGCGATCGGCCAGGTAGCGTCTCCCCGGGATGCTCCTCCTGCTGTCTGATCTGGTGTCCCCGGTCCTGGCGGTGTGAATGCTTGACTGACGAGCACATTTTCTGCTTGGGACTCTGCCTGGACTGCCATCCCTGGGACTAAGACCAGCATTTGGCATAGCCCGATCGCCCATAGCCTTTTCAATACGGGATTCTTATTGCTAGCCATTGCCTTGACTCCTGTTATATAATAACCCCTTTCTTCTCTATTAAAACCCTTGTTCTGACAATTGTCAAGGAGCCGTTATCCATATATCAGTAGTTAATTTCTATTTTATGTGCTCTCCTAACAACTCACTACTGATAAATAATTCTATCCCATCCCTTACTAGCGTCAAGCTTCAGTGAATACATATCAATATTTGTTAATTATGTTACAGCCAATTGCCAACAAGAACAAAGGGTCCCCAGTAAAAAGGATGCTGCCCCCCTGTAGGCTGCATGCCGGTGTTTGACTTCTTGAGCATTGAGCGGCGATAATTGAGAATCCCTAATTGAGCAATTGAGAGATTGAAAATGAGGCTATTTTCCATAGCGATCCTGCGTCGCGCACTGCGTATACGCCATTCGCAGCAGGTTTTAATGCCAAAATGCATGCATCTGAGATGCTCCCCACCTGTATTCGCGAATGGCTGCTTGTGCTTTTTGTCGCTGTTGCCCGATCTAAGAAACCAGGTTTTTGGCCAAAAACCTGGTTAATCTCGATGAATATACCCGGCCATAAAATGTACCCATTACTGCTAATTTTGTGGTCCTGATACTAGCGGCACCGATGCGATCGCCTCTAACCCGACTGAACCCAACAGATGTTTCCATTCGGCTGCGATCTTCGAGTTTTCTGGTTGTGACTGCCGCAGCTGGGCCAGGGTTGTCACCGCCTCTACCCAAATTCCATTTTGCGCGTATATCGCTGCCTGCTTGAGCAAATTCGCCTCTGCTAGCTGACTTTTAATTGTGGGGCTAGCTTCCGTGCGCTGTACCTCTCCAGCGACGAACATCACTGGCGAAGAATCTTCTGGCGTTTCTGCCGTGCAGATAATGCCAAAGGACCAAACATACTTCTGACCCACTTTCAACGGCCCAGCTGATTCGGGGATTTTTATTGCTACTATACCGCCATCTTCGGGTAATTGCAAGCTTGTCTGGTAGACATCATTGTTTTGTGCATCCTTGAGACTAAACATGGCCGATCCCGTCTTGCTGGACGGCACATATACAAAGAATGTCGGATTTGCAGCTGTAGTCAAGCCGACTAAATCTGCCATCGGTGCTTCTGGCAGCAACATTGCGGGCATCAATGGGATAATATTTTCCGACCCTGCATTTGCATCCAGAGGGCATTGGCCTCGGGATGCGCCCCCTGCCGTATTCACCGGTGCTTGTTTTTGACCAGCTGGAGGCTGAAAGAACGTCTGCTGTGCTTGAGATGTGAAAGCTGGTCCCAACAGCAGTCCTAAAGTCATTGTTGCAGCTATACTAGCTAGATATGCTGGTTTTTGCATTTGATTTTCCTCCTTTTTCAGCCATTTGAATGGCTATGAGGGTTAATAACTTTCTCCTGCTTACAGATTTCGGCGTTGCACATTTTTACCGATTCGGTGTTGTTGTGCAAAGCCCAGATTTCTCTACAAGCCTTTACTCTATCTTATCCGATGTTTTTGTTTTTGGCTATGTTCGATCGAATATCATCTTCTGAGACCTTGAAATCTCAGTATTTATACAGTTATCGGTTGCTAGTTGTCTAGTAACAACTAACAACTGACTAATTACCTTAAAGCCAATTTCCTACCAAAACAAAAGGTGCCCAGTAGTAAGGATCGCTATACCTGCCCTGTTGGAGAATACTCAGCTGGGCCCGGCGCAGGGCCTCTGCTTTAGTTACTCCTGCTTCGGATAGCTGGTTGTAAAACTCGGCCATCAGGACAGCGCTAGAGGCATCATTCACCTGCCATAATGTGGCTATTGTACTTCTGGCTCCCGATCGCACGGCTACACCGGCCAACCCCAGCACTGCCCGCTGGTCTCCTGAAGCTGTTTCGCAGGCACTGAGTACCAGCAATTCGATCGGGCTTGGTTCCTGTTCTCTGGTCCGCAGCAATTGATCTAGTTCTTTTACATTTATTTTACCATCCCAGGTCAGGAGAAAAGTTTCCTCTGCCTGGGAGCTAAATTGACCGTGTGTTGCTAGGTGAATTATCGGAAATGGCACCTCGGCGATCTGATCTTGCAGGGTTTGGCTAGTAAACTGCTGATTTAGCCGCACTTCGGCAGGTACTTCCGATTGAATTTTCTGCAATTCAAATTCTACTCCTGGCAGGGCCGGAAACCCCTGGCGGGCTTCAGAAATCCCCATTGTTAAAGCAGTCAACTCTTGTACTTGCAGTCCCCGAGACTCTAGTAGTTGCAAGCCTGGCGTGAGGGCGATTTTATATTTTTCCAGCAAATATTGTTGTCCGTCATGCAATGCTGCCATTGGTATATTCCGCAGGACCCCATCCAGCACGAATACCAGGGTTTCTACTTCCGAGGCTGCTAAATCTTCTGCTGCTGGTCTAATCAGCCAATCATATATTTTTTGCGAGACCAGCAAACGCTGTTTAGAAGAGAAAAGTGGATTTAAGGAGCCCCGCATCCGCTTGACTACGCGAGTTGCCCGTTCCTTCGACATCTCGGTTCTGTATTGCCGCAGGGGTTGCCCCGGCAGAGATAGGATCACTTCTAATCTATCTGGTAATACGATCGGATAGATCACTGCTGCCTTGGGGTCTACCTCATCTATTTGCTGCGGTCGCGCCTTCAGACAGGCGTCTTGAAAGAAGTTGTCTAGTTCTGCCAACTGGAGAGCTTCGATCAATTCCCGGGCCTGCTGGAGATTTGATTGATTTGCTCCTGGTTGCAACAGCAAATCTACCAGTTCCCGATATACTGGTTCTACGCTCTCGGCAAAGGAGAATTGCACTTCTGGATTTACTGTCGCCAGATCCGAGCGGATCGATTTGATCGTGTTCACGGCTTTCGTGTAAGACGAGATCGCGCTGGCTTTTTTCCCTACTGCTGTTTCCAGCCTGCCCAACTGCCATAATAGTTGGTAACTTATATCTGGAGCATTAAAGCTGCTAGCTTTACTCAGGGCTGCTTTTGTCAAGGAAGCTGCTACTTCCCACTGCTGGGACTCTTCATAGAGTTTTCCCCGTAAACCCATTGCGTAGGCATAGGTGCGATCGTCTCCCCAGGCTTCCGCGTAATTTGCGGCGTTTGCTAATAGCTGGTCTATCCTGTCTACACTTGGTATATATTCTTTGGCTATTTGCTGGTTTGTTTTCAGGTCCAGCAAGATACCTGCCAGGTTGATCTGGGTGTAGACTGCTCTTCTATTTGGGGGGAATTTCTGGATTTTTTCGCTTAGCTGCTGCCATTGTCTTGCTGCTTGATTTGCCCGATCGCTTATCACCAACATGCTCAGTTGATTTACTTGGGCCTGGTAGAAGGTAATTGGGGTTTTCGAGCGCTTTGCTGCTGACTGATAATAGCCGATCGCTTCGTCGATCAATCCGCGGCGCTTTTTGGCATTCAAACCTGGTCTATTCGCCAATGCCCGCATTGTATTCCCCAAAGACAGGTATATTTCTGCTAGAATTCCGGAATCTCCCAATTCCCGACCTAGCTGCAAACTTGCTACCAATACTTCTTTGGACTCCGGGCTTCTCCCTACTAACCGCATCACATCTCCTAGGGCCTCCATCCCTAATACCTGTTGCGGCGTTGCCCTTTGGCTTTTCAAACTTGCCAATTCCTCTGCTGATACCGTACAGCTTTGACTTGACAGTCCTAATGCTTGCTGTAACATCTTGCAGCTTCTGGGATAAAAGCCCAAATCTTTCATTCCTTGGGCTTGATTTATCTGGTTCCCGATTAAACTTTCTCGATCTCCTATCTCATTATAGATCTCGGCTGCTTTTTCCCAAGTTTCTAGCGCCGATGCCGTTTGTCCTCTTGCTATTTGTTGCTGTCCTTGGATGTCCAGAGTTTGGGCTACCATCCGCTGCTGTACTGCTGTTACTTCCTGGCCTTGTAGGATTTCCTGGCTTTGGGCGATCGCCCTAGTAGCTTCTTCCCATTTTCCCAGTTCCTGATAAGTTAGTGATAGATTGCTCAAGGCCATTGCCTGGTTGAGCGCGTCTCCCCGCGCGGCAAATTCCGCTGCTGCTCGTTCCCATGATGAAGCTGCCCGCTGATATTCTCCCCTTTCATAGAGTTCCCTGCCTTGCTGACTTTGGGTCACTCCCGATATTTCCGTTCCTATTGCTATCCCTGGCTGGACTGCTAGCAGATACAATAGGGATGCTAGGACTAGCCCTCTCCTCTTTCTAATGCCTCTACCTTGTTTTTCTGCTATTACCATATCCTTGATTTATTGTCAATTATCTCTTTGGTGTGATTTTCGGCACGGCTCCCGGATTGGGCGATCGCCCGTTCTCTCAACAGGTATAACATTTTCTCTAGCTACTGTCAAGCTTGCTAGGGTTGTGGGCAAGGGCCATCAGCAGTGGTCTTGCGCCCGTTGGTTGTTGTTGACTACAACTGCCGATGGTGGGCGGTGCCCATCCTACTTATGCTAGTCCCACGTACCGGAGAGGATCAGAACCTTAACAAATTGTAATTAATGGTGAAATAAACGCCATTTTCCTGCCAAGTTTTGTCACTAGAATCAACGTCAGTCAGAGGGATCCCCCAATCCAGACGAGCATCCAATCGATCGCCCATCTGCCATTTTAAGCCCAAACCTACACCCAACAAACTATTTGGGTCGGCATTAGGTCTACCGGAACTATTCCAACCCCAGCCAAAATCAACAAAGGGTACCAGATGTAATATACCATCCAGCTTTTTCACTCGGAGAATAGGAAACTGCACCTCTGCGGAAAGCACAAGTCCATTATCGGTCAGCAGTAGGTCCTGGCGATAACCCCGAACGCTGCGAAGACCGCCGATGCCAATTTGCTCTAAAGGTACGAGGGCCTCAGTCGCCAGTTGGGTATCGGAACGCACAATAAATAAAGTGTCAGGAGCCAAAAGTCGGACATACTGGGCCTGTCCGCGCCAGAAGAAGAACCGACTGTCAGGAGGTTCGGAATTAACTGTGGCATCAAACCAACCTACTCCCACATTAAACTGAGAACGAGCCGAGAAGACATCGGCAGCAGTACGTTGAGTCCAGTCCTGGAAAAAGCGAATGGCCGATACGCGAGTTTCCCCATCCTCATTGGCCCCTGGGGAGAGTTGAAAATCCGTGCCCAGCAGTTGAGTCTGACTTGACTGTCTGGTCAAGATCGCGCCCAAAGCTAACTCCCGAGTCGGAGTTTGGATCACTGGTTGGCGCAAACTGACGTCGTAATATTCGGAGTCGCCAGTAATATCGATGCGATCGAAAGGAGGTTCGACTACTTCAGTATCGGTGATCCGAGCGGACAGAGAGAGAGTCCCATTGCGGGCATTCAGAGGTATGGTATATCTGGCATCGAAAGTATTACTGCCATCGGTATTGCTATAGGATAAATCTACACTATCTCCGAAACCGAGCAAATTACTTTCGCGGATCTCCAGGCCCCGCCGCCAACTGCCGACGCTGGGAGTACGACCATTATCCGTAACCACGGCCAAGTTAAAATTATCAGCTTCGGTGACATCAACCTCCAGAAAACTCAACTCCGGGCGCGGACCAGCAGAGAGTTGGGCCGATATATTTTCAATCAGAGGGTTCAGCTGTAACAATTGCATCGCCTCTAACAACTGGTTTTGATTCAGAGGTTGTTTCGCAGCGAGGCCCAAGCGCGATCGGACATAACCAGGATGAAGTTGTCCCCTCACCCGCACGTCTATATCTGCCACTCCCCCTTCCACGATCTGAATTATGACGATCGACTTCATTGGAGAGAAACTTTGGTTGGCGGGGATTGTTGCCCCAGAATTTATATAGCCTGCATCATTATATAGCTTGCTAACCGCAGATTCTACTTCCAGCAGTTCCGCGAAGGTCAGGGGTCTGCCGGTGTAATCTTGAGTTAATTCCGCCAACTCGGCATCGCTAAAAGCTGTATTGCCCTGAAAGACAAACTCTTTAACTACGATCCTGTCACCGAATGGTGTCGGGGTGCTAGTCTGGGTCCGAGGCGCTTCCTGTGCCTGTACCAAAGGAGTAGTCCCCACTGCCATTAAAACCACTGGTGCTATCAGCCAGTTCCAATAATATTTTAACAACACTGTCGTTTGCTCACGCTCATAGTTGTAACATTATCGCACCCTATGAACCCATCTGATGCCCACCTCACCTGCAAAATTAAGGGGTCGTAAAGCTTACTCGATCTACAGCAAAGCCCCTCCACAACCGGAACCCGCACCCGCAGTGCAACCATAGCAATAGTTAGCCGTTTGCACGCGAGAGATCGCCTCCAAACTCCCTGCTGCCAACAACTTCGCCACGGTCAGCTTTTCTCCATCAGCAGTTACTGCTGGCACACCCGACATCTGATTGAAATCGCAGTCGTAGACATTGCCCAGATAGTCGATCGAGAGTTGATTGCGGCACATCAAATTTTCTACGGTGGAACTATTAAAGTTATCTGCCAAGAAATGCAGATAAGGTTCGTGCAGATTGCGGTTTTCCAGATGTAACTTCGTCCGCCCGATCGGGATATTAGTAATTGTCAGCAGTTGGTTAAAGCTAATATCAAAATGTGCTTGCAGATAAGCTTGATAATCCGGTTCCAACTGACGCTGTTCGGGAGTCAGAGAGAAGTTTCGGTCAGTGGGTATTTTCGGATTATATACCAGATCCAGGACCAGTTGCGGGTCTCGACCATAGCCGAAGCTATTTAACCACTGTAGCGCCCGAATCGAATCATGATAAACCCCAGCGCCGCGCATTTTATCTACATTATCTTCCAGATAACAAGGCAGAGAAGCCACCACCCGCAGTTGATGTCGAGCAAAATATGCAGGTAAATCTTCAAACCCCTTGACAAAGAAAATAGTGAGATTGGAACGGACGATCGTCTCCTTTCCAGCGCTACGGGCGGCTTCTACCAGGGGCTTAAAACCATAATTCATTTCCGGCGCCCCCCCAGTCAAGTCAACAGTTTTAATTTGCGGAAATTGTTGAATCAGTTCGATCAATTGGCGACAAACTTCGGTAGAAAGTTCTTCAGTCCGCTTCGGTCCCGCTTCTACATGGCAATGACTACAGGCCAAATTACAACGTTTACCCAAATTAATTTGCAGAACTGCGATCTGCTTTTTCTTTAAGGGTGTACCCAGTCGCGTTGAAAAATTAGTTAATGCTGTCTGCACCATATTTGAGTCTTACCGATATACCACTCTGACATGATAGCATAACCAAATTATAAACTCAACTTAATCTCATCTGATATTTAGCTGAGAAATAGCTGAAAGCCCCAACCGCCCCAACCCTAAAGGGTAGGGCTACAAAAACAAAGCCCGCCTGCGCGGGATTGATTAGTTATCTTATCGATGCGTTCGCAATTTCTGTAGGGTGGGCACCGCCCACCACCATGGACAGTTTCAGCAATTGCAAGCGTAGGGTGGGCACCGCCCACCACCATTGATAACCGACAACTGACAATTGACAATGGTGGAAGAAAGCAAAAGCATGTTCGGGAACGTGATAAAGGAAAGTAGAGAGAAAATCTCCCAGTAGTAGCAGTAGTAACGTGGCTAAAGCAGCATTAATAAATTCCACAAATTTTACCTCACAACCACATGTTAAGCTACTAGAGAAATGTTAAACTTGATTTAGATGTAGATTAAGCTAAGGTTTAATTTTGTGTAAGGGATGAAGGGAATTGCTAGCAGGAGGAAAGTTTAAGGGTCACATCGCCGCCCAGGATGCACCTGCATCCCGTGACGGTGGTAAGAAGCTAGGTAGGTAGCTATTGTTCCAGTATGGCAATCTGGGGGAGATTGGGGCGATAAGCTATAGATAGCAAGTCAGCAGTCAAGTAGAGAGTGAGTGATATGGTTCAAACAAAGAAAAGTCGTGGCAGGAAGTGGCAGCAAATACTGCTAATAGTGGCGATCGGGCTGTTGGTAGCAGCGGCCCCAGCATTTGCTCAGGATGCCGCCAGCAGCGGTGGATTCAATCCCCAAGCATGGTTGCGCAGCGCCTTAGAATGGATTGAAGGCTTGGGACCAGTGGGGGCGATCGCCTTTATTGTCATCTACATTATCGCCACCGTGGCCTTCTTACCGGGGTCAATTCTCACCCTCGGTGCTGGCGTCGTGTTTGGGGTGATTTTCGGTTCGATCTACGTGTTCGTGGGGGCAAGCATTGGCGCCACCGCTGCCTTCCTAGTGGGACGCTACCTAGCGCGGGACTGGGTAGCTCAGAAAATTGCCGGGAACGAAAAGTTCCAAGCCATTGATGAAGCAGTAGGCCGAGAGGGATTGAAAATCGTCCTGCTGACAAGACTGTCCCCAATATTTCCCTTCAACCTATTAAACTACGCCTATGGTGTAACGGGAGTTGAGCTGAAAGACTATGTCCTCGGCTCCATTGGCATGCTTCCAGGAACGATCATGTACGTTTATATTGGTTCATTGGCAGGAGATCTGGCCACGATCGGGACTGGGGAACAACCAACCAATCCCGCCGTGCAATGGGCAATTCGGATTATCGGTTTTATCGCTACCGTTGCTGTCACTGTCTACGTGACACGGATCGCCCGTCAAGCTTTGGAAAAGGAAGTATCTTAATTTAGGGTTTTCAGCAATGACAAATGAGCAAATAGTTACGGTCCCGCCCATGGATGAATATAACCAGCAATTGGTTGGTTACGTGCATCCGCCAGATTGGGTTAATCCTACCCCTGCCGATTTGTACGATTTAGTGGTAATTGGTGCTGGCACAGCGGGGTTAGTGGTGGCCGCAGGTGCGGCAGGATTAGATGTGGGTTTGAAAGTCGCCTTGATTGAGAAACATCTCATGGGGGGAGATTGCTTAAATGTGGGCTGCGTCCCCTCCAAATGCGTCATTCGTTCCTCTCGCGTGGTCGCCGATATGCAGGATGCGGAACCTTTTGGCATTCGTCGGCCAGAAAAGATTGAAGTAGATTTTCCGGCAGTAATGCAGCGGATGCGGAAACTGCGGGCTGGCATTAGCCATCACGATTCAGTTGAACGCTTCCATAACCTGGGTATCGATGTCTTTCTAGGAAAGGGGAGTTTTGTCGGTAATAACTCGATTGAAGTTGCTGGTAAAACACTCAAGTATAAAAAAGCAGTGATTGCCACGGGTGCCAGGGCTGTTCGCCCCCCGGTTGAGGGAATCCAGGAGGCTGGTTTTCTCACTAACGAAACGGTTTTTAACCTGACAGAATGCCCCGATCGCCTGGCCGTAATTGGCGGGGGACCGATCGGCTGCGAGTTAGCCCAAGCTTTCCATCGCTTGGGTTCTGAGGTAGTGCTTTTCCATCGCGGCGAACATATCTTGAATAAAGAAGATGCCGATGCAGCGGAAATTGTCCAGCAGCAATTTATGCGGGAAGGAATTCGCATCGTATTCAACAGCAAGCTGCATCGGATAGAGAGAAACCATGAAGGCAAGGTAATCTACTTTTCTGGCAATGGATCTGAAGGTGCGATCGCAGTGGATGATATACTCGTAGGTGCAGGTCGCGCTCCCAATGTGGAAGGACTGAACTTAGAAGCAGTCGGGGTGAAGTACGATCAAAGGGGGGTGAAGGTGAACGATTATCTCCAGACTGACAATCCCCAGATTTATGCCGCCGGGGATATCTGCATGGACTGGAAATTCACCCATGCTGCTGACGCAGCGGCCCGTATTGTCATCAAGAATACGTTGTTTTCGCCCTTTGGTTTGGGACGCTATAAACTCAGCAGTTTGGTGATGCCTTGGGTGACCTATACTGACCCAGAAATAGCCCATGTAGGACTGTACGAACATGAGGCCCAGTCACGGGGAATTGAGATTAATACAATTAAGATTCTCATGAGTAGCGTGGATCGGGCGATCGCGGATGGAGAAGAAGCAGGATTTGTCAAGATTCATTACCAAAAGGGTTCCGACCAAATTCTGGGTGCGACAATAGTAGCACGTCATGCGGGAGAGATGATTAGTGAAGTAACTACAGCAATTGTCAATAAAGTGGGTTTGAGCAAGCTTTCAAGTGTTATTCATCCCTATCCAACTCAGGCGGAGGGCATCAAGAAAGCTGCTGATGCCTACAGGCGAACTCTCCTGACTCCTAATAGCAAAAAATTCCTGGGACTACTTACCAAGTTTTCCTAATGTTCTCCCGATCGATGATGACTATGTGGGGTGGGCATCGCCCACCTAAGCAATTCAAAATTAAAAATTCAAAATTGGGAAAGTCGCGCTCGAACAACTATCTCAGGGTATCGGATGGCTGCAATTTAAATGCACGACAGCTTATCGCTACGGGTATGACAATTAAATTAGCGTCATCTCAATGTTAAAACTGGCAATTTTTATGTGAAAATCCGATAAGCAACGTTATAATTAGCGAGTTGCATGTCAAGAGGGGCGATCGCAACGTCAAAACAGGCTGTTTGCCGGTCAAAACGGACATTTGGGTTTAACCTGAAGGGATTGAGTAAGTAATTCCACTAGGTCAGGGATCCAGTTATGCAAAGTTACGCATGAAAATCCCAATCCCCCCATTGTCAATGGGACGCTATATGGTATAAACTATTTTCCGAACAGCTATAATCGTAGTACAAGAAGCAAGAGAAGAGTAGTGCAGTTACAAAATAAACCAGAACTAGACCCCGAAACTCTCAAATTAGCTTTGGAGGATATCCAGCGCCTGACAGAACAGCAAAAGCAACTGAGACAGGATTTAACTAGCAAGCGTAACATCCTGTTTGTCACGAATAGCGCCCTATTAACCTTTATAGCCATATCCAAGCTGATTACTGTCCTCAGCTTGTTTAGTCTGGGAGAAATACTGGGATTGGCAGTAAACTTTACCCTGCTACTCAGGGCTTTTTTGCCCCGGCAGGTTTCTGTCAGCCCCAATTTAAACACTAAAGAGTTTTGGGAATATTCCCTGATGCAGTACCCAGATGAATATCAGTTCGAGATGCTATATAACTTGAAAGGGATCTATAATAATAATCAACAGAGATTAGACGATATCTCCCAAACGATATCACGGTCGGCATACGTCACTGGAGTAATTGCCCTGGTAGTTCTATTGCACCTATTAGCTAGCTACTTGATACCAGAACTGAAACAACCATGAGTACGATAGGAGATAAAAAACTATGAAACCAACTGTATTTCTTAGCCGTTCGGGAAAAATAGTGGTAGGCAAGCCAGACTACTGGAATATTACAACCCTGACAGACAAGCTGCCCAATACTCCCATTCTCCCTTGGAATCACTACGATTCGCCTAGCGCTCCGGAGTCGCGCCGCTACGCGATGGGGAAAATCCTGAAGTAGAGGAACGTCCCAGGGAAGCATCGCAAACTATCGCCGATGCTGCTGCCGAAATTAAGCAGTTGTTGCAACAACTGGAACAGAGTTATCCTACAGAAACTACCACCGACAAGATGACCGTTGCCATGAAGGATCGAGCAGATCGAGAAAGACCCCAGCTTAAGGCAGCGGATACTGAATGCCCTGGAGTAGGATGTAGCTGCGGTATGGGAAAAGTTGATCGATCGCCCGGCAGCAAGTTTGACGATCGCGGCCCTGGCAGATTGGGAAAAGAGCAAAAATAGTTAAATTTTACCAATCCACAGTAATGTTTGTAGTAAACACAAAGCGTGTTTGCACGCGGGAAACACGCTTTGTGTTTACTACGAACAATTAGTAAAGAAGAGATGGATGTCTAATGTCTAGAGCATCGACAGTACAGTCAAATAGAATACCTCAAGAAGACTGTTGGATGAGTAGCATTCTCGCCCGAATCACGGAAGGGGTGCGATCGATCGACGCCAGCAGCTACCGAATGCTTTACCTGAACCGGTCCGCCCAGAAAATATATGGTAGAACCCTTTCCGAATTTGACAATCGCTCAGACCTATGGTTAGAGGTGATGCACCCAGGCGATCGGGACAGGGTGCTGGAATCTATATCTAGGATAGCAGAGACAGGCACCACAGAAGTCCTAGAATACCGCATTATCCACCCAAAGGGAGAAATTCGTTACCTGCGGGACAAGTTATGGGCGATCGCCGATCGAAATGGTACACGCATCAACAGCATCTTAAAGGATATCACCGATGAAAACGGAACAATGGTGGCATCCGAGCGGGGTTCGACAAGCAGTAGCCCATTCAACCATGAAGCTACGGTGCAGAAAGGATTAATTACATCAATCCAACAGAAAATCAGTTCGTGGCTGCAAGGTCAAGTGGAAATAGAGAGATTGTTCAATCTTTCGGTAGATTTACTCTGTATTGCGGGTATGGATGGGTGCTTGAAGCGTTTGAACCATGCCTGGGAAAGCCTTCTGGGTTATCCAACCGAAACCGTGAGAGAAACTTCCTTGTTAGATTTGGTTCATCCAGATGACAAAGAGAAGAGCGCGATCGCAGTAGAGCAGTTGACAAGAGGGGAAACAAATATATACTTTGAAAATCGCTATCGCTGCGCCGATGGAGAATATAAGTGGATAGCTTGGACGGCAGCATGCTGGTTATCTGGGGAAAAATCAGAGTCAGGCTTAATATATTTGGTGGGGCGTGACATCCAATCACGCAAGCTGTTGGAGGCGGAACGTCAAGAGTTAATTGCTTCCTTACAAGAGAGTCAGGAGAAATTACGTGCTACCTTCGAGCAAGCAGCGGTGGGGATTGTGCATCTGAGTTTAGATGGACAATGGCTGATGGTCAATCAAAAGTTTGGCGATCTAGTGGGGTACAGCCGCGAAGAAGTGCTAGCTTTAACTTACCACGACCTTACCTATCATGATGATGTATCTGTAACTGACGAGTATCTGGGTCGGTTGTTGTCAGGAGAGGATAAAAGTGTAACTTACGAAAAACGATACCTGCACAAAGATGGTTCCCTAATCTGGATTAACGTGACAGCTTCCTTGGTGTATGGCTCCTCAGGAAACCCTAAGTATTACATTGCTGTAGTCGAAGAGATCGGCGATCGCAAACAGGCGGAAGCAGCATTGCGCGAGAGTTCCGAAAGGTTCCGCACGGTGGCAGACTTTACTTATGACTGGGAATATTGGATTAGTCCTGGGGGGGATTTCATCTACATTTCCCCGGCCTGCGAACGGATTACGGGATATCGGGCTGACGAATTCATCGAAGATGCTGAGTTATTACAGAAGATCGTCCATCCCGGCGATCGGGCGACGGTTTGGCAACACCTGGACGAGGAGTTAGAAAGCGAAGAAGTCTGTGCCATTGACTTTCGGATTATCACCCGCAGCGACTCTATCCGCTGGATCGGCCATATCTGCCAGCCAGTGTATAGTGATGATGGGCGCTATCTGGGCAGACGAGTTAGTAACCGCGACATCACCGATCGCGCCCGTGCAGAAGCAGAAGCGGCGCGGCTACTCCAGAACCTGCAAGAAGCGCAAAGAATTGCCCACATCGGCAATTGGGAATTTGATGTCGCTACCCAAACCCTGAGACTATCAGATGAACTGTTGCGAATTCTGGGTTTAGATCCAGCACAACCAGCGGTCCCTGAGCGAAGCCGAAGGGCACCGACCTTCTCAGAACTGGTAGAACTGGTGCATCCCGAAGACAGAGACTCGTGGCTACAAACAGTAGAAAAGGCTCTGGTTGAGGGGATATCCTATGAAATTGACCATCGGATTTTACGCCCCGATGGTGAAATCAGGTATATTAGCGGTAAGGGAGAAGCTATCCTGAACCAGCAGGGGCAAGTCCTGCGGCTATTAGAGACGGCGATCGATATTACGGAGCGCAAACAAGCCTCCGAGGCCCTGCGCTCCCAAGAGGAGTTTTTGCGCGGTATCTATGATGGCGTAGAACAAGTTATCTTTGTCGTCGATGTCAAGCAAAAAATATCTTCACCCAGCGATCGGGACTATCGTTTCGTTGGTTGGAACCCATCAGCAGAACGCCTGAGTGGCCTTAGGGCCTCGGAACTTCAATACAAAACTCCAGAGGAGATCTTTAGTGCCACAGAAGCAGCACAAGTGCGGCAGCATTACGATGATTGTCTGGCAGATGGAATGGCGATCGCCTACGAGGAGTGCCTTACCCTTGGTGGTAAACCAACTTGGACCCTGACTACCCTGACGCCATTGCGAGGAGAAGCCGGAAGCATCTATCGAATTATCGGCACCTCCATCGACATCACCGAACGCAAACTAGGAGAAGAAGCTTTAAGCCGATCGGAGGCACAATTACGAGAACTAGCAGGGCGGGAAACTTTACTCAATCGCATTGCTAACCAGATCCGCGACTCTCTCGACATCGATACAGTCTTAGAAACGACAGTATATGAACTGCGACGTTTGCTAGATATTGACCGCAGTTACTTTGTCTGGTATCCTATGGAGAGGATGGAGAAAGGAGCATGGGAGGTAGTTAAGGAAGCCAAAACTGATGGTTTGCCTAGTATTGTCGAACTGTACCCAGGGGACAGCCTCAATGTTTTAACTGATTTGCTGCTACGGGGAGAAATCCTGCGGGTGGATGAAGTGAGCAGCAGCTCCGAACCCAAGATTCAACATTTCTTCCTAGCCCTAGATTACACCTCAGTCCTGATTTTACCAATTCACACCCAATCAGGTAAAATCGGTGCCTTGGTTTTGGCTCATTGTAGGGGATCGCGCCCGTGGCAAGATCGGGAAGTCGATCTCATGGAAGCTGTGGCTTTACAATTGGCGATCGCCATCAACCAAGCTGAAATCTACTCCCAATCTCTGGAGTCTGCCAGAATTGCCACTGCCAAAGGTGAGGAGGCCGAACTTGCCTACCAAGAACTGCAACAAACGCAAGTGCAGCTCATTCAATCGGAAAAAATGTCCAGCCTCGGGCAGATGATCGCAGGAATTGCTCACGAAATCAACAATCCCGTTAGTTTCATCTTTGGCAATCTCTTCCCCGCCGAGGACTACATCAGTGATATTTTAGGACTGGTAGAACTGTATCAGCAGTGTTATCCAGAACCGGTCCCGGAAGTGGCCGATGAAATAGTCGCGATCGATCTAGAGTTTCTGGCAGAAGACTTGCCTAATCTATTTAATTCTATGAAAATGGGAGCCGAGCGCATTCGGGATATTGTCAAATCCCTGCGCACCTTCTCCCGCCTCGACGAAACAGGCATCAAGTCAGTCGATCTGCATGAAAACATCGACAGCGCCCTGATGATTTTGAAAAGTCGCCTCAAGGAACAGCCCTTACATCCAGCGATCGGAGTAATCAAAGAATATGGCAGTCTGCCGCCAGTTGCATGTTACGCGGGAGAACTGAACCAGGTGTTTATGAATATCTTGACTAATGCGATCGATGCCTTAGACGAACGAGACAGGGGGCGTCCTCTCGAACAGACTCTAGCAGATCCTAGTACCATTTGGATCTCGACTGTGCTTCTAGAGCCAAACTGGGTGCAAATCAGAATTACTGACAACGGCATCGGCATGAGTCCGGAAGTACAATCGAAAATCTTTGACCCCTTCTATACTACCAAACCCGTCGGTTCGGGAACGGGACTAGGGTTGTCTACTAGCTACCAGATCGTCGTCGAAAAACATCACGGTATCCTCCGCTGTGTTTCCGAAGAGGGCCATGGCACAGAGTTTGTGATTGAAATTCCCCAGCAACAGTCAGATTAATCAGTTGTTGCTTGTTAGTTGTTCATGGGTCAATCAACCGGGTTTTTGTTGCGATCGTCTCAAAATTTGTCTGCCGCTGTACCAATCACCCGGTTTCTGCACAATTAGCGATTAAGCTGTCCTGCATTAAATTACATAGAGCGATTCTATAGGCCCCTGCATGAATTTTGAAGAAATAATTTACCAATTGCTTAACCATACTGCAATCAAATGGGTGCATCTCATCTCCTAAAAGTCGGTGAAATCAAACAGCTATTAGCAATTAGCGAGCATTGTTGCTAAAATGCATCCATCGAGATGCTCCCAATCAAATGTATGCTAGTTTAGCGGCGGGGGTTCTCTTCAAACTTGGCACGCCCATTTCTGACCAGGGTTCGATCGCCTTAATTAAGCAGGACAAAGACATTACACTTGACACCAGCAGTATCTGGCTGTTGACGGAATTATCACATAGCTGAAAAGTGGTATCTACCACCAGCACATAACGCACCTCGTTCTTGCTCAGAATCAGGGAATCTAGCAGTTCGTGCAGTAATTCTATCTGAAAAGACGGCATAGCAAAAGATACCTTGCCCCCGAATAGATTACTTAACATACCAAGATAAGCGTTCAACAAGATATTTCCGACTTCAGTCAAGACTTCGCACGCGGAGATATCTAATTGCGATCTTGGTCCGGAATTTCCTGGGATCTTTGACTGACGAAATATCAGGATATCATTATTCTGCCGGAGCAAATTTGTCAACATGACCGCCACCTCATAGTCCAACATTAAAAGCGCGTCCCCTGACATAGAACCCGCAAACATCTGATGGACTGTGGTAACTTCATTGTGTAAAATATCGGCAAACTCGGTAGTTAATCTACTCAGCGGATGCAGCGATACTCCTTCAACTTCCAGCACCACAGGAGATTTGATCAGTTCTGAGATGCTCGCGGCGGTGCGCCGCGATAAGACAAGTTTAATAAATTTTGTTAAGCCCTTCTTCTGTTTCTCTGTTAGTAACATTATAGACCTCCTGCTTGGGTATTGTTAATTCAAAATTATCAATCAACGCACTAATTCTCATCAAATAATTTTGAATTAACAGGTTCGTTTGCTCCATTACAGCGCTTCGATAATTGCTTGTGCCATTTCCTCAAGATGAACGCTGCGATCGCTCAAACCCGCTTCATCTACTTCTCTGGGCATACCGTAGACTACGCAACTTGTCCGGGATTCTGTAAAAATTTTACCACCTTTGGCCTTAATCCAGGATGCGCCCTGCTTGCCATCAGAACCCATGCCAGTCATGACTATCCCTAGCACCCGATCGCCATATACTTTGGCCGCCGACTCAAACATCACATCCGCAGAGGGACGATGCAGAGTCTGTGAGGGTTTGGCATCCAGGTGAGTTTCCACGGTGTTTTCATCTATGCGTTTGAAGGTCAGATGTCGTCCAGCACGAGCAACGATCGCCATATTGGGACCAACCACAGCTCCCTCGGAAGCTTCTATCACCTTCACCTCCGACATCTGATCTAGCCTTTTGGCATACATTTCGGTATAGCCCTTGGGCATGTGCAACACGATCGCCACCGGTACTCCCAGGTTAGCCGGCAATTGGGGTATCAAGAAACTCAGAGCCTGGGGACCGCCAGTAGAAATACCGATGACCACGATATCGACTTTTTCTGACCGACGAATAGTCAAGCTTTCTGGAGGTATTTGGCGCTCCGATGCTGGCACCGAGGCAAAACGATTCAGGGGCACAGAAGCAGCCGCTTTTATTTTACTAATTAATTCATCTCTAATTTCATAAATCTTATCTGTCGCTAGGGCCGTCGGCTTTTGCACGAAATCCACCGCACCTGCATATAATGCTGCCTGTCCCGTTTCTCCCCCTTCGTTGGCAATGCTGACAACCACTACTGGCACTGGACGCTTCTCCATCTGTTGGATTAAGAACTTGACTCCGTCCATCTGCGGCATAATCAAGTCTAACGTCACCACATCAGGGTTATAGATGTCGATCATCTCCAAGGCTTCTTCGCCATCACGCGCTGTTCCCACCACTTCAATGAAGGGACTGCGGGATAGCATCTGCTTGATCACTTTGCGCACGTATGCCGAATCGTCTACAATTAAAACTCGCACCACTTTATTCATACAACTATGCTCCTGCTCGGTGTTCGTACTCAGGACTTTAGTCCTTGCCATGTGGAAGCACTCAGGAGTGCTTACTACCAACTTATACTCTCTTGGATACTTTCGCAGCATCTTTTATTATTTCTTTACATAAACAAATGCCTCTCCTAGGGGTTGTAATTCAAAGTTGGTTTTCAGTTTCAACAATGATTCTGATGCACTCAGGAACAAATAACCTGGTGTTCTCATGTTCTCCCAAAACACTCCCACTGTTTTCTTAATTGATTTTTCTGAGAAGTAAATAAAGACATTTCGGCAAAATATTAAGTTTACGTCCAATAACTGCTCGATATCGGCACTGTCAGTTAAGTTGGCTCTTCTCCAATTAATGCGCTGGTGGATCTGAGGCGATATTCGCCAACCTTGACTCTCTTTGGTGAAGTATTTCTCTTGCAACCCGAGTGGCAAACTCCGGAAAGAACGCTCTCGGTAAAGACCTTCACGCGCTATGGCGATCGCCCGAGGAGAAGCATCGCTAGCATAAATTTCGATCGGTAACTTGTGGAACCAACCCGCCTCATTCAGGATCATCGCGATCGTCAGAGGTTCTTCGCCCGTGGAGCAGGCGGCGCTCCAAATACGTAAAGGTTGTAACATAATTTCTTTTTGCTGCCGTAAGGCAGGCAGCAACAGCTGCACCATCGCTTCGAGTTGGTCAAATTCGCGCCAGAAAAAAGTTTCCGGCACTGCTAGGGCATCCATTAAATGCTGCCATTCAAATCCCGCTGCCTGGTCATATTTGAGCAGATAGTAATAGTCCAAAAAAGAGTCTAATCCCCGATCGCTGACCCGGGCTGCCAGTTTGTCTGCTAACATATGGCGTTTGTTCTCTTCATAATATAATCCCGTTCGGGCGTGGATCAAGTCCCGCAGAATTATAAAGGTACTTTCCGGCAAAGGTTTGTCAAAAATCTTCATTTCCCTAATCGCTTACGGCCCGATCGTTCGTGATTCATGGTTCATACAACCTGCCGACAGGCAGGACAAGTGCGGAGTAACTAACAACTGATAACTGACAACTTACATGCTCATTAATCCTTTTTGGGCTGCGCGGCGCACAGATGGATCGGGGTCAGTACGTGCTAAACTTGTCAGTTGATTTTGACAATCGCGATTGCCGCTGTTGACTAGGGTACTAACAGATGTCAAGCGTACTGATGCATCTCGATCGTTCAAGGCGGTAATCAACAGTTGTGAAGCGAGGGGATGTTTTAACCGCCCGCAGACTTCAACCACGGCGCTGCGGACTCCCACATGGACGTGATTTAATCCCTGACCGATCGCCTCGATATACTCCTGACTAGACTCCAGATTGGCAGGCGGTAAAGATCCGACATTGGCGAGGGCATTAATACAAGCTTCTCGCAGGGCTGGATCTACCGTCAATTCTAACAGCCCCGCGATCGCCTCGGGACTGGCGAGACGGGACAGGGAATCGATCGCAGCTTGCACGATGCGGGTTTCTGTATCTGCCGCTGCCATCCATTGCAGCGTCACTCCTGCTTCAGCGCCGCCCCGTTCCCGGAAAGCTTGCAGGGCGTCCAGTCTTCGTTCTGGGTTAGCTGAATTCAACGCTGCTAACAGTGGTGCTACCGCCTCAGCACTCTGGATCTGCCCCAGGGCCGTCAGTGCTGCCCGTGCCACATCCCCATCCCCTTCTGGCACCTCCATTAAGGATGCCAAAACCGGTACCGCATCTTCGGAACCAACTCGTCCCAACGCCTCTGCTGCTGCTGCCCGCACCTGGTTAGCTGGATCTTTCTGCACCAGTTGCTTGAGGGCCTCGCAGACATCTCCTTTTTCTCCGGACTCGGATATAGCTAACAAGGCATCGTACCGTCGGATACTCCGGACTGCTTGATAGCGTACCCAGGGGTCTTCATCCTGAAAAGCATTCAGTAAATAAGCTATGGCCTCCAGGTTTTCCCATTCTCCCAAGGCATGAGCTGCTGCCTGACGCACTCCGGGAGTTTCCGCTGCGATCGCCTGCACCAAGGTAGAGAACACCCGCTCATCTTCTACATAAGGAAGATGCTCGATGGCCGCGCGGCGGACTCTTTCTTCGGGATCGCTAGTACAATTGAACAGCCCCTCGATACAGTTATCATAGGCAAAGTAGCCAGCAATCTTCACTGCTGACTCCCGCACCAAGGGATTACTGTCTGTCAACAGAGTTTCGATCTGCCCCGGCATATCCGGATGCCCCAGGGAATTCAGGGCCGCGATCGCCCCCAAACGTACTGCTGCATCTGCATGTCCCAACAACTCCAGCAATGCCTCAAAAGCCCGCCGGTCCCCAATTTTTCCTAGTGCTGCGGTAGTTGCCATCACCAACTCCGGATCCGCATTCAACAAACTGGTCAAAGCTGGCACTGCCCGGGTGCTGCCAATTCTGCCCAGGGCTCCTACGGCTGCTAAGCGTGTTTCCAGATCCTCGGCATCCAGTTGGGCAATCAGCAGATCGCTCACCCGCGTGCCATAAGCGACCAAGGCTTCGATGACTATATCTCTCACTGCCGGGTCATGCAAACTCAAGAGTCCCGCTAGGGCCTGTTCGACCTCTGGACCCTCTAACCAACCCAGGAGTAAGGCCAAGGCCCGGACTTCCTCTAGCTTGGCTCCCTCTAGGACTGCGATCAATTTCTTGATGGCCAAATCACTGGTTATCTCGTTGCGGACTAGGTCGGCAATATAGTCGCCCTCCTCATACAACTGTTTGTAGCGGTCATGGATCTGGGCGATCGCCACAGCTATCTCTCGCACTGGCGCATCGGGGTGCTGGAAACAGGCTGCCATGGGTGCTACTACATCCGCATCACCCAACTTGTTCAAAGCTTCTGCTACCTGTACCGATAGCAAGTCATTCGTCAGTAGGGCAACCAGTCGCGAGGCGATCGTCCTATCTTCTATTTGGATCAAGGCGTCGATCGCCGGAAATGCCAAAAAGAAATCCCCTGACTCCGCGATCGCGATTAGATCCTCTACCACTTCCTGCGATCGCAAGCGACCCAGGGCCTCGATCGTGTGATAGCGCACATTCTCATCGTCGTCTGCTAGCAACTGGCGCAGGGCGGGAATTGCCCGCTCGTCCTGCCTTTCTCCTAAGGCGAGTGCTGTATAAATCCGCAAATCTGGGTCCGCGTCCGAGCAACAAGAAATCAAAGCCGGTATCGGATCCACATTGCTCAGGGATAACACCTGCAAAACACCATTCAAAATACTAGGATTGCGATGTTGTTCCCGTAGCAAACGCAATAGTTCTACCGTAATTTGCGGGTCGCTTTGCATGGCCAGGCTATCGACCGCCTCCCGCCGCACCCGCCAAGTGAGGCTTTTTTCCAGGAGGGGAACCAGTTGCGAGGCAACTGCTGGCATGGACTCCTCTTCGCTATGGACGCAAATCTGCATCAGGGCATCCAGGGCCGGGAACGCCAAAAAGAAATCTTCGGATCTGGTGGCTATTTGGGTCAAGTCTTCGACTGCTTCTGTCGCCCTTAACTCACCCAGGGCCTCGATCGCGTGATAGCGTACATTCTTATCGGGGTCACTCAGCAACTCGATCAGGGCCGGAATTGCCCGCTTATCCTGTCGCTTTCCTAATGCCAATGCTGCAAAAATGCGCAAGTCCGCCTCGGACTCGTGCAGACAAGCAATCAGCGCTGGGACCGGATCGACATTACTGTTGATCAATACCTGAAGTACGCTATTCAGTACGCTAGGGTTACGATATTCCTGGCGCAGCAATTGCAATAGTTCCTCTGTCAGCTCCGGTGTATTTTGCTGCTGCAAGGAGATCACTGCTTGGCGTCGCACCTGCCAACTGCGATCCTGTAGCGCTGCGGTTAAGGACTGGTCCTCAGATATTGCTGTCTGGATATCGGATGAGGGTTCTCTTTCCCAATCGAGTCTAGCAGTCACGTCCTCAATGGTGATGATCGTCCCCACGATCGTCTCTTTTTCCCGCAAAGGGGCGATCGTCACTCGCTGCTGCATGCGCTTAAAATACTTAGATGGCGCCAGGGGTGGGCAAGGAATTAGGTAGCCGTGAAATGCCGGTGCTAAAGTTTCTACTACACCTTCAGACAGGACGCGAGCGAAGCGCTTATGCAAACCCCGTGCTTCCAGATCGGGGACGATCGCCTTGAGAGATAGCCCGCAGGCCGTGTCTCCATTCATGCCTGTCATTTCCGTCAACTTGGGATCCCAAGACCGCACGATTAAATTTGCATCGGTTGTAAACACACTAATCATCATCAATTCTCCGTTTAGCGCTTGTTTGTAGTAAGCACTAAAGTGCTTGTTTGCAGTAAGCACTAAAGTGCTTGTTTGCAGTAAGCACTTGATTGCTTGTTTGTAGTAAGCACGAAGCGTGCTTGTTTGTAGTAAGCACTTGATTGCTTGTTTGTAGTAAGCACTTTAGTGCTTACGCGCCGCAATATTTCGTATGTTTTGCATATAGGTTGTCATTGCGAGGGGGGGAGCCCAAACCGACATTTTAGGACTTACTGCTACCGATCCCCCCGAAGCAATCTCATAGGTCGCTGGGATTGCTTCGGTGGGGGGGATTGCTTCGTGCGGAGCAACGCTGCGCGACTCCTAAAGCATAAGTATATCGCTACGTACCCCCCCTCGCAATGACAGATTATATTAACCGAGAAGTATTGACCAGCGCCGGGACTTTAGTCCGCCACGATCGAACCATCAGTGCTCAAACGATCCATAATGGCGATCAGACTTGTAGCCCTTTCCAGCAAACTATCACTAGCTTGCTGGGTTTCCAGCACTCCCGCTGCATTGCGTTCGGTAATCTTGCGCATGTCTTCCAGTCCGGATAAAATCGTGTTGGAGACGCTGGTATGCTCGCGATTGGCAGTTGTAATCAATTCGATCTGTTTAGAAATGTTTTGGGTGGCAGTACTTATATCCCTGACTGCTCGCGCTTGTTCGGTGACGGCCTTGGCAACTTGCTCTGATTGCTGTCGCATACTCTCGATCGCCATAGTAATTTGACTAGAAGCGGTTGCTTGTTCGGCCATGGCCTTGCTGATGCCGGTAGTCTGATGAGATAAGCGTTCCGCTTCTTGGGAAATTTGGTCTCCAGCGGTAGATTGTTCGGCCAGGGCGCGGGAGGTGGTAGACACCCCGCGCCGCATGGACTCCACCGCTTGCATAATTTGATTGGCACCTTTAGCCTGTTCGGAAGTAGCTTTGCGGACTTGTGCTGCCAGGTTGTTGGTATTTTGCGCCGCTTTGATCACGTCACGGGCCGCCCGGGCCTGTTCTCCCATGGCCTGAGTTACCTGTTGGGTGATTTGCCGCATGTGGCGCGTAGACTGGACGATGCCTTGGGCTGTTTTAGCTTGTTCTACTGTGGCTTTAGCTACTTCTTGAGCTTGCTTGGCTGTCGTATTGATAGCATTGACTACTGTCTGTCCGGCTGTTTGTTGTTCTTCCGAGGCGCTAGTAATTTGACTTACCAGTTGAGTTGTCTCCTTCACCCCTTCTAAGATTTTCTTTAACCCGCTGACTCCATCTTCTGCTAAACGACCTGACTCCTCTGCTACTCTTAAGCCTTCGTTGGAAGTATTGACTGCGTCTTGGACAACTGATTGTAGCCCTTGGATAATGGCAGCGATGTCAGAAGTGGCCTGGGCTGCCCGATCGGCTAAATTTCTAATTTCCTCGGCCACAACTGCAAAACCCCGTCCCGCATCTCCCGCCCGGGCGGCTTCGATGGAGGCATTCAAGGAGAGTAAATTAGTCCGTTCGGAGATGAGATTAATGGTGTCTACAATGCTGCTAATTTCATTAGTCCGCTTACCCATGTCCCGGATCACCTCGGCAGACTGGACCATGGACTCTCGCACTCGACTCAGTCCGTGAATGGTTTTTTCTACAGTTTTGCCCCCTTCTTCCGCATCTACGGCGACGCGACTGGTAATTTCATCGGCTTTTTGGGTAAGATTGGTCACCGAACGTATGGAGCGATCGAGTTCTTCAGCACTATTAGCTGCACTATTAGCTGCCGTAGTAATTTCTTCAGCGTTTTGGGCCACCCCCTGCACTGATTGGGCCATTTCCTCGATGGAGGTAGAGACTTCTTCCACCGTGGAGACCAAGTTTTCCGAAGTAGCGGAAACCTGTTCGATACTGGCAGCCATTTCATTGATGGAACTGGTAGTTTCTTCTGCCGCAACTGTCAGATCGTCGGTATTCTGGGCCACTCCTTGGATTGAGGAAGTCATTTGTTCGATGCTAGCAGCAGTTTCGTTCACCGATGACGCTAAGTTTTCCGTATCCGCACTGACGCTTTTGATCGAAGCCGCCATTTCCGTCATGGAACTGGTTACTTGGGTAGCAGAGGTTGCCATTTCCTCCGCACTAGCGGCGACGCTGCGAGTGGAATCCCTGCTTGCTTGGACCGATGCGGAAGTTTGCTTAATTGCTGTGGCCAGTTCCGTGCTGCTAGCGGTGACTTGCTCGATATTAGCCGCGATTTCGTTCACTGAGGATACCAGTTCCTCAGAGGACTTGCTGACTGATTCCGCTTGATTGGCGGTTGCCTGGAGGGACTCCGCCATTTCGTTGATCCCAGTTACGGTCCCGTCGAGCGATCGCACCTGGTCTTTAGCGCCCTCTGACACTTCGATCGCAATACGGGATATTTCTTTGCTCGCTTGGGTCACCCGATCTGCTTGATCCCGCACCCTAACTATTTCCTGTTGCAGGTTCCCGTTATTCTCAGTCACCTCACTGTTGCCGCGATTTCTCCGTCTTCTCCTTCTGCTGGTATTTTCATTGTTCATTTTGGCTTTTTACCTCACTTGCTCTTGACCTAAATTATAATTGCTTTTGAGTCTTTATCAATTATCCCTGACATCTTTATAGCTCTGAGCTATTGAGAAACTCCTCAAGATTAATCATCAGCACTACCCTTTCCCCTAGAGTCGCAATGCCGGATAAATATTTTCCACTCAAACCTGATATTCCTTGAGGCGGAGGTTGGATATCCTGATGATTAACTGAGACAAATTCCCTGGCCGTATCAACTATTAAACCCACAAGGCGATTATTTGTTTCCACCACAATCAAGCGAGTCCTGATATCGTAGGGTAGCTTTTCCAACTGTAATCTCGCCCGCATATCGATCTCGGGAATCACCTGACCGCGAGAGAATACTACTCCCTCGACAAAGGGAGCCGAGTTTGGCACTGGCGTAATCTGTTCAATCATTTCCATCTGCTTCACTACCTGAGAGGGAATGCCATAGGTAGTGCCTGCCAGTTCAAACAAGATGAAAGTTTCTGAGTTTGACTGATTTAGTTCCTTGTCCATTGTTCATTGTTCATTGCTAATTGCTAATTGCTAATTGCTAATTGCTAATTGCTAATCGTTATTTGTTCTTTGCTGACACCGCCCACCAACTCTTAAATACATTCACCATTCACCATTCACCATTCACCATTCACCATTCACCATTCACCATTCGACCTTAGCCATTAGCCATTAGCCATTCACCATTACCATATTTAAGTTGACTAGCAGTGCGGATCAAATCTAACACATCGAGAATCAAGACAACCCGTCCGTCACCCAGTTCGGTAGCTCCGGAGATCCCGACAGCTTGAACTAGGGGATCTGTAAGGGGACGGACCACGATTTCCCGCAAGCCGAGCGGGCGATCGACCACCAGACCAACTCCATTCAACTCATTGCCCACCACTACAACCTTAACAGATTTGTTATCGGTCGTGCGATCGGGGATTTTAAATAAGCGTGCCAGATGCAGGAGGGGCAAGACAGTACCGCGATATAAAATAATTTCGTTATTTGCAAAGACAGTAATAGCAGAGGCAGACAGTTCTATCACTTCCCGAATGCTAGATTGAGGGATAGCGAAAGTTTGGGATCCCACCGAGACGATCAAGGCGTCGGCGATCGCCAGAGTCAGGGGTAATTGAATAATAAACTGGGTACCCATCCCAGCTGTTGTCTCCAAAGTCAGTAAGCCGCCCAGTTCCTGCACCGCTTTTTTAACGATGGCCATCCCCACACCCCGTCCGCTGGTCAAATCTGCCTGTTCCTTAGTAGAAAAGCCTGGCGAGCAGAGGATGTCTAAGATAATGGATGAAGGGATATTTGCCTCCTCATCCTGGTTGGGGGATGAAGATAAACCACCCTTTTGGAGGACTTTTGCGGTATCCACTCCCCGTCCATCGTCAGCAATAGAGATCGCGATCGTTTCTCCAGCAGATCGAGCATTCAAAGCAATTTTCCCATCAGGGGGTTTGCCCGCCTCGATCCGTTCGGACGGTGATTCTATCCCGTGACTGACGGCGTTACGGACCAGATGTAATAGGGGGTCCATCATCCGCTCAACTACGAATTTATCAATTTCCGTTTCCTCGCCACTGATTTCTAAAGTCACCTGTTTTTGACTCGATCGGGCGATGTCCCGGACCACAAAATGCATGCGGGAGAAAATTTCCCCGATGGGCACCAAGCGCACCCGCATCACCCCCTGGCGCAAGTCCCGCAGTTGTCGTTCCATGGCCAGATTAATTTCTTGAAGCGCCCGCATCTGAGGTTCCGGTAGAGTGCCTTTCAGACGAGAGAGATTATCTGTCAGGCGGGCGCGACTGATCACTAAGTCTCCCACCATCCGCATCAACTCATCCAGTTTTGGTAATTCTACCCGAACGACGTTTGATGGCTGATTGATCAGAGTCGGTTGACTGCTCTTCTTTGCCGTCGTAGTCTGGGTAAAAGAGGATGCTTCTCCTCTTTCGGACTCTTGCAGTTCAACTTCGCTCACTGCCAGATGGCTTTCTGTTTCCGTTTCTTGTGGGGTAACCTCGGACTGTGGGGTTTCCGATACTTCATCCGGTTCCCAGGTTAGCCCATCTTCTGCCCAACTAGCAAATGCTGTTTCCGGCGCCGTGCTAGCAACAATCAAATCGAATACAATGGCGCTGTCTGCCATCATGCGCGGGGTAGCGTTAATTAAATCCCCGATGCTTTTGAGGCGATCGCGGATGCTGTTGACATGAACGCCTCTGCTTTTGAGTTCCGCACTAGGAGTAAAGACAAAGTGCCAAGTTCTGGGCTGTTCTGCGGGCTGTTCTGGGGGATCTAAGATAGTTGGTGGAGTGGGCGACTCTTGCTCTGTGGGTTCTGGATCTGTAATCACCGCTGTTAGTTTACTGACAGCGGCTGTAATATCCGGTAGTGAAGTTCCACTGCGGTGGCAGGCTAGCACCTCTTCTAACAGTTTAGTACCATTCATCAGGGCATCAAATCCCTCTGGCGAGAGGAGCACCTGCCCATCTCGGAGCGATCGCAGATAGCTTTCCATCTGATGAGCCAATTCCTCGGCCTCTTTCACCCCTACCATACCGGAGAGACCTTTAATGGAATGAAAACTGCGGAATAGTTCGTTCAGGCTCTCGATCGCGATCTGAGGCTGATTTACATCTGCTTCTAGAGCCATTAACTGACTGCGCACCACAGCTAAGTGTTCTTCACATTCAGCATAATAATCTTCTAAAAATTCCGTGAATATCTCGCTGCTTTCGCTGTCATTACACACCTTTTTCTCCCCTCCGCTTTTTTTATTCCTTATTTCATGAATTTATTCAACACCTCGACTATATTCTCCGACAATGTTTGAGGCTTAAAAGGTTTGGTTAAATATTTGGCTGCGCCTTCTTCCAGAGCTTTTTTCTTACTTTCCTCGTCTCCTTTAGTTGTCAAGATAACGATCGGAATATCCTTATAGGTTGGATGTCCCACTATAAACTTGATCGCCTCTAACCCATGCATCTCCGGCATGTTCAAGTCCAACACTATCATATCGTATGAAGCGTTCGCCAATTCCTCAATTGCTTCCAGACCATTACTCGCCTCGCCAAAACTCACCTCCCCCAAATCCTTCAGGGACGCCTTCACCATTTTTCGCATTGTCGCCGAATCATCTACTAGCAATATTCGAGTCATCTGCCTCTCCTCCTACAGCTGATGCTGTCAATTAACTACAATTATACCCGATCGTTAGCCAGTATAGTCTCCGCAGTATCCCGGAGGTTAGCGGTGGGTGTGGTCAAAACCCGTTGATAGTTCTAGGGCCTCGGAAGCCGCCGGATCCCCCCCAAACCCCCCCTTCCAAAAGGGGGGGCAACCGGCGCGCCCCCCTTTTTAAGGGGGG
>JBFRWI010000025.1:0-8675 GCA_051439505.1 Hormoscilla sp. | reverse complement strand
CCAGCAAAGCTCGCGGCCCTGTGAGCCAGCGAGCGCTTATAGTTAGCAGCCAGGGCTAGCCATCCACTGCGTTTTTCTAGCTTAGTGGACTTGCCTCACAAAAAGCAAGTAGACTTTATCTAATTTTCTACCCCAATAACGGGTGTGGTCATGCAGAGAGTTGCAGCACCGATCCCCCCCAACCCCCCCTTTCGCAAAGGGGGGGCAACCGGTGCGCCCCCCTTTTTTTAAGGGGGGTTTGGGTGGATCCGGCGACTGGGAGGGGGCCCAGGAACGATCAACGGGTTTTGACCACACCCCCCAATAACCGCTTTCTCGTACTGAGAATTACCCTAAATATGAGAGATGTGTAAGTTTTTGGGCACTTACAGCGGTTTTCAAGAATATAGAATACGTGTTTAACATGGGAAGCCTCGGTATATCGAGATCCTGGCTACTGGTACGTAGTCTATAAACATGATTTGCGCTGTAATCGCAACTCCACGTGACGCCAGCGGTGGATACCAGTGCGAGTACGATGTCTCCCAAATAGTGCGATAGCGCTTCCGTTCGGCATCGAGTGACCGGTATCCACAGATGGTTGCTTTGCATTTTAGCTTTTCTTCTGCTTGGATAGACAGTCAGTTAAGGGGGGGTATGCTACCTATATCCCCTTCTGACTTTCAGCCGGTAGCATCTCATGGCTGTCAAGGGACATAGCCAGTTGATGACTGGCGGCTTGACGCTGCCGGAGATCCGATCCACTTGGAACTGATATCTCACGAGCTTTGTCAACGCTTGCCGATCGGCTTAATTTTCATGCTACTCCAGAATGGTGCATCTGTACCCGATGATTATCTATCATACCCATGCCAGGATTGATCTGGGAAATTGAAAAATTGCCCAACCACCTCGCCCCTCCTCTTCTCTGAAGCGCCGGTCTCAGGAGACAGTGCTGGTAGGCAGTTTCTTGTTGCCTATATGTAGTTAGTTTTTTTTATTGACAATTAAGAGCGAGCATGATATAATATATCAATATTATAGAAACTGACTGACTGTGGGCACGGCCCACCGAACCCAACTGACAACATTAACAATTAATGGGCAAGCGTTCTTTACAGCGATCGAGATAAATGCGGGCCACTGGATCTGTGGGGTTTTGGCGCAAGCACTCAGCAAATATTTGGGCGGCTTGATCGATAGAATTACGATAGTATAGCAGTAAAGCTTCTTCAAATATTTTGATGGTCTCTAATTTCGCCTGTCGGATTTCAGGAGGATCGCCATCAAACACTTCAAAGACGGCCACCTCTTTGGATTTTCCCTTCACTTTCACCCGATCGATCAGGCGCATCTTATACTGCATGGGGTCTGACAAACTGGCAAAAGTCTGGTAAGAGATTAACAAAGACACTCCATAGGTTTTGGTTAAGTTTTCTAGGCGAGATGCTAAATTGACGGCATCGCTAATTACAGTGCTATCCATCCGGGAATGTCCCCCGATCGTCCCCAGCATCAGAGAACCGGTATTGATGCCAATGCCAATTCTAATGGGAGAATAGCCAGAATTGGCGCGATGTTGATTATATTCTACTATATTTTGCAGCATGCCAACTCCGGCATTAACAGCATCATCAGCATTGCCGCTAAAAAGGGCCATAATTGCATCGCCAATGTATTTATCAATAAAGCCATGATTTTTGAGAATCACGGGTTCCATGCGAGAAAGATAGGAATTGATAAATCGGAAATTCTGTTCCGGGGTCATGCTTTCACTCAGGGTAGTGAAGTCGCGAATATCAGAAAACAGAATCGACATATCCTGCTGGACTTGATCGCCTAATTGCACATCGACAATGCTTTCCTTGTGCAAAAACTGGAGAAATTCCCGGGGGACAAAGCGACTGTAGGCGATATTGAGAGTAGATATGCGCAGATGAGTTTTAATTCTGGCTAGGAGTTCGTTTTTGGAAATGGGTTTAGTCAGATAATCATTGGCACCAGCATTAAATCCTTCTACTAGGTCGTTGACTTGATTTTTGGCGGTTAACATGACCACGGGGAGTTCGTTGGCTGGGAACTGTTCGCGGATTTTGTGACAGACTTCATAGCCAGTCATGCGGGGCATCATTACGTCTAGTAAGACTAGGTCGGGTTTGAAACCCCGATCGAGCTTTGATAAAGCATCTAGGCCATTCTCGGCCAGGGCGAGACTATAATTTTCTAGGGAAAGATGGTTGACCAGTACCTGTAGATTCACTGGCTCATCATCAACTATTAGGATTTTGAACTGATGAGGCTGTTGACCGTTGAGAGTTAATTGTTGATGGTTATTTTGTTCTGGCTGGTGCATGATGCTTTCGCGCCAATTTTCGATCGCGCGCTCTGTGACGGTGGCGGGGCGATCGCTTGTTTTCGGGGCTCTGCCTGGGGCTAATGGTAGGGTAAAGGTAAACCGGGTGCCCTCGCCGACGATCGAGGAGACGCGAATTTCTCCCCCGTGCAATTCTACTAGCTGTTTGGTGATGGCTAAGCCTAAACCGGTGCCTCCGTATTCCCGGGCTGTGGAACCGTCCGCTTGTTCAAAAGATTCAAAGATGCGGTCTAATTTATCCTGGGAGATGCCGATGCCAGTATCGGACACGGAAATTGCTAATTGTTCGTTATCGATGGTCGGGCCAGCATTGCCATCAACTATGAAGGAGGGACCGTGAATAGTCTTGGCGGAGATTTCCACCATGCCGCTATTGGTGAACTTGATGGCATTGCCCACTAGGTTGTGCAGAATCTGTTGCAGGCGATTTTCATCGGCATATACCAGAGATATATCTTCGGGAATGGCGTTAATGAGCTGCAAATCTTTGTTGCCAACCAGAGATTGGCTCAGGGAAATTACGGCTTCGGCGATTTCTCGGATCCCTACTGGCTTGAGTTGGAGTTCAATTTTTTGGTGTTTCAGTTGGGAGAAGTCCAGGAGGTCGCTGACTAGGTTGGCCAGTCTTCCTCCGCTTTGAGCGATCATTAAGAGATTTCTCTTTTGCAGTTCTGAGACTGGTCCAGCAGCACCGTCAAGCATTGACTCGGCAATGCCGATCATGCCATTCAGGGGGGTGCGGAGTTCGTGGGAGGTATTTGCTAAAAATTCATCTTTGAGCTGGTGGAGGCGCTGCAATTCTTGATTTTTGGCCTCTAGGGTGGCAAAGGACTCTTGCAACTGGGCGGCCATGGAACTGAATGACCTGGCCAGTTCCCCGAGTTCGTCGGGCCGTTGTACGTCTACTTTTTGCTCCCATTCACCTTTGGCGATCGCCTTTGCTGCTATGTTTAAGCGCAGGATCGGCCTGACCACCCAGCGAGATGTCCCCATGCCCAGGGCGTAAGCTAGCACTAAGGCCGCCAGACATAGCTGGATGGTAGCGCGGGCGTTGGCGTTGAGAAGCTCCATGAAGTCTGCTTCTGGGACTACCACTACTATCAACCAGTCTAAACCAAAGCTATCTTGCAGGGGCATGACTTGTACAAATTGCCTCTGCCCCTTAATCTTAAATTCTAATTGCTGCCTACTTATAATTTGATTCCAGGCTTGCTCGGAACTGGTTCTGCTGCCAAACTTTTGCTGCAAATATTTAGCTGTTTTTCGCGTTAAGGTGTCGCTACTTTGATCCGCTTGCCGCCTTTGCATATTCGGCGTGAATGGCTTTTCCCTCGTCGAGGTGGCCACCAACATGCCCGCCCGATCGATAATGAAAGTTTGTCCTGATTTCCCCACCTTGATACTTTTCAGAAACTCGCAAATTTCTGATATACTAATACCACTAGCTAGAACTCCTTCTAATTTTCCCTGTTGGTCGTATACAGGTTGCACCGCAACCATCAGCAGTTCCTGTTCTACTAAATGAGGAAAAATTGCACTCCAAGTCGGTTTACTAGCCTGAACAGCAGCTTTATACCAATCTTGGCTGCGCGGGTCGTAGTTTTTGGTCAATAATGTGGTTCGATAATCTTGATTTTGACGTTTTAAATCTGTATAATTACCAGCCACTCGCCGCACCATTTTGCCATCAGCAACTTTTTCGGCGGTGATGAATTCTCCTCCCTGCGTCCCTAGGCCCGTCAGACTCAGGGAATCAAATAATTGCACTTGTCGCCACAAATGCTGTTCCCAGGGTTGGCTGTTTTGCAGACTCAACAGCCCGAGAGTAATGGCATCTTGGTTGCTTTGATTAACAAGATGGGGCGTCGCCAGGTAACTGCGCAGTTTTTGGGAGACCCGATCGGTTATTTCCCGACGCAGTTCGGTGGCAACATCATTGACGGCTATTTGCCCCTTTCTGATAGAGAGATATCCCGTCAGCCCCACCGCCGCACAGATCTGGATCACGAACGGCACAACCAGGACGGTACGCAGGTGGACTTTTTCAGAAACTTTAGAAATTAATTGGTTTAGAGATTGCATCCAAGCATCACCTTGGGGATAATAATCTATACTCCGATCGGCCATCCCACCCTGATAAGCTTGCCAACACCCCACTTGAGAGGGTGTTTCTTAATTATTTTAGCTCAATTGCCAGTAATGTGAACGATGATTTCTCGGGAATGCCCCTGCTGCCGGTGCTCCCAAAGGTAAATGCCCTGCCAGGTTCCTAGCAGCAATTTTCCTTGATGAATGGGGACCTGTTCTGATGTCTTGGTGAGGGCCGTGCGGATATGGGCGGGCATGTCGTCCGGTCCTTCGGTATCGTGAATGTAGCTAGTGCCATCCTCTGGTACTAGCTTGGCAAAGAAGTTCTCCATGTCTTTGAGCACGTCCGGATCGGCGTTTTCTTGGATCAGCAAGCTAGCTGATGTGTGACGCAAAAATATGCTACATAGTCCCGTTTGGATCCCTGAAGATGTGACGATTTCTTGCACCTTAGATGTGATGGGGCAAAAGGATTTGCCTCTGGTTTTGATTTGCAGTTGTTGTTGATAATGAATCATCTTGGTAATTGGTCAATTTTTATGTCATACTATGAAAATAGTTGACGACTTCCCGGGCGATCGCCTGGCTGCCATTTTTATCCAAGGGTGACTGCTGGCGGGGGGGCAGGGGTGCTTGCCGGAGAAACTCCCAATTGCTAGAGTAAAATTCAGCGGGGGTAATAATTTGATGATAACTATAATTTTGAATGCCGGCCAGCAACAGGGGTGCTTCGGCAAAACCCTCCCTGGTCAGAGAGATAATGGGTACTTCCAGTCCCATAGCTTCGGCAAAGGTGTTGTATCCAGGTTTAGAAATGACGCGCCCGCAGGCTGGCATTATGTCTACGGGACGGTATTCTTGACCGGAAATTTTCAGTAAATTGGGTAAGTCAGGTGCTTGTCGATCCAGGGTGATGAATTGCCAATCAGGAAACTGCGGCAATATTTGGTAGGGAATGGCGTGCAAACTCAGTCCTCCAAAGGTGAGTAAGATGGTTTTTTCCCGAGGTGCAGTTATTTCCAGGCGATCGCGTATTTCCCCAGCAGGATAGCGGGGGTTGCCGCCAGTTAACCCGACATCGGTAATATTCTCAAAGGCAGTCATGGGTTCGTGGAGGGGGAGGCGAAATAGGCGATCGCACTTTTGGTAAGACTGGCCAATCCAATGGGCAATTTCGAGAAACTCACCGCCCCAATCTCGATAAATAAAATCCCAACCGAAATTACTCAACATCCAACAGGGAATGCCAGCGGCTGTGGCAATTTCCGCTGCCAAGGGGGGGAGATCGGCCAAAACTAGACCTACCCGATTTTGACGGATATAACTGACTTCTCCGGCGACAATGGATTTTTGTTGAGCGCGAAGATGCCGCAATTTTTCTAGGGTGGCGTCCTTATCCATCGTCAAGCTATCAGATTGAATCACGCCCACGTCCAAGGCCCGGGGGCGATGAATGAAATCCCCCCGAATGTAGGATTCTAGCAACCATCGCGGTGCGGCTGTCACCAGAATCAGCAGCAGATCGGGATACAGCTGCTTGAGGACTGCGGCCACGGATGATGCTCTCACGGCATGACCGAATCCGTGATTAGTGATGGCGATGTATAAAACAGGTCGGGACATAACTTAGCTGTCAAGCCTACTATCCTACAATAGCAGGTAAGGGGTGAGACCATCTATATAACGAGTCAATCCTTTGCGATCGCTGGCCAGGAGACAAGGGGCTGTAACGACCACAGGGTAAGGGTTTCAGTTTGTTGAAACTTTTATTTATAACTCTATATAACTATCAAAAGATATAAAGGTGGGAGTTTTGGGTTCAGTAGCCAGGGGAGAAGCTGAGGCGATCGCGGGGAGTTGAGAAAACGGGTTTCTTTGAGCAAATTTAGCGGGAGTAGCTACAATTCTCGCAGAAACCCGGTTTCTTGTCTGGTAGCAGAGGGGGGCGATCGCATGTCGCAACTTACAACTAGGTAACTACCGATTGAGTATACTACAGAGCAGTTCACCTGCACCATGGGACTGGAAGGGGACGACGGTTTTGTCTTTGCGCACCCGCACCCGATCGCGACAATTATATATCTCGATCGGTCTGGCAACACCGTTGACAGTGACTGCTGCTCTGTACTCCCAGTAATATTTAGCGCTACGCTTGATCCTATTGATACAAATTAAGTTATCCTGGTAGCTGCGGCAAGTGGATGCTTCAGCAGGTAGTGCTACAGCTAACATGATTAACAGCAGGATAGCATGCTTTTTCACTATTTGCCAAGTTTTCACGACTCAAACAAGTTATCTGTTGACTATATAAGCTTATTGTCTCAGAAATATGGAACCACTACAACCCCCATCTCCAACTTCCGCAGACGGACTGCACCTGAAGCGCCCCTGCTTGATAGTTACGGAAGTCAAAGGCATCACTTGGCTTCCACTGCCACTGTCATCAGAGTTCCCTCCCTTGCTGCGATAATTCAAAAGATTCGCTCCGCAGGGACTAGAGGCGATCGAGCCCAGTTTTTTCACCGCACCACCAAACCTCAACTTTACCGAACAAGCATTTTGCGATTATGATGGTCATCTCATTGTCCTTTACGAAGTCAAGCAAACTGATGGATAAAAGTAGGGTGGGCACCGCCCACCGGGTGTGGTCTTGCGCCCATTGGTAGGAGACCGCGTAGCCCGAACCCTAAAGGGCCCGGCTACATGAACAAAGCCCGCCTGCGCGGGCTATATATATACATGTATCACCAGATGCACTGGCTATCAACTACTTATGACCACACCCGTTGTGATAGCCTATTTGTCATTGCGAGGGGGGGGGACAAGCGCGATAACTTATGGTTTATGAGTTAACCCCCCCGAAGCAATCTCCTCAACAGCATATCACAGTAATCTGAGAACTGCTATATCAGGCTTCTTCGATATGATGTACCCAGGAAATATTGAGGTTTCTGGCAGCATCAGCAATTCTCCGATCGGCTGTCCAAAATCCTGCATCTTGGGACTCAGCTAAGGCAAGGTAGGCAGCATCATAGGCGACAATTTGATTGAGTCTCCCTGCCCAAATAAGCGCTTGTTCGTGAAGTGCAGGCGTGGGCGGTACTTGGGGAATGTTCAAAGATAGAATATCTTGCAGATCTTCTACCGCCTCTTCAGCAGAAATACTCCTGGTTGCAACAGCCTTGCGGAGAGTGGAAGCTACCTCATAAGACCATAAGGTAGGCACTAGCAGTTCTGCATTTTGCTGTTCCCATGCTGCTATCTTGTCGATCGCGGCTTGGGAATAGGGTAGAGAAATCACTAGCGCTATGAATATATTTGAGTCTGGGACGATTTTCATGGTTCACCTCTCATTACCCTGTCAATTTGTTTTTCTCGTTCGGCCCGGACTTCGGCAACTAGATCCCCTGGATACATACCGTGCTGACGATGGTATTTGATGCGCCGCTGGGTTAAACGATCGAGGATTTCCAAGTTGTGCTGTTTTTGCTTTTCCCGAGTTTCTAGCCCTAAGCGCACCATTTCTTGTGCTAGTTCGGAAATGCTGCGACCTTCTTGACTGGCCATCTGGGCTAGGGTTTCATATTGTTCTGGTGCCAATAGCACATTATGAGTAGCTGTTTTTGTCATCTCGACCTCTTCACTATCTGAACTATTGCTTGTATTGTAGATTATAGCTAGCATGGATGGATCTTGTCAAGTATAAGAAACCTGGTTTCTCCAAGTAACCGGGTTTCTGGGTATGAATAATTGCCGATCGCTTGCCGAAATATTGGGTTGCGTGCTAAGATGGATGATGTAGTCAAAATAGCGGAGCGTGTAGCGTGTAGCGTGCTAATAGAGGCGATCGCACTTCGCTGTTAGCCCGCCGGGGGTTCAAACCCCCGGCTAATAGCTAAAGTCGGTTAAAACCGACTGAAAACATTGATGACTAATTCTGCCCCGATCGCCCTCCGGTTGGGTTTCCGCACAAAACCAAACCAATAGATGTTATTGAGGTTGCGTTCGTTGGGTAACAAAGATTGAGGGAAAAGAAGATGAGCAGTTTTTATGAAATGTTGACAAATATTAAACAAAGACCTTCCATGTATTTGGGGAGGCAATCGCTTAGTCATTTGCAGGTGTTTTTGGATGGGTACAGCTTGGCGCGAAGAGAAATGGAACTGCCGATCTCAGAAGAAGAACGGGAATTTGAAGAGTTTCAAGAGTGGATCGAGAGGCGATTTGACCAACC